>DATHTE010000132.1:0-49683 GCA_035463475.1 Vicinamibacterales bacterium
CTGGGCCCGTTCGCCGGCTTCTCGCTCAACCGCGAGCCGATGCTCGAGGTGATCGGGATGCACCGCGCGGCGGCGCAGCGCATCGAGTCGCTGCACGCGCCGCTCCAGCTCCTGTCCGCGGCGCGCGAGTCGTGGGACCGGGCGTACCGGCTGGGCGAGCAGCACGGGTTCAAGAACGCGCAGGTCACGGTGCTGGCGCCGACCGGGACCATCGGCTTCATGATGGACTGCGACACGACCGGCGTGGAGCCGGACATCGCGCTGGTCAAGTACAAGAAGCTGGTCGGCGGCGGCCTGATGAAGATCGTGAACCACACGGTCCCGATGGCGCTCGCCAGGCTCGGGTACTCGGAGAAGCAGATCCAGGAAGTCGTCGAGTACATCGACGAGAACGAGACCATCGAAGGGGCGCCGCACGTCCGCGACAAGGACCTGGCGGTGTTCGACTGCGCCTTCAAGCCGGCGCGCGGGACGCGCTCGATCCACTACATGGGGCACATCAAGATGATGGGCGCCGTGCAGCCGTTCCTCTCCGGCGCGATCAGCAAGACGGTCAACGTGCCGAAGGACGCGCGCGTGGAGGAGATCGAGAAGGCGTACATCGACTCGTGGCGGATGGGCGCCAAGGCGGTGTCGATCTACCGCGACGGCAGCAAGCGCACGCAGCCCCTGAATACCTCGAAGGACAAGGGAGCCGCGCCGGCGGCCGCCGTGGCGGAAGGGCCGCGCCGGCGAAAGCTGCCGGACGAGCGCCGCGCTCTCACGCACAAGTTCGACATCGCGGGGCACGAGGGCTACATCACCGTCGGCCTGTATGAGGACGGGATGCCCGGTGAGATCTTCCTCGTGATGGCGAAGGAAGGGTCCACCATCTCGGGGTTCGCCGACGCGTTTGCGCAGGCGATCTCCTACGCCCTGCAGTACGGCGTGCCGTTGCACGACCTCGTGGACAAGTTCTCGCACGTCCGCTTCGAGCCGAGCGGCATGACGAAAAACCCGGAGGTGCGGTTCGCGAAGTCGATCGTCGATTACGTGTTCCGCTGGCTCGCGTCGAAGTTCCTCTCCACCGACGCGCAGTATCGCGCGGGTGTGAACCTGCAGGGAGACGGCCAGGGCAACGCCGACGCGGGCATGCCGCAGCAGCTCACGCTGGACGAGACGGTCGCGAAGGTGAAGGACGCGGCGGGTGCGGGATCCCAGGCGAGCGCGAACCCGGGGCCGAAAGGGGCCGCGTTTGCCGCCATCCAGAACCAGGAGGATGCCCCGCCCTGCACCACGTGCGGCTCGATCATGGTGCGCAGCGGCGCCTGCTACAAGTGCGTCAACTGCGGCACGACGAGCGGGTGCGCGTGAGCTGAAGGGCAGGAGCAGCCTGTTCGTCGCGCGCCCGTGGTGCCTCCAGTGGGGCGCGACCGAGGACGAACTGCGCCGCCCGGCGTGCTGTTCCAGGGTCTCACATTCCGGCAGCCCCGGTTCTCGCCGGCCTGCTGCTCGTCGCCGCGCTGGTGGCGTTCACGTTCAGGCGCCAGGCCAGGCCGGCACCAGCCCAAGCCCCGGCATCGGCCACCACCTGAGCACGCGTGCTACGATCGCCAGTTGGTTCTCCTATCGCCCGGTTCCCCGGGAGGTCTCATGCCGGATTCACCAGACAACCGTGATGCTGCGCGCACGCCGCCTGGCTGGTCCGCGGACGCCGCGAAGGCATTCCTCGTCATTGCCGTGACCGCCGTCGACGGCTCCTTCGGCGTCGACGAGATCGATGCCATCAAGCCGACGCTCGGGTCGGCGGGACTGAGCGCCGCTGCCGCCGACGAGGCCCTGCGGCAGGCGCTCTCGCGGTACCGAGAATGCCTGGCCGGCAACACGCTCGAAGGCGCGCTGCGCGCCTGCGCCGCCGAGCTGAAGGCGGCGCTCGGGCCCGCGGACCGCCGCGCGTTCCTCACGCACCTTGTCAGCGCCGCGCTCGCGGACGACCGCTTCGAGCGCACCGAGCTCGCGTTTCTCGAGTCGCTGGGCGCCGTGTGGGAGCTTTAGGAACCGGTGTGTTCGTCCAGGACTTCTACCCGGAAGACGCGGCGCACTGCTACGGGTGCGGCCGCCTGAATCCGGACGGCTACCACCTGAAAACGGCCTGGGACGGCCTGGAAGGCATCACGCGCTTCGAGCCGCGGCCGGCGCAGACGTCGATGCCCGGTTTCGTGTACGGCGGCCTGCTCGCGTCGCTCATCGACTGCCACGCGATGGCCACGGCGGCCGCCGCCACCGAGGCGGCTGCCGGGCGCCGTGTGGGCGCCGGCGACATGCCACGGTTCGTGACCGCGGCCCTGCACGTGGACTACCTCCGCCCGACGCCGCTCGGCCTGGCCATCGAGCTTCGCGGGCGCGTGAAGGACAGCGGGCCCCGCAAGGTCGTCGTCGAGGTGACGGTCGCGGCGGCGGGGGAGATCACCGTGCGGGGCGAGGTGGTCGCCGTGCGCCTGCCCGACAATATGCGTTGAAGCGGTGAACTATCTCGGCACGAGCGCGATCGCGCGGAGCGGACCGCCGGAGCCTCCCTCGATCTTCATCGGGAGCGCGATGACTGACGCGCCTCGCGGCGGAAGCCGATCCAGGTTCGTGAGGTTCTCGAAGCCCGGCACGTTGCGCGCCGCCGCGATGCGGTGCACCTGGAAATCGGTGGATCGACCGTAGTCGATCGACGCGGTATCGACGCCGAGCGCCGCCACGCCCCTCTCCTCCACCAGCAACCGGGCCGCCTCGGCGCCATACGACGGGAACGACAGCTTCGACGCGTCGCCCGGCGTATCGTCGCCCAGATATGCCTTCGCCTCCGGCCAGCGGCGGCTCCATCCGGTCCGAAGCAGCACGATCGTCCCCTTCGCGATTGGCCCGTGCGCCTTCTCGAACTGCAGCACGTCCTCGCGCGTCAGGCGGTAGTCGCGATCGGCGGCCGCGCGCGTCGTGACGTCGATGACCACGGCCGGGGCGATGAGCTGATCGAGCGGGATCTGCTCGGTCGTGCGCCCGCTTTCGTAGAAATGCCTCGGCGCATCCAGGTGCGTGCCGCCATGTTCGGGCGTGCACAGGCTGTTTGCGGCGTAGAAGTACCCGCCCTCGGTCTTTCCGGACGCCAGCGTCTGCAGCGCGAATGTCGAGGGCGATGTCGGCCAGTAGAGCGTGGTCGGCCCGTACGCGTGGGTGAGGTCTACGACTTCCTGCGACCGAAGATCGATCGGCTGCGCCAAGGCGGGCAGGCTGGGTGCGGCCAGCGCCAACAGCAGGATTCCGAGCGTTCTCATGCGTTCTCCCCTGTTTGCGGCGCGGTGCCGGAGGCACCCGCCGCGTCGATGGGACGGTCAGCGCGAGCCGGTGAGGTTCGAGTGGCCCCGAACGAACGCCAGGACGGCGGCGTTGCGGATGTTGACGTAGAAGTTCGTGCCGGTCGTGCAGCCGGCCACAGACGCCGCGGAGATCACCCCCGCGACCGTCCACGTTCCCCCTTCCGAGAGCAGGATCGGCCCGCCGGAATCGCCTGAGCAGATGGAGCTGGCCGTGGCGCTGAACTGCGTTTCGAGGTAGAGCGGGCCGACGGCGCTCAGCACGGCCGTGCCGGCGCGAAGCGTCGCCGGCACGCTCGCCTGGTTCCGTCCCCACCCGGCGATGACGGCCGTTTCCCCCACCCGCGGGTCGCGCGTGGTGAGGAGCGGCACCGGCGCGGGCGCGAGGTCCTGTGCCATCCGGACGATTCCCACGTCAGGGGTCGCCGAGTTCCCCTGGCTGTAATTCGGGAAGTGCGCGAACGACTCAGCGACGATCTCTGCCCCCGTACCGAGCCAGATACGCGCGGTGGTCACCTCCTCGTCCAGGCAGTGCGCGCCGGTCAGGATCACGCGTGGCGCGATGATCGTTCCCGAACAGGCGCCCACAGCGTTGCCAGCGCGATCGCGCAGGTTGATCAGGACGACGGCGGAGGTGCCGGCGCGGCACTCCGCCCCGTTCACGATCGACGACACCGCGCTGGCGGCCGCACCGCCGATCGTCCCGCAGGCGCTGGTCGGCTCGAGCGCGGGGGCGGAGGTGGGGGAGGTCGGCGACGAGGAGCCGCCGCAAGCGGCTGAGAACAGTACAAGGAGTAATGCCGAATGCCGAAGGCCCTGGGCGCCGACTCGCCTCGCGTGAAGGTTGCCGAATACCCAAGTCAATGCCGAAACCTTGCGGAATGCCGAACCCATGCGACCTCGCGGTATGCTTGCCGAAACCTCGCGGAATGCCGAAGCCTTTGCCGCAACCTGGCAAAGGCGGGTTGCGAGGCCGAACGGATTGAAGCCTGAACGAGAGCCGCGGCGGCCGTGGTCTGGCCGGCCAGGCGGCGACAGTCCCCCTTGAGCAGCCCGGAGGCCGTCCGCCGATTGTAATGGCAAAGCGGCCGGCGAGGAGAGTCAGTGCGCGAGCGGGTGGAGATCGGCGTGCAGCGCGCGGGCGCGATCGAGCAGCTCGTGGAAGTCGGCCGCGTCTTCGGTCAGCCAGACGCGCCCCTCGTGGAGCACGCGCAGCTCGAACTCGGTTTCGCCGATCTGCACGATCTCGAAGCAGAGATCGCAGCCGGCCTGCCGATCGTGCCAGAGCACGACGAGGTCGTCGGACATCGGTGCGCCTTCCGGTGTGCGAGTGGTGGTCACGCGCGCCGCTTGCGACGCGTGTGCCAGGGGGCGGAGGTCGGCGCGATGCGGGCTTGCGCGCGGGCGAGCGCACGGATTGACGGCATCCCGCATCGAGGTTCCGGGTTTCCGGCACGGCGGCGCCCCTCGCGCGCCGATTCATGCGCGCTCGTACCTCCATGCGCCCCCGCGGCTGGCACCGCAGTTGCCAACCAACGGTGCCTGTCACCAATTGTCCTCAAGAGCGGGCAATTGGTGACAGGCACCTTCTGCGAGAGGAGCTGACGTGATCACTTTCGCCCCAGGGAATCTCCGCGTTCCGCGCTGGACCCGGCCAGTCTACATGGTCGCCGCGGGCACCACCGACTTCCGCAAGCGCTACCCGGAGAAGAAGCTCGAAGAGCTGTGCATGATGGCCTTCCGCATGCTGCTCGAGGAGAACGGCCTGCGGCGCGAACCGCTCGAGGTCAAGGGACTGATCAACTTCGCCTGCTACGGCGAGTTCGCCGACCACTTCCAGGACCAGCTCCTCTGCGAGGCCAAGGTGCACGATTATCTCGGCCTCGATCTGCTCCCGAACGTGGGAATCAAGACGGGCGGAGCCACTGGTGGCTCCACGATGCTCATGGGCGCCACCACCGTCGCCAGCGGGATGAGCGACTGCACGCTCGTGCTCGGCTGGGAGCGCATGGACGAAGTGAAGACGTGGACCGGCAACTATTACATCGCGAGCGCCGCGTGCAAGGACTTCGAGACGCGCCTGGCGCGCAACTATGCCAGCTACTACGCGCCGATGGCGCGGCGCTTCCAGGAGATGTACGGCGTGGACGAGCGGGTCCGCGCGGAGATCGCCGTCAAGAACCGGCGCTACGCGTGCTCCTCGCCGTACGCGCAGCAACCCGGGCGTCACACCGTCGAAGAGGTGCTGGGCGGCGAGATCGTCTCTGACCCGTTGCGCTTCCTCGAGTGCTGCGCGATGAGCGTCGGCTCCGCCGCCGCCCTGCTCTGCTCGGAGGAGGTCGCGCATGCGCTGACCGACAAGCCGGTGCGCCTCTACATCGCCGGCGGATCGCACACGCTGCGCACCGGCGATCGCCGCCCGATGCGCATCCCGCTGCTGCCTCACGAAACCGAAGAAGGCTACGCCTGGCTCTACGACGAGATGAAGAAGCAGGACGGGCGCTGGCCCGGGTTCGAGAGCTTCGGCGCGACACGCTTCGCGTCGTACATGGCCTACCGGATGGCGGGCGTGCAGAACCCGATCGAGGACCTCGATCTCGTGGAGACGCACGACGCGTTCACCATCTCGGACCTCCAGACTTACGGCGACATCGGGCTCACGCTGTACGGCCGCGAGCAGGAGTACGTGACGTCCGGCGACTGCTACCTGAAAAACCCACGCACCGGACGCCCGGGCCGATGCCCCGCGAACCTCTCAGGCGGACTGCTCGGGACGATGCATGCCGTGGGAGCGACCGGCATCTTCCAGTGCGGCGAAGTGTTCTGGCAACTCCAGGGCAAGTACGACCAGTTCCACGGCGATCCCGCACTCTGGCAGCGGTACGGGAAGCAGAAGCCGGATGACTGGGAAAGCCTGCAGGTGAAGGACCCTCGGCGCGGCGTGGCGATCTCTCACGCCGGCGTCGGCAGCCACGTCACCTGCGCCGTGCTCGAGAAGGCCTGGTAGCACGCCGAATCCGACGACAGGAGACGCCGATGTCCATCGTCAACAACGGGAAAGTGATCCTCCAGACGAAGCCCTCGACCGTCGCGGCGATCGGTGACGCGTGGGTGGTGCAGCTGCCGCGCTTCGGCGAGGACGGCACGCACTTCCACACGTACGGCTTGCTCACGCCGTATTTCAAGGGGCTGGCCGAGGGGACGCTCCTCGCCACGAAATGCGTCAACGCGCGGTGCCCCGTCTCGCAGGGGAGCGGAGAGCTGTGGCTGCCACCGCGCGCCGATTGTCCCGATTGCCATCAGCCGATGACCTGGCAGCAGGTGGCCGACCCGCGCGGGTACATCTACTCGTACACTCACGTGGCCCGCGGAGGAACCGGCCTCGAGATCGAATGCCCGTACTACCAGATCGACGTGAAGATCAACGGCGTGTGCACGATCCTGAAGAGCTACCTGCTCGATCGCCGGCCGATCCGAATCGGGGACCGCGTGCGTGCCCGGTTCCGCACCGGGCCCGAGGCGACCCACACGTGCCTCGATCTGTGCTGGGAACTCGAGTGAGCGGGTGATAATAGAGCCATGGATGTCCTGACGCTCATCGCCGTGCTGGCCGTCTACTTCGTGCTGCAGTCGTGGCTGCTTCCGAAGCTCGGCGTGCCTACGTGAGCCGTGCCCGGTCCGCGCCGGTCGGCGCGGGATGACGCGCCGGGGGCCCCTCCCCGCGAAGCACCCGACTTACGTCCCCGGTAACGGCTTACGCGCGTCGGACCGCTGTCGCGCGCAGCCCCCGCAAAAGCCTCGTGAATGCGGCGTTCTCCTTCGGGAACCGATGTTGCGCCGGCAACCGGTTCCTAGAGGAGGAGACGCATGCAACGGAGACGTTGGATCGGTAGTGCCTGCCTGGCCGCGTCGTTCGCCGCGGCCCTGACCCTCAGCCACGAGACCCGCACCTCCGCGCAACTGGCGGCCCCGGAACTTCTCGATCGCAACCTGCGAGTCCGGACGGTCGTGTCCGGGCTCAACCTGCCGATCGGTGTCGCCTTTCTCGGCCCGTCAGACATGCTCGTGCTCGAGAAGGACACCGGCCTCGTGAAGCGGATCGTCAACGGGGCCGTGGTGGCAACGGTCCTCGATCTCGGGGTGAACCGGAACTCGGAGCGCGGGCTGCTCAGCATCGCGCTGCACCCCGACTTTCCGACAGACCCGGGCGTGTACCTGTACTGGACGTGCCGCAGCACGGCGCCTCCAGCCGATCCGTTCTTTCCGGACGAGCTGCGCTGCCTCGACGCCAACATGTTCCTGCCGGACAGCGGCAATGTGCTCGAGGTGCCGCTGCTCGGCAACCGGGTGGACCGTTTCGTGTGGGACGGCTCGTCGCTCACGTACGACCGCAACGTGATCGTGCTGCGCGCGTTCCAGAACGACGGCGCGCCCACACCCCCGGGGCAGGGCGACGAAACGCAGCCGCCCCGAGGCAACCACGATGGCGGCGTCATCCGCTTCGGTCCGGATGGGAAGCTCTACGTCGTTATCGGCGACACGGGACGCCGCGGGCAGATGCAGAACCTGCCCGACGGGCCCGGAGGGCCGACGCGGGCCGACGACCAGTTCGGCGGGCCCGAACCGGACGACGCGCACCTGACCGGGGTGATCCTGCGCCTCAACGACGATGGGTCGGCGCCGGCGGACAACCCGTTCTTCGCCGCGGGTGCCGCGATGGGCGGCGAGGCGGGAGCGAACGTCCAGAAGATCTACGCGTACGGTCTGCGCAACAGCTTCGGCATGGCGTTCGATCCTGAGTCGGGCGCGCTGTGGGAGCAGGAGAACGGCGACGACACGTTCTCCGAGATCAACCGCGTCGAGCCCGGGTTCAACTCGGGATGGGTGCAGGTCATGGGGCCTCCCTCGCGCATCGAGCAGTTCAAGACGATCGAAACGACGGTGACACCCTCGCCGCCCGACCCGTTCGCGGGCACTTACTTCGGCCTGCAACAGTTGCGGTGGTCTCCCGTGAACATCGCCGACAGCGCCGAGGAAGCGATGTCGCGGCTGTTCATGCTCCCGGGGGCGCACTACAGCGCGCCGGAGTTCGCGTGGAAGTTCGAAGTCGCGCCGGGCGGCATCGGCTTCGTCCGCGGGCGCGCGCTCGGGCCGCAGTACCGCGGCGACCTGTTCGTCGCGGCCGCGCGGCCGTTCCTCGAGGGGGGCCATCTGTTCCGGCTGCAGCTCACGGGCAACCGGCGGAAGATCGCGGTTGACGATCCGCGCCTCGAGGATCGTGTTGCGGACAACCTGCACAAGTGGGAGGGCACTGAGAGCGAGAGCCTGCTGGTCGGCCGCAACTTCGGGGTCGGCACCGACGTGCAGACGGGGCCGAACGGCAACCTGTACATCGTGTCGCTGAGCAACGGCGCGATTTACGAGATCTCGCGGCGCCGCTGACGGCATCGGCGAAGAAGGGGACAGCCGCCCGTTTCTCAACGAACGTCAAGGAAACGGCGGCTGTCCCCGTCGGTTTCGCTTGCGCCGCCTCGATGTTGCGGGGACAATCCGCTCCTCTCACACAGGAGGAGCGTATGACACCAACCGTCCGGTGGCCTACGTGCGCAGGCGCGTGCTTCTTGCTGTACGGCGTCGGCGGCGCGCCGCTGATGGCCGATCAGGTCTGCAAGCCGGTGACGGGGCACTTCGAGGCGTTTGTCGTGCCGCCCGGCACCGAGCACTGCCCGCCCGATCCGCAGGCGTTCTGCACTGCCGGACGCGTGTGGGGCGGCGTCCAGGGGAATTACCAGTTCCTCATCACGGCGGCGATTCCGTCCGACGCGATCGGCGCGCCCGGAGCTCCGCCCTCCGGCGTGCCGACCGTGCTGTTCTTCACGGGCAAGAGCGTCGTCAATCTGAAGAACGGCGGGCAACTGCTGGGCACTGATACCGGCAGCATCGACCTGCCGCCCGGGCGCGGCGGGTTCGCGTCGTTGATCACGTTCGGCGCGCCAACGGATCCGGCGAGCGCTGCGAGCGGCCAGATCCGGCTTCGCGGAGCGTTCGATCCGGCAAGAGGCACGACGCGCGGCGACTACACCGGCGAGATGTGCAACCCCTGAGCTGACGGACCAGCTCTGGCAGAGCAGGTCGCGTGCGCCCGAGCTTCGGCGAAGGAGGAAGGGCTGAGCGCGGCGGCAAAGACTGGGCTGGCGCACGTCTGCTACGATCTGACGATGCCCGCGCCGGTCTGCGGCCGTGCACTCGCGGCGATCATGCTTGCCTGCGCAGCGTCGGCGACCAGTTGCGGAGCGGGCGCGGTCGGCTGCGGAGGCAGCTGGCATCCGCATGACGAACGGCCGCGCCGGGAAGAGCTGAAGACGGTGCCCGGCGCCGTTGCCTACCAGGATCCGCAGGCCGCCGCTGTGCCGATGTTCGAGCAGGCCAAGGCGCTGCTCGCCAGGCGAGACTACCCGGCTGCGGAACGCCTGTATCGCCGCATCCTCGACATCCAGCAAAACAGTCCGGACGCGCACGTCGGCGTCGCCACGTGCCGGCTGCTGCAACGGGACCTCGCGGGCGCCGAGCGCCACTACGCGCGGGCGCTCGTCCTCGATCCCCGGTCGGTAGCCGCGTCGATCGGACTGGGCTCGGTCGCTCACGAACGCCGGGACCACGCGGCCGCGGAGAAGTTCTACCGGCAGGCGCTGGCGATCGACGACGAAAACGCTGATGCGCACCGAGGCCTGGCCATGGCCTGCGACGTGCTGGGACGGACTGACGAAGCGAGCGAGCACTACGCGGCGTTCCTGCGCCTGGCGCCCGAGTCCGAGTACGCGAATGCGGTGCGCACGCGGATGGTCGAGCTCGGCCTGAAAGAGCAGCGGTAGCGGCTCCAAGCAAACCTGAGCGGGAGGCAACTCGGCCTCCGCGTGCGATCGGCACGGGTCGTGAACAGCCGTGGCCGGAGGGCTGAATGAACGAGCGAGAGAGACTGGTTGCCTGGCTCGGAGATGCGTTCGCGATGGAGACCGAGCTGCTGCCGATTCTGCGGGATCACTCGAACGACGCCGCCGCGCTCCCGGGGATCCGTGAGCGTATCGAGGAGCACGCTGGCGAGACCGAGCAGCACGTCGAGCGACTCCGGCAGGCCTTGGGCATTCTCGGCAACTCGAGTCCGTCGCTCAAATCAGCGGTTGCGTCGATCGTCGGCTCGATCATGGCGCCCGGGACGGCGTTCTTCTCAGACGAGCTGGTGAAGAACGGCGTGACCGATTACGCCGCGGAGCAGTTCGAGGTTGCCGCTTACCGCGCGCTCGTCATTGCGGCGGAAGACCTCGGCGAACGCGAAGTCGCGCGCCTGTGCCGCGAGAACCTGCGCGAAGACGAGGCGATGGCGCAGTGGCTGCTCGAGCAGATCCCCATCCTCGTTCGCGAAACGCTCGCCGACGACATGGACCGCGCGCGGGGCTAGCGGCCTCTCGGCTACACTAGCCCGATGAAAACGCTCCTTGCCGTGGCGGCCCTGGTGGCCGCCGTTCCCGCCGCCGCGCAGCCGCGTGTCATTCCGTCGCCGCTCGCCGCCGATATCGACGCGCGCGCCGCCGCCGTCGAGCAGGAACTGCTCCAGTGGCGCCGGCATCTGCACGAGCATCCCGAGCTGTCGAACCGCGAAGCCGAGACGGCGAAGTTCGTCGCCGGCCAGCTGCGCAGCTTCGGTCTCGAACCGAAGACGGGCATCGCGCGGCACGGAGTCGTGGCCGTGCTCCAGGGGGCGCTGCCCGGCCCCGTGGTCGCGCTCCGGAGCGACATGGACGGGCTGCCCGTCGTCGAAGAGACGGGGCTGCCGTTCGCCAGCCGCGCGAAGGGGGAATTCGACGGCAAGCCAGTCGGCGTCATGCACGCATGCGGTCACGACGCGCACATGTCGATGCTGCTCGCGACGGCAAAGATCCTCACCGAGCTGAGACCGCGCCTCCGCGGCACGGTCAGGTTCATCTTCCAGCCGGCCGAAGAAGGAGCGCCGCGCGGAGAGTCGCCCGCCGGCGCCGACGCCATGGTCAAGGAAGGCGTGCTCAAGGGACCGGACGTGGACGCAATCTTCGGGCTGCACGTGTTCGCGAACATTCCGAGCGGACACGTCGCGTGGCGGAGCGGCCCGCTGCTCGCCGCCACCGATACGTACGAGATCATCGTGCGCGGTCGCCAGACGCACGGCGCGAACCCCTGGGCCGGCATCGACCCCATCGTCGTCGGGTCGCAGATCGTCCTCGGCCTGCAGACAATCGTCAGCCGGCAGATCGACATCACCGCGCAGCCCGCCATCGTCACCGTCGGCCAGTTCGAGGCGGGCACCCGCCAGAACATCATCCCGGACACGGCGCGGCTGGTCGGGACGATCCGCACCTTCGACGACGGGATGCAGAACGACGTGCACGCGCGCATCACGCGGACGGCGCAGCGGATCGCCGAGGCCGCGGGGGCGACCGCAGAAGTGCGTATCGACCGCGGGTATCCAGTCACGGTAAACAACCCCCAACTGACCTCGCGCATGATGCCGACGCTCGAGCGCGTCGCCGGACGACGGCTCATCGAGATACCCAAGAACACCGTCGCGGAGGACTTCAGCTACTTTCAGCGGGAAGTCCCGGGACTGTTCCTGCTGCTCGGCATTACACCGGTGGACCAGGTCGGAAAGGCGGCGGCCAACCACTCGCCCAGGTTCTTCGTGGACGAGACGGCGCTCGTCACCGGCGTGCGGACCCTGGCCCATCTGGCCGCCGATTACCTCTTCGCGGGGGCCGAGGTTTCACGGAAGTGACGGCGCGTACGCAGGGCAGAACTCCGGCGCCCCGCTCTCACCTGCGCCGGCTCGCGGTTGTCCTGGCGCTCCTGGCTGCCATCTCCGCCTGCGGCAAGCGGGTGCGCATCGAACTGCCGGGGGCGGCGGGGCGTGGCCCGATGCAGTCGCTCGTCCCCGAGCCCCTGTCGGTGACGCCGGCCGAGGGCAGGTTCGTGATCACGCCAGCGACAACGATCGTCGTGCCGCGCGACGCGCGCGTGCAGCTCCTGGGGCAGTACGTCTCCGATCTGATAGGCCTTGCCGCGTCAGAGGCGCCGCTGCGCGTCGAGGTGGCGGACGGCCAGCCGCCGCCGGCGAGCATCCAGCTTGCGCTCGGCGGGCTTGCGACGGCCGGCGCGGAAGGCTACGAGCTGACGATCACGCCCGAGCGCGTCACGATTCTCGCCAACGAGCCAGCCGGCCTCTTTTACGGCGTGCAGACATTCCGGCAACTCCTGCCGCCGTTCATCGAGCACGCGGCGGTCAGGCCGGACGAGCGCCGGCCGGTCTTCGCGCCGGCAGGGAAGATCGTCGATCGCCCGCGCTTTGCGTGGCGCGGCGCGATGCTCGACGTCGCGCGCCACTTCCTGACGCTCGACGAGGTGAAGCGCTACATCGATCTGCTCTCGCTGCACAAAATGAACCGCCTGCACCTGCACCTCGCGGACGACCAGGGCTGGCGGATCGAGATCACGTCGTGGCCGCGGCTCGCGCAGCACGGCGGATCGACGCAAGTCGGCGGTGGGCCGGGCGGGTACTACACCCAGGAGGAATACGCCGACCTCGTGGCGTACGCGGCCGCCCGGTTCGTGACGATCGTGCCGGAGATCGACATGCCCGGGCACACCAACGCCGCGCTGGCGTCGTACGCCGAGCTGAATTGCGATGGCGTCGCGCGCCCGCTCTACACGGGCACCGAAGTCGGGTTCAGCGCGCTGTGTGTCGAGCGCGACGTCACCTACCGCTTCATCGACGACGTCGTACGGGAGATTGCCGCGCTGACGCCCGGAGAGTACTTCCACGCGGGCGGTGACGAGGTGAAGCGGCTGAGCCCGGCGCAGTACGTGCAGTTCATCGAGCGCGTGCAGGGGATCGTCGAGTCGCACGGCAAGCGGATGATCGGCTGGGACGAGGTCGCAGCCGCGCGGCTGTCCCCTCGCACGGTCGTGCAACACTGGCGCCCGGAGGCGTCTCCCGCGCAGGCTGTCGCGCAGGGCGCGCGCGTGCTGCTGTCGCCCGCGAACCGGATGTACATGGACATGCAGTACGACGCCGATTTCCCCATCGGGCTGAACTGGGCGGCCTACATCGAGGTACGGGACGCGTACGACTGGGATCCTGCCACTCTCCACGAGGGGTTGCCCGAAGCGTCGATCCTCGGCGTCGAGGCGCCGCTCTGGACCGAGACGGTCGCGAACATCCGTGACGTGGAACTGCTCGCGTTTCCGCGGCTCGCCGCGGTGGCGGAGGTTGGATGGTCCACGGCGGAACAGCGCCGCTGGGGCCGCTTCCGCGAGCGGCTCGGCGCACAGGCGGCGCGATGGTCGGCGCTCGGTGTCAACTTCTACCGATCGCCGCAGGTCCCGTGGCCTTGACGCCGCGCGACAGCTCGCGGCGTCGAGGCGCGGCCGCCGGGCGCGCAGCTCCACCCACGCGCGGGCGCGCGCCGAACGTGCTAGCATCGCTCTCCGGCAGTGAACACTCGAGGAGAGCAGACATGGTTTATCGCGTGGTTTCAGCCGCTTTGATTGCCGTCGCGACCGTTGTCGCGGCCCCAAACGCTATGGCTCAGGACACTGGCAAGGCCGCTCTGAAGAACCCCTCGGCGCTCAAGGAAACGGCGCCCGCCACCTACAAGGTCCGCTTCGACACGTCGGTCGGACCGTTCGTCGTGCAGGTGAACCGCGACTGGGCGCCGCACGGCGCCGACCGCTTCTACAACCTGGTGAAGAACGGCTTCTACGACGAGTGCCGTTTCTTCCGCGTGATCTCCGGTTTCATGGTCCAGTTCGGGATCAGCGGCGACCCGGCGGTCATGGCGGCGTTGAGGAGCGCGCAGATCCCGCGAGATCCCGTGAAGCAGAGCAACAAGCGCGGCTACATCACATACGCCATGGGCGCGTCTCCCGACACCCGCACGACGCAGGTCTTCATCAACTTCGCCGACAACTCGAACCTGGACTCCATGGGCTTCGCGCCGTTCGGCCAGGTGGTTTCCGGGATGGACGTCGTGGACAAGATCCACAGCGGCTACGGCGAAGGGCGGCCGCGCGGCAACGGGCCCGAACAGGGGCGCCTGCAGATGGAAGGAAACGCCTACCTCGCGAAGGAGTTCCCGAAGCTGGATTACATCAAGGCTGCCACGATTGAGAAGTGAGCTTGACTTGGTGATTTGGTGATTGGGTGATTTGAAGATCACTGAATCACCAAATCACCAGATTCACTCGGCGTCCGCCTTGCCTCGGGCACGCTTCAGCTCCGAACGGCGGCGCTTCGAGGTGAGGCGGCGTTCTTTGGATGCCGCGGGCGGCCGGGTCTTCCGCCGCAGGCGCGGCGGCGTGGCGGCCTGGCGCAACAGCGCCGCGAGCCGCTGGCGCGCGTCCTCCCGGTTCTGCGCCTGCGTGCGGAACCGACGCGCGTCGATGACGATGATGCCGTCCGCCGTCATGCGGGTGCCGGCAATCGCGCGCAGCCGCCCGCGCACCGCGGCGTCCAGCGCGGGGGAGCGGCTGGCGTCGAACCGCAGCTCCACGGCGGTGGCCACCTTGTTGACGTTCTGACCGCCCGGCCCGGAGGCGCGCACGAAGCGCTCCACCAGTTCGGACTCCTCGATCGCAATCGCGGGCGTGACGCGGAGCATCGCCTCGGAGGGGTGCCCTAGCGCAGGATCACTCCCTCCCCTTTCTCCGCGACCAGTTTCTCGAACTCCTGCTGCATGCGATCGCGCCGCTCGAGCATCGCCCGGATCTCTCCCCTGCCAACCCATTTCTGGAGCACCGGCGTGAGCGTCTCGAGCGTGAGCGCCTTCATCTTTTCCCAGAGCTCCGCGTCCACGTGGTCCATTTTCTTGTGAACCAGGTCCTTCTCGGTCGTGAAGGCGCGCGTGTGGTCGATGAGAATCAGGTTCCACGACGGATCGACAAGCCAGTTCCCGAGGTTCGGGTCCCTGTTGCCGATCAGGTTGTCGAACATCTTGGCGCGCACGAGCTGCCGCACCCAGCGCGCGACGTGCGGACCCGGCGGCGTCGGCACGCCACCCATCTCCTTGAAGTTCTTCGTCGGCGAGCACCACATGACCGCAGCGCCGGTATCTCCCTGGATCCGACGCTCCACGGTGGGCGGCACCATGTTCAACCCAAGGAGCTTGTCCAGCTCGTATGCGGCAATCTCCGACTTATAGCTTTCCCAGTAGCCGGAAGGGCGGCCCGGAGGCACGACCTTCCAGGCCATCGCGGGGACAAGGCCACCTTCGGCCAGCACGGCGCGGCGCGGACGGGTAACGCCGACCTTGAGTGTCTCCATCGAGACGACTTTCGCGATCCGGAGGTACTCCTCGATGGCTTCGCGCTGTTCAATCCACGTCAGGGCGGATTCAAGCGTCGCCTGCGCGGTCGTTGGCTGCGCGGTGGTTGCCTGCGCCGCCTCCTGCGCGAGCGCCGGTATCGCGGCAAGGATGCAGAACAGGGCCGGCATCAGCCGGCGGGGCCAGGGAACCGCACGTGAGGGCTTCGGCATGGCCAGACTCCCGGGTTGTGCGAGCGGCCCGATTCTACTCTGGAACACAGCCGGGGCGGCGCAACGAAGCGGTGTGAAATTGCGGGCGACTCCCCGGGGGAATGAGCGGAATCGCTTGACCGACCGCGCGCGCCGGCCTAGCATGCCACCACTTCCCTTCGATCCCGTGGCCGTCGTTCCGTCAGGCATTCGGAGGTGCGCATGGTTCCGGTGCTGTCGCTCGTGGTCCCCATCCTGCTCGCGGCGGTGTTCGCGTTTGTCGCCAGTTCCATCATCCACATGGTGCTGGGGTATCACAGGAACGACGTGAGGCAGGTCCCGAAGCAAGACGAAGTCCAGGAGGCGCTTCGCCGCTTCAACCTGGCGCCTGGCGATTACATCCTGCCGCACGCCGGGCCGCGCCACAACGTCAAGGACCCCGCGTTCCAGGAGCGCGTGAAGAAGGGGCCGCTCGTCGTGATGACGGTGATGCGGGACATGGGGATGGGGCGGTCGCTGGCGCTGTGGTTCGTCAACTGCCTGATCGTCAGCATCTTCGCCGCGTACATCGCGGGGCGGGCGCTCGGCCCGGGGGCGCATTACCTGCAGGTGTTCCGGTTCGCCGGGGCCACCGCCTTCGCCGGCTACTCCCTGGCGCTCCTGCAGAACTCGATCTGGTGGCGCCGGAGTTGGTCTTCGACGCTCCTTTCGATGTTCGACGGGCTGATTTACGCGTTGCTGACCGGCGGCACGTTCGGGTGGCTGTGGCCGCGGTAGCGCGCCTCAGCCCTGGCGAATGAGGGCGCGGTCATGAGCCCCTGGCCTCGCGTCGAGATCAACATGAGCGCCATCCCCGTCGCGGGGATTGGCGGCCTCGGGATGGTCGCGCTCGCCGGCGTGATCGCGCTCGCGTTCCCGGAAGCGAGGCTGTTGCTCATCATCGGTCTCGTCGGCGGCGTGCTGCTGGGCATCGGCATCATCGCCCGGCGCCGGCGCCGTGCGGCATCGCACCGTGACGATCCGGTGTCCGTCTTCCACGGGCGGTCCGACTAGGGCGAGAGCCGTGTGAACCGCGGAGCACGCAGGGGCAGCGGAGGTTCGCTTCCGGTCGGCCGATGGCCCGACTTCGTTTGACTTCCGTCTGGCCAGGCCGCACGTAGGCGCCGGCGGCCGAGCGAAGGACTGCGTCGCTACGGGTTCCATCAGGAGCACCGATGAAGCCTTCGATATCCGCGTTGCACCGGCTCGTTGTGGCGCTGCTCATCGGGTGCTGCCTGTCCGTGCCTGCGGCGTCGCAGACCCCGAAAGCGCCCGGCGCGGTCGAAGCGCGGACCGCGGACGTGCTCGCCGCGGCGCGGGAGATCATGCGGGTTTCTCGTTATTGCGCTGCCATCACCGTTGATGAAAGCGGCAGGCCGCAAGCACGCACCATCGATCCGTTTCCGCCCGAGGACGGGATGGTCGTCTGGTTCGCGACCAATCCGAAGAGCCGGAAGGTCGCGCAACTTCGCAGAGATCCGCGCATCACGCTGTACTACTTCGATCCGCGGTCTCCCGAGCTAGGCTATGCCACGCTCCTGGGCAGAGCGCGCCTCGTGAACGACCCGGCGGAAAAAGAGAAGCGCTGGAAGAAGGAATGGGAGGGGCTCTGGCCCGACCGCGACGCCAGCTACTTACTCGTCGAGGTCACGCCGGAGCGGCTCGAGGTGAGCAGCGAGAAGCAGCGCATCGCCAACGATCCGGTCACGTGGGCGCCCGCGTCGATCGACTTCCCAATCCGATAGAATTCACCCGTGATCACCAGAACTTCCCGGCTCGCGATTGCATTCCTGTTGCTGTCGCTCGGCGACAGCCTTGTCGCCCAGTCACCGCGCACGCGGCCCGAAGAGGTCGGGCTTTCCTCGGAACGTCTGCAGCGTCTCACGCAGGTGCTCCGTTCCTACGTCGACCAGCGGCAACTTCCCGGCGGCGTGGCGATGGTGCTGCGCCGCGGCAAGGTCGCCTACCTCGAGGCGTTTGGCAGCCGCGACATGGAGGCGCGCGAGCCGATGCGCCCGGACACGATCTTCCGGATCGCGTCGCAGACGAAAGCGATCGTGAGCGTCGGCGTGATGATGCTCCAGGAGGATGGGCGGCTCCTCATCGGAGATCGCGTGGACAAGTACCTCCCGGAGTTCCGCGACGGCACGGTCGCCGTCCCGCGCGAGGGTGGCGCCGGATACGACGTCGTGAAAGCGAAAGAGGCCCTGACGATCCGTCACTTGCTGACGCACACGGCGGGGATCGGATACGGCAACGGCCCCGCCGCGGACCGCTGGAAGGAGGCGGGGATCCAGGGCTGGTATTTCGCGGGTCGTGACGAGCCGGTCGCGGCGACCGTCGCGCGCATGGCTGCCCTCCCGCTCGACGCCCAACCGGGCGAGCGGTGGGTCTACGGCTACGCGATCGACATTCTCGGCGTGGTGATCGAACGCGTGAGCGGCCAGACGCTCGATCGCTTTCTCCAGGAGCGCATCCTGGGCCCCCTGAAGATGGTCGACACGCATTTCTACCTTCCGCGCTCGAAAGCCGGGCGGCTGGCGGTGGTGTATTCGAAGACCCCCGGCGGTGCGCTGGAGCGCGCGCCGGACCCGGGAGGGATGATCGGCCAGGGGGCGTACGTGGAGGGGCCGCGTAAGAGTTTCTCCGGCGGCGCCGGGCTCCTGTCCACCGCGAACGACTACGGACGGTTCCTGCAGATGCTGCTGAACGGCGGCGAACTCGACGGCGTGCGGATTCTCAGCCCCTCGAGCGTGGAGCTGATGACGGTCGATCACGCGCAGGGCCTGTTCGACCGCCCCGGCGAGGGTTTCGGCCTGGGCTTCTCTGTCGTGAAAGACCTCGGCGCTCGCGGCGTCCCCGGTTCAGTCGGCGAGTTCGGCTGGGGAGGCGCGTACCATTCCACGTACTGGGTGGATCCGCGCGAGCAACTCATCGTGCTGTATCTCACCCAGGTCATTCCGACCGGGGGACTCGACGATTACGGCAAGCTCCGCGCCCTCGTCTACCAGGCGATCATCGACTAGAGGACACACATGCGACGACTCGTTTCGCTCTTCGCGTTCGCGGTGGCGCTCGGCTGCCTGACCGCCGCCAATGCCGCCGAGAACGGCCGGACGCGGCTGCTGCGGCAGCCCACGGTGAGTGCCACGCACATCGCCTTCGCGTACGCCAACAACATCTGGATCGTCGAGCGAAACGGCGGCGCCGCGCGCCGCCTGACCAGCTTCCAGGGACAGACGATGAACCCGCGATTTTCCCCGGACGGCAAGCAGGTCGCGTTCAGCGGCGAGTACGCGGGAAACATCGACGTCTATGTCGTGCCCGCCGAGGGCGGCGAACCCACAAGACTGACCTGGCACCCGGGGAACGATGTCGTGCAGGGCTGGACGGCCGATGGCAAGGCAATCATGTTCGCCTCGGGGCGCGCCACGTGGGCCCCCGTCGCCGCGCCGCGGTTCTGGACGGTGCCGGTGGAGGGAGGCGTTGAACAGCCGATGCCTCTTCCGCGCGCGTATCAGGGACGCATCGCTCCGGACGGCTCGCGAATCGCCTACCGGATGAACAACTCGTGGGACGAGGAGCGGCGCAACTACCGCGGTGGCCAGAACCGCCCAATCTGGATCGTCGATCTGAAGACGTTCGAACTCCTGTCGCCGCCGTGGACCGACTCGAAGGACATCGAGCCGGTCTGGTCCGGCGACACGGTGTTCTTTCTCTCGGACCGCGACGGCGTGTCGAACGTCTGGTCGTTCGATCCGAAGACGAAGAAGCTCGCGCAGGTCACCACGTTCCGCGACTTCGACGTGAAGACGATCGACGCACGGCCGGACGCGGTGGTGTTCGAGCAGGCGGGCTACATCCACGAGCTCGATCCGCGCACGGGCGCATCGCGCGTCGTCGACATCCGCGCGGCGGGGGATTTCCCGTGGATGATGCCGCGCTGGGAGGACGTGACGCCGCGCATGACGAACGTCGCGCTCTCGGCCACCGGCAAGCGCGTCGTCGTGGAGGCGCGCGGCGAGATCTTCACGATCCCGGCCGAGAAGGGGGACGTCCGCAATCTCACCGCCTCCAGCGCGTCGGCCGAGCGCGCGCCCGCCTGGTCGCCGGACGGCAAGTACGTCTCGTACTTCAGCGACAAGTCCGGCGAGTACAGGCTGGTGATCGAAGCGCAGGACGGCCTCACGCCTCCGCGCGAGATCGCGATGAAGAGCCCGAAGCACTACTACACGCCCTCGTGGTCGCCTGACTCGAAGAGGATCCTCTTTCACGACACGGACCTCCAGGTGTGGGTCGTGGACGTGGCGTCCGGCGCCGCCAAGGTCGTCGGCAGCGACTCGTGGATGGTGCCGCAGCGGACGCTGCACCCGACGTGGAGCCCCGACTCGAAGTGGGTGGCGTATTCCACGCGGCTGAAGTCGCTGTATCGCGCGATCTTCGTCGCCAATGTCGAGACGGGCGAGAAGCACCAGATCACGGACGGCCTCGCCGACGCCATGTTCCCCGTCTGGGACGCCAGCGGAAAGTACCTGTGGTTCCTCGCTTCAACCGACTACGGGCTGCGCTCGCAGTGGCTCGACATGACGTCGTACGACCGCACGGAGAACTTCGGCCTGTATCTCGCCGTGCTCACGAAATCGGAAGCGAGCCCGCTGCTGCCCGAGAGCGACGAGGACAAGGGGCTGTCGGCGGCACGCGACGAAAAGCCGGACGATGCGGACGCCGCGCGCTCGGACCGCGCGCGCGAGCCAAGGCCGCCAGTGGAGGTCCAGATCGACCTGGACGGGCTCCAGCAGCGGATCGTCGCGGTGCAGGACATCCCGCAGCGACCGTACTCGCAGGTGCAGGCGGGGCTTGCCGGCACGGTCTACTACCTCGAGGCGCCCGCCGGCGGCGCCGGTCCCGGCGGAGGCTTCGGCGCGCCGAGGGGCAGCACGCTGCATCGGTACCGCTTGAGCGATCGGAAGGCGGCGGTGTTCATGAACAACGTCGCGGAGTACGACGTCAGCGCGGACGGCAGGAAGCTCCTGTATCGCACGCCGAGCGCGGGCGGACCGGCCGGCGGGCCGCCGCAGGGAGGCCGGCCCTCGCCGCCGGCGTTGTTCCTCGTGGACGCGGACAAGCCGCCGCCGCAGGCGGGCCAGGGCCGCCTCGACGTGACGCTGCGCATGTTCCTCGATCGCCGGGCCGAGTTCGCGCAGATCTTCAACGAGGGCTGGCGCAACCAGCGGGACTACCTGTACGTGCCGAACATGCACGGCACCGACTGGGCGCGGATGAAGGAGCTGTACGGCGCGATGCTGCCGCACGTCATGCACCGCGCCGACCTCAACTACCTGCTCGACATGATGGGCGCGGAGATCGCCGTCGGGCATTCGTACGTGCGCGGCGGTGACATGCCAGAGGTGCCCGAGTCGCCCGGCGGCCTCCTCGGGGCGGATTTCACGATCGAAAACGATCGCTACCGCGTCACGCGCATCTACGACAACGAGAGCTGGAACCCGGACCTGCGCGCGCCGCTCGCCGCGCCAGGCGTGGACGTGAGCGTCGGGGACTTCATCCTCGCGGTCAACGGCGTCGAGCTCCGCGCACCGGACAACATCTACCGGCTGCTCGACGGCACGGCGAACCGGCAGACGGTGCTTGCGGTGAACAGCAAGCCGGTGATGGAAGGGGCGCGGATGGTGACCGTCGTGCCGGTGTCGAACGAGCAGGGGCTGCGCACGCGCGCGTGGGTCGAATCCAACCGGCGCCTCGTGGACAAGCTCTCGAACGGCCAGCTCGCGTACGTCTATTTGCCGAATACCGGCCAGCCGGGCTACGCCTCCTTCAATCGCTACTACTTCGCGCAGCAGGATCGGAAGGGGGCTGTCATCGACGAGCGCTTCAACGGCGGCGGCTCGGCGGCGGATTACATCGTTGACGTGCTCGGACGCGATTTCGACGGCTACTTCAACAACGTGGGGGGCGACCGCTATCCCTTCACCAGCCCGGCGGCCGGCATCTGGGGTCCGAAGGTGATGATCGTCAACGAAATGGCCGGCTCGGGCGGCGACCTGATGCCGTACATGTTCAAGCGGCGCGGCATCGGATCGCTCGTGGGCAAGCGCACGTGGGGCGGCCTCGTGCATACGGCCGACTCGCCACCGCTCGTGGACGGCGGAACGATGATCGCGCCGCGAGGCGGGTTCTTCACCCGGGATGGCAAATGGGCCGTGGAAAACGAGGGGGTCGCGCCGGACGTCGACGTGGAAAACTGGCCCAGGGACGTGATCGCCGGAAGGGATCCGCAGCTCGAGCGCGCCGTGCAGGAGGCCATGCGGCTGCTGAAGGAAAAGCCGGTTAACCGGCTGACCGAGGAACCGCCGCCACCCACGTGGGGGCAGCGCCGCTGGGGGTCGTAGAGAGGCCGCCAGGGGCGTATACTCGCTTGGGCTGCTCCCCAGACGACTTGCGGACGGCTCCGTCCGCTCGCCTTCCAGAAGTACCGGAGGTGTCGCATGGCGGCCTCACTCCAAATCAGCGAACGGCGGACCGGCGATGTGACCGTGGTCGCGCTCGCCGGCCGGCTGGTTATCGATACGGGCGCGCGCGTGTTCCAGGAGCACGTCGATCGACTGCTTCAGGAAGGACGCGTCAAGCTCGTCGTCTGCCTGCGCGACGTGAGCTATGTGGACAGCGGCGGCGTCGGGATGCTGGTGGCGAAGTACCTGAGCGCCCGGCGCAACGGAGGAGATCTCAAGCTCGTGTGCCTCAGCAGCCGCGCGTGCCACGTGCTGGGGATCGCCGGGCTGCTGAGGGTGTTCGCGGTCTTCGACACTGAAGAGGCCGCGGTGCGCGCGTACAGCATGCCTCCGGAGCCTGGCCGCGCCGATCTTCAGTCGGAACCACCGGTGCGTCGCGCCCCGCAGGAGCAGATGCCCGCCTATGGCGCTCCCGGCATGAAGCCGATGCGGCCTACGCGGTAGCCCGCGTTCGCCAACTCTGGACGATGCGCCTGCTGGCCGGAACGTTCGCGGCGGTCCTACTCGTGCACGCCGTCCTCGGGGCGCAGTCGCAACGCAGGATCCTTCTCGACATTACGACGACGCGCAAGTGGGTCGAGCGGGTCGAGCGGCACACGCCCGGCACGCTCGACGACGCCGCGGCCGAGATCGCGGAATGGCCCGCCGCGGATCTCGAGGCCGCCCTGAACGGCCTCCGGCGCTACGGGAGCGACGTGGCGCGCGAGGGGCGCCAGAACCACATCCTTCGCCGCGGCGCCCTGCTGCACACCGACATTGCCATCCTGGATCCAGCGCGGGCGGCGGCCTTCCGCGGGTGGAGCACGTCAGCCCGTCTGGAGGTCGTGCTGGGGATGGACGGCCGAGACCTCGGCTCCGGGTCGGTCAGCGCCCACTGGGAGTTCGCCCGCACCCTCCTGGCCATGGTCGCGCCGCACCCGCGGGAGGACGGGTTCGTGCGGCGGTGGTACCGCGCCGTCGCGGGGTATCAGCTGAAGAGGTTATGGCTCGGGATCGTGCCTGCGCATCTCGAACAGGCCTTGCGGCTGTTTCCGGATGACGCGGACCTGCTCTTCCTGAAAGGGGGCCTGCACGAGACCTTCGCGTCGAGCCGATGCCAGCCGATTCGCCGGCGACAGCCGGTCACGTTCGGTTCCGCGCGCGAGGAGCACGAACGCGCCGCCCGCGCGTTCAGCCGGGCGCTCGCATCGAATCCGGATCTGATCGAAGCGCGGGTGCGGCTTGGCCGCGTGTTGGGCCAGCTGGGACGCCACGAGGAAGCCGCGAGGGAGCTTCGAGCGGCGGCGCCGGTCGTGGAAGATCCGCTCCTGCAGTACTACGCGGCGCTGTTTCTCGGCGCCGAGGAAGCGGCGTTGGGCCGCACCGACGCGGCGCGCGCCAGTTTCGAGCGCGGCGCGTCGCTCTTTCCGACCGCGCAATCGGCGCGGCTGGCCTTGAGCGCGCTCGCGCTCCGATCTGGCGACGACGCCGGCGCGCTGCGGGCGCTTCGCGAGGCCGCGGCACTGCCTTCGGACCGTGACGATCCGTGGTGGACGTATCACGTGGCGTACGCCGCGGCGGCCGACACACTGCTGGACGAACTGCGCGCCGACGCCGCGCTGGGACCCTCACGATGACGCGCGCGGCTACGGCCGCTCTCGCCTTGCTCGCGCTTCATGCAGCGCACCCCGCGCGCCCGCCCGCGCAGAAATTCTCCTCGCGCGTCGAGGCCGTGCGCGTTGACGTGCTCGTCACCCAGAAAGGAAAGCCGGTGCTCGGCCTGAAGCCCCCTGACTTCGAGGTGCTGGACAACGGCGTGCCGCAGCAGGTCGATCTCGCGAGCTTCGAGCAGATCCCGCTGAACGTCGTGCTGGTTCTCGACATGAGCGACAGCGTGGAGGGGGAGCGGCTCGACCACCTGCGGTCCGCGGGGCGCGCGCTCCTCGAACGGCTCGAGCCGGCCGATCGGGCAGGGCTGATCACGTTCGGGCACGCCGTGATGCTGCGGTCGGAACTGACCGGCGACATCGGGCGGCTCCGGTCCGCCCTTGACTCCGCGACGACACCGCTCGGGTTGACTTCGCTCATCGACGCCTGCTACGCGGGCATCGCGCTCGGCGAGTCCGACATCGGGCGGGCTCTCGTCGTCGTCTTCAGCGACGGGGTGGACACACTCAGCTTTCTCTCCGCCGACGACGTGATCCAGATCGCCCGCCGTTCCGACGCGGTGGTTTATGGCGCGTCGGTGCGGGGAGAAAACAGGGCGGAGTTCCTTCGCGATCTGAGCGACACGACGGGCGGAGATCTGTTCCAGGTCGATTCGACGCACGATCTGGGCCAGACGTTTCTGGCGATCCTGCACGAGTTCCGGCATCGCTATCTGGTGAGCTACTCGCCGCGCGACGTGTCGAATGACGGCTGGCACCGGCTCGAGGTGCGCGTGAACCGCCGGAACGTCACGGTCAAGGCGCGCCCCGGTTACGCGCGATGACGCAGCCGACCGGTCAGCCCCCTGCGGCGCCCCTGAACCGAATCGCGAGCAGCGTGATGTCGTCTTCCTGCGGTACGCTGGCCGCGTGGGAGCCAACCGATCCGGCGATCGACGAAACGATCGCCGCGGCAGGCTCGTGACAGACCCGCCCGAGTTCCCGCCGCAGCCGCTCGAGCGAGAACAGCAGCCCGTCCGGTGACAGGGCGTCGGTCACGCCGTCGGTGAACAGCAGGACGCCTTCGCCGCGCGCGAGGACCGCGCGCCGCAGCGGGTAGCTCGCCCCGTCGTCGATCCCCAGCGCAATCGCGGGCGGACCCTCGCACAGGTCTTCGATTGCCGCGGTCGGCGAGAACCGCAGCGGGTGTGGATGGCCCGCGTTGCTCCAGCGCAACTCGCCGGTACGCAGGTCGAGGCGCCCGGCCACCGCCGTTACGAACACCTGACGGTCGTTTTCCCTCGCGAGCTCCGCGTTCATGCGCCCGAGGACCGCCGCGGCGCTGTCAGCGGCCGCGGCGAGCGCGCGAAACAGCGTTCGGGTCATGGCCATGAACAACGCCGCGCCGACTCCCTTCCCCGCTGCGTCCGCGACGATGAACCAGAGAGCGTCATCCGAGACGAAGAAGTCGTACAGATCGCCGCCGACGGCGCGCGCGGGCGTGAGCGCCGCCGCCAGCTCGAGCTCCGGGCGGTCCGGCATCTCGCGCGGCAGCATCCCCATCTGGATGTCGTGCGCGAGCGCCAGCTCCCGGTCGAGCACGCGGCGCGCTGCGGCCTCCTCCGCAAGCGCCACGTTGCGCACGCGGAGCGCGGCTGCCGACGCGAGCGAGACGAGCAGCTCCAGGTCGGCTTCGCCGAACCGCCGAACGTGCGCGCGGGAGTAGAGGGCAATCATGCCGACGCAGCCAGCGGGATCGATCATCGGCGCGGCCAGGATGCTGCGGACGCCGGCCGCGATGACGCTCTGGGCCGCCGCGAACCGCTCGTCGACCGCGACGTCCGTGACGAGCGCGGCGGTCCGCTTGTCGACCACTTCCTCGATCAAACGACGCGAAACGAGCAACGGCCCCGAGGCGCCGGCGAGCCGCCGGCTTGCGGCCGTCACCAGCTCGCCGTCCGGACGACGCAGCAGCACCAGGCCCTCTTCTGGTCGCAGCACCGTGAAGAGCTGCTCGAGCAGGAGGTCGAGCAGCGCGTCGAGCGCGACAGCGCCCCCGAGCGCCCGGTGGAAGTCGTTCAGCGCTTTCAGCCGCTCGGCGCTCTGCTCGTCCGCCGCGGCCAGCGGTTCCGCCGGCCGGAAGATCGAGGATCCGAGGGGTCCCGCCGCGAGCGGGGCAACGCCCACCGGCGCGGTTGCGACCGGCTCGCCCGCGGACGGGAGCACGAGGATACGCGTGCTGCCCAGCTCGATGAGATCGTTGGGGACGAGGCGGCGGGGAGCGGAGAGCGGCCGTCCGTTCACCGACGTGCCGTTCCGCGCGCCGAGATCTTCGACGAGCCACTCGTCTCCCTCGGAGTACACGCGCGCGTGCCTGCGAGAGACGAGGCGATCGTCCAGGACGACATCCGCCGTCTCCGCGCGTCCGAACACGAGCGCGCCGGAGTCGCAGCGCCGCTCGAACGCCTCGCCCTGGCGTGGCTCGACGCGGAGGCGGATCTCGCTCACGTGACGGCGCCGAAGCGCACGAGCCCGTTCTCGCGCGAGCGCTCCACGGTGAAGAGCGGCAGGAACCCCGCGAGATCGAAGACCTGGCGCACCGGCTCTCCCATCCCGCACAGCACCAGCCGGCCGCGAAGGTCGCGCAGGCGCTTGGCCAGCACGAGAAACACGCGCAGTCCGGCGCTGCTGACGTACTCGACGCCGGCGAGATCGACGAGCAGGTCGCGCGCCCCGTCGTCCACGGCGCGCCGCAGGGCTTCCTCGAGCGCGCCGCTCGTCGTCGTGTCCACCCGTCCGACAGGCGCGACGAGCAGGACAGTGTCGAGGGTCATCTGCTGAATCTCCATCATCGCGTCTCCTGCCGCGCCGCTCCCGGCGCGAGGCGCTTCCGGAGCACGAGCACGTTGCGATACGTGCGCTCGTAGCGCACTTCGTCCATCAGGGATCGAATCAGCGCGACGCCGAGCCCGCCGGGACGGCGCGTTTCGAGCGCGCCCCGGAGGTCCGGCGCCGGATGCGCGAGAGGATCGAACGGGGGGCCGTCGTCTTCGACCGTCATTTCCGCGAACTTCCCGTCGGTGCGGAACGACACGTCGATCTCCCCGCTGCCGCCGTGCCGGACGATGTTCGAGAGGGCCTCGTCGAGGGCCACGTGCAGTTGCCAGGTCGTCGCGGCCGGCCAGCCGGCGCGGGCGCCGAACGCCTGCAGCGCTTCCGCGGCGACGCGCAGCCCGGCCGGCGTCGCCGGCACGCGCACGGGGGCGTCCGCCTCCCCAGTTGTCATCGCAAATCGGCCGCAAAAACGGGCGGATCATACACCCGCGCCGGGGCGATTGTGCTATAAGTCCGGCGGACCTTCCCCAACTTTTCAGGCGGGTGCCGTGTATCTAGAGGTAGGAGCGGACGACGAGCGAACCCTCGTCTCACGGTGCCTCGCCGGTGACAGCGCCGCCTTTCAGCCGCTCGTGGAGAAATACCACGGGCCGCTATTCCGCATCGCGGCCAGGATGCTGGGCCACCGCGAAGACGCGCGCGATGCCACCCAGAGTGCGTTCCTGAAGGCGTATCGCGCGCTCGACCGCTACGACCCTGGTCAGAAGTTCTTCACGTGGATCTACCGGATCCTCGTGAACGAGTGCCTCAACGCGATTCGAGCGCGGAAAGGCACCGTGCCGCTCGACGCGGCCGAGTCGATCGCGGGCCCGGGCAGCCCGGCCGACGCGGCCGAGGCGTCCGAGAGCCGGTATCGGGTAAGACGCGCCCTGATGGACCTGTCCGCCGAGCAACGCGAGGTGATCGTGCTGCGGCACTTCGGCGGGCTGAGCTACGCCGAGGTGGCCGAGACGCTGGGCATTCCGGAGAAGACGGTGAAGTCCCGCCTCTTCGGCGCGCGGCAGCGGCTGTTCGATCTGCTGTCGGGCGAGGTGGTGTGATGCTCGATTCCGCAGAACGCGAGTTGATTCAGAAGGCGCTCGACGAGGCGCTGTCGCCCGAGGACGCTGCGCGCCTGCGCGTGCTCGTCACGACGAAGCCCGAGGCGGCGGCGATGGTGTCCGGGCTCGGCGCCATCGTGCACGTCCTGGAAACGCCGGATGGGATCGGTGCGGCAGCTCCTCCTGGGATGGTGAAAGCAATCATGCACCGCGTCGAGGCGCAGCGGCGCCACGGCGAACGGCGAGTGACATGGCTCTTCCGGCGCGGCGTCGAACGGGTCGGCGCGGCGGCACGGGCTGTTGCGGGAATACGCGAGTTCGGAACTCGCAGGGAGGACGCAATGGGCAGCAGGAAGTACATCGTGTGGGGCGTCACCGGCGCGGCGGTGGCGGTGCTCGCGATTCTTTGGGTCACGGGAATCCCGCGCGTGGACCGCGGCGCCGACGCGACGATCGGCGCGGCACGCCGATACCAGGCGCCGCAGATGGCCGCCAAGGACGTGGTGCTCGGCGAGGCCGAAGCACAGGCGTTCATGCAGAGCGAGACGTTCGACCGTCTCGTCAAGGACGAGAACGCGCGCAAGCTCCTCTCGGATGCGGCGATGCGCGTCGCGCTGACCAACGCGGATTTCCGCCGGATCCTCGCCGAACCGGCGATGGCCTCGGCGTTCCGGCAGATCGCCGGCGATGCCGCCCTGGCGCGCATGTTCAGCGACAAGGAACTGACCGCGGCGCTCGCCGACATGGGCATCCAGGCGGCGCTTCAGTCGGAGTTCCTCGGCGCCGCCCTCCGCGACCGCCAGTTCGAGGCAGCCCTGAATCGCTCGCTGGTTCGCGACGCGCTGGCGGCGCCCGAACTGCAGGTCGCATTCGGCGACGCCGCCCTGGTGTCGGCTCTCGGAAGGGCGGACATCCGGAAAGCGCTCGCGGATGCGGACTTCCGCCGCGGACTCGGCGACGCGAGCATCCGTGCGTCGCTGCGTCCGGAGCTCCGCGCGCTGTTCGACGACGCGGCGCTGAAGCAGGCGCTGGCGCGCGCCGGGATGGAGGCGGCCCTGAGGGACCGTCGGATGCAGGAGGCGCTCGCCGAGCCCGCGTTCGTGTCGATGTTCTCCTCCCGAGCGATCGCGCAGGCGTTCGGCCGCAGCGATCTGCGCGTCCTGCTGAGCAACGCGGCGATGCTGCGGGCGCTGGCGGACGCCGACCTCCGGGCGCGCATGACGTCGGCGAGCTTCCACCAGTTCCTCACGGCCGACCTGATGCGCGGCGCGCTGCGCTCGGATCTCTTCCACCGCGCGATGGCGTCGGTGGAGCTGCGCGATGCGCTCCACTCGAACGATCTCCGCGCGCGGCTGTCCGCGCTCGACTTCGACGCGGCGGTGCGCGCGTCGGCGTTCCAGCTCGCGCTGCAGCAGAAGGGCTTCGACGCCGCGCTGAAGCACGCCAGGTTCGCGGAGGCGCTCAGGCGCGCGGCCGAGTGAGAGTCACCGATCGTTCTCCCAAGAGCCGCCGGCGCCCCAGGGGACGCCGGCGGCTTTTTTCGTGTACCCTCGGCGCGCCGCTGCGATAACATCCCGGCGTTCCCCGATGCGGCCCCCCGTCGTCCTCGCGACGTTCGCGATCGTCAGCGTGCTGGCGGCGGCTCCCGCTCGGGCGCAGTTGAGCACGCAGCAGGTGGACGGCCTCAGGCTCGTGTACTTCGAGGGCTCGGAGTCCTACCTGGTCCCGCACGTCATCCGCACGTTCCTGAACTCCCGGTCATTTCAGCGGCGGGTCCTCGGCTACGACCCGGACGAGGAGGTGACGGTGCTCCTCGTGGATTTCGAGGACTACGGCAACGCGGGCGCGTCGGTCATCCCGCGCAACACGCTGATGGTGCAGATTGCGCCGCTCAGTTTCGCGTTCGAGACAATCGCCGCGAACGAGCGCATGAACACCATCATGAACCACGAGCTGGTGCACATCTCGACGATGGACCAGGCGACGGGAAGCGATCGGTTCTTCCGCCGGCTGTTCTTGGGGAAGGTGAACCCGATTGCAGAGCAGCCGGAGACGATCGCGTACCTGTACCTGACTGCCCCGCGCGTCGCGGCGCCGCGCTGGTACCACGAAGGCATCGCGGTGTTCCTCGATACCTGGATGGCCGGCGGGCTCGGGCGCGCGCAGAGCGGCTACGACGAGATGGTGTTCCGTTCCATGGTGCGGGACGGCGCGCGCTTCTACGATCCGCTCGGCCTGGCGTCGGAAGGCACGAAGATCGACTTTCAGCTGCAGATCAACTCGTATCTATACGGCACCCGCTTCATGACGTGGCTGGCGCGCACCTATTCACCCCAGCGCCTCGTCGCCTGGGTGCGGCGCGACCCCGGCAGCCGCGCGCACTACGCGCGCAACTTCGAGCGCGTGTTCGGCCGCACGCTGGACGACGCCTGGGGTGCGTGGATCGAGTTCGAGCGCGATTTCCAGAGGCGCAACCTGGATGCGATTCGGCAGCATCCCACCACCCGGTATCGCGACGTGTCGCCGAGGGCGCTCGGGTCGGTGTCCCGCGCGCACTACGATCCGGACGCCGGCAGGATTTACGCCGCCTTCAACTACCCGGGGGTCGTCGCGCACGTCGGCGCAATCGACGTCGAGACGGGGGACGTCGAGCGAATCGTGGACGTGAAGGGGCCGGTGATCTACACGGTCGCCTCGGTCGCGTACGACCCTGGCGCGCGCCGGCTGTTCTACACGACCGATAACGGCGCGCATCGCGACCTCGTGCAGGTCGATCCCGCGACCCGGCGGCGCGAGCTGCTGATGAAAGACGCCCGCATCGGCGACCTGGCCTTCAATCGCGCCGACCGGTCGCTCTGGGGCATCCGGCACCTGAACGGCATCTGCTCGCTCGTCCGGATCGAACCGCCGTACCGCCAGTGGACGCGCGTCTTCTCCTGGCCGTACGGGACGGTCGTCTACGACCTCGACGTCTCGCCGGACGGCACGCGCATCTCGGCGTCGTTTGGAGAAATCAGCGGCCGTCAGAACGTGCGCGTGATTCCGCTCGACCGCCTGACGGCCGGCAGCGACGCGCCGCTCGCCGAGTTCGACTTCGGCCCGTCGGTGCCGTCGGGATTCGTGTTCTCGCCGGACGGGCGCTACCTGTACGGCAGCTCGTACTACACTGGCGTCTCCAACATCTTTCGGTACGATCTCGAGTCCCGCGAAGTGGCCGCGATGACGAACACCGAGACCGGCTTCTTCCGGCCCGTGCCCCTCGCCGAGCCGGGCGCGCTTTTTGTGTTCCGGTACTCGGGCGAGGGGTTCGTTCCCGCGCGCATCGACGCCGAGCCGCTCGAGGACGTCAGTGCGATCACGTTCCTCGGCGAGCAGCTGGCCGAGGCGCACCCGATCGTGAAGGGCTGGATCCTCGGATCGCCCGCGGACATCGCGGTCGATCCCGCGACGGTGCGGTCGGGGAGATACCGGTTGGCCGGCGGCCTGCGCCGCGAGTCGATCTACCCGATTGTGCAGGGATACAAGGACACGGCCGCCGTCGGCGTGCGCGCCAACTTCTCCGACTCGCTGCAGCTCAATCGCCTCAGCCTGGCCGCCTCGGTCAGCCCGGCCGGCGATCTGCGCTCGAGCGAGCGGGCGCACCTCCACGCCGAGTACCACCGCTATGACTGGCGCGCGCACGCGACGCTGAACGGCGCAGATTTCTACGATCTGTTCGGGCCGACGAAGAGGGGGCGCAAGGGGTACGCCGCGGGCCTGGGCTACAAGCGCACGCTCGTCTACGACGAGCCACGGCGCCTGGAGGTCGATGCCGGCGCCACGTTCTCGGGCAACCTCGATCGGCTGCCGCAGTACCAGAACATCGCCGTGGAGGTGGACAGGCTGTTCTCGGCGGAGGCGTCGCTGACGGGCACCGACGTCCGCTCCTCGCTCGGGCACGTTGACGATGAGAAAGGGCACCGCTGGTCGGTGGTCGTTGGGGCCGATCGCGCCGCGGCCGACTGGTTCGGCCGCGTCCACGGCACGTTCGACGCCGGCGCGGCGCTGCCGATCGGCCACTCGTCGGTCTGGCTGCGCAGCGCGGCGGGGCTCTCGCCGGGACGCCGCGAAGATCCGTTCGCGAACTTCTACTTCGGCGGGTTCGGGAACAACTGGGTCGATCGCGGCGACGAGAAGCGGTATCGCGCGTACTACAGCTTTCCCGGCACCGACCTGAACGAGATTGCCGGCCGGAACTTCGCTCGCTCGACGCTCGAGTGGAACCTGCCGCCGATCCGCTTCCGTCGCGTGGGTTCGCCGGGTTTCTACGTCACCTGGGCGCGTCCCGCGATCTTCGCCGGCGTGCTCGGCACGAACCTGGACGCGCCAGACGCGCGGCGCACCGCGTTCAACGCCGGGGCGCAGCTCGACGTGCAGCTCACGACGCTGTCCACGCTGGACATGATGGTGTCGATCGGCGGCGCCGTAGCGATCGAAGACGGCTTCGCACCCCGGCGGGAGATCATGGTCTCGCTGAAGGTCCTCAAGTAACGAGCGCGGCGATGGTGAATGCCGCAGCGGCGCTGGTCCCGGTAGTCGTCTTCCTCGCGCTGCTGGTGTTGTTCGACAGCTTCAAGCTGGTCCCGCCGCGCGCGCTCGCGCGCGCGCTGATGTTCGGCGCGCTCGCCGCGCTCGCGGCCCTCGCGCTGAACGGGCTCGTCTCGCAGATGGGCGTCGTGCCGCTTCTGGTGATCACCCGGTACCTCGCGCCGGTCCTCGAGGAAACCGCCAAGCTCCTGCCGATCGCGTACGTCGTCCGGCGCCGGCAGGTCGGCTTCCCGGTGGACGCGGCGATCACCGGCTTTGCCGTCGGCACCGGGTTCGCCCTCGTGGAGAACGTCTGGTACCTCGGATCGCTCGCCTCTCCGGGCGCGATCATCTGGCTGGTCCGCGGCTTCGGCGCCGCGATCCTCCACGGCGCGACCGCGGCAATTCTCGCCATCTGGTCGCAGAGCCTGGCGGACCGGCGCCCCGAGGCCGGCGCGAGCGTGTTCCTGCCAGGTGCCCTCGCGGCGATCGCGATCCACTCGACGTACAACCACTTCGTGCTGCCCCCGGTGGTCGCGATGCTGGTCCTGCTGATGGTCCTCCCGCCGCTCGTCCTCGTGGTGTTCGATCGCAGCGAGCGCGCGCTGCGCGAATGGGTCGGCGCCGGCCTGGATCTCGACCTCGAACTGCTGCGGCTCGTCCTGTCCGACGACTTCGGCAGCACCAGGCTCGGCGAATACCTCCGGACGCTCCGCTCGCGGTTTCCCGGTCCGGTCGTGGCGGACATGTTCTGCCTGATGCGCCTGGAGCTGGAGCTGTCCGTTCGCGCGAAGGGTATGCTGCTCGCGCGGGAGGCCGGGATGGAGGTGCCGGCCGGCGCCGATCTCGCCGCTCGTCTCGAAGAGCTGCGCTACCTCGAACGCTCGATCGGAAAAACCGGCCTGCTCGCGCTGCGGCCGCTGCAGGTCAGCACCCACCGGGATCAGTGGCACCGTTTTCTGCTGGGACATCACACACCATGACTGTGTCGTTCATCGCCAATGCCCTCTGCCTCTGGGCCCTGCTCGCGTCGCAGCAGCCGGCGACCTCGCCCGCCGCTCGCGGCGCCGCCCAGCGGCCGCTCGCGTCAGCGTTCCCCGAGATCGAGCGCATCTTCACCTCGTGGGTCGATCGCGTCCGCGCGCCGGGTGCGATCATGGGCGTGATCGTCGACGGCGAGCTGGTGTGGGTGAGGGCCGCGGGCATCGCGGACACCACGCGGCGCGCGCCGGTCACCGACAACACCGTCTTTCGAATCGCGTCGATGACGAAGAGCTTCACGGCGCTCGCGGTTCTGAAGCTGCGCGACGAGGGGCGGCTGTCGCTGGACGATCCGGCGTCGCGCTATGTGCCGGAGCTGGCGGACCTGAGATATCCAACCAGCGACTCGCCCACGATTACGATCAGGCACCTGCTCACCCATTCGGAAGGGTTCCCGGAGGACAACCCCTGGGGCGATCGGCAGCTAGCGCAGCCGCGCGAGACGATGAGCGCGTGGATGCGGCAGGGGATTCCGTTCTCCACGCCGCCCGGAACGGCGTACGAGTACTCGAACTACGGGTTCGCCATCCTCGGACAGATCGTCGAGCGTGTCTCGAAGCGGCCGTATGACCAGTACATGGCCGCTGAGATTCTCGGCCCGCTCGGCCTTCGCGATTCCACGTTCGAGAAGAGCCGTGTGCCCGCCGATCGCCTGGCGCAGGGCTATCGATGGGAAGACGGCGCGTGGAAGGAGGAGCCCATCCTGGCGCACGGAACGTTTGGCGCGATGGGTGGCCTGTGGACCTCCACGCGCGACCTGGCGCGGTACGTGGCCTACCAGATGTCCGCGTGGCCGCCGCGGGACGGGCCCGACCCCGGACCGGTGCGGCGGGCCAGCCTCCGCGAGATGCAGCAGGCGTGGCGGTGGCAGCCGGCGCGCACGACACGCGCCGCGGTCGATCGTCCGCTCGAGCTCTCGGTCAGCGCCTACGGGTACGGCCTCGGAATCGCGCAGAACTGCCGCTTCCGTCACGTGGTGAGCCACGGCGGCGGTCTGCCCGGATACGGATCGCTGATGCTGTGGCTGCCAGAGCACGGTGTCGGGCTCATCGGCATGGCCAACGTCACCTATGCCGGCTGGCGTGGCGTGTTCAACGAGTCACTCGCGGCGCTTGCCGAGACCGTCTCCCTGAAGCCGCGACCGGTCCGGCCGGACCCCGCGCTGGTGCAGGCGAAGGCGGACGTCTCGCGCATGGTCAGCGCGTGGGACGCGGCGCTGGCGTCGCGCGTGGCGGCCGACAACCTGTTCCTCGATCAGAGCGCGGATCGGCGCGCCGCGCGCCTCCGCGAGCTCGCCGGGCGACACGGCGCGTGTAGGGCTGACGAGCGGCTCGACGCCGAGAACGCCCTGCGCGGAACGTGGCGCATGACGTGCGAGCGGGGGCGGCTGCAGGTCGCCATCACGCTGGCGCCCACAATGCCGCCGCGCGTGCAATACCTGAGCGTGCGCTCGATCATGCCTCCCGGTCCCGCGATGCAGGCCGCCCTTGAAGGGACGCAGCAGAGGATCGCCGCGGACGCCGCGGCCTGGGGTGCGTGCCGGCCGGGTGAGGTGATCGGCGGCGACGGCGTCCGGGAGAGCGTCGTGTCGCTGGAGTGCGAACGCGGCCGCCTGATCGCGAGGCTGGTGTTGGACCCCGCCGACAGCACGCTCACGAGCTTCACGCTCGTGCCGGCTGGGGACGAGGCGTGCGTGCCGTAGTCAGGCGTCAGGCGTCAGGCTTCAGGATCAGGGTTCAGGGTTCAGGATTCAGGTCACGATTTCAGGTTCAGGCACGTGAGGAGATGCTTATGGGCAAGCGGGACGAGCGGATCGACGCATACATCGACAACGCGCAGCCGTTCGCGAAGCCGATTTTGAGGCACCTGCGCGAGATCGTCCACAGAGGCTGTCCGGAGGTCGAAGAGACGATGAAGTGGAGCTTTCCGCACTTCACGCACAAGGGCATCCTGTGCAGCATGGCGTCGTTCAAGCAGCACTGCGTGTTCGGCTTCTGGAAGGCAGCGCTCCTGACGGAGAAAGGCGTGAAGGGGGCCGAAGCCATGGGGCAATACGGGAGGATCACCTCGGTCGCCGATTTGCCTCCCGATGCCCAGCTCGTGCGAGCCGTGAAAGAGGCAGCGGCCCTCAACGAGCAAGGGGTCAGGACGCCTGCGCGGCGGAAGCCGGAGCGCGCCCGTCCCGCGCGAACACCCACCGACCTGCTTGCCGCGTTACGCCGAAATCGACATGCGCTCGCGACCTTCCAGGCGTTCAGCTCCAGTCATCGCCGCGAGTACATCGAGTGGATCGTCGAAGCCAAGGGGGAAGACACGCGCAAGCGCCGGGTTGCGTCCGCCGTCGAATGGATGGCAGCAGGCAAGCCGCGGAACTGGAAGTACATGGCGCGCGCGAAGGCCGGATCCTGAAGCTGAACCCTGAACCCTGACGCCTGAAGCCTACTCGTACCGCAGCGCCCACATCGGCTCGACGTTCGACGCGCGCCGGGCAGGGATGAAACCTGCCACCATCGCCACGATCGCCAGCAGGATGGCCGAGCCCGCGAGCACGACGGGGTCATAGCTTTTCAGCTCGAACAGCATCGATTGCGCAGTGAAGCCGAGCCAGACCGCGGCGGCCAGGCCGATGCTGCCGCCGACGGCGATCATCACGCCGACCTGCTTGAGCACCATCGAGCGGACGCGCGCCGGCGCCGCGCCGAGCGCCATCCGCAGGCCGATCTCGCGTGTCCGCTGCGCGACGGTGTAGGCCAGCACGCCGTAAAGTCCCACCGCGGCCAGCAGCGTCGCCAGCACGGCGAAGGCGGCGGACAGCACGGTGATGAACCGATCGAGGAACACGTTGTCGCGCACCTGCTGCGGCATCGTGCGGAGATTCTCCACCGGCAGGTTGGGATCGAACTCCCTGACGACGCGCGGGATGTTCGCCAGGAACTCCTCGGGATCCATCGAGGTCCGCACGTAGAAGGTCAGCGAGCCCACCTCGTCGTCCTGCCGGTACGGCCGGAAGAACAACGGCGGCGCCGGGTCCTTCACGTCGCTGTACTTGGCGTTCTGCACGAGGCCGACGATCTCCGTGTCCAGTTCGCTGCTGAAGCCGCGCCCGGTGCCTATGCGCTTGCCGACGGCGTTGCGCCCCAGGTTGAACTTCTTCGCGAACGCCTCGTTGACGACGGCGACTTTCGGCGCGCTCAGCGCGTCCGCGTCCCTGAACTCGCGCCCCGTGAGCACCGGGATGCCCATCGTCCGGAAATACCCCGCGCCGACCTCGTTGAAACGGGCATTGGAGTCGATGTCTGGACCTCCCTTGAAGCCTTCCACCGCGACGTCGCTGCCCCAGTTGCTGCCGGCCAGCGCGGGCACCATCGACGCGGTCACTCCCTGCACGCTCGGCACGCCCGCGAGCCGCTCCTCGAGGCGGCTGAAGAGCACGCGCGATCGCTCCGGCGTGTAGCCGTTCAACTCGGGGGAGATCCCGAATGTGACGAGATTGTCCACGTTGATCCCGAGCTCGACGCGCGCAACGTTGAAGAGGCTCTTGGTGAACAGGCCCGCCGCAACGAGCAGCGCCATCGAGAGCGCGATCTGCGCGGTCGCGAGCGAGGCGCGGAACCGCGCGGCACCGCGCGCGCCGGACGGCTGGCCCGACTGGCCCTTCAGCGTGGAGAGCAGGTCCGACCGGGTGCTGTGCAGGGCGGGGAAGAGGCCGAAGAGCAGACCGGTGCCGAGCGTCACGAGCGCCGTGAAGAGCAGCACCTCGCCGTCGAGCCGGAACTGCAGCGTCGATGCCGCTTCAGCCGGGAGCAGCGCGGCGATCAGATCGAGCGTCCACCTCGCCACGACCACCCCCGCCGCTCCGCCGAGCGCGGCGAGGACGAGCGATTCGGTGAGGAGCTGCGAGATGAGCTGCCGGCGTCCGGCGCCAATCGACAGGCGGATCGCCATTTCAACGGCCCGCGCGGCGGCGCGGGCGAGCAGGAGGTTCGCGATGTTCGCGCAGGCAATCAGCAGCACGAGCGCGGTGACGCCGAGCAGCAGGAACAGCGGGGCGCGCGCCTCGCGGCTGACCGAGCTCTGCCCGCGCTCCCCGGGGACGACGCGGACCTCTTTGGCGCGGAAGCGCTTCAGCGTCTGGTCGCTCATGCCGCGCTGGAGCGACGCTTCCACGTCGTTCACGATGCCGTGGTACCGGGTATTCAGCGCCGCGCGTGCCTGCTCGATCGACACGCCGGGTCGCAGCCGCGCGAACAGGTACGCCCAGTAGTTGTTGCGCCGGTGAAACGCGTCGAACCCGGGGTTCATGAGACCGCGCATCGTGATGGGGACGTAGACCTGCGGCCGGGTGCCAATCGTGGTGCCCTCGAACTCCTGCGGCGCCACACCCACGATCGTCATGCTCTGACCGTTGACGATCATCTGTTCACCCAGCACGCTCGTGTTGCCGCCGAAGCGTGACTGCCAGTAGCCGTAGCCCAGCACCACGACGTGCGCCTCGCCGACCGCGCGGTCGTCCTCCGGAGCGATCAGGCGACCGATCGCGGGCTGAATACCGAGCACCTGGAAGTAGCTGCCCGAGACGAGCATGCCTTCGCCGCTCAGCGTCTGGCCTCGCGACGCGAGGTTCGCGCCGAACGAACGGTGCGCGGCGATGTTCGTGAACACCGTCTGCGCTTTTTGAAGGTCCCGGAACATCGGGTAGCTGAACACCACGTCGCAGCCGCCCGCGTTGTTGCAGGACTGCGATCCCGGCTTCGGGCCGGGCGCCTCGAGGTTCACCATCCTGTACGGGTCCGGCACCGGCAGGGGTTTCCGGAGCAGCTCGTTGAACAGCGAGAAGATGGCGGCGTTTGCCCCGATCCCCAGCGCCAGGGAGACAACAGCGACCGCGGAAACGAACGGAGTGTTCAGCAGCCGGCGGAACGCGAGTTTCAGGTTGGTCATGGCAACATCAGCATTCGACGGAAACACATCGCACAGGGTTGCACACGCGCGCGCCATCCGGCCCGCGCCGCGGCCCTCACCGCAGGCGGACCCGACGAATCACGGCTTCGGAGCCGCCTCGCACCAGGTAGTAGAAGTCGTCCTCTACGACATCGACGGCGACCACGTCCGCCGCGTAGTCCGCCTGGTCATCGAGCGTCTGGACGGCGACCGCTCTTGCTCCCTTCCGGTCGAGCCTCACCTTGACGATCGCCCGGCGCCCGCCGTTCGACCGGATGCCGGCCAGCGATCCTCGGTGCCAGCGAATGCGCTCCAGCCCGGCGAGCTCCACGTTCTTCGCGCCCGCGACCCTGGACGCCGATCCGGTTGTGAGATCGAAGCGCACGAGCCGGTCGCGATACGCGATGTAGACAACCGGCTCGTCCGGCCTCGCCGCGAGGCTGGCCGCTTCGCCGGCCGGCAGGGCCGCCACCTGCTCCAGCGAGCGCGTGGCGCCGTCGGCGGACGGACGGAGCAGACGAGGGCCCTCGGCGTCGAGCACGAGCACGCCCACGCCGCGGCTGACCACGACGTCCGCAAAACGCGTGGGGCCCCTGGAGGGGGGAGGCGTGAAGACGGCCAGCACGCGACCCGAGACGAGCTGCAGCTTGTGCAACTCCGACGTCTCGTCGCCGGATCCGTTGCGTGCCCCGGCGCTGACGACCCACAGGTCACCCTGCCCTCGATCGATGTCGATCGCCCTGACACTCAGCAGCTGGGCCGCCGCGCCGGACAGCGTCGCGGACCGGTTCGTGCCCTCTGCGACGATGGTCAGCTTTCGCTCGGGGAGGTTGCCGATGACGAATCGGCGGGACACCGCGTCGTACGCGAGACCGCCGGCGTCGAAGCGCGGAGCGCTGAAACGCGCGACCTCGACCGACGCTCCCGACGACGGGCGCGCGGGATTCGCCGCCGGAGACGGCGGCCTCGCATCCAGGGCCGGGGTTGCCGGCCTGTCGGCCGGCGTGGACGCGAGAGGCGTGGCAGGCGCGGCCGTGGTTGGGGCACTGCCCGAGGTCGCGACCGCCGCGATCCGCGCCTGCGCCTCCGGCCAGGCGGGCAGCGCCTTGACACGCTGGAAGTCATCGACCGCGGTTACGTCGAACACGGCCCCGAGCTCCGTCGCCAGCCGTTCGAGGGTGACCATCGCGTCGTGGGGTCGCCCGCTGAGGCTCTGCGCGCGCGCGAGTATGAACATCAGGTCGGGATCGCGGCGGCCGCGCGTCTGCACGGCGCGCCAGGCGAGGTCGTGGAACAACTCGTGATCGCCGCGCGCACGCGCCTCCAGCGCCAGTTCGCGGCACTCGCGCCACTCCACGCACTCCGCGGGGGCTTGCGGCGAAGCCAGCGCCCTGGGCGAGGAGCCCAGCAACAGGACGGCCAGGAAGAGAGACGGGGACTTCACGCGGCGCCAGCCGACAATGCTACCATTCGACGCCTGAAGGAAGTCCTGCCATGCTGACACGTCGCGCGTTTCTCGCCACGTCGGCGGCGGTGCTCGGGGCGCATGCGCTTGGCGGCCCCCGCCTTCGCGCTGCGTCTCCCGGCCCTCGCGTGAACCCGTCGCGCCTGCGTTCGGAACTGCAAGGCTTGAGCGTCTTCGGGCGCCCTCCCGGCGGCACGTTCGCCGATGGTGTGAGCCGTGTGGGCTTCTCCGACGCGGACGTGGAGGGGCGGCGATACGTCATGTCGCTGATGCGGGCTGCGGGGCTGCAGCCGCGCATCGACCCTGCCGGCAACATCTTCGCCCGCCGGCCCGGCGGCGACGCGTCGCTTGCGCCCATCCTCTTCGGGTCGCATATCGACTCGGTGCCCAACGGCGGGAACTTCGACGGCGATCTGGGCTCACTGGCCGCACTGGAGGCGATCCGTATTCTCGACGAGCAGAAGATCGCGACCCGCCGCCCGCTCGAGATCGTGGTCTGGGCGAACGAGGAAGGCGTGGCGTACGGGAACGGCCTGTGTGGAAGCCGCGCCGTGGCGGGGCTGCTGGAAGCGGGCGAGCTGCAGCACGTCTGGAACGGCGTGATCAAGTCGGACGCGATCAGAAAGATCGGAGGCGATCCGGACCGCATCGACACGGCGCACCGCGAGGCGGGCAGCATACACGGCTATTTCGAGCTGCACATCGAGCAGGGCGGCACGCTCGAGCGCGGCGGTATCTCGGTGGGCGTCGTCGAAGGGATCGTCGCCATCGATCGGTACGAGGCGACCGTCCGCGGCTTTGCGAACCACGCCGGCACTACGCCGATGCCGGAGCGGAAGGACGCGCTCGTCGCGGCGTCGCACCTTGCCATCGCCGTGCGGGAGATCGTCGTGCGCGAGCCCGGACGCCAGGTCGGCACCGTCGGCCAGCTGGTTGTGACGCCGAACGCGCCGAACGTCATTCCGGGCTCGGTCCGCCTCACGATCGAGCTGCGGGACCTGTCGATCGAGAAGATCTCCCGGTTGGCCGAGGAGATCGAGCGACGCGCGGCGCAGATCGCGCAGGGGACCGGCACGACGATCGAGATCGCGCGAACGAGCCGCCACCACGGGGCGCTTGCGGCCCCCTCCATGCAGGAGATCGTGGCGCGCGCGGCGGACGACCTCGGGCTCTCGCACGTCCGCATGCCCAGCGGCGCGGGGCACGACGCGCAGTCGATGGCGAAGCTGGCGCCGATGGGAATGGTCTTCGTCCCGAGCGTCGGCGGCATCAGCCACTCGCCGAAGGAGCTGACCACATGGGAGGACTGCGCGCGCGGCGCGGACGTGCTCCTCCGGGCGGTGCTCCTCGCGGACGCCGCGCCGTCGCTGAGCTGACCCGGCATGGCGTCCGCCGAAATCGCACAACTCCTCCGCATCCTCGACCAGGCGTACGACCGTCGCTCGTGGCACGGCACGAACCTGCGCGGATCGATCCGCGGGTTGACGCCCGAGCAGGCCGCGTGGCGCCCCGCGCCCGGCGCCCACAACGTGTGGGAGATCGTCGTGCACGCCGCCTACTGGAAGTACGCCGTGCGTCGGCGGTTGTCGCACGGCGCGCGCGGGTCGTTTCCGCTGAAGGGGTCGAACTGGTTCGACAGGTCCGCGGACGCCAGCCCCGACGCCTGGCACGACGACGTGGCGCTGCTGGCGCGCATGCACCGCGAGCTGCGCGCGTCGGTCGAGCGGGTGCCGGCCGCGGCGTTGCGCGGCGCCGCCCCCGGCGGGCAGGTCAGCGTCTTCGATCTGATCGCCGGCATCGCCTCGCACGACCTGTATCACGCGGGACAGATTCAGCTGGTGAAACGCCTGATGAAGGACCGTCGGAGGAGCCGCGGTTCGAAGCCGCAATGAGGGCATGAGCAACGCGCTCGAGACGGATCGGCTGGTCCTCATTCGCCCGTCCGGTGCGGACGCCGACGCCATCTTCTCCAGGTACGCGGCGGATCCAGAGGTCACCCGGTACGTGGGCTGGCCCCTTCACCGAACGCTCGACGACACCCGTGCGTTTCTGCAATACAGCGATCGGGAGTGGGCGCAGTGGCCGGCGGGACCGTACCTCGTGCTCGCGAAAGACACGCGGCAACTTCTCGGAGGCACGGGCTACGCGTTCGAGACGTCCTACCGGGCGATGACCGGCTACGTGCTGGCGAGAGATGCCTGGGGCCGCGGGTACGCGACCGAGGCGCTCGCCGCGATCGTCGCGCGGGCGCCGGCGCTCGGCTTGCGGCGGCTGTTCGCGTATTGCCACGTCGATCATCGCCCGTCCTGGCGCGTGCTCGAGAAGGGGGGCTTCGTTCGCGAGGGAATCCTGCGGCGCGCCTTCGAGTTCCCGAATCTGGCGCCCGGAGAGCCGCAGGACGTGCTCCTGTACGCGAGGGTGTTCTGATGCTCCGGCACCTGGCGGCCGTCGCGGTCCTCGCGGCCGCGCAGACTGCCGCCAGCGTGCCGTCCGTCGATGAAGCGGCGCTGCTGCGCGACCTCCAGGTGCTTTCAGCTGATGACATGGCCGGACGCAAGCCGGGCACAGCCGGCCACGCACGCGCCCGGCGCTTCATAGCCGGGCGGTTCGCGGCGTCGGGGCTCGAGCCGATGAGCAGCGGGTTCGAGCAGTCGTTCCCCGGAGGCGCGAACGTCACCGGACGAATCCGCGGCTCACGGCGCGCCGATCGATCGATCGCGATCACCGCCCACTACGATCATCTCGGCGTGGTCAACGGAGAGGTCTTCAACGGCGCGGACGACAACGCGTCAGGCACCGCGGGGTTGATCGCGCTCGCGGCGCACTTCCGCCGGAGCCCCCCCGCGCACACCCTGGTGTTCGGCGCGCTCGACCTCGAGGAAGCGAACGGCCGCGGAGCGCGGGTGTTCGTCGAGGCGCTCGAGGCGGGGCGCACGGCTGTCGTGCTCAACGTGAACCTGGACATGATTGCGCGGGACGCGACGAACACCCTATATGCCGCCGGAACGTCGCATTATCCGTTTCTGAAGCCGTACCTCGAGCGCGTCGCGGCGCGCGCCCCCGTCGGGCTCCGCTTCGGCCATGACGGACCGGGCGCTCCGGCGATCGCAGACTGGACGCGTGATTCGGACCATTACGCCTTTCATCGGCGCGGCATCCCCTTCGTCTACTTCGGCGTCGAAGATCCGGTCCACCACCACAAGGTGACGGACGATTACGATACGATTACGCATCGTTTCTTCGTGGATGCCGTGCGCACGATCGCCGACGCGGTGACCGAGTTCGATACGCATGCGGAGGCGATCCTCCGGCAGCGCGCCGCGACGGGGCGTCGGCCCCCTGGGCCATCGCGACCCGATCGGGGGAAGAGATGACACGGCAGCGCGGCCACGCATTCTGCGATCGGTGCTCGACGGAGTTCGAGTACCTGCTCGTCCACGCGGGTTTCAACGTGTGCGCCTACGCGTATTGCGACCGCTGCGGACAGCCCACCCTCCTGAGTCCCTGGTCGCCGCACCGGCCACGGGGGCTGAACCTGCAGCCCTATCAGGAGATCGCCCCCTCCGTGGAACACTACCTGCGGCCGTGCGAGTGCGGCGGCCGATTTCGCGCGGGCGCGTCGCCGCGGTGTCCCGGCTGCCGCGAGGCGCTCTCGCCCGATGCCATGGCCGGGCCGATCGAGGAGGACGCGCCGGCGGCGCGCGACGGCTGGCGCTGGGACCGGCGCTGGAGCGGGCTCTACTGCATCATCGTGAACGGCCGCTGGGTGGACGACAACTGGGTCTGATCTGAGATGGCGATCGCACTTCTGCTCCTGCTCGCTCTCGCCGCCCCGCAGGCGGCCACCGCCCCCGCCGCGTACCCCGATCCGGTCGAAGGGGACGTGGTCCTGAAGGATTTCCGCTTCGCGTCGGGCGAGACGCTGCCCGAGTTGCGCCTGCACTACCGGACGCTCGGCCGTCCGGAGCGCGATGCGAACGGCATCGTCCGCAATGCCGTGCTGATCATGCACGGGACAACGGGCAGCGGCGCGCAGTTCATCCGTCGCGAGTTCGCCGGGGAACTGTTCGGCCCCGGGCAACTGCTCGACGCCGCGCGCTTCTACATCATCCTGCCGGACGGGATCGGCCATGGTCAGAGCAGCCGGCCGAGTGACGGGTTGCGCGCCCGCTTTCCGCGTTACGGCTACGAAGACATGGTGCTGGCGCAGTATCGGCTCCTGACCGAGGGGCTGAACGTCAGCCACCTGCGGCTGGTCATGGGCACGTCGATGGGCGGCATGCACACGTGGCTCTGGGGGCAGCGTTATCCGGATTACATGGACGCCCTGATGCCGCTCGCCAGCCTCCCGTCCCAGATCTCAGGACGGAACCGCGCCTGGCGCCGCGTCGCGATCGACGCGATTCGCGGCGATCCGGAATGGCAGGGCGGCGACTATCGCGCCCAGCCTCAGAGCCTGCGCACCGCGGCGCAGATGCTGTTCCTGGTCGGCAGCAACTCGGTGCTGCGGCAGCGGCAATCGCCGACGCTCGCCGACGCCGATCGCGCCCTCGACGCGTACGTCGCCGGCGTCACGAAGTCGATGGACGCCAACGACGTGCTTTATGCGCTCGAGGCCTCGCGCGACTACGACCCGGCGCCGGGGCTTCACAAGATCACGGCGCCGCTGGTGGCCGTGAATTTCGCGGACGACCTTATCAATCCGCCGGAGCTCGGGATCCTCGAGCGCGAGATCGCCCGCGTGCCGCACGGCCGCGCCGTGACGATTCCGGCCAGCGAGCGCACCGCGGGGCACGGCACCCATACCCTGGCCGCCGTGTGGACGGAACACCTCGCCAGACTCCTCGCCCGCTGAGCTTTTCAACGGCCGCTGCGCAGTTTTGTGTTATTCCGCCGGACAGGCGGCACCACGTTCCGGCGCGCAGCCGGATTCCCGTCGAATTTCTCGGCAGTCCTCCAGCGCAGGTGCCGAAATCCTCGACAAATCGGTGAATTTCCCCGATTTCGGCCGCTGACTGGCCGGATCGGCTCTCGGGTGCGGGGATTGCTATCTGCAGCGCGGGAGGCACGTGTTCATTCCGCTTCCCTGATTCATTCGCAGGAGCGAAATTCATATGCAGTCACCCCGCTACTTCACGAGAGCGGTGCTGGCGATCGCGATGCTCGTCGCCCTCGTCAGCGTCATTGGGACGGTCCGGGCCACCGCCGCGAAGAAGCCGGACCGACCGGGCGCGAAGGCGGTCAAGGCCGCCCTTACCGCCCAGAACCCCGAAGACTACGTCGGCCAGGAGATCTGCCTGGGCTGCCACGACGGCAAGGATGTCAAGGGGACCGGCCATGGCCTCACGACCAACGCCAATGCTCCCGCCGCCCAGCACGGCTGCGAGAGCTGCCACGGACCTGGCAAGGCCCACGTGGACGGCGAAGGCGACAGGACGAAGATCGTCCGCCCGCAGGCCCTCGAGGCCACCGACGCGAGCGAGACGTGCACGACGTGCCACAACCGCGCGGCCCATGCGCTGTGGGACGGCAGCCAACACGATCAGCGCAATGTCGGCTGTCTGACCTGCCACAGCGTGCACTCCTCGAAGGGCCCGTCGCAACTCAAGGCGGTGTCGGAGCAGGAACTGTGCGCGACCTGCCACCGCAACGTGGTGAACAAGACGAAGCGCACGAGCCACATGCCCGTGCGTGAGGGCAAGATGGGCTGCGCCTCGTGCCACAACGTGCACGGGTCCACGAACGTCCGCATGCTCAAGGTCGGCACAACGGTGAACGAAAGCTGCGTCAGCTGCCACGCCGACAAGCGCGGACCCACGCTGTGGGAGCACGCGCCGGTGGCGGACAACTGCGTCAACTGCCACGACCCGCACGGCTCGAACAACGAGCGCATGCTGTCGGCCCGGCAGCCGTTCATCTGCCAGCGCTGCCACGTGACGGCGAACCATCCGCCGACCGTGTACACCAGCTACACCCTGAAGAACTCGACGAGCGCGAACAAGATCTTCGGGCGTTCGTGCGTGTCCTGTCATCAGCTTGTCCACGGCTCGAACGCTCCGTCGGGCAAAGCGTTCCTGCGCTAGAGGAGGTTCACGATGCGCAACAGACTGATTACGATCACTGCGGCGCTGGTGCTGGCCTCCGCGACCTTCGCAGTCGCACAGCAGCAGACGCCCCAGCCGGCGGACACCACGCCGGCGACGACCGTCGCGGTTCCGTGGACCGGGACCCTCGACTTCGGCTTCCGTCCGGACTTCAGCTCGGGCAACATCGCCCAGTACGACCGGTACCGGGACGTGAGAGACAACGGCGCGTTCAGCCGATTCGACATCAAGCGCGAAGGGACGTCGTACCTGTTCACCGCCGGAGCGCGGAACATCGGCTACCGGGACCAGGAGTACTTCGCGGACTTCAACAGCGGCAGGGCCAAGGTCGCGTTCTACTTCGACGGCACGCCGCTCAACTACGGCTACAACACGCTGACGCCGTTCACGATCTCGAGCGGCGCCACGACGACGATGACGCTCGACGCGGCGACGCGTCAGGCGGTGCAGAACAACCGGAGCGTCAACAATCCGATCGTCGGCGTGCCGAACAGCGCCGCGACGGCGGCGCGCGGCTCGGCGTTCGCGAACTTCGCGCGGATCTTCGAGCTGACCTCGAAGCGGGAGAGCATCGGGTTCGCCGCGTCGGTGAACGCGACGCCCGAGATGGCCGTGAACTTCTCGTTCCAGACGGCGAAGAAGGACGGCTACCAGCCGTGGGGCGCCGGGTTCGCGTTCAACAACACCGCGGAGGTGCCGCTGCCGCTCGACAACCGCACGAACGACTTCTCGGCGGGGGTGGAGTGGGCGAACCAGCAGGGCATGATGCGCGTGGCGTGGGGCGCGTCCTGGTTCAACAATGACATCCAGACGCTCGTGTGGGACAACCCGGTCCGGTTCACGGACTACAACAAGGGCAGCTTCCCGTACTTCGATACCAGCGCCTACAACAGCACGAATCTCGGCCCAGCGCAGGGCCGGATGGCGCTGGCGCCGAGCAACAACATGAACGTGATCAGCGCGACCGGGATGTACAAACTCCCGTATCGCAGCACGCTCACGGGCTCGCTGGCGTTCAGCACGTCGAAGCAGAACGAGGCGCTCATCCCCTGGACGATCAACAGCACGATCAACTCGCCGCAGGTGCTGGCGAGCTGGCACCACCTGGCGGAGCTGCCGCGGAACACCGCGGAAGCCGAGGTGCGCGGCCTGAACGCGCAGTTCAGCTTCAACTCGCGGCCGACCCGGCTGGTCTCGTTCAACGCGCGGTACCGCTACAACGACCGGGACAGCCGGACGCCCGAGTTCGACGCGACGGAGTACGTCCGCTTCGACGCGGTCCCGGAGGAGAACGAGCACGGCATCAGCGAGGCGTATGACATCACGCACAACCAGTTCGACGCCACGGCGACGTTCAACGTGATGCCCTACACCGCGCTGCGGGTCGGCTACAGCATGGATGCGATGGACCACAACCACCGCAACTGGTCCACGCTGACCGACAACACGTTCCGCGTCTCGATGGACACCGTGGGCAACCAGTACGTCATGGTCCGCGGCCAGTACGAGTTCACGCGGCGCAGCGGCTCCGGCTTCGGCACGGAGTTCTTCGTGGCGAGCGGGACCCAGCCGGCCACGCGGCTCTACGACGACGCCGAGCGTGACCGGAACCGCGGGACGCTGCTGTTCGTGCTGACGCCGGTGGCACAGGTCGACTTCACCGCGTCGGTCGCGGCCGGCAAGGACCAGTACACCGACAACGGCCAGCAGTTCGGGCTGCTCGACAACAACAACACCTCGTTCAACCTCGGCATGAACGTGACGCCGATCGACACCGTGGCCTTCGGCGTGAACTACGGCCGGGACACGTTCTCGTCGACGCAGGCGTCGCGGTACTCGCGTGGCGCGGGCACTCCGTTCTGGGAGGACCCTGCGAAGAACTGGGGGATCGACGCCGACGAGACCGTGAACAACGCGCAGGTCTACTTCACGCTGATCAAGGCCATCAAGAACACCGACGTCAGCCTGACGTACGACTACACCGACTCGGACAACGGCTTCGTCCACAGCGGCCCGTACATCCTGGAGCTCGAATCGCTCGGCCAGGGGGAGCAGCTGCCGAACGTGACCAACACGTGGCAGCGGCTGACGTTCGACCTGAACTACTTCATTACGAAGAACGTCGGGTTCGGCGTGGGCTACTGGTACGAAAAGTTCGAGGTGAATGACTGGATGACGGTTGACCAGAACGGTCCGCTCACCGAGTTCCCGGCGACCGGCGCACCGCGCGTTGACTGGATCGGCGAGCTCTCGACGGGCTACGGCTGGCGGCCGTACAAGGGCAGCACGGGCTTCTTCCGGATCCTGTACGTGTTCTGAGGCAGGCAGCGAAGGCGTTTTCCCCTCTTAACGTCTTCGGAAATGGCCGGCGGTCCTCGTGACCGCCGGCCATCTTTCTTTTCGGGCAAGCCCGCCGTCCTTTGCCTTTAAACTTCGTGCGTTGTTCGATTTGCGATCTACTATCTGCCTTTGACAGCCTGTCATTCCCCCGGGAGCCTTGTGATGAGAAAAGCCGCGCTCGGTCTGCTGCTCGTTCTCGTGACGTTCGCCTCCTCGCCGGTGGCCCAGACGCAGGTCACGCCGCCGGAGAAGTTCTTTGGCCACCAGCTCGGCGCGGACCGCAAGCTGGCGCGCTGGGACCGCATCGTCGAGTACTTCCGCGAGCTCGAGAAACAGTCGGATCGCCTTCAGGTGGTCGACATGGGGCGGTCCACGATGGGCAATCCGTTCCTGCTGGTGTTCATTTCGTCTCCGGCGAACCTCGCCCGGCTCGAACAGTACCGGCAGATGAACGCGAAGCTGAGCGACCCGCGGGGCGTGCCCGAGGCGGAGATCCGGAAGGTCGTGGCGGAAGGGAAGGCGGTGATCATCCAGTCCATGTCCCTGCACGCCACGGAGGTCGGCGGCAGCCAGATGGCGCCCGAGCTCGCCTACGATCTCGCGTCACGCACGGACAGCGAAACCGAGCGCATCCTGGAGAACGTGATCTTCCTCATGATCCCGTCGTTCAACCCCGATGGCCAGGTGATGGTCACCGATTGGTACCGCAAGTACATCGGAACGGAGTACGAGGGGGCGGGGCTGCCCTGGCTGTATCACAAGTACGTCGGGCACGATAACAACCGGGACGCGTTCCAGACGAACATGATCGAATCGCAGTACATGGCAAAGGTCATGTTCCGCGAGTGGATCCCGCAGGCGTACATCGACCACCACCACATGGGGAGCTACGGCGCCCGCCTCTACGTGCCGCCGTATGCCGAGCCGGTCCGCCCGTCGGGCGACCCGCTCGTCTGGCGTGAGATCAGCTGGTACGGCGGGCACATCGCCTACAAGGAAGAGGAACACAACAAGTCGGGCATCGTGAACGCGGCGATTTATTCGGGCTGGGGGCACTTCGGGTTCCACTGGATCACGCCGTTCCACAATGTCGCGGGCATGCTCACCGAATCGGCCAGCGCGCGGCTCGCCACGCCGCTCTACATCCATCCCGATCAGCTGCGCGGCCAGACGCGCGGGCTGCCCGAGTACGAAGAGCAGACCACGTTTCCCAACCCGTGGCCC
>DATHTE010000133.1:0-205150 GCA_035463475.1 Vicinamibacterales bacterium
CTCGGCGCGAAACTCGAGGCGCGCGTCGCCGCGAACGGCGAACTCGCGCTGAAACGCGAGGTCCGTCTTCCACAACCAGGGCCCGTACAGGCTGTTCCGCCCCGCGTTCCCGAACGTGAACGCCGGCGGCGTGACGAATGCATCGGTGTTGAACCAACGATCCGTCGTCCTTTGGCTGGACGGCAGGTACGGGGACACGCCCGGGACGACGTTCGCGCGCACGGGATTGATGTTGAGTAGAGAGCCCGCATTCGCCGTGTCGCCGAAGACGCTGATCGTGAACGGGAAACCGCTCTGCGTCTGATGGATGACCGCGACCTGCCAGTCACCGAACAGCGCCCGCGCCAGGCGGCGCCATCCTGAGGTGGCTGGCGTCTGTGCCCTGGAGCTGAACGGAATCTGATAGACGAGGCTCGCCACAAGGCGGTGGCGAATGTCGCAGCCGCCGGGCCCCCACTCGGCGGCGAGGTTGTAGCTGTCCTGCGGCACCTCCGGCTCCATCGCCGCGGACCGGAACGACGGCGAGTCGCTCATGCTCTTCGAGTATGTGTAGCTCGCGAGAAACTGCAGGCCATCCCCGAACCGCCGCGTCGCTTGCACGTACCCGGCGTTGTACTCGGAGCGCGCCGTGAACTCGAGAAGATTGATCGGACCGACCGGGAACGTCATGCTGACAATCGGCCAGTCGTCGGGCAGCTGGGTGCCCTCGACGAATGAGATGGTGCGGTACGGCCGACGCGGGCCGAGCGGCAGCGGGCTGGGCTCCGCGTTGTTCACGAGCCGGGCGCGATCGAGGTTCCGCCCCCAGGCGCCGATGTAGCCGACTTCGATCACCAGGCTGTCCCCGAACTGGCGTTCAAGGCTGGCGCTCGCCTGCTGGATGTACGGGATCTGCCAGTGCGGATCGATCGCCGTGAAGCCGACGAGCGTCTGACCCAACACGGGCGTGCCGAATCCCAATCCGAAGATCGACGGGATAAACGGGTTGCTCGCCTGGATCTCCGGGAAGACCAGCGGCACGTTGTGGACCTGGTTGCACCACAAGTTCATCTCCGGATACGAGTAGAAGCCTCCGTAGCCTGCGCGGATGACGTAGTGGCCTCCATGCGGGTTGAAGCTAAAACCGATCCGCGGCGCGAAGTTGTTCCGATCGGGGTAGGCGAGCCCGTCCGGATAGCCGGCCTGCCCGCCCGCGTACGCGAAAGGTTTTCCATCGATCCAGATCAGGTTCGTCAGGATCTTCTTCACGTCGCGCAGCGGCGTCGCGTACTCGTAACGCAGGCCCGCGTTGATCGTGAGGTGCGTGCCTACGCGCCAGTCGTCCTGGACGAAAAGCTCGTAGCCGGTCTGGCGCATGTTCATCGACGGGAGGCCAGCCTGGCGTTGCGCCAGGACGGGGAGCCCGAGCAGGAAACTGGCCAGCGCCTGGCCTGTGCCGTCGTTGCTCGCCGTCCGCGCCGTGAATCCCGGCGTGAACTGGAAGTACCCTCGATTCTGGAAGAACCCGAGCATGTCCCATTTGAAGTACCGCAGGTCGCCGCCGACTCTGAGCGAGTGCGAACCCGCGGCCCAGCTCAGGCGCTCCCCCACTTGAAACAGCTGATTGTCGTACTCGCATGGGGTACAGAGCAGCGCGTCGCCGATGGGATCGAACCCCTGGACGTTGAACCGCGGCAGCCCGTAGGCAGCCGGTCCGCCGAATCCGACGCCGCGGATTCCGAGCGAGCTGACGAGGTCTTCGCCGTTGGCCGCTTCACCAAGCCGGTTCAGCTGCATGCGCGAGTACCCGAACCGCAGCTCGTGCAGGAGGCGCGACGACAGCGGCTGGATGATCGTACCCGTCACGCTCTGCAGAGTGTTGTCGTGGTTCGCGCCAAATCCAGGCAGGTTCTCCGGCGTGAAGCCGCGCTCCCTGCTCAGTGTGTAGCGCCCGAACATCGAAGTCCCGTTGTCCCAGACGTGATCGATGCGCAGCGTGCCCTGGTCGTTGCGCAGCACCTGCGCTCGGGTGTCGAGATAGTTGTTGACCCCGCCATCCATGTTGGGCAGCGGCACGAACTCGCGCAGTACCCTGAGCGCAACCGGATCGATCCGCTCGAGCGGGATGCGGTTCCCCGGAAACTGCTGCCGGATCACCTGCGGATTCTGCGGGCCCGGCGGTTGCGTCGGGTCGAAGTTCGGGTTGGGCCGCGTCGTGAGGGGATCGTAAATCGGCGCCGCTCCGCTGAAGTCTCCCACACGCCACTCGGCCAACGGCACCGTCATCATCATCGACTGGCCCTGTGCGCTGCGCAGCCCCTCGAAGCTGCCGAAAAAGAACGTTCGCCGCGTGAAGAGCGGCCCGCCGAGCGTCCCGCCGTATTGGTTCTGGGCGAAGTGCGGCAACTCATCGGGATTGTTGAATGGTCGCGAGTCGAAAGCGCTGTTGCGAAGGTGGTCGTAGAGGCTGCCGTGCAGCTCCTGCGTCCCCGCCTTGGTCACCACGTTCACCTGCCCGTTCCCCGCCGACCCGAGCTCGGCGGAGTAGCTTCCGGTCTCGATCTGAAACTCGCGAATCGCGTCCGGTGGCAGATTGACGATGTAGGTGTTGAAGGACGGATCGGTGTTGCTCGTGCCATCGATTCGAAAGGCGTTGGCGCTGGGACGGCCGCCGGTCACGCTGATCGCCGAGTTCTGGCCGGGGCGCCAGTACAGCGGCAGCGACGAACCTGAGCCGGCCCCATGAGAGGTGTGGACTCCAGGCACGAGGAGCGCGAGCTCCAGGAACTGTCTTCCGTTGAGAGGAAGCTGCGAGAGCTGTTCTTCGCCGATGACCTGTCCGACCGACGGATCCACCGTGTCCAGCATCGGCGTCGTCTGCCGAACGACAATCTCCTCGCCCACGACCTTCGGCTGCAGCGTGACGTCGACGCGCAGCCGCTGGTTGACCTCGAGGCGCAGATCGAGCTGTGTCGTAGTGAAGCCGTCGAGCTCGACGGTCAGCCGGTACTCGCCGGGCTGCAGGCCTGCGATTTCAAAGATGCCTGCCTCGCCACTTTCGACCATTCTCCGCGTGCCGCGCAAACGGTCTTCTACCGTGACCCTCGCCCGTGGGACCGGCAAGCGCTGCGGGTCCAGCACGAGTCCACCCACCGTCGCAGTCGTCGTCTGCGCGAGAGCGGCCGTGGTCGGTAGCGCCATCCATAGAATCAGTGGAGCAATCCATCCGGCAAGACGCACTAGGCGCGCGCGCATACAGTCCCCCTCTGCATCGCGTCGGCGACGGGCGAAGTCGCTGAAGGGGCAGGAATGTACACCGCCAAAGATTGCCGCGACAATAATCGAAAAACATGAGCGCTGGTTTTGAGAGGTTGCGGTTCCGCCAGCTCATCGTTACGCGCGCCGCTCAGGCGGACTCCGCCGTCGCAAGCTCCAGCCGACGGACTGCCAGCAGCATAATTCCCCATGCCCGCCTCACGTCGCCGCGCCAGCCGCTTCGTCGCCCTCCTGCTGCTTGCGCCCATCACGCCAAACGCATCGCAGGAGCGCGCGCGCGAGCCGCTGACGGTCATGACCTTCAACATCCGGTACGGCACCGCGGACGATGGGGAGAACCGCTGGAGTAGACGACGCGAGATGGTGTTCGAAGTCATCCGCCAGCAGGACCCGGACGTGCTGGGTCTGCAGGAGGCGCTCGACGCACAGATCGATGAGATCATCGCAGCCCTCCCCGACTACGCCGTCGTCGGCGTGGGCCGGGACGATGGACGCGACGGCGGAGAGTACTCGGCCATTCTGTATCGCAAGTCGCGGCTGCACGTCGCCGAGGCCGGGACGTTCTGGTTGTCGAGCACGCCTGCGGTGCCAGGCTCCGCCTCGTGGGGCAATCGCATCCCGCGCATCTGCACGTGGGCGCGCTTCATCGATCGCGACGGGCACGCGTTCTGGCACTTCAACACGCACCTCGATCACGAGTCGCAGCCATCGCGCGAGCGCAGCACGCTGTTGATTCGCGAGCGCGTCGAGGCGCGCACGTTCCGTGAAGATCCAGCCATCGTCACAGGGGACTTCAACGCGGGCGCGAAGAACCCCGCGCTCGCGACATTGATCGGCGCTGGCGCGGAGCCCGGGAGCCAGCCGGCGCCGTTTGTCGACACCTATCGCAAGGTCCACCCGGGCGAGCAGGATGTTGGCACCTACACGGCGTTCACGTTCGGAAGAACTGACGGCGAGAAAATCGATTTCGTGCTGGCGCCGCAGGGCAGCGAAATCCTGAACGCCGACATCATCCGGTGGGGACGCAACAACAGGTACCCGTCCGATCACTTTCCCGTGGTCGCGCGCGTGCGGCTCCCGTAAACGCAGAAATGGCGACCGGCAGCAGGTGCACAGCCTGCAGTTTCTGCAACGCGTTCATGGCGATCGCCCTATTTGCGACGACCTGACGACGGCACGCCTCTCGCTATCTGGACGATGCTACGATTCGCGAGGACGGGCATGGCAGACGAGGGGCTGGAACGGAGGATCGACAACCTGGCTGTGGAGATGAGGCTAGGGTTCCAGCGGGTGGATGCCCGCTTCGAGCAGGTGGACCACCGCTTCGAGCAGGTGGACCACCGCTTCGAGCAGATGGACCGACGCTTCGTGCGGGACGATGAGCGATTCGAGAGCCTTCTGCGGAAGATTGACCACGATTTCGAGGCATTCGCCGCCCGGATTGAGCACCGATTCCAGGTGATTGTCGAGAGACTGGAGGCGAAGTTCGAACTGCTGATTGACTGGATTCAGGAACAGAAGCGCCGCCTCGACTCGCATGAGATCAGGAACGCGGAAGAGCACCGCCTGATGCAGGCTCAAATCGACGATCTCAACGCGCGGCTGCCGCGGCCGCGGCGGCGAAAGCCGTCGTAGGAGGCTCGTCCTCGGCGCTGGAGCATCCCGACGGGAACTCGCGCGAGATCCGCGGCGGGCGACGCGGCGCCTCGGTCAGTGCCCTCCGAACACCACGTAGCCCTTCTGCCGCAGCTCCTGGGCGAGCTGCTTCTCCATCTGCACCGCGTCGCGATACGTCATCGGGTTCAGGTGGGCGTACAGCTTCGGCACGAGCCGCTCGCCGAAGCGCTTCACGAAGCGTGACGCCTTGACGCCGTTTTTGTGCTTTTTGAACCGCTCTTCGGGCGAGAGGCCGGTCATGCCCACGTAGTAGCCGGCCCGCCCGTCGCCCCTCGGGTTGCGCAGGTACACAACGTAGACAGAATGGTGCGGGCGGCCCGCCATGGCAGATGTTTCGGCGGGAGCCTGTCTGGAGGACATAGCGGCGGCGACCTTCGCTCTCACGGTTCATCCCTGTGCCGACGCCTTTGGCGTTGGCGCCTCAGGCATTCATCCCTGCTTTTCGCCCATTCGGCATTGACGCCTTCGGCCTGCGGCCTCTGGCATTGGGCATTAACACCTGCAGGCGAAAGATGGAGTACGCTTGGAACGTTGCTCCTTGGAGGCTCCCATGCGTGTGAGTCGCGCATCCGGCGCGTTGATTGTCTTGTTCGTTGCGCTCGCCATCACGGCGAGCGCGCAGGAGAAACCGGCCCCGGCGGGGAGCGCAGCGCGCACTCCCGCCGCCGCTCCTGTCCCCGACATCCCCTACACGAAGTTCGTGCTGAAGAACGGCCTGACGTTGCTCGTGCACGAGGACCACAAGGCGCCCATCGTCGCCGTGAACGTCTGGTATCACGTCGGCTCAAAGAACGAGAAGCCGGGCAAGACCGGGTTCGCGCACCTGTTCGAGCACCTGATGTTCAACGGGAGCGAGCACTTCAACGACGACTACTTCAAGGCCGTTGAGCCGGTCGGCGCGACCGACCTGAACGGGACGACGAACGAAGACCGCACCAACTACTTCCAGAACGTGCCGGTCTCCGCGCTCGATCGCATCCTGTGGCTCGAGTCCGATCGCATGGGCCATCTGCTCGGCGTCGTCACGCAGGCGCGCCTGGACGAGCAGCGCGGTGTCGTGCAGAACGAGAAGCGGCAAAGCGAGAACGAGCCGTACGGGAAGAGTTGGATCACAATCGCCGAGAATACGTTCCCGCAGGGGCATCCGTATTCGTGGTCCGTCATCGGATCGATGGAGGACCTCAGCGCCGCGTCGCTCGAAGATGTGAAGGAGTGGTTCAGGACGTACTACGGACCGTCGAACGCCACGATCGTACTCGCGGGCGACATCGATCCCGAGACCGCTCGCCAGAAGGTCGAGCGCCACTTCGGCGGCATCCCGCCGGGCCCGCCCGTGATCGAGCAGGACACGTGGATCGCCCGCCCGACCGGCCCACACCGGCAGCGGATGCAGGACCGCGTCCCGCAGGCGCGGATCTACAAGGTGTGGAACGTTCCGCCGTTCGGATCGAAGGAAGCGACGCAGTTGTCGCTCGTGGGCGAGCTCCTGGCGGGCGGTCGATCGTCGCGCCTCTACAAGCGGCTCGTCTACAAAGACCGCATCGCGACAGACGTCAACATGTACTTCGACGACCGGGAGATCGCGAGCCAGCTCTATCTGCTCGCGTCAGCGCAGCCTGGCGGCGACCTCCGCGCGGTGGAGCGCGCGCTCGACGAGGAGCTGGCCAAGCTGATCGCGTCTGGGCCGACGGCGGAGGAACTGGAACGGGTCAAGACGGAATACCGGGCGAACTTCGTGCGGGGCGTCGAGCGCATCGGCGGGTTCGGCGGGAAGTCTGACGTGCTCGCAAGAGGGCAGGTCTATCTGGGAAACCCCGACGCGTACAGGGATCAGTTGACGTTCGTGCAGGATGCGACCGCCGCGTCGCTCCAGGCGCTCGCGAAGGAATGGCTCGACGACCGCGCGTACGTGCTCGAAGTGGAGCCGTTCCCCCCGCTGACGACCACGACGACCAACGTGGATCGCAGCAAGCTGCCGGAAGTGGGTCCGCCGCCGAGCGCGCCGCTGCCCGCCTTCGAGCGCGCAACGCTGTCAAACGGGTTGAAGGTGCTGCTCGTGCGCCGCACGGCTGTGCCGGTGGTGCAGCTCTCGATGCTGCTGGACGCGGGGTTTGCCGCAGACGATCCCGACGCGCCTGGCGTGTCGAGCATGGCGATGGCGATGCTGCCCGAGGGCACGACGAAGCGATCCGCGCTGGAGATCGCCGATGAAGCTGCCTCGCTCGGCGCCCAGCTCTCCTCCACGGCCAGGCTCGACGTCTGCCAGGTCGGCGTGTCGGTCCTTCGGGACAAGCTCGATCCGGCGCTCGACCTCTACTCGGATCTCGTGCTGCGCCCGACGTTCCCCGAAACGGAGCTCACGCGCGTCAAGCGAAACCGGCTCGCGCGGATCCAGCAGGAAAAGGTGCAGCCCTTCTCGATGGCGCTGCGCGTGCTGCCCGGCCTGCTGTACGGCGCGGACCACGCCTACGGCCAGCCGCTGACCGGAACGGGAACGGAAGCGTCCGTGAAAGCCATGACGCGCGAGGACCTGGCCCGCTTCCACTCCACTTGGTTCAAGCCGAACCACGCCACGCTCATCGCCGTGGGCGACGTCACGCTCGCTGAGCTCACGCCGAAGCTCGAGAAGGCGTTCGGCGCGTGGAAGCAGGGGGACGTGCCGAAGAAGAACATCGCGGCCGTATCGCCCCGCAGCGGCAATGCCGTCTACATCCTCGACCGTCCGGGAGCCGAACAGTCGGTGATCCTCGTGGGCACCGTGATCACGCCGAAGTCGAACCCGGACGAGTTCGCGTTCCAGATGTTCAACGAGGCGTTCGGCGGCGCGTTCACCTCGCGCGTGAACATGAACCTCCGCGAGGACAAGCACTGGTCGTACGGCGCGGGCAGCGTGGCGTTCGACGCGCGCGGACAGCGCCCGTGGATCATGTACGCGCCGGTGCAGACCGACAAGACGAAGGAATCGATGCAGGAGCTGGTGAAGGAGCTGCGCGACGTCACCGGCGGTCGTCCGCTTTCGGCGCAGGAACTGACCGAGGCGAAGGACCGTCAGACGCGAACGCTCGCGGGGCGATGGGAAACGGGACGCGCGATCGGCGGCGCGATCGAGGAAATCGTGACCTTCGGCCTGCCGGAGGACTACTACCAGACGTTCGCCGAGAAGGTGCACGCCGTGACGGTGCCCGACGTGACGAAGGCCCTCGCGAAAACGGTAGTGCCCGACCGCACCGTGTGGGTGGTGATCGGCGATCGCGCGAAGATCGAAGCCGGCGTCCGCGAGCTGAAGCTCGGCGAAGTGCGCGCGCTCGACGCCGACGGCAAGCCGCTGGGAACGATGTAGTGGACGATGGGGCCTGGCACCGATTGTCCTCGACGAAGGACAATTGGTGACAGGCCCCGTGGAAACTGCCTCACCGCCGCGCTTTCACGCCCCTCACCGCCGCCACGATCATCCGGTTCACCGCGGCCAGCGACAGCTTCCCTTCGTCCTTCGCCGGAATCGTCGCGAAGCCGATGCCGGAGACCTTCGGATACCTGGCGCAGATCGTCTCGAACACCCTCGCGAGCTGCTCGCTCGAGGGCCCGTTCGGGACCTTGTTCCCGTGCCCCTCGACCTCCGCGGGATCGAGCACGTCCATGTCCACGTGCAGGTAGATCTTGTCGGTGAGCTGCGTCAGCCGATCCATCTGCCGGATCACCCCATCGGACATCGTCCGCAGAGCGTCGACACTGAGCTGCTGGATCTCGGACTTGTCGATGATCTCCTGCTCCAGCGGGTCGTTCAGGCGCACGCCGCCCATCACGATGTGCCGGTCGGAGAGCGGTGGATCGAGGCCGGCGTCCAGGCGCATGCGCGTGAGGCAGCGGCCTGTCGCCACCGCAACCGGCATCCCGCCAAGTGATCCGCTCCTCGTGGTCTCTGGCGTGTTGATGTCTGCGTGCGCGTCGAGCCAGAGCATCCCCACCTTGAGCGGCTCCCGCGTCGGCCCGGATCGCTGAAAGCCGGCCACCATGCCGGGCATCGACGGGCACGTGCCGAGGAGTCCAACCGTGAAGTATCCGTCGCGCTCGTTCGCCGCAACCGTGCGTCCCAGGTGACCGAGGGCGAAGGCAAGCCGCTTCCAGCCGCCGTACTCCGTCTCTTCGTCCGTGGTGAGCGCGATCTCGCTGACGCGGACGAGGGCTCCCAGCTCTTTCAGCTGCTCCTGTATCCCGCCATTCGCCATCGTCCGCGGGCCTTGTGACGTGCCGTTCGGCACGAACGGCTGCATCACGAGCCCGACCCTGGCGCGGCCTGCAGGGTCGATGTACTTCGTCGGTTGCGCGTGCGGCGACGCAATCGTGGCCGCGAAAAGCCCGAGGACTGCCCGTAGCCACCAAGCCGCGGGCCGCGCTGCGTTCATCGTGTTCTTTCCATCCTGAAGCCTGAAGCCCGTCGGTGTTCGGCTCACTTCGGCGGAATCGCGCCCCCTGCCGGCCAGTCCGTATCGCCAACCCGCGTAAGCGTCATCTCGAAGAACCGGACCGGCTCGCGACCAGGTGCGATGCGGTCCCCGACCTCGTGCCACGTGCCGTTCTTCACCGTTGCGGTGTAGCGGATTGTCATCGGGCCAGCCGGAATCTCCCACGAGAATCCGTCGGCTTTCACCGTCACCGGAAAATCGCCGGAACGGCCCTGCGCGTACGAGCGCATGCTGTACGCCTGCTTGTCCGGATCGTACGAGATGATCGCGAGCGCGTTGAAGCTCACCGTGCCGTCCGCCTCGTACCCGCGCCCTTCGATGACCTTGACCGACCCGTCCAGGAACGGCCCAATCCGCTCGGTCTGGGTCATGGTGTGCTTCCCCGTCTGGGTGTTCATGGATGCCGGCCCTCGCCAGGTGCCGTCCAGGAACGCGAGCCTGGCCATCGCTTCCTTCTGGGCCGCGATGCGTGGCTTCGGATCGGGAGGCGCCTGGGCGTCGAGCGACGATGAGGCGAAGACGGCCACCACCGCGGCCGCTGTCAGCAGAAGTCGGGTTGTGAACATGGCGGGGAGTCTACAACGACCGGCAACCCTGGAGATGGAATCCGGTGCCTGAACGCCATCGAGCGAAATGAGCGGAGCCACCATGCGCCTTACAGCAAGTGCGGTACTGTGTGCGTTTCTGTTGGTGTTCGACCCGCGCGGCCTCGCGTGCGCGCAGTCGGGAAATCAGCCGCCGGCGCTGCTCCAGCGATCTCGTTGATATCTCTCCAGACTTCTACAGCTACACGAACGAGTACTACGTCGCCGACGCGCTCGCCGACTTCGACACGGCCACCAGTACCGGTCGAGTCGTGTGGCAACGACACCACCGTTACCTCCGCCTGGCGTTCAACAACATGCTTGCAATCCTGCGGCCGTTCGAAGCAACGTCTTCCCGGAAATTTGCCCATGGTGCGCGCGCTCTTCATCGAGTACCCGGAAGATGCAGGCTCCTGGAAACACCATCGCCGCGGGACCGATTCCGTTGGTACTCGTTCGCGATGGCGCCGCGATTCCGCACATCGCGCTGGCGCCATCCACGTCGCAGATGGACTGGTCGAAGCTCGAGCTCGTCGTGTTCGCCGCGACGGCGCAGGCGGCGGACGCACTCGTCTACCTGCCATCGCGTCAGGCGCTGCAGCGGCTCTCGCTGACGCGAAGAGGCGGACGCTTCGGGCTGGCCAACGATCCGTTCCGCGGTTCGGTGTCGTGGACGATCCGCGGGTATGCCGATGCGAGGCGGTAGTGAGGATCGGAACGCAGATTCGGATTCACCGTTCTTCGGCGTCCTCGTTCAATGTTCTGGGTTGCGAAGGGCGGGGCACTCCGGGCGGACTGTCGTCCGCCCGGAGCACTTCTCAAAGCCCTTACTCGTCGATCCGGATCGTCAGAGGCTGGGTGAGCCGCACCGCGAGCACCGCGCCCCGTCCCACTCGCACGTCCCGGCCGCGCGTCGTCAGGACGACTGCCGTTCCTGCGCCGCCTCCAACTGCCGCGCCGATGCCCGCACCCTTCTTGCCGTCCACAAGCGCGCCAACGATGGCGCCGCCCGCGGCGGGAATGCCGATCGTCGCCGCGTCTTTCTTCTTGCTGGCAGGAGCGACTGCCACCCACGGACGCGTGCGCATCGTGTAGGCCTCGGAGTCATTTGCGGGCACGACACGCGTAAAACGGACCGCCACGCGTCCGCGTCCTTTTACCTTCCCCGGCCGCCTGGCGTCCGACACGTAGCCGGACACGCGGCTCCCGGCGGGTAGAACAGTGCGCCCGCCGATGACGATGCTGCGCGCGAGCGTCGCGCTGACCGGATCTTCCACGCGCGAGAAGTCAGATCCGAACCCGCGCGTCACGCGAAGGCGCAGCACGGTGCCGGCTGGAATCGTCACCTCGCGCTCGAATCTCTCGACCTGCGACGAAGACGATGAGGACGCCGCTCTCGGGGCCGCAGCGTGAAACGGTGCGCTCAACGCCACAATTGCCCCGGAAAGCGCCGCCGTCCGAACGATGGGTCTCATCATGGCCATCCTCCTGACGGGCGGAGGGGCAAGAGAGGTACCGCGGCGTGCGTGGATGGGGTGGTTGCCAGAAGTCATTTGTTCACCGCATTTGCGGACCGACGGCGAACGCGAACGGTGTCTGTACGGTTGTGCTTGCGGTGGGATCCCGACTTGAAAAGCGGACACCCGAGCAGCAGCGTGCGCTGGGGTGGGCTCCTGCTGCCGTCCTCTCCTACGAGCCGGCTGAAAGCAGAACGGCGCTGACAGCTTTCGCCTTCACGCGGTGAACCGCCAAGGCATACGCCTGCAACTGACGCTTGTAGCGTGCGACGGGCGTCCCCAGCGCGCTGTCAGTCTTGAAGTCCACCAGCACCGTGCGGGCGTCCTCTTCGAACATCAGGTCCACGACGCCGTCCACCAGTTCGCCGGCGTCGGTGCGAAGCATCACCGGAACTTCCCGCTGAAGCGCGCCGGCTTTGGCTGCGGTCCGCGCGCGCGACATCACCGGATGCGCCAGGATGCGCTCGACGACGGCTGGCGCGGCGGCGATCTCGGCTGGCGTGGAGCCGAGAATGCGGCCGTGCACTTCCGCGATGGCCCGAATGGCGTCGATGACGGCGTCCAGAGGTACGACCGAGAGCACCGAGTGCACCAGCGAACCGAAATGAGCTCCAGACGGCCGGTCTGACGGAAGATCGACGTGGACCACTTCCACTTCCACGACTTCGTCCTTCGGCAATCCGGTGTCCGAACGCGCGGCCCACGCAGTCGCGACGTGGACACGCATGCTCGGGTGCGAGCCGGCCTCGACCGCTGCCTCGCGCGAACGGCGCCAGGACTCGTAGGCAGCGAGCCCCTCGGCGATGACTTCGGCGCTCGCTTCCTTGGTGATCAGCTCCGGACGCCGGATCCCTGACGAAGGCTCGACACCGAGAATCAGAGCCCGCGGGTCCCACCAGGCCACCGTGTACCGATCCTTCCCCTCGCCGAACTCGTGGAGGCCGGGGGAGACAGTGTCGGCAGTCGCGGGATCGTCGTTCGGGCGTCCGAGGACGCTGTCCTTCGACTTGAACGGCGGGCAGCCTGGCGCGGCACGCTGCTCGCGGCGGTGCGCGGGCGACGGATAGATGGCGGGATTGAGTGGTCGGAGCCAGCCATCATCGAACGGCTTGTCCCCCACGGCAGGCACGACGAGCAAATCGCGGGCGCGCGTCGCGGCGACGTAAGCGAGCCGCACGCCTTCGGCCTCGTCTCGCACCCGTTCGAGCGCCGCCTGCTCACGCAGCTCAAGCGGCATCCAGCCGGCCAGCTTCAGAACGCACAGGCGCGACACCGGTTCGATGTACCGATCCGGGTCGCGCTGCGCGAGCTTCGCCGTGATGTCCGCGAGGATGACGACCGGGAACTCGAGCCCCTTGGCCTTGTGCACCGTCATCAACCGCACGCCGCCGGTGCCCTCTTCGATGACCGGGGCTTCCGCCGCCTGCGCCGACTCCGACTCCTCGCGAAGCCGCTCGACGAACCCGCGGAACGAGAGACCGCCTTCCAGCTCGTACTGACGCGCGAGCTCCGCTATCTGCAGCACGTTGGCGAGCACCTGCTCGCCGCGCGGCCGCAGGACGAGCGACACGTGCGCGCGCGTGACGTCGATCAGACGATGGACGGTGTCCGCGATCGGCCGATGGTTGCGGGCGATATGCAGCGCCCGCAGGAGCGAAAGCGACTCGGCGATTGGCTGAAGCCTCTCCGGGACCTCGAGGTCGGCATCCTGCCGAATCCAGGCCGCCACCGCCGACGAGAACGGATGAAAGTGGCCGAAACGGTGCCGCCACTCGAGCAACTCCTCGTCGCCGATGGCGAACAACGGCCCGCGCAGCGTGGCAAAGACGGACAGTTCGTCGTCCGGCCATTCCACGGCGGCGAGCGCCGCCCGCATGTTCTCGACCTCCTCGCGGTCGTGGAACGTGCGCCCTCCAACGAGCACGTGCGGGATCCCGCGCGCTTCCAGTCCCTCGACATACGGACGGGTCACGTCGTCTCCCCACGTGACGAAGCGGCGGAACAACACGCAGATGTGGCGGGCAGCGATCGGCTCCGTCTCGTCCTCGGTGTCAGGCACCGAGACGCGCCAGCCACTCCTGTGGATCAACCAGTCGATATAGGCGGCGATGGCTGGAGGAAGCGACTTCTCGATGGCGTACTTCGCCACGTTTCTCTTCCCGTACGGCGACGGAACGGGCAGCGACACGAGCGCTGGCGCGGCAGGGAGATTGGGACGAGACGGCGTCAACGGAACGTACTCGGCCTGGAGTGCCTGACGATCGCCTGTCATCTCGGGCGCGAACGCCGCGTTGACGAGGTTCTGAATCGCACGCTGGGACCGGAAGCTGGTCGTCAGGTTCGCAGCCCGGGCTCCCTGCGCGAGGAGCAGATCGCGTACTTCGTAATACGTTTCGATATCGGCGCGGCGGAAGCGGTAGATGGACTGTTTCGGATCGGCGACGATGAAGAGCGCGCCGGGGCGGAGCCGGAGCTTCCGCCAATCCGGTTTTTCAGTGCTGCTCTTCGATGCGCGCCGGGACTCGTCGGCCGCGAGCAGGAAGATGATCTCGGCTTGAACGGGATCCGTGTCCTGGAACTCGTCCACGAAGATCCGCTTGAACCGGCCCTGAAACGTCCGGCGCACCTCCGGACTGTCATACAGCAGATTGCGAGCGCAGAGGAGCAGGTCAAGAAAGTCCACCGACCCGTCGCGCTCCTTCAGATGTTCGTAGCGCTCCACTGCGCCGCGCAGCTCGGAGGCCAGCAGCGCCGCGAGGTCCGCATCCGCGCGCTGGCAAAATTCCCTGACGAGCTGAACGAAGCTGTCGCGAGCCGCAATCACTTCCGGGCGCGGCACACCCGACTTGTACACCGCCGCTCGGCCGACGCTGATGCGATCGAGCGACTCGTGAGCAAGATCGACGAGCCTCGCTTCCCAACCGTCGTAATCCGTCACGCCGGAGGCCTGGTCTCTCGCGATCGCGTCACTCGCCTGCCGGACGGGACGAGTGCCTTCGTATAGGTAGTCTTTGTCCCACGAGGGCGATCGGGTCAGCGCGGCAAAGGCGTGGAGCTCACCAACGAGCTGGTCGATTTCCCGATCGCGGCTATATTCAGGCCGGCGCCATTCGCACGTGAAGTCCCGCCACTCCGCGAGTTTCCACGCCGCGCCCCTGAGACGATCGATCGGCGCGCTGGCGTCGTCGTCGGAGGAACTGCTCCGGAACGGTGACGCCGGCGTGCGTCGCAACGCCCGACGGATACCTTCCGGCGGGTTCACCAGCTGCTCCTGGAACCACAACATGAACGCACGGTCGAACACGTCCTGCGACTGGCCCTCGGTCAGCGTGGTGAAGAGCGGGTCCAGCCGGGCCTCGACCGGACGCTCGCGAAGCAGGTCGGCGCAGAATCCGTGAATGGTGCTGACGTGCGCTTCCTCGAGGTGCGCCAGTGCATCGGTGAGACGCTGACGCTTGACACCCGACGCCCTGCTTCGCGCCTTTTCCAGCTGCTCGCGAACGCGCAGCTTCAGCTCGCCGGCGGCCTTCTCGGTAAAGGTGACCGCGACGATCTCGCGAATCTGCGCCACTCCTTCTTCAATGACCCGAACGATACGGTTCACCAGCTGAGTCGTCTTGCCAGTGCCCGCGGCCGCCTCCACGAGGAAGGTAGAGTCGAGGTCGTTCAGAATGAGATCGCGGTGCAGCTGATCGTCGAGATGTCTTCGGGTCATGGCTTCTCCCTCAGCGCGATGAGGTCGGCCAGGCGCCCCGGGTGTTTTTTGGCGACGCGGCGTTCCTCGGCGGGGCCGCAGACCACGTGGAAGTCACACCAGTTGCATGCCCCTTCGCCCGGCGCCGCAACGAGAAAGCCCGTCTCGATCGCACGATCGATGATCTCGAGCACCTCCAGGGCAGAGCGACGGTTCGCCTCGGAGAGCGGCACGTCGTGCGTGGAGAAATCGCCGGCGGAGGTGCAGTAGGAAAGCCGTCCAGCCAGCACCGGGTCCCCCAGCGCCAATTCCACCGCCAGGCCATAGAGAAGGGGCTGCAGCACGCGTCCGCCGCCGACCACCGTGCCCGGTTCCGAGCGGTTTCGCCCCGTCTTGTGATCCGTGATCCGGCGCTGGCGCGTGCCGCGTTTGCGCTCCACCAGGTCGACGGATCCCCGGAGGACGAACCGGCCGCCGACGGTGACGGGCTCCGCCCGGCTCTGCGGGTCGCGCCGATCGTGCCCGACGTCGCCAGCGGCACCGAGGCCGAAGGCGAACTCGAAGAACTCCGGATCAAAGTCGTCGGCTGTTTCAACCAGGCGGCGGACCCATTCGAGCAGGTCGGAGCGGATGCTCTCGATTTCATCGCGCCACACGCGGTCGATTGCGGGGGCGAGCTCGTCCTCGAACTGGGCCGCAACCCGGTCGATAGTCGCTGTCATCACGTTCAGAGCACGACCGAGGCGCTCCGGCGCGAGCGGCAGGTTTCCATCGGCCTGCAGCGTCCGGAACCACTCCGCCTGAACGCGATGCACCAGGCTGCCCTTCGTCAGGGCATCGAGACGCTGCAGCGGAAGCGGGATCTCAAAGGGCTCCAGCCGGTGGATAGCCGACAGCAGGAACCGGTAAGGGCACTCGGCGAAGTTCTGCAGCGCAGAAAGCGAGTACGGGCGCGCCGTGAGGCGCTGCGACGCGAGGGCCTCCTTCACGTCTTTCGACGCGCGGATGATTCCGTCCGATCTTCCCCACGCGTGCTGCCAGCGCTCCCATCGACTCGTGACCGACCGACGCAAGGTGTCACTGAGCTGGACGAGGTACCGTGCCCGGCCGACTAGGCTGTTGATGTCGTCGGTCTTCAGCAGCGGCGCCAGCACCGCGAGATCGTGCTCGAAGTCGTCGAGCGCGGCATCGGGCGTGCCGGGCGCCGGCCACGCCAGCGATGCATCGGTGGCGGCAGCCGCCAGCTGCCGCAATCTGTCCGGACCCATCACCTCGCCAGTGACGGCGCGCATCACTTCCAGCCCGTAGAACGAAGGGACACGCTCCCTGGCCTCGGCCGAGTCCACTCGCGGGTAGGACACGTAGAGGCGTTCGGTCGCCGCACCAGAGGCCAGGCGCAGCAGCAATCGCTCCGTCGTGGCGCGATCCGTTTCAACGGCGAGACCCGCATGAAGCCCGCGGCGGACCTCGTCTACGAGCAGGGGGTCTTCGCGCAGGCGCTGCGGGAACATGCGCTCAGCGAGCCCGGGGACGAAGACGACTCTGAAAGTGCGCGCGCGCGCCTGGTGCGGACTGCCGACGAACACGCGACCATACCGATGTCGAGGGGCCGGGGATTCGATCGCGAGCAACCGTTCGCTCAGGACGTGCACGACCTCGTCCAGCGGGACCGGTCCGATCGCGCTCATCGGGCGAAGGTCAGCAAGGACGCCCCTCACCTCCTCGGGCCGGCGAAGCACCCGAGGAGCCAGTCCGTCGAACAGCTGGAGCCAGTCGCCCCAGTTGGCGGCAGCCGGCCAGGACGCGAGCGTCTCGATCAAGGGCAGCGCGAACTCACGAAGACGGCGCAGGTTCTCCCGGTCGCGGACGATACGATCCAGCCTCGGATCGTCGGGGTCCTTGCCCTGAAGCTGCGCCGCGTTCAGCTGGTACTCGCGATCGAGCCCCTCGAGACGCCGCCGCCAACGGTCCGCACCCCCGATGACGGCGGACTCGACGAGGAGCCGCTCCCATTTCCACGGTGCACGAAGTGAACCGGCGATGACAGCGGCGTCGGTCGAGGAAGACTCTGCGTCGCCAGGATCCCAGCCCTCGTCAGCGGAGGAATTCTCTTCTTCCCCGTCGTCGGCTCTACGCGTGAACGCGGCGAGCACTTCATCGTCCGGGGCTGTGGATGGTGCGCCGGGGGCGGTCCTCCTCGAACTGACATCAAGGCGCGGGACCTGCGCGAGGGAGAGATATTCCGCGAAGCGCGAAGCGGACAGGTTCTCCGTGGCACACGCGAGGACGGCCAGAAAGGCTCGGCCTGCCGGGTGCGGGCGTCGAGTCCCCCGATCGAACCACGCCGGAACTCCCGCTCGCGCCAATGCGTGTTCGAGCTGCCCCTGGTAGCGCTGCGGCGCCCTCAGCAGGATCGCCATTTCGTCGAAGGGAACGCCCGCTCGCGCTTCAGCGAGAATGAACCGGGCGATCTCGACGCACTCCCTGCCCTCGCCTGGCGCCGAGAACCATCTCACCTCGCCGGCAACTGACCGCTCCTTCGGCTGCGTTTCCGCGAAGAGATGGCGCCGGAGGTGCGTCAGGTCCGACTCACCGCTCTCGTCATCAAGGTGCTCGACCACGGTCAGGTTGCCGGCCGCGCGCAGCGATAGCTCGTCGCCGGCAGGAATCGTCATCAGAGAGGCAGGCGCGGCGGCCACCAGCGCCGAGATGAATTCGCGCTCGGCCGGCGAGTCAGAGGCCACATCAAGCAGCAGGAGCGGTCGGCCAGACCATGCGCTGCGCCCGCGCCGGACTTCTTCAGTCGCCACGCGGAACAGCTCGGCGCGGTCGGCCGCGGCGGCGCTCGCGAACTGAGCTTCGAAGTTGTCCAGGAGCGCCGCGAGATCGCCACCAACACGCGGCGCCCGGCGCACTCGTTCTGCACCGAGGAACGCCTCGCGCAGCTCGCGGAGCGTCGAGGCGAGCGCGCGCGGGAATCCCGGCGTGCCGACGACGGGCGTGAAGTAGTCGAGCGCGTCGGCCTTCGACGTTTCGAACGTCGCGCGCGCCGCGACGGCTTCCGTGCCGAGCGTGCTCGACGGGCCAACGCCGCGCAACACCAGAGGCGACGCGGCAATCCTTGCCGCCAGCTGCGCAAGGCTGAAGCGATGCAGTCCCACGACCGCGCCCCTCCGCAGCGCGATCCGGCGAACGAAATCATCTGCGGCACCGCGCGACGCCGCGACGACGAGGAGCTCGGTCGCCGGAGGTACGGCTTCTACGAATGCCTGCGCATGCCGGAGCCGGGCCGCAGCGAACGCTGAGGACAGCGCCCGGACGGACGCCGCCGGCGGCGGCGCCGATGAATGCGGATTGCTGCGAGGCACAGCCGCACCTTCAGCAACGCGCGAAATGTGAGAGGGATTGGAGCTTCTGGCGGGTCTTCATTCGTCACCTCCCCGGGTGGTCGTGCCGGGAAAACGCGTCAAACGGCGGCGCGACACCGCCGTGAATGCGCAGAGCCTAGCATCGCGGTGCTGGATCGTCAATGTCGATCATCGCGCGAGCGATTCAAGGTGCGCGAGCATCAGGCGGCGGTGCGCGATCTGGGCGAGCGTCAGCTCGCGTGGGAAACGGGGACAGGCACCGTGTTCACTGTAAGGGGGACAGGCACCGTTTTCACTTGCACCTGAGAAAACGGTGGCTGTCCCCTGCATGACTGTCCCTGCAAGCTCACGCGCTCGGATCCGCTCCCGCTCGGAGCGGAAACAGCGAAAACAGAGCACGTGCTGGCGATCGGCGCGGACGTGGCCGCGATACTGGTACTTCGCCCGGCGCTGCTTGCACCGGGCGCAGAGGCGTTCGTTCGCGCGACTCCGTCGGCGGCGTTCGGCGGCAGACATGGGTCCCTCCTCTTTCTGGCGGCCCCGAACCGTGCGTCGCGAGCCGCCCTTACCTGGCGCGAGGATCTCAGGTCGCCGTGACAGGGCCGGTCCTACGTCGTTTCTTCGCTGTCAGGCGTCAGGGAAGGGTTCCGGGGGTCAGGGGCCACGGTCAGGGGTTTGGGGTCAGGCTGCAGGGCTTCAGCTTCGCCGGAGGTAATCAACCGGCCGCCTTCGATCCCCTTTACCTGCAGAAGGGGAGAGACGAACCCATGGCGAGCAGGGCCGAGACCGTCAGCCACACCGAAGTCCTCGAGAGATGGCGACACATGGCCGCCGCCTTCAACCGCGCCGGGATTCCGTGCGACATGCTCAGCTACCTCGCCATTGTCGAGGGGCTGTCTCTGATGGCGCAGGCCCCGGACGGCGGGTTTGCTCTCCCCGATACCGCGCGGCCCGCGCGGGACGGCGGTCTGATGTACTGGGCGAACTAAGGTGCCCTCGGCGCCAGGGCGCTCAGGCTCTGGGCGCTAGGGCGCTTAGGCTCTGGGCGCTAGGGCGCTGGCGGCCTTCGCCCTCCGGGCTTCGGCGAGCCAAGGGACCTTGGGCACTGGGGCCTCGGGACCGGCGCTCGGGGCTATCGGCGCTGCTTCGGTGAGTGGCCAGGGACAGAAAGCTATGCCGGATGCGGGGGCTGAATGCCGAAGCGGTGGCATTCGGCCCTCGCATTTCACGTTGCACACCTGTGTCGTCGCGCCTGGCCGTCGGGCTCACGGACCTGACGTTGAGCCGCTGAGGCGCCGGTCGGAGGCCGGAAGGTGAGGCCAAGCGAGCGACGCTTCGCTCGGTCATGCGCGGCGGGCCTTGGCCTTCGCCTTACGGCCGCGCTCTCGTCCGCGCAGCCGTACGCGGCGCGCGACCGGCGCAGCCACTCGCCGGCTTGACCATCGCCGGTCTGTGGCACATACCGAATCCGGTCCAGTCGTTGCAGGTTTTGCGCGACTTCGAGTGGGTCGCGTGCTGAAGTGCCTGCACACGGGGCGACCCGCCCCGAGCGAATCCCGCGGGAATCCTGCTGGCACCTCCCTCGCTAGACGACGGTAGAATGGCGCCCGTGAGCCGGGTGGTGAGACCGCGGGTGGGTTACACCGATCTTCAGCATCAGCCGGAGGACGGGCGCCGTTACGAAATCTACGACGGCGAGGTACTCGTGGTCCCGTCTCCCCTGCCGCTGCACCAGGTGGTCGCTGACAACCTGGCACGGGTCCTCCACGCGTACGCAGAAGAGCACGGCGGGATCGCGATCACCGCGCCGTTGGACATCGTGTTTTCGGAGTACAACGTACTGCAGCCCGATGTCGTGTTCTTCAGCGCGGCGCGGCGACATCTCGTGAAGCTGCTCGAACCGATTCGCGAGCGCCCGGACCTGGTGGTCGAGGTACTGTCACCCTCGACGGAGACGACCGATCGCGGAAGGAAGCTGCAGACGTTTGCGCGGTTCGGAGTGCCTGAGTACTGGATCATCGATCCCACTGCCCGATCGATCGAGGTCCTGCACTTCGAGACTGACGCCTACGTGCTCCGCTCGCGCGCCACCGCCGGCGGGAAGGCGGAGTCGGCCACGCTGCCGCACCTCGAGGTCGCCGTCGCGGCAACGATTCCTGACGCCTGACCAGGGTCAGGGTTTCTCCGACGCCTGCACCTTCCTCTTGCCCGCTCTAGTCCGCCAGGACGCTCAGGCCACGGCCCAAGTACACCGCCGTGGGCGTTTGATCGTCTCAGCCAAGGTTGCCGTGCGCGACCGTCCACTTCTCGATCTTGCGCGGCTCGAGGACCGGCTTGCCGAGCGCTGGCGTCGACATGCAGTAGGTGCCCTGGTGCGTCCCCACCCAAATCAGGTTGCGATCCCACTCGACGAACACGGTCTCGGCACCGTCGCGGAAGTACTCGTCCCAGTTGTCGAGAGACGATGAGCGCTGCGGCACGAACCAGGCGGTTTCCTTCGGCTGCGTGGGATCGGAGAGCCACGGCTGGATGTTGTGCGTGCCGAACCGTCCGCGCGCGAAGCAGAAGTCAGTATACGGCGCCTCCTTCGGCGCCACCGGGCGCGGGAACAACCCGACGACGCGCGGGTTGCGCGGGTTCGGCATTCGGCATTGCCTCACAAGTCTCCTTTCTTGTACGCTCAATTGCGAGTTCCGTTCCCAGTCCCTTCGAGCACAAGCCGATGCAGAACGAGAGCGACGGCGACCGGATTTGGACCAGCAGTGCCGGCCCGGGCCGAGGTGCGACACCCCCCGTCACGCGTGAGACCGAGACCATGGTCGAGACGTCGAGACCGCGTCGCGTGCTGATCGTGGAAGACGACGCCGACAGCCGGCAGATGCTCTCCCTGTTTCTGTCCCAGCACGGCTACGAGGTTGACGTCGCCTCGTCGCTCACCGAGGGCCTGAACAAGCTCGAACGCCCGTGGGACGTCGTCCTGAGCGACCTCGGCCTTCCCGACGGCAGCGGCCTGGAGATAGGCCGGAAGGCCGCTCGCCTGCCGCGGCCGCCTGAAAAGCTGATTGCATTCACCGGATACGGCACGAGCGACGACATCCAGGCAACGCGAGACGCGGGGTTCCAGGATCACGTCGTCAAACCGATCGATCCCAACAAACTGCTCCAAATCCTCGGCGGCACCTTGACCGTACCTACCCCAAGCCGCTGACGCGTGGTGCACGCCGATGTCCGCGAGGTCCACATGAAACGCGCTGAACGAGTCCTCACTTTCTTGATCTGCGCATCCGCATTCGCGGCCGGCCTGGCCGCGCAACAGGCGGCGCCCCCGCAGCGGTCGCTGCACTACCCCGACACGCGCCAGGGGGACGTGGTGACCGATTACCACGGCACGAAAGTCCCCGACCCGTACCGATGGATGGAAGACCTGAACTCGAAGGAGGTGGCGGACTGGGTGGCGGCCCAGAACAAGGTGACGTTCGGGTACCTCGAGTCGCTGCCGGTCCGCAAGCACCTCCGCGACCGCATCGAACAGCTCTGGAACTACCCCAAGACCACGCTCCCGGTGCTCGAGGCCGGCCGGCTGTTCTACCGGAAGAACAGCGGCCTCCAGAAACAATCGCCGATCTACGTGCGCGCGAGCCTGACCTCGGAACCGACCCTGCTCATCGATCCGAACCAGGACAACGCCTTCTGGAAGAACGGCGATGTGGCGCTCGCGGCATTCGCGCCGTCGCCGGACGGCAAGTACGTCGCCTATACGACGTCGGAAGGTGGCGCGGACTGGCAGACGGTCCACGTGCTCGACGTCGCGACAAAGCAAGACCTCGGCGACCAGGTGAACTGGATGCGCTTCTCAGGGCTTTCCTGGACAAAAGACGGGAAGGGGTTCTTCTACTCGCGTTATCCCGAACCGCCGCAGGGGAAGGCGCTGGCCGCGGCGCTTTCGGGGCAGGCCGTCTACTACCACCGCGTCGGCACGCCGCAGGCGCAGGACGTCCTGATCTACGAGCGGAAGGACCTGCCGTCGTGGTTCGTCAACGGCGGCGTGACGGAAGACGGGCGCTACCTGCTCATCGCGCTCGCGCAGGGATCCGACAACAAGAACCGTCTGTATTTCGCCGACCTCGGCGATCCGATGCAGCCGAACGTGAAGGCCGCGGTCACGCCTCTCGTCGAAGCCGACGACGCGGAGTACGCGCCGTTCGGCAACCAGGGACCGGTCCTGTTCCTGCGCAGCGATAAAGATGCGCCGAACCGCAAGGTGATCGCGCTCGACGTGCGCAACCCGCAGCCCGCCAACTGGAAGACGATCGTCCCCGAGCAGAAACAGGCGATCGAGAGCGTCTCGTTCATCGGCGGGCGCATCGTCGCCGAGTACCTCGTGGACGTGCAGAGCCGGCTGTCGATGTTCGCGGGGGACGGGAAGCCGTTGGGCGACCTGAAGCTCCCCGGCACCGGGACCGTGGCCGGCGTGCGCGGCCGTGAAGACGCGCCGACGATCTTCTACAGCTTCACCTCGCCGCTCTACCCGACGACGGTGTTCGCGTACGACCCGAAGACAAGTGGGAGCACGCCATTCGAAGCCGCGAAGCCGCCGATCGACGTGAGCCAGTACGAAACGCGGCAGTTCTTTGCCACCTCGAAAGACGGAACGCGCGTCCCGTTCTTCCTGACGACGAGAAAGGGGCTTCCGCGGAACGGGCAGAACCCGACGATGCTGTACGGTTACGGCGGGTTCTCGGTCACCACGTCGCCGACGTATCGACCGGAGGTTCCGGCGTGGCTCGAGCTGGGGGGCATCTGGGTGACCGCCAACATGCGCGGTGGTTCGGAGTACGGAGAAGCCTGGCACAAGGCGGGGATGCTCGAGAAGAAGCAGAACGTGTTCGACGACTTCATCGCGGTGGCGGAACATCTGGTGCGGGAGAAGTACACGTCTCCTTCGAAGCTGGCGATCATGGGGGGCTCGAACGGCGGGCTGCTGGTTGGCGCGGTGATGGAGCAGCGCCCGGATCTGTTCGCCGTGGCGCTGCCCGCCGTCGGCGTGATGGACATGCTCCGCTACGACCACTTCACCGGCGGGAAGGCGTGGGCCACGGAGTACGGCTCATCGTCGAGTCCCGAGCAGTTCAAGTTCCTCATCAAGTACTCGCCGTTACATAACATCAAGCCGGGGACCTGCTACCCGGCGACGTTCGTCACGACGGCGGACCATGACGACCGCGTGGTGCCGAGCCATTCGTTCAAGTTCACGGCGGCGCTGCAGAAGGCGCAGGGGTGCAGCAACCCGGTCCTGATTCGCGTGGAAACCGCGGGCTCGCACGGCTACCGGCCGACGAACAAGCGGATCGAGGAACTCGCCGACCAGTGGGCGTTCACGGCGGCGCAGATGGGGCTGACGGTCCCCGCGCTTGTCACCGTCGCCCGTCTTTCGTACGCTGAGGCGCGGCACTTCGCTGTCACGTGAGAGCTGTCGCGCTCGATCGTCCGCGTCGTCCGGCGCGTCCTCGTAGGCGATCCGATCGGCGAACGCCCATCCGTCCCGTCCGAGAGGTGAGAGAATCGAAGACGGTGGCCTGGATGAGGCGTCAACAGCGGCGCCAGACGGCCTGGTTGATTGTCGATGGCGAAGAAACGCAGCCGTTCCAAAATCACGCGGCCTGAGAGACGAGCGCTGGACAAGCCAGCGGCTCCAGAGCGCCAGCTACAGACGCCCGCGGTCTCGAGGTCGGTGGAACCGGCCCCTCCGGCGGACTCAGGAGCCGCGGCCGTGACGGCTCCCCCGACCGTCGTCGCGGTCGGGGCATCGGCCGGCGGGCTCGACGCCTTTTCGCAGATCCTCGACCGGCTCGCGCCGTCGCCCGGTGTCGCGTTCGTCTTCGTCCAGCACCTGTCGCCGCAGTACGAGAGCGCCCTGGCGACGTTGTTGTCCGCCAGGACCCCTCTGCCGGTTGTCCAGGCGACGGACAGGATGCAGATCGAGGCGAACCACGTGTACGTGATGCCCCCCAACGTGCACATGGAAATCGCGGACGGGCGTCTCAGGTTGCTGCCCAGACCGCACGATCGAACGCAGTTCACCCCGATTGACTTCTTCTTCGAATCGCTCGCCCGCTGGGCGCAGGAGCGGGCGATCGGGGTGATCCTGTCGGGCACCGCGTCGGACGGCGCCGTCGGCGTTCGCGAGATCAAAGCGGTGGGCGGAATCACCATCGCCCAGAGGCCGGAGTCCGCAAGGTATGACGGCATGCCACGAGCGGCAATCGCGACCGGCATGGTCGACCTGGTGCTCTCACCTAACGAGATCGCCGAGCACATCGGTCACATTCATCAGCATCCGTACCTGGTTCGAAGACCAAGCGCGGAACCTGGCGAGGAGCTCGGGCCGACCGAGGAGCAGTTGGGGGAGTTCTTCGCGTTGCTGCGGCGTACCTGCGGCATCGATTTCAGGCATTACAAACCGCCGACGGTGCGACGACGGCTGCTGCGTCGCATGGCCCTCCATCGCCTGACCGACGTCAGCGCCTACCTCCGCTACATGCGCGAGCAACCGGGCGAAATCACGTCTCTCTGCCAGGACCTTCTGATTCACGTCACCCGATTCTTCCGGGACCCGGAAGCGTTCAAGGCGCTGGAGGCCCACGTCCTTCCCGAAATCGCCCTGGCGCGGACGGAGGTACCGATCCGGATCTGGGTTCCCGGCTGCGCCACGGGGGAAGAAGCGTACAGCGTCGCGATCGTGCTCATGGAGATGCTGGGCGATCGGGCGGCCGGACGGAGGATCCAGATCTTCGCCACGGACGTCAGCGAAGCGGCGATCGAGCGTGCGCGCGCCGGGACCTACACGCCGGAGATCTCGGCCGACGTGTCGCCGGAACGGCTGAAGCGGTTTTTCACGAAGTCCGACGGGGGCTATCGGGTCTCCAAGATCCTGCGCGACGTGTGCGTGTTCGCGCGGCACGATCTCGCTCAAGACCCCCCGTTCTCGCGCATCGATCTCATCGTGTGCCGGAACGTGCTGATCTACCTCGACTCGGCGCTGCAGAAGCGCCTGATCACGGTCTTTCACTACGCGCTCAAGACACGAGGGTTCCTGATGCTCGGATCCGCTGAAACCACGGGCACCCAGGCCTCCTTTGCCGTCGTCGACAAGAAATGGCGGATCTATCGGAAGGCGCCCGTCGAGGCGGTCGTCACCCTCGCCATGCCGGCGGAACGGCTGCCCGAGCTTCGCCCGGACAGGCCGGCGACGCACGCCGTGCCGCATCCGGAGGGTCAGTCGGTTCAGGAGGAAGCGAACCGCGTCCTCCTCGAGAAGTACGGCCCGCCCGGCGTGGTGGTCGACACGAATCTCGAGATCGTTCACTTTCGCGGCCATACCGGCGCGTATCTCGAGGCGCCATCCGGCGAGCCGAGCCTGAACGTGCTGAAGATGGCGCGGGGAGGACTGCTCCACACGCTGCGATCGGCGCTGAATACCGTGCGCCGGAAGCGACGCCCGTTTCGCAAGGAAGGGGTGCTCGTTCAGCGCAATGGCGAACGGCGGCCCGTCACCCTCGAGGTCCTGCCGTTCACCACGTCGCGTGGCGAGTACTTCCTCATTCTCTTCGAGACGCCGTCGGCCCGCACGAAGCCGACCAGGGGCAGACCCGCGGCCGGCGCGACTGCGAAGAAGCGGGATGCCGCCACGGATGCGCAAGTCGCGGACCTCCGCCGCGAGCTGGCCGCCAACCGCGAGTACCTGCAGTCCATCATCCCGGAGCTCGAGACCGCCAACGAGGAGCTGCAGGCGGCCAACGAAGAGATCCTGTCCAGTAACGAAGAACTGCAGAGCACGAACGAAGAGCTGGATACCGCTAAGGAGGAGCTGCAGAGCACGAATGAAGAGCTCAATACGCTGAACGAAGAGTTACACTCCCGCAACGAGGAACTGGCGCGAGTGAACAGCGACCTCTTCAACGTTCTCCGCAGCGCTGACTTGCCGATCGTCATCATCGGCGACGACCTGGCCATTCGACGGTTCACGCCCGCGGCCGAGCGGCTCTTCAACCTCATTCCGGGGGACGTGGGGCGTCCGATCCGTCAGATCAACCCGAACGTCGTCTCTGAGAACCTCGACGACCTCGTCCGTGCCACTATTGGCGGTGCCGAATCGCAGGAGCGCGAAGTCCAGGACCGCGAAGGACGCTGGTACTCGCTCGGCATCCGCCCATACAGGAGCGACGACAAACGGCTCGACGGCGTCGTGCTGACCGCGATCGACATCGATGCCGCAAAGCGCTACCAGCGGCAGGTCGAGCGATCCCGCGATTACTTCATGGCGGTCATCGAGACCGTCAGCCAGCCGCTGCTGGTCCTCGACTCGCACCTGCGAGTACAGACGGCGAACAAGAGCTTCTGTGAGCGGTTCCAGACCGACGTCCAGGAGACGCAAGGCAAGTCGATCAACGACCTCGCGGGCGGACGGCTGGACACCGCCGAGTTGCATGCGACACTCGCCGCCACGGTTGCTGACGAGGCGCCGCATCGCGTACGAATCGCGAAGGTCATGGCTCAAACGGATGCGAGCGTGGTGATCACGGCGCGAGGCTTCGATCTCGGCGACGGAGAACATTGGATTCTCGTGGCCATGGACATCGCCGATGCGCAGCAAAGGGCCTAAGACCGCGGCTCCGAGCCGCAACGCCAGGCTGCGCTCACGCCGCTCCGGCAGCGGCTCACGTCGATCCGCGCCATTTCCTGAAGAAGTTCAGCGGGAACTGCGGACGGCAAACCGGGAGCTCAGCACCCAGGTGCGAGCGCTAACCGACACCCAGAAACAACTCCAGCAGACGCGCGCGCACTACGTCGAGCTCTTCGATTTTGCCCCCGTCACGTACGCGCTGCTCGATTCGGTCGGGTTGATCCTGAACGTCAGCCTCGCGGGGTGCCGGCTGCTGAACATCCAGCGAAGCCATCTCATCGGCCACCCGCTCCTCTCGTTCGTCGTCCAGGAGGATCGACGCGAGATGCTGGAGCACCTGCGCCGGTGCCGAACGGGAACGGGTGTCGTGGAGAGCGAGATACGCTTCTCATCGCGAGACGGCCGGCGTGTGACATGTCGGCTTCACAGCAGGGCCGCGTCGTACGACGGCCGGGACCTCGTTCCGACGCTTATTGTCGACCAGACCGAGCACCTGGCGCTCGACGAAGCGCGCCTGGCCGCCGAACGGCGGCGGGAACAGGCAGAACGCGATGCGCAGGCTGCCATGGCGGCCAACGCGTTGAAGGACCGGCTCATCGCGACCGTGAGCCACGAGCTGCGCACCCCCCTCACGCCCGCGCTCTTCGCGGCAAGCCATCTGGCGGCAGCGGACGGGCTCTCCGGCGACGTGAGAACGCTGGCGGCCACGATCAAGCGAAACATCGAGTTCGAGGCGCGCCTGATCGACGACCTCCTCGACGTTGCGTGTATCAATCGAAACGCCCTCGAGCTTCGACTGGAGACGGTCGATGTGCACATGGTCATCGATGAGGCGGTCGAGACGTGCCGTGCGGACGCCCGCCAGGGCGACGTGGCAATCCAGACGCACCTGACGGCGCCGGCTCATCACGTGCGCGGTGACCGGGTCCGCCTGCGACAGGTGTTCTGGAACCTCCTGAACAACGCCGTCAAGTTCACGGGGCCCGGCGGCCGGATCATCGTCGCTTCCAGCAATGGATCGGACACCGCACTCCGGGTGACGATTCGCGACGAAGGGGTGGGCATGGAACCCGTCGTTCTCGAGAGCCTCTTTGCCCCCTTCGAGCACAGGCCAGTGCAGCCGGAGAGTCGGACGGGCCTGGGCCTGGGATTGTCGATCTGCAAAGGGATCGTCGCCTTGCACGGCGGCCAGATCTGGGCCAGCAGCGAGGGGCCGGGCCGTGGCTCCACGTTCGGAGTCGAGCTGAACACCACGGTCGGTCCGGAAGCGCAGACGGCTGCGGAGGGGGCGCCTGACACCGCGCGCGAGGCCTCGACGGGGCGGCGCGTGCTCATCGTCGAAGACGACGCGGACAGCGGCCACCTGCTCTCTCTCTTCCTGTCTACGCAGGGTTATGAAGTCGAGGTCGCGTCTTCGCTCGCCGAGGCTCTCAGCAAGCTCGATCGACCGTGGGACGTCGTCATCAGCGACATCGGCCTTTCAGACGGCAGCGGCCTCGAGGTGGCGCGGCGCGCCGTCCGCCTGCCACGGCCGCCGGAACGACTGATTGCGTTGACCGGATACGGCACGAGCGACGACCTCGAGGCGACCCGCGAGGCCGGATTCCACGATCACGTCGTCAAGCCGATCGATCCCCACAAACTGCTGCGCACGATCGGCGACCCGGCGAAGATCCCCACCTAATGCCCAACGGCCCACGAGGGCCCTTGTGTTGACGGCGCTGAGCTGTAGACAGATCGCGGAGCGGTCCCGCGCGCGGAACCGGGGCGCGACCAGCGGCTGTCGGCTCGCCAGAGTTTCCAGCGTACCTGCGTCAACAGCAGCGCGCTTCGGGGCGCTTCGGGTTAAGCGTTGCTGACGCGGCGGACATTCACGAGGCCATCGCGAGCGTGGCGACGCTCGTCACGACGAGGGCTACCGCCCACACCAGGTCGAGATTGATCCAAGCCTTGCGCAGCAGTCCGACGCCGAGCTTCTCGAACACCACCAGCGCGACGAGGGCGCTGACGGCGAGGTAACCGGCGCTGTGGATCATCGTCGCGCCGGCCGCGGACCAGGCACCGGCGCCCGCGGCGTGAAGGGCGCAGTGCTGGGCGGAGGTCCCACCCAGCACGAGCGGCAGTACCATCAGCCCCGCGCCGTGCGCGGAGGCCATCAGGAACGACCACACCGTCAGGTCCTTCATCCCCACCTGCATGCCGACCCAGCGCGGGTGGCCGTGCCTGAAGAAGCGCGTGACGCCCAGCACCAGCAGCACGATGGCCACGCCCCACTGAAGCGCGCGCAACGGGACGACGGCGCCCGCGAGCAACGCCAGCATGACCGCCGCGCCGATCGCCAGCGCGTGACCCAGTGCGAGCGGGAGCATGGCGCGGTAGACGGCGGCGCGGCGGCGCTCCTGCATCCCAAGCGCAACCGCGAACAGCCATCCCATGCCGGGATTGACCCCGTGGAACGCGCCGAGGGCCAGGAGCCCCGCCCACGACCAGTTCATCGAATCGAGCATCGCCGCCTCACGCGAAGCAGTACGAATCGGACGAAGCGTCGCCTCCCTGCAGCCTGACCTGGTGCGGCCGCAGTCCGTCCGTTTCGAGCAGGAAGTTCGGGTCGAGCGCCATCCCGCCGTTCGGGTTGGCATCGAGCTTCGCCATCCAGCCACGGATGCCGTCCGGATAGAACTGCTCGTCCCAGGTGCGATACAGCGAGTTGGTCAGGTACACGCGCTTGCCGTCGCGGCTGATCTCGACCATCTGTGGACCGCCGTTCAGCGCCTTGCCCGGCTGCTTCGGGTGCGCCGCGCGCGCGGCGATGCCGCCGATCTGCACGGTCCCGGTCAGCACGGGGTTGAACGGATCGCAGACGTCGTACTGCCGCAGCTCGCCCGAGCCCCAGCAGGAGACGTAGAGGAAGCGATCGTCGAGCGACAGGTTGATGTCGGTCACGAGCGGAGGCACCGCGCCAAAACCCTTCAGCAGGTCGGGCAGCTGCGCCGCGTCCGTCGGCTGCGCGGGGATCTCGATCACCTTGCGGATCTTCCACTGGCTCCCGCCGTTGCTCCCCTCGCGATGCCACAGCCAGATCGAGGACGAAAGATCCTTGATGGAAGTCACGACGCCCACAAAGCCGTAGGTTTCCGTCGGATTGTGCGCAGGACGCAGCTCGAGCACCATCTGCTGTTCGGCGCCGAGATCGAGCACCTGCTGGTGCGTGCGCTTGCGGAGGTCCCACACGTGCAGCGAGTGGCCGTACTTTCCACCCAGGAGCAGCTCGGGGTTGACGCCGGCTTCCACCATCTTCGGCGTTCCCCACTCGCTGGTGATCATCGTGTCGTGGCCGAGGTGCCACCAGAAGTCGTACGCGAGGTGCTGCGGCCCGCGGTCCGACTCCCATGTTCCGCGCACGTCGAACGTCTCGGCGTCGAGGACGAAGATCCCTCCGGGTCCGCCACCATCCGGAGAGCCGAGCGCGTTCAGGTAGATGCCGTCGGGCCCGCAGTGGGTGGTGTGAGGTCGGCTGTAACCCGTTCGCCTCGCGACCTCCTCTCCCTCGATGACCTTCACCAGGCGCGGCTTCCGAGGATCGGGCTTTGTGTCGAGGATGTGGATGCGAGACGACCGCAGGCCGGGCACCACGAGGTAGCGCCGCTCCATGTGCGGATGCGGCGAGGAGGGGCAGAGGCAGGAGCTGCACGCGTTCCAGCCGAAATGATGCAGTTCGTCCCCCGTGCCGGGCATGTCCACCTGCTCGACCAGACGGCCGTAGCTGCTCGAGTCGGGATCGAGGTCCACCACCGCCATGGCGTCGGGCTTCTGCGGATCCGGGTTGAGCATGGCCACGTAGGCCAGCTTCTCCGGCTCTGCCGCCATCGCCATGGTGGGGGACGGGTAAAAGCTCTGATCCGGGGTCAGTCTTGGCATGTCAGTCTCCTCCGTTGCCGCGTGCCGTGCGCCTGCGTAAAATGTCGACTCCTCAAAGCCGAACGGTTGTCGGGTCGAGCAGCCATTAGGCCTGAGAGCAGTCGCCGGTGTCCTTTATCAACCCTTAACCTTTGCTGAAATCTTTCTGAAATGGCCGCAGGGTCCAGCGCGACGTACGAATTCGGGCCGTTCCGGCTAGAGGTGGGTGAACGCCGGCTGTCGTGTGAGGGGCGCGTCGTGCCGCTGCGGACGAAGGTCTTCGACACGCTCTGCGTGCTGGTGGAGCACTCGGGACGACTGCTCACGAAGCATGAGCTGATGCTGAGCATCTGGCCCGACGCCTCCGTCGAGGAGAACAACCTCAACCACAACATCTCAACGCTGCGGCGCGCGTTGGGAGAGCAGGCGACGGGGCAGAAGTATATCGAAACCGTGCCGCGCGTCGGATACCGGTTTGTTGCCGACGTGTCATATGCCAATGGGGGGGCCGCGGCCCTGGCTCCAGCGCCCCCGGCGGCCCCCGCCCGCAGCCTGCGCCAGGAGATCCGCCTCTGCACGGCGAAGGACGGTACCCGGATCGCCTACTCGACGGTGGGAACCGGGCCGCCGCTCGTCAAGGCCGCCAACTGGCTCAACCATCTCGAATACGAGTGGGAGAGCCCGGTGTGGAAGCACTGGACCGACGCGATCACCCTACACCACACGTTCGTGCGCTACGACGAACGCGGGTGCGGGCTTTCCGACTGGCGCGTCCAGGACCTTTCCTTCGAGTCGTTCGTTCACGATCTCGAGACGGTCGTGGACGCGCTGGGCGTCGAGCGGTTCGATCTCCTGGGCATCTCGCAAGGGGGCGCCGTGGCGGCCGCGTATGCCGCGCGTCATCCCGAGCGGATCGGGCGCTTGATCCTGTGCGGCGCGTACGCGTGCGGGTGGAAGGTCCGCGGCGACCTTCGAGAGATCGAAGGACGGACGGCGCTGATCAAGCTCGTTCGGCTGGACTGGGGACAGAACAACCCGGCGTTCCGCCAGGTGTTCACGACGCGGTTCATCCCGGACGCGGGACCGGAGCAGATGGAGTGGTTCAACGAGCTTCAGCACATCTCCGCCTCTCCGGAAAACGCCGCGCGGCTGATGGAGGAGTTCTCGCGGATCGACGTGCGGGCGCTGCTCGGCGGCGTCAAGGCGCCAACCATCGTTCTCCACAGCGAGGGAGACGCCGCGATCCCGTTCGACGAGGGACGGCAGCTCGCGGCCGGCATCAGCGGGGCGCGATTCGTGCCGCTGCCGAGCCGCAATCATCTCGTGCTGGAACACGAGCGCGCCTGGCCAATCCTGCTCCGGGAGCTTGGCGAGTTCCTGGGATGGGAAGTACAGGAGCGCGCCGGGACCGCACGGCTGCAGAGATCGCAGGCGACCGCACATGGCGTTTGAGCAAGAGTGGAACGACCTGAGGCTGGCGGCGCGCGGCCTGTGGCGCGCGCGCGGCTTCAGCCTCGCGGCCGTGCTGACGCTCGCCTGCGCAATCGCGGGCACGACCGCGATGTTCGCGATTGTCGAAGGCGTGTTGCTGCGGCCGCTGCCCGTGCGCGAACAGGACGGTCTGCTCGTCGCCTGGAAGGAGCTGCGATCCTCCGGCTTCGCGCACTACCCGTTCGGCGCCGACGAGATCGACGCGGTCTCCCGGGCGAGCCAGCTCCTGGCGAACGTCGCGGGCGTGACCAGCAACGGTGCGGGACGCTCGGTCATCGTCGAGGACGGCAGCGCAGGGTACGTGAAGGTGGCCCTGGTCACCGGCGGGTTCTTCGAGGTCCTCGGGATCGACGCGGTCCGCGGCCGCGCGATCACGCGCTCTGACGACCGGGAAGGCGCCGAGAACGTGCTGGTGATCAGCCACGGGCTCTGGCAGCGCCGCTACGGCGGAGCGGCCAGCGTCATCGGGCGCAGGGTGCAGCTCGCCGAGCAACCCTTCACGATTGTCGGCGTGATACCGCCGGACATCGACTATCCGAGGGGCGTCGAAGCGTGGAGGACGACCCGGTCGGTCCCGGTCGGCGGACCGTTCGGCGATGCGGCACGGCGGGAGATCGATTTGGTCGCAAGGCTCCGCCCCGGTGTCGCGCTCGAGCAGGCCGCCGGCGAACTCACTGCCCTGACGCGGCGGTTCGAGGCGGATGCGCCGCCAAACCTGCCGCGCGGCCTCGTCCCCGTGGTTCGTTCGTTCGAAGAGGTCGTTGTGGGCGACATGCGCCCTGCGATCGTCGCGCTCGTGGCGTCGGTCGGCCTCGTGCTGCTCATCGCGAGCGCCAACGTCGCCAACCTGCTGCTGATGCGCGGAGAGGCGCGCCGGTCGGAGCTGGCGCTGCGGGCGGCGCTGGGCGCCGGACGCGGCCGAATCGTACGCCACGTGCTGGCGGAGAGCCTGGTGCTCGCGCTTGCGGCCGCCGTCGTGGCCCTCGCGGCGACGTGGTGGAGCCTCGATGCAGCGATCGCGCTGATTCCCCAGGGCCTGCCCCGCATCGAGTCGGTGCGTGTGGACGCGACCGTCTTTCTGTTCACCATGGCCACGGCGTTTCTCACCGCGCTGCTGTCAGGCTTGGCCCCGGCCGCATCGTCGATGCGCCGCGATCTGGTGCTCCAGCTGAGACGCGGCGGACCGGGAGTCGCGGGCGCGCCGGTTCGCCGTGTCCGACGCTCGCTTGTCGTGGTCCAGGTCGCCCTGGCCGTGGCGGTCGTTGCGGGCGCCGGCCTGCTGGCGCGGAGTCTTCTCCGGCTGCAGTCCATCGATACAGGTCTCGCTGCCGACCGCCTCGTGTTCGTCGATCTCGCGGTACCACCGGCGAAGTACAAGGATCGGGTCCGGCACGCGAACTTTCTCGACGAGGTCATGTCCCGGCTCGAAGCCATGCCGAGCATCGCGGCGGCGACTCCAGTGAACGTTCCTCCGTTCTCGGTGGAGGGGGGCTGGGACGTGCCGAGGTTCGCGGCGGAAGGACAGGGCGCCGATCGGGCCGCCAGGAACCCCGCGCTCAATCTCGAGTCGGTCCATCCGAACTACTTCGAGACGTTCGAGGTGACGGTCGTGCGCGGGCGCGCTTTCACGAGCGCGGATCGCGAGGGGATGCCCGCGGTGGCGATCGTCAGCCAGGATGTGGCGACGGCGACGTGGCCCGGCGAGGATCCGATCGGTAAACGGCTAAAGATGGGCGGCGCGGATTCGCGCGCGCCCTGGTACACCATCGTCGGCGTCGCTGCTCCGACACGTTACCGCGAGCTCGACAAGCCGCGGCCGACGCTCTATCTGCCCGCCGCGCAGTTCCAGATGACGGCGCGGATGCTCGTGCTCCGAACGAGCGCAACGGTCGATCGCATCGCGTCGCTGGCACGCGACGCTGTTCGAAGCGTGGACGCTGACGTGCAGGTGGTGCGGGTCACGCCGTTCGCGGAGATGCTCGCCGTACCCCTGGCGCGTGCCCGGTTCAACGCGCTCCTCCTGACGACGTTCGCCGTGACGGCGCTGCTGCTCGCCGGCATAGGCCTGTATGCGGTGATGGCGGCGCACGTCAGGCAACGGGAACGCGAGCTGGCGATCCGACTTGCTCTCGGCGCGACCGGCGCGCGGCTGCGGCGTCTGGTGCTCGGCGAGGCCCTGCGGCTCGCCGGCGCCGGTGTGATCGCCGGCCTGGCGGGCGCGGCAGCGGCGACACAACTGCTGCGTGGACTGCTGTTCGGCGTGCACCCGCTCGATCCCGCGTCCCTCGCGGGCGCCGCACTGCTGCTGGTGACAGTCTCCGCGGCGGCCGCGTCGATTCCGGCCTGGAGCGCGACGCGGCGGGATCCCGCGGCGGCGCTGCGCGCTGATTGAGCGGCGCGCCAACCCGAAGCGCGCTGGTGTTGACGCAGGTACGTTTGACGAATGTTACTCACGCCGCTAGAGTGTTCGCTTCTTTTCTGTGAGGAGGTACGCAGATGGCCCTACACATTGGTGAGGTCGCGCCGGATTTCGAGGCGGACACCACCCACGGCCGGATCCGGTTCCACGATTGGATTGGCGACAGCTGGGCGGTGCTGTTTTCCCACCCGAAGGACTTCACTCCGGTCTGCACGACCGAGCTCGGTTACATGGCGAAGCTCAAGCCGGAGTTCGACAGGCGGAACGTCAAGATCATCGGGTTGAGCGTCGATCCGGTCGAGAACCACGGGCGGTGGGCGAACGACATCGAGGAGACACAGGGGTACGCGCCGAACTACCCGATGATCGGCGACACGGACCTGAAGGTGTCCAAGCTCTACGGCATGCTCCCCGCGACCCTGGAAGGCAGTTGCGACGGCAGGACCGCGGCGGACAACCAGACGGTGCGCAACGTTTTCGTGATCGGCCCGGACAAGAAGGTGAAGCTGATCATCGTGTACCCGATGACGACCGGCCGGAACTTCGATGAAGTGCTGCGCGTGATCGATTCGCTGCAGCTCACCGCGGCACACAAGGTGTCCACGCCGGTGAACTGGAAGCCGGGCGAGGACGTGATCATCGCCGGCTCGGTGAGCGACGAAGAGGCGAAGAAGATCTTCCCTGCCGGCTGGAAGGCCCCGCGTCCGTACCTGCGGATCGTCGCGCAGCCGCTGAACGCGCCGATCGATGAGGGGACGGCCAAGCCCGCGACGACGTGAGATAGGCCGGAATCGTATTCTCGACATACGCCTCCGAAGGGGGTGAGCTCATTCGACGCCGGGCCGGGCTTTGAACCGCTCGGCGTCTCCTTCTCCTATACTGGTCCCAACCTCATGCAGCTTGCGCCGATCGACTGGGCGATTGTCGCGCTGTCCGTCGCCGCCTCGTTCGCCCCCGCGATCTTCCTCGCCCGCCGAGCTGGATCGAACACCGCGGAGTTCTTCACCTCGGGCCGCGCCGCACCCTGGTGGCTGATCGGCGTCTCGATGGTCGCCACCACCTTCAGCACCGACACGCCGAACCTCGTGACGAACCTGGTGCGTGAGAACGGCGTCGCGCAGAACTGGGCGTGGTGGGCGTTCCTGTTGACGGGCATGACGACGGTCTTCTTCTACGCGCGGCTGTGGCGCCGCTCGCGCGTGCTGACCGACCTCGAGTTCTACGAGCTGCGCTACTCGGGGCGTCCCGCCTCGATCGTCCGCGGCTTCCGCGCCGTGTACCTCGGGCTCTTCTTCAACTGCGTGATCATGGCGGCGGTCAACCTCGCCGCGGCCAAAATCGCGAACGTGCTCTTCGCCTGGCCGATGGCCGAGACGCTGGTCGGCTGCGCGATCCTGAACGTCGCGTTCGCTGCCACCGCCGGGCTCTGGGGCGTGATGGTGACCGACTTCATCCAGTTCGGCATCGCCATGACCGGCTCGATCGCGGCGGCGTGGTATGCGCTGGATCACCCGCAGGTCGGCGGGCTGACGGGCCTGCTCGAGCGCGTGCCGGCGCGGACGCTCGCGCTCGTCCCCGACTTCGGGGATTGGGGGCTCACCGTCTCCATCCTGATCGTTCCGCTGACTGTGCAGTGGTGGTCGGTATGGTATCCGGGAGCGGAGCCAGGAGGCGGCAGCTACATCGCGCAGCGCATGCTCGCGTCGCGCAGCGAGCGCGACGCGCTCGCGGGAACGTTTCTCTTCAACTGCGCGCACTACGCGCTGCGCCCCTGGCCCTGGATCCTGGTCGCGCTCTCGTCGATGCTGGTCTTCCCGGACCTGGACGACATCGCGCGCGCGTTCCCGTGGGTGGATCGCGGGCTGATCGGCCACGACATGGCGTACCCCGCGATGCTGACGTTCCTGCCGCACGGCCTGATGGGCGTCACCGTGGCCGGTCTCCTCGCCGCGTACGTCTCGACCTTGTCCACGCACCTCAACTGGGGCGCGTCGTACCTCGTGCACGACGCCTATCGACGGTTCGTCCGGCCGGGCGCGCCGGAACGGCACTACGTGGCGATGGGACGGATCGCCACCGCGGCCCTGATGCTGCTCGCGACGCTGCTGACGTTCGTCCTGGACACCGCGCGGCAGGCATTCGAGTTGCTGTTGTCTGTCGGCGCCGGCACGGGGCTGATCTACCTGCTGCGCTGGTTCTGGTGGCGCATCAACGCGTGGAGCGAGATCGCGGCGATGATCTCCTCGTTCCTCGTCGCGGCGGGGTTCGCGATCGCCGCGCGCGCCGGCGCCGGCGTGCCGTCGCATGTCGCGCTCATGAGCACGGTCGCCGTCACCACCGCGGTCTGGATCGCCGTGACGTACCTGACGCCGCCGACCGACGCGCGCACGCTCCTCGCCTTTTACGAGCGGGTGCGCCCGTCGGGTCCGGGCTGGGAGCCGGTCCGGCGGCTGGCACGCAACAACGCCCGTGACGATGCGCCGTCGCCCGCGACCGAAGCGGACGGCGGCGGCAGCCTCGCCGATGCGGCGCTCGCGAGCGTACTCGGCTGCGCGTTCGTGTACGCCGCGCTGTTCGGCACGGGCAGCGCGCTCTACGGGAAATGGCCGCAGGCCGCGCTGTGGGCGGTCGTGTTCGCGGCGAGCGGCGCGGTGCTCCGGCGCGTCGTGCGGCGGAGCGGGGGCGGGCAGGCGTCCGCCTGAAGGCGGATACTGTGGAGTCGTCCGCCTGAAGGCGGACACGGCGGCAACAATGCGACGACGGGCGTGGTTCGTGCCGGGGCGGATCGAGGTGCTGGGGAAACACACGGACTATGCCGGCGGGCGAAGCCTGCTCTGCGCCATCGACCGGGGGTTCCGCATCGAGGCCGCGCCGCGGGACGACTCGATTGTCACCGTGACGGATCGGCGCGGCGGCGCGTCGATTGCCCTGCCGATCGATCCGCAGCTGCCCCCGGCGCCCGGCGACTGGCCGCACTACGCTCGAACGGTCGTGCGCCGGTTCGCGCGCGACTTCCCTTCGGCACGCCGCGGCGCCGATCTGATCTTCGAGAGCGATCTGCCGGCGGCCGCCGGCCTGAGCAGCTCGAGCGCGTTCATCGTATCGGTCTTTCTCGCGCTCGCCGGACTGAACGATCTCAGCCACGACAAGGCATACACGGAATCGATCCGGACCCTCGAAGACCTCGCGACCTACCTCTCGGCCGTCGAGAACGGCTCCGCCTTCGGGCCGCTCAGAGCCGATGAAGGGGTCGGCACCGCGGGCGGGTCGGAGGATCACACGGCGATGCTGTGCTGTCGTGAAGGGCGCGTGAGCCAGTTTCGCTTCTACCCCACGCGCTTCGAGCGGTCGATCGAGCTGCCGGAGCGCTACACGTTCGCGGTAGCGGCGAGCGGGGTGGCGGCGGAAAAGGCGGGCGCCGCGCGCGAGCCGTACAATCGCGCCGCGCACCTCGCGAAGCTCGTGCTCGAGGCGTGGCACGCTGCAGCCGGCAGCGCGGACGCGTCGCTCGGAGACGCGGTGCGGAGCACGCCAGATGCGCCCGAGCAGATCCGCCGCGTGCTCACGAGACCTGAGTTAATCGACCGGTTCGAGCAGTTCGTCGAGGAGAGCGAGTCGATCGTGCCGGCCGCGGGGGACGCGCTCGCGGACGGGCGGCTCGAGGAGTTCGGCCGTATCGTCGATCGCTCGCAGCACCTCGCGGAGCAGAAGCTCCGCAACCAGGTGCCGGAAACGGTCGCGCTTGCGATCGCCGCGCGCGAGAACGGCGCGCTGGCGGCGTCCTCGTTCGGCGCCGGGTTCGGCGGCGCCGTGTGGGCGCTCGTCGAGGCCGCAAACGCCGGACCGTTCCTCGCCGGCTGGCTTGAGGCGTACCGGCGGCAGTTCGGTGACGCCGCTGCTCGCGCCGAGTTCTTCGTGTCGCGGCCCGGGCACGCGGCCAGGGAGATCTAGTTCATGTCGAACAGACGCGAGTTCATGCGGATTACAGGGTCACTTCTGGGCGCCTCGCTTCTCGGCGGCCGGCGCGCCGACGCGCTCGGCGAGAGTCTCCGTGGGCCGCAACGGACCCTCTCAGCGGAGCCGTTCTCGGCGCCGCCGCTCGCGGAGGTGCGCATCGGCATGGTCGGCGTCGGCCTGCAGGGCACGAGCCACATCGAGAATCTCCTGCGCGTGCCCGGCGCCCGCGTCACCGCCGTCTGCGACATCGTCGAGGAGAAGGTGCAGCGCGCGCGAAAGATGGTCGCGGACGCGGGCCAGCCGGAACCGGCGGGCTTCTCGAGAGGGCCGCGCGACTTCGAGCGGCTGTGCCAGGCGAACGACGTCGATCTCGTCTTCACGTCCACGCCGTGGGAATGGCACGTCCCGGTCTGCCTCGCCGCGATGAAGAACGGCAAGCACGCCGCCACCGAGGTGCCCGCGGCGATGTCCCTCGACGAGTGCTGGGCGCTCGTCGAAGCGGCCGAGAAACACCGCCGCCACTGCGTGATGATGGAGAACTGCAACTACGGGCGGTCGGAGCTGATGGTGCTGAACATGGCGCGCCAGGGCCTCTTCGGCGAAATCCTGCACGCCGAGGGAGGCTACCTGCACGATCTGCGCGGGGTGAAGTTCGAGAACGCGAACGAGGGGCTCTGGCGGCGCGCATGGTCGATGAAGAAGAACGCGAACCTCTACCCGACGCACGGCCTCGGCCCTGTCGCCAACTGCATGGACATCAATCGCGGGGACCGGTTCGACTATCTCGTCTCCATGAGCAGCCCGTCGCGCGGCCTGCAGCTGTTCGCGCAGGCGAATTTCCCGGAAGGGGCGCCGCAGCGCGCGGAGCGCTACGTGCTCGGCGACGTGAACACGTCGATGATTCGAACCGCCAGGGGGCGCTCGATTCTCGTCGTCCACGACACGAACCTCCCGCGCCCGTACAGCCGCATCAATCTGGTGCAGGGGACGCGCGGGCTGTTCCAGGGCTACCCCGATCGTGTGCACATCGAGGGGCGCAGCCCCGAACACACGTGGGAAGACGCGAAGACGTACCTGACCGAGTTCGATCATCCCTTCTGGAAGAAACTCGAGCGCGACGCCGCCGGCGCGGGCCACGGCGGGATGGATTACCTGGAGGACTACCGGCTGATCGAGTGCCTCCGCGAGGGGACCCCGACGGACATGGACGTGTACGACGCCGCCGCGCTGAGCGCGGTCGTCGAGTTGAGCGAGCGCTCGGTGGCCCGCCGCAGCGAGCCCGTGGAGTTCCCCGACTTCACGCGGGGGCGTTGGAAGGCACGGCCGGCGGGGGGCTACACGTAGGCGTCACGCGTCAGGGTTTCGCCCTCGCGCGGGATGTTTCGGCGGGCCGAAGCGTTCGGCGTGTTATCCTTCACCGCATCCGCCAAAGCGTTGTGATTCTCGGCCCCGGAGATGAATCTCCGGAGGGCGAGAACCGTCTCGTGCCCGATTTTCGCATTCCGGGCAGGAGGCACATATGCGCGCGCGCAGATTGTCGGCGGCGGCGTTGTGCGGAATTCTCTTCACGTCGGGCGGTCTCATCGCGTGCGGCGGCGGGGGCGGCGGCGGCTCGACGACGAGCCCCAGCGCCACGGTGACGTCGCTCGGCATCAGCCCCGGCACGGACACGCTCAAGCTGAGAGCGAGCGAGTCGTTCACCGCGAACGCCACCATGTCGAACGGGACGACGAACGTCGTCACCGCGACGTGGCGGAGCGACAACACGTCGGTCGCCACGATCGATTCGACCGGGCGCGCGACGGGAGTCGCGTCCGGCAGGGCGACAATCACGGCGGAGTACCAGGGACTGTCCGCGAACCGGACCCTGCGCGTCGTCCCGGATTACCAGGGGACCTGGCGCGGGTTCCTCAGCATGCGCAGTTGCTCGGCGACGGGTGACTGGCAGCTGGCGGATGTGTGCGGGGACCTGACGGCCGGCGATCAGGACACTCTCAGCCTGACCCTCTCGCAGCAGAGCGCCAACGTCAGCGGAACGATCGACATCGGTGGCTTTGCGGGTCCGATCACCGGCACGATCGCGGACAATGGGTCCCTCTCGCTCACGGGCCTCTACAACACGTCCTACGATGGGTTCCCCGTCCAGATCGGCGTCTCCGACTGGCAGACGATGTCCTCGGACAACTCGCGCATGACCGGGCGCTTCGTCTTCACGGTTCGGTCGCAGCCGGCGCTCAGCGGAGACGTGCGCGTGGAAACGGACCTCGTGGACGTGAACAAGACGGCGGCGACCCTCATGCCGATGCGGAGCACCCACGGCGCGCTCGGCGCCGCGGTGCGGCGAGCGCGCGGGCGCGTCCCGCACTAGTGTGGACCGTTACTCGCCGTTGAAGGACCGGTATCGTTTTGGAACCGCGGAGCTCGCGGAGGACGCGGAGGCGCGCTGCCGGCCGGCACCTGCGTTGCACCCGCCCTCGGCGGTCTCCGCGCTCTCCTCCCGATACCAAGGGGCTCACCGCTCCCAGCCCCTTAACCGGTAATACTTGTCCTTCGGCTCACCAGTCCAACCGTTGATACCGTGTTTGGGAAGCCACCACATGTGAATCACCACGAAGGGGACGACCGCTGCAACAACAAGAAAGGCCAACGCCCAGGCGCGGCCAAAACTGGCCGAGATGGCAATCGTGAGCCCCACGAACACAAGCACCTTCAACGCCCGGCGGCCCCTTGGCGTCCTCTCCTCGAAGTGCCCGAAGAAGATGTTCCCAAACGCAAAGATGGTCATGACGATGGCGACCTCGAACCACATCTGAGCACTCCGCTTCCTTTCCAGTGAACCAGGCAGATTGTGCGTTCCGATTGACCGTCTGACGAATACCGGGCCGACCAGCATATCGCGGCCGGCCCTACGGCGCTCGCCGCATTACGCCAAAGCGCCGGCACCCTGGAGATCCGCCGGCGTCCCGTGAGGTAGAGCACGACGCCCGTGATCAGGCCAGGCGAGTAGCGGCCCGTGGCAAACACGCTGGCAGGGAGCGGGCGCCCGGCAACGGTCGCGAACCACTGGGGGAAACCGCCCAGCCACTCTTCCACGATGTGCGCCGCGTACGCGGCCACGAAGAGCTACACGAGCGGCGGATCGTTATACTGCCAGCGCATGTCTGGTGTCGCTCGAGTCCGTTAGATCGGCGATTCGAGACCTGACCCTATGAGCTTCTCCTCAGAACTTCGAGACGAGTTCGGCGAGATCGACATATACCTTTTCGACCAGCTCCTCAAGGGACGGTTCGATTCGCGTCGCACGATCCTGGACGCGGGCTGCGGGATCGGCCGGAACATCCGCTGGTTCATCAGGCATGGGTTTGCCGTGCACGGAATCGACGCCGACGCGGCGGCGATCGGACGCCTGCGGAAGATTGCCGCCGAGCTCGCGCCCTCGCTGCCGCCGGCGCACTTCATCGCCGGCGACCTCTCGATCTTGCCTTGGCGCGACCGGACGATGGACGCGGTCATCAGCAGCGCCGTGCTCCACTTCGCGCGCGATGACACCCACTTCGCCGACATGCTGCAAGAGCTGTGGCGGGTGCTCAGATCCGGCGGCCTCCTCTTCGCCCGGCTCGCCTCCACCATCGGTCTCGAAACGCGCGTCCGCTGGCTGAACGGCCGCCGCGCGCGGCTACCGGACGGCAGCGAGCGGTTCCTCGTGGACGAACCGTTCCTGCTCGACTGGACCGACCAGCTCGGCGCCAGGCTGCTCGAACCGATCAAGACCACCAACGTGCAGAACCAGCGCTGCATGACGACGTGGGTCATCGGCAAGGACTAGGTTAAAGCACCTCCGCCACCGCGCCCGGCGTGACCGTGAGATCCGGCTGCTCCGCGTCGTCCGGCGCGCCGTGTGAGACCACGTGCTGGGCGCGGCGGAGCAAGTTCTCCTTCACCCACTCTGTGTCTGCAATCACGCGGTAGATGTGCACGTGCACCCCTGGACGGTATCGGCGTTCGGCCGCCGCCCACTCGCGGGCTTCCTCCTCCGTCCAGAACGCCCTGGCAAGTCGCGGGCGCGCCGCGGGCCGGGCAGCGGTTGGCGCAGGTTGTTCGTACGCAAGCCAGATCGTGCAGATCCCGCCGCGTTGGGAGATCCGACGCCCGAGGAGCTTCAGCGTCGTCGGCATGGGACCACCCTCGGCTATGCGGCAAACGCGCCCAGATGGACGACGCGATCGTCGTGCACGAGTGCGGCAGCTGTGACACCGGGCGCGTGGATCCGGACATCGACGCCGAACCCGATCGCCGACATCGGCTTGCCCGGGACGCGCGCCGTGGCGTCCAGGAACTGGCTGGCCGCCACGCGAAGCGACCCCTCCGCGCGCCGCCGATGGCGATGCCGGCCTTGCGTCCCCTCGCCCGAGCGTGTCCGGTCATCGTCGATGGCGTCGAGTGCGTAGCTCCGAACGATTTTCGGGAGCAGTTTGCGCAGGAGCGGCGCCGTGGCGAAGAGCTCGAACCCGGCTACGCGCTCCCCGACGGCGAACAGCGCGCCCGTCTGGCCCGGCGCGGGAAGCAGTGCGGCCACGAACTTCTCGATCGAATCCTCGTAGCTGACGAACATCGCTTCCATAGCGGAGGTGGGCGAGTGCGCCTGCATGCGAGCGGACTTCTGCGCGATGTCGTCCCAGACGGCACACTGGTCCGCCATGCGGGCGCCGTGGCTCATCATCGACGCGGTGACCTGCTGCATCTTGCGCGCGCGGCCGGCGGCGAACTGCACTCGCGGCGCGGCGGCAAACGTCCGCGATCGCGCGTGCCAGCGCCCCGCCTCCACGCACGAAACGGGGATCTTCAGCACCGACCGTGGCGGGACCAGGATCGACAGGTTGACCACGCGGTTCTGCTTCGCCCCAATCAGTTCCTCGCCGTCGAGGATGAAAACGGGCGCGTCAGAAGTGTTCGAGACACGGAGCTCGGGAACGCTCCCCTGCTCCGAGACCTCGGTGATGCGCGCCCAGCCGCCGCTGAGCGCCTCGTCGAGGGTGAGAAATTGATCCGCGGGGCCCGGCTCGTTCTCGCGGCCGAGGAGCGGAAACATGGTCAGGTTCTGGACGGTGACGTCGATGCCTATGGTCACGCCGGCGATGGCGGAGGTGATTGCGCTCATGCCTGCGAGGGTAGAACTGGCTGTGGACAGGGCTGGTCACACTTTCAGGAGGCAGAAGACAGAAGGCAGGAGACAGATGCTCCGCCGCGCGTTGCCGGTTGCCCGCGCCATGTTTCTGTCCTTCGGCGTAAAATTCGGCCGTGAGAAACAGCGAGCTGGTGCGGCAGTGGGAAATCCTGCGGACGATCGACGCCACCGAGACGGGCGTCAGCGTGCAGAAGCTGGCAAGGGCGAGCAGGGTGCACCCGCGCACGATTCGGCGTGACCTCGAGGCGCTCGAACGCGCGGGATTCCCGCTCTATACCGATCGCGAAAGCGGCACGACGCTCTACAAGTTCAGCTCCAAACCGTTCAAGAGACTGGCGCAGACAGGGCTGGGCCTGCCGGAGATGTGCGCGCTCTATATGAGCCGGTCGATGCTGGAGGCGCTCGCGTCGGCGCCGTTCCGCGACGAGCTGACGCGCGCGATGGCGAAGCTCGAGGCGACGCTGCCTGAGGGGGTGCGCCGCTTCCTGGATCGACTGCCGGCGGTGCTGCAGGCGAAGAGCGAGCCGCGCAAGCGGCGCGACGAGAAGCGGCTGCGCGAGATCGTGCCGCGCATCATCGATACGGCGCTCGACAAGAAGCGCGTCACCATGACGTACCACTCCTTCTCCAGCGGCCGCGTGAAGGAATACGTGATCGAGCCATACCGGCTCACGTACGCGCAGGGAGGGATCTATCTCATCGCGTTCGTGCCGGAGTACGGTCAAATGCGCACCTTCGCCGTGGAGCGCATCCGCGCGTACGCCGAGACCGGGCAGCGCTTCGACGGCAAGCGCACGCTCACCGACAAGCCGTTCAAGAACTCCCTCGGCGTCCACACGGGCGATCCTGCCCGCGTCGAGATCGAGTTCGACCGCAGCATCGCGGCCTACGTGTTCGAGCGCGACTGGCACGCGTCGCAGCGCGCGGAAGAGCGGCCGGACGGCTCGCTGCTCCTGACGCTCGACGTCTGCATCGACCCCGCCCTTCGAAGCTGGATCCTCAGCTTCGGCCCGCTCGCGCGGGTCGTCGCGCCGCGCGCGCTGGCGGAGGAGATCCTCGAGGAACTGGAAGAGGCGCGGGAGAAGTACGCGCCGCGCATGGAGTTCGACGAGCCTGCGACGCGGCTGTACGCGGCGCTCGGGCCGCGGCTGCCGTTCGCGAGGCCGAGCTAGTGTCAGGGCTCAGGGTCGAGGGGGTCGGTAATCGGTCGTATCGTCTCGTGAAGCGGCGTTGTCGCGCGGACCAGGCGATCGCCGCGCGGGACCAGCAGACCTTCTGCGGCCGCGTCGTACATCTCGGCGAGCGCCTCGGCCGCCGATTGCCCCAGTCCCGCCTGCAGGAGCGCCGGCACCCACTGCGGCTGCGGGATGTTCACCACCCGCAGCGGCTTGCCCAGCGCGTCGCCGAGCGCCTTGGCGACGTCCCGCTGGGTGTAGTCGGGGCCGACGAGATCGACCACTTCACTCGCCTGCGGCGGGCGCGAGAGGCACTTCGCCACCTCGTCCCCGATGTCCCTGGTCGCGATCATCGGGAACGCCACATCGTCGCGGTCACCGAAGTTCGGGAAGATGCCGGCGCTCTGTGCCAGGAGGAGAGCCTCGGCGGCGTTCTCCTGGAAGTACGACGCGCGGAGCGCTGTCAACGAGACTCCAGTGCTGCGCAGGCACTCCTCGAAATAGTGCAACCCCTTGATCGGTCCGGTGCCCTCCGGCAAATCGGCGCCCACCGAGGAGAGCAGGACCACATGCGGGACTTCGCTTGCGCGGACGGCCGCGGTCACCGCCTCCGCGACCCGTCGCTGCGCGGCGAACAAATCGGCTGCGCCGTAGTCGGGTGGCAGCAGCACGAAGAAGCCTGTCGCGCCTCGAAGCGGGCCGGCAAGCGACTGCGCGTCCCGCAAGTCCGCGACCGCGACGTGCGCGCCGCGCGCCGCCCAGCGCGCGCCCCTCGCCGAATCCCGGACGATCACCCGAACCGGCTTCCGCTCCGCCAGGAGCCGACCGGCTGCCACGGAGCCCACGTGACCAGTTGCACCGGCGATCACAAGCATCGCAGCACCTTTTTCTAAACGTCTTCCGGCGCACGCTTCGTGCGCTCTGGGCCACCACGTGGCTGGTGAAAACGTTCTGCGGTCCGCCCGAAGGCGGACACTACTCGTATTGCACGATTGTCAGTTGGCCGTCCGCGCCCACGATGAACAACTGGTCTTCCTTCAACGCCATGCCGGTCGGTCGCGACAGCCCGGGGATTGCCTGCGCGGCGACGATGGTGCGGGCGCGGAGGTCGATGGCCAGCAGCGTGCTGTGCGCAGCGCTGAGTGCGTAGAGGCGGTCCCCCGCGATCGCGGCGCCAGTCACGTAGTACGCATCGAGCGGGCGTTCCCCCGAACCCGCCCTCGCCATCGCCGCAAGCTCCGGAGCCAGCGCAGGCACGAACTCCTCCGACAGCAGGCGGTCGGTCATGGAGAACCGCGAGACGACGAGCCCTTTCACTTTCGCGTTCGGAACGGCGAGCGTGTACATCGAGTTCGACGCGGCATCGTACGCCGCGGACATGATGTACATCATGCGCGCGCGCACTGTTGCGAAACGGGAGCGCGACACTTCCGTGAACTGGTCGAACGATTCCAGGAAATACCGGTAGTTCCGATCGACATCCGCGGACCCCTCCGGCTCGCGGAGGATCACGTAGCTCTTGTTCTCGCTGACGGCGATGACGGTCCGGCTGTCGACGAACGCCGCGGCCGCAAAGCGCGCAATGTCAACCGAGAAGGCGGGATCGATCACGGTGTGACGCAGGACCCGCGAGAGCGACCCGTCGGTCACGTACACGCCGTGTTCCGTCGTCAGAAGAAACCGTCCGCTCGTCTGGTCGTACGCGAGGCCCGTCGGCGCGCCGCGCAACGGCAGCGCGAGAGGGCGGCGTTCCACGACCCGCAGTTGCGGAAGCCCCTGCAGTGGGCCGCTGCCCGGATCCGGATCGACGGCCGCCACGTCCGGCTTGTCGATTCCCCAGCGGCCGCGGAACGAGATCGGCGCCGGAGCGTACTCGTCCAGCGACCAGATCCAGTGCCGCGGGTTGAACGAGAAGCGTACGGGGTCCGCCTGACCGATGAACGGCGGCGGGCCGGTGCTCGCGAATGCCTGGACGATGTTCGCCGCGATGACAACCAGAAAGACGACGAAGGCGACGCTGTCGATGCGGCGGAGCGGGCGCGGCGGCCCCGGCGCGAGGTCGGCGTCGCGGGCGAGCATGATCAACGCGCCGATCGCTGCGGTGCTGCACCAGAAGATGACGAACGACCACGTGTAGGTGTGCGCGCCCAGCATCTCGAGGCTGAAGCCCTGCCCGATGTCGCGGGCGACGTGAAGCGCCGAATGCCGGACCGCCATGTAAATGCCCCACACGCCGACCAGGACGGCCAGCCCCAAGTACCGGGGCTTCGCGCCGTAACGCAGCACGAACAGCCCGATCAGCGCGATGAGGGCCATGCCGATGCGCTGCTGCCAGCAGAGAATGCAGGGAGACTCGCCTCCGAAAAAGCCCAGGACGAACGCGGCGATGCCCACCGGCACGGCCGAGAGAAAGAGGACGGCAAGGGCGAGCACGGTGTCGATCGCGGAGGCCGGGGGGCGGTCGGACATCGGGCGCCTCAGTAGTTCACGCCAGGCAGGAGCGACGTGCGGGTGCCCAGCGCGTAGAGCAACACCATCAAAACGACGCTGATGACGACGAGCCCGAACGCGAGCCGTTCCCGTTCCGGCCTCCTGAACGCGATCCAGGCGGCGGCAAACATCAGTACGAGGCTGAAGAACTCCATGGGATGGGCCCTATTGTGCGTCACGACGGGCGTCGCAGGGTAGAGGCAGAGCGGCCCGCCATGCGTCCACCGGAGCGCCAGCCGCCGGAAAATCGCCGGGCGGCGCGATAAAATCCCGGTGTGACGACAGTGCTGCTGCTGCTGCTGATGTCTGCGGGCCGTGTACAGGCAGCTCCCGACGACCAGTTGCGCGCGGGACGGCTTGTCGAACCACCGGCGGACCGGCCGTATCGCGGCGTGGGAATTGCCGGCGGCGCGCCCGGCACGAGCTCGGTGCTGCCCTCGAGCGGCTCCTGGACGATCGTCGTGCTCACGAACCTCGATCCTCCCACCGGCGAACAGATTGGGTCCGCCATCGCGCGGAGACTGAGCGGGAAGGGCACGCAGGAGTGAAGGCCGTCGTGCTTGCGCGTGGGAGGGGGACGCGGATGCAGCGCGCCGCGGGCAAAGCGGCAGGGCTCACCGACGCGCAGCGGGAGATGGCCGCGCGCGGGCTCAAGGCGATGATCCCCTTCAAGCGACCCTTCCTCGACTACGTGATCAGCGCGCTCGCCGACGCCGGTTGCACCGACGTCTGCCTGATCGTCGGCCCGGGTCAGGACGCGATCCGCGAACACTATGAGCACGCGCATCCGCCCCGGCGCGCGCGCGTGTCTTTTGCCGTGCAGCCGGCGGCGCTCGGCACCGCCGACGCGATCCTCACGGCCGCACCGTTCACGCGAGACGAGGCATTCCTCGCGCTCAACGCGGACAACTATTACCCAGTCGAGGTGTACCGCGCGCTCGCGGCGCTCGGTGGCCAGGGGCTGCCCGCCTTCTCGCGCGACGCGCTGTTGCGCGACAGCAACATCGATCCGGAGCGAATCCGGAGCTTCGCTCTACTCCGCCTCTCGCCGAACGGCGACCTCCAGGACATCGTCGAGAAGCCGGATGACGACACCTACAGCGCCATGGCAGAAGGGGACGTGTCGGTCAGCATGAACATCTGGCGATTCGACGAACGGATTCATGAGGCGTGCCGCCGCATCCAGCCCTCTCCGCGCGGCGAGCTGGAGCTGCCCAACGCCGTTCGGTTCGCGGTCCGCGAGCTGCGGCAGCGCTTCCGCACCTTCCCGGTGGAGACCGGCGTGCTGGATCTCTCCAGGCCGGACGACATTCCCGAGGTCGGGCGGCGGCTGGCGGCGATCGATCCCCAACCCTGACCGCGCAGAACGTCTATGGAACAACTCCTGTCCTGGGAACGCGTCGTCAACAGTTATGTGTGGGGCGGTCCGATGATCGTCATGCTCGTGGGCACGGGCGTGCTCCTCACGATTCTCACCGGGCTCGTCCAGTTCCGCCGCCTGGGCACCGCGCTGTCCGAGGTGCTGAGCAAGGTCTTCTCGCGGGGCGAAGGGCGCGGCAGCGTCACGCCGTTCCAGGCCGTCGCGACGGCGCTGGCCTCGACGGTCGGCGTCGGGAACATCGCCGGCGTGGCCACCGCGATCTTCCTCGGGGGGCCCGGCGCGTTGTTCTGGCTGTGGATGTCCGGCGTGCTCGGCATGTGCACGAAGTACGCGGAGATCGTCGTGGCGCTTCACTACCGCGAGCCGGACGAGTCCGGCACGATGCGCGGCGGAGCGATGTACACGCTTCGAAAGGGGCTAAAGATGCCCTTGCTCGGGGGCATCTTCGCGCTGCTCACCGCGCTGGCGGCGTTCGGCATCGGCAACATGGTGCAGGCGAATTCGCTCGCGGAGTCGCTGCAGGCGAGCTTCGGAGTGCCGCACTGGCTGACCGGCGTCGTGCTGGTCGTGCTGACCGCCGCCGTCATCCTCGGGGGCATCAAGCGCATCGGCGAGTTCACGTCGGTGCTGGTGCCGTTCATGGCGATTCTGTACCTTGGCGGCGGCGCGGCAGTGCTCATCCTGCACGCCGGGGCGCTGCCCGGCGCGATCGCGCTCGTCCTGGACGGCGCGTTCACCGGCACGGCCGCGACCGGCGGCTTCGCCGGCGGCACGGTCATGCTGGCGTTGCGATACGGCATCGCGCGCGGGTTGTTCTCGAACGAGGCGGGCCTGGGCAGCGCGCCGATGGTGCATGCCGCCGCCCAGACGGACCACCCCGTGCGGCAGGGGATGTACGGCATCTTCGAGGTGTTCGTCGACACGATTCTGATCTGCACGATGACGGGGCTGGTGATTCTGGTCACCGACACGTGGGCGAGCGGCCTCACCGGCGCCGCGCTGTCCGCGCGCGCGTTCGAAACCGGCCTGCCCGGCACCTGGGGCCACATCGTCGTCACGGGCGGGATCCTGTTATTCGCCTTCTCCACACTGATCGGGTGGAGCTACTACGGCGAGACGGGCATCGTCTACCTGCTGGGCGCGCGCGCCGCGCTCCCGTACCGGCTCCTCTGGCTGGTGTTCATCTACGTGGGGGCGACTGGATCGCTGCACGTGGTCTGGAACGTCGCCGACACGCTGAACGGCCTGATGGCGCTGCCGAACCTCGTGGCGGTGCTCGGATCGATCCCCCTCCTGCTGCGGCTGCAGCGGGAGTTCTTTCAGGTTCGACGGGTTCGATAGGTCTGACGGGTCAGGGTTCAGGGTTCAGTGTTCAGGTTCAGGGTTCAGGCCGGCGTCAGGTCGGCCGCGTGAGAACGCTGCCAATTCGTCCACCCGCGAACGCAGCACCTCGAGGTCGCAGGTGAGGGCGAGGAGCTGCTGTTCGGTTGCGCGGAGCTTGTCTCCTTCAGCGCGGACGAAGCGGCTGTAAGGCGCGATGCCTTCGCGAATCCGCGCCGTGCTCGCCCTGATCTCGCGCTCGAACTGCGTGCGCAGCGCCAGCGACAGCCGCTCCCGCACGTCGGTGATCTTGCGGCGCATCTCATCCTTGGCTTTCTGGCGGCGCGCCGGGATGATGAAGAAGCCGAGCGCCGCGAGCACGCTCGCCATGATGAGGCCCGTGACGTCGGCGACCGCCGTGCTCGCGGCGACCGTCACCAGCGTGCCCAAGCCGAGCGCGCCCGCGCCGGCGGCGGCAGCGGCGGCCACCGCGTTCCGGGCGCCGTCGGCGAGCTCGCTCGCCTCGCGCCGGCGGTCGAACGTGTCCACGGCGCGCTGCGTCTCCCTGCCGACCGCCTCGACGAGCCGCGTGCGATCGTGATGGAACGCGCGCGTCTCGGGATCGCCGCGCTCGCCCAGGATCCGCTCGCGATACTCGCGCCGGCGCTCCGCCAGGTGTGAAGACACGCGCTGCCACTGGCGATAGTCGTTGTCCACGAGCCAGTCCACCAGTTCGTGGACCTTCCGCTCGATCTGCTGCGGCGCGTCCGCCACGACCTGCTGCTCGAACCCCTGCTGCACGCGCGCGCGGTTCAGGAGGTCCATCACCCGGCCGATCCGGAGCGTGTCATCGAAGAAGTCATGGCCGCGCCGCTCCATCTGCAGCAACACGTTTTCGACTTCCGCCATCCTCCCCTCGAACTCCCGCAGCATGTCCTGCTCGTAGAGCCCGAGCTGCGCCTCGACGTCTTCAAGCGCCGCGAAGTCGTCGGCGAGCAGCGTCAGCCGCTCGCGTGTCAGGCCCAGGTACCGGTTCGTGAGCGACACGCCGATGCCGAGCGGGTTGAGCAGCTTCAGCTTCAGGCGGCTCGCCTGGTCCAGCGTGTCGCGGATGTAGCGCTCGAGCGGCTCGAACCGGCTCGCCTGCCAATGCGACGGGTCGCCGCGCTTGGCGCGAATCGCGAGGCGGGCGCTGACCGGGAAGATCTCCGGGACCGTGCCCAGCAACAACTGCGCGTTCGCCTCCACGAACCGGCGCACCTCCTCCAGCTCGCCCTCGTCGTGGAAGATGTCGATCTTGTTGATGACGATGACGATCTTCTTGCCCCATTCGCGGATGTACTCGAGGAAAGCGCGCTCCGTCTCGGTGAACGGCCGGTCCGCCGACGTGACGAACAGCACGAGGTCCGAGCGCGGAACGAACTCGGACGTCAGGCGCTCGTGCTCGCGCATGACCGCGTTCGTCCCCGGAGTGTCCACGATGTGGATGTCCCGGAGGATATCGGCCGACGCCGTCACCACGACAACGTTATCGCGTGTGACCTCCCCGCGCGTGCCGACAGGCACCGACTCGCCGTGCTTCAGCAGCGTGACCTGGGCGGTCGTGGGCGTCACACCTTCCGGCAAGACGGGCCCGCCAACAAGCGCATTGATGAAGGCGCTCTTTCCCGCGTTGAACTCGCCCACGACGACGAGCAGGAAGAGCTCGTCGAGCTGTTCGATGGAGCGGTCGAGCGTGGCGCGCGTGTCTTCGCTCGCGCCGAAGCGGATGAGGGCCGCGCGCAGGTCGTTCAGGAGGCGGCGCTCGCTCCGGATGAGCTCCTGGTCCGCAACGCGGAGAATCTGGTTCAGCATCGCCGAACGGGCGTAGAGTGCAAAGCGCGTGCGCGGGACCAAAACGGGGACTGTCCCCTTTTTCCTTAAGTAGGAAAAACGGTGACTGTCCCCGTTTTTCTGTTCTTCTACTCCCGGGCGCGGATCTCTTCGACCTTCCGCTCCCGCTCCGACGTGAGCCGCTCGCGCTCGCGACGGTAGTTCTCCTCGGCCTCCTGCCACGCCTGCGGATCGACGGCCTTGGCGAGCGCCGACTGGTGCATCACCTCCGCCTGCGCGATCTTCGCCTCGTAGAGGTTCCGCACTTCCGCGATTTCAGCTTTCTGTGCGTCGGTCAGCGGACGCTCGACGATGCCCTGCTCGGCGTCCTTCTTCAGGAGGCGCTCCATCGCGAGCTCGTAGGCGGATTTCGGGCCCTTTTCGGTCATGGGCGGAATGATCGCACAAGCCGCCAGAGGCTGGTCAGCGGTCAGAGGTCAGAGGTCAGAGGCCAGAGGCCAGAGGCCAGAGGCCAGAGGTCAGGGGTCAGGGGTCAGGGGTCAGGGGTCGAGATCGGAGGCCGCGGCAGGCGCCTGATGAGTTGGACAGGCGGACGGGTGCTTGCATTACTGCCCCACCGTGAGGTCCGCTGCGCAGCTGGGCTTCGGATTTCTGACGCTCGCGGTGCTCACCGCGGCGCCATCGCTACACGGCGATGCGGACGCAGTGCGACTCGAGCCGGCGGTCGCGCGCTACCTCGACCGCTGCACAGATCCCTTGACCAGCTACCGGGCCTTCAGACGCCTCGAGGCCGATGGCATGGGCCAGGCGGGCTGGCTGGAAGCGTGGACGAGCCTCGAGGGGGACACGTTCTCGTACGAAATCGTCGCCGAGGGTGGGTCGGAGCGCGTGCGGCGTCGCGTGCTGCGCAAGGTCCTCGAAACCGAGCGCCTGGCATGGGTGTCCGGCGAGGCGCGCCGGAGCGGCATCGACGCGGACAACTACGAGTTTCTCAGCGCGCCCGAGCAGCCGGAGGACCTGTTGAAAGTCCTCCTCAAGCCGCGGCGCAAGGGCAAGCTGCTGGTCAACGGCGCGATGTTCCTCGGACGCCACGACGCGGCGCTGGTGCGCGTCGAGGGGCGCCTCGCGTCGAGCCCGTCGTTCTGGATCAAGCACGTGGACCTGACGCGCCGCTACGAACAGGTGAACGGCTTCAACCTGCCGGTGGACGTCGAAACGCTCGCCGACCTTCGGTTCGCGGGCACCGGCACACTGCGGATGTCCTACCGTTACACGCACGTGAACGGCCGGCCGATCGGCCTGCCTGCCGTCGTCACGTCCATCGGCTCGGGTCGCTGACCCCCGGGCGGGCCGACCTCCGCCTCGCCGTACGCCGCGAGCAGAGCCGGCAGACCGAACTCCGGAGGCGGTCTCCCCCCGGACGCTGCGACTCATCCGATCGTCAGCTCGCGAACGGCAGAGCCCCAGACCGAACCGATGTGGCCGGATCGCGGTCCTCGAGGGCGCGCCGCGCCCGGATTTGCGCGCGGCGGCGCTTCAGCTCGAGTTCCCGAAGCCGCTCCCGGAGCACTTCTTCGCCCGAGCGGAAGGTCAGCGCGGCGCGCTCGAAGGAGCGTCCCACCAGGATGGGGTCCCACAGCACCCCCTGCGCTGCCGAGCGGGCCGGCGACGAGCGTCGGCGTGCGGTCTTGCGGGTGAGCATCAATGCCATTGGTTTCTCTCCTCTTGAAGCGACTATAGAAAAGGGGTGTGACAGACTGGGTCACACTGAGGAGATCTGCGTGACACAGCTGACCGAGCGGTTCATGGAGGCGGTGCGGTATGCGGCGGACGTCCACAAGGAGCAGCCGCGCAAGGGGACCGGCAGGCCCTACATCGCGCACCTGCTGGGAGTGGCGTCGTTCGTGCTCGATGACGGCGGCGACGAGGATGCGGCGATCGCGGCGCTCCTGCACGATGCGCCGGAAGACAGGGGAGGACGCGCGCGCCTCGAGGACATCCGACGCCGCTTCGGTCCGAAGGTCGCCCACATGGTCGAGGGATGCACGGACAGCTGGTCAGAGCCGAAGGAGCCGTGGCTGGACCGGAAGAAGAAGTATGTCGAGCATGCGAGAGCGCTCGACGCCGAGACCCTTCGAGTGTCGGCCGCAGACAAGGTGCACAACGCGTACGCGATCCTGCGTGACCTGCGGACGCACGGCGAGGAGGTGTGGGCCCGGTTCAACGCCTCGCCTGACGACATCCTGTGGTACTACGACACGCTCGTGCGTTCCTTCCGCGAGGCGGGCGGCGGGAGCCTGGTCGATGAGCTCGAGCGGGTCGTCCGCGGGATCAAGAGAGAGATGGGGTACTGAGCAGCCCCGCATGCCGCGCTTCAAGCTGACGATCGAGTACGCGGGGACGCGCTACAGCGGCTGGCAGATCCAGAAGAACGCGAAAACGGTCCAGGGGGAGATCGACCGTGCGTTACGCGAGGTTGCGGCGGGACGCAAGTTCGAGCTTTACGGGTCCGGCCGCACTGATGCCGGCGTGCATGCGCTGGCGCAGGTCGCGCACCTCGACATCGCCGCGACGCTCCCGCCCGAAACGCTGCGACGCCGCCTCAACGACGAGCTGCCGTCCGACATCAACGTGCTCGCCGTGGAAACGGTGACCCACAGGTTCCACGCGCGGCACAGCGCGGTGGCCCGCAGCTACCTCTATCAGATCGCCAGGCGGCGCACGGCGTTCGGCAAGGCGCTTGTCTGGTGGATCCGCGAGCCGATCGATCTCGATCGGATGCGGGACGCCGCGCTCCTGTTCCGGGGGCTTCGCGACTTCCAGTCGTTCACGGAAGACGATCCCGAGCTGAAATCGACGAAGGTGCAGGTGGACGGCATCCGCATCGAGCCGAGCGGCGACCTGGTGCTCCTCCGCATCGAGGGCTCGCACTTCATCTGGAAAATGGCGCGCCGCATCGTCGGCGTCCTTGCGGCGGTGGGAACGGGCGACCTGACGCGCGAGGACGTGCGGCGGTTCCTCGAAGAGAGGTCCGGAACCCCCGCGAAGCTGACAGCGCCCGCGTCCGGCCTGTTTCTCGAACGGGTGTATTACGAAGGGGACCGGCGCCTGGACGCGCTGGTACCCGTGCTGAATCTCGACCCGCGGCAGCCTACCTGACGATGCGAAGGTTCCGGGGCGGTGCCGGCCGTCCGAGAAGCTGCAGGACCTCTCCGCGCGAATAGCTGACGATGTACAGCTCGCCCGATGCGTCGACGCCGAACGAGCTGATGTTGCCGAGCCCCGCAGTGCCGCCCAGTTCCACCGTGTGCTCGATCAGGCCGGAAGCGGTGGCCTCGCCCGCGGCGTCGAGGGTGAGCGCGATCGACCAGATCCGACCGCTGATGAAATCGGCGAAGAAATAGCGGCCGCGCATCGCGGCGCCCATCAGACGGCCCCGGTACACGAACCCGCCCGTGATCGAGCTGCCAGATGTCCGGTCGTACTCGTGAATCGGGTCGATCAGCGGCGTGAACGCGGGCGGCAGCGTCTGGACGTTCGGATGGGCGCCTTCACGATTCCGCCAGCCGTAGTTCCGGCCGCCCCGGTTGCGCGGCTCGTAATCGACTTCTTCCCACGCGTTCTGACCGACGTCGGCGATCACGAGCGCACCGGTGCCGCCGAACGTCGGATCGTCGAAGCTGAATCGCCACGGGTTCCGGAGCCCGAAGCTCCAGATCTCCGGCAGCGCAGACCCGATGAAGGGGTTATCAGGGGGAATCCGATAGCCGATCGGGTCCGTGTCTGGAACGCTCACGTCGATGCGCAGGAATTTCCCGAGACGGGACTGGGGGTTCTGGGCAAAGTGCTGCGGGTCGTTGCCGCTGCCGCCGTCTCCCATGCCGATGTAGAGATGGCCATCGGGGCCGAAGGCGAGATGTCCGCCGTTGTGGTTCGAATAGGGCTGCTCGATGTAGCGCAGCGGACCCCACGAGAGGTCGAACCGCGACGCGTGATCTGCGACCAGGGGGTTCGCCGAGCGCCGGAAGCGCGCGATGACCGTGTGCCCCTGCGGATTCGTGAAGTTCACGTAGAAACGGCCGCTCGTCGCGTAATCCGGCGGAAATACCAGGCCGAGCAGCCCGCGTTCGCCGCCTGAGAGGATGCTGCCGGACAGGTTCAGGAAATCATCTGCCTGCAGGACACCAGCCCGCAGCACGCGAATTCGCCCGCCCTGCTCGACGACGTACTGCACCGCAGGATCGGAGGGGTCCTGGACGAAGCCAAGCGGGGCGGTCAACCCAGAGACGATGGTGCGGCTGACGAGCTGTGCGAGAGCCTGCGCGGGTTCGCCAAGCAGAATGCACACAGGCAGGCAGAGCAACGCGGTCAGGTGGCGCGGCCCGATCATGGAGGTCCCCTCCAACGCGGCGTGGCTCCGGGGAGGCAATCATACCGCTGTGGGGCCGCTGGCACCATGTGGTTGCTGAATCTCACCGCCCCGGCAGCAGCCAGGTCGTCAGCCACGGCACGTAGGTGATGAGCAGCACGCCCACGGCCAGGATGATGAGCGGCGGGACCACCGCGCGGAACACTTCGAACACCGGGCGATCGAATCGATAGGATGCGAGGAAGAGGTTCAGGCCAACTGGCGGCGTCAGGTACCCGAGCTCCAGGTTTGCCACGAAGATGATCCCGAGGTGCACGGGATCGACACCGAACGCGGCCCCGAGCGGCGCGATCAACGGGACGACGACGATCATCGCCGAGAAGATGTCCATCAGACACCCGACGATGAGCAGCAGGCCGTTCAAGGCGAGCAGGAACATCGCGCGCGACTCGATGTGCTGCTGCGTCCAACGAAGCAGCTGGCCGGGCACGTCGGCCGTCACCATGTAGCTGGTGAGGCCGACGGCCACGCCGAGAATGATCAGCACACCGCCCACGACCGCGGCACAGTCGCACGTCACGCGGCGCAGGTCTCCCTTCAGCCCGATCTCCCGGTGGATCAGGCCCTGCGTGACGAGCACATAGAACGCGGTGACGGCGGCCGACTCGATGGGCGTCGCCCAGCCGCTGAAGATCGACACGATGATCACCAGCGGCGCGAGCGCCTCCCATTTCGCCTCCCAGAGCGCGCTCCACGCCTCGCCCGCGCGGAACGGCGCGCGCGGCGTCCGCCCGACGAGCCCCTCGCGAATGCCCCACGCGGCGACCATCGTGGTCAGCAGCAGGCCGGGCAGCGCGCCACCGGCGAAGAGCTCCTCGACGGGCACCATCGCGATCACCGCGTAGACGATGAGAGGGAGCGCCGGCGGAAGCAGCAGGCCGAGCGAACCAGACGCGGTCATCAGGCCGAGCGCGAAGCGATCGCGGTAGCCGTCCCGCAGCAACGCAGGGAACAGCAGGCCGCCGAGCGCGAGAATCGTCACGCCCGAGCCGCCGGTGAGGACGGTGAAGAACGAGCAGAGGATCGCGGCGACGACGGCGGTGCCCCCCGGCATCCACCCGACCCACGCGCGGAACAGCCGCAACAACCGGTGCGAGGCCCGGCCGTGCGCGAGGACGAACCCGGCGAGCGTGAACAGCGGAATGGCGGGAAGCGTGGGAGAAACAGCGAGGGCGTACGTCTCGATGAGCACGGCGACGGGTGCGAACCCCTCGGCGAGGAACAACAGCAACGCGGCGCCGCCCAGCACGGCGTAGATCGGCGTTCCGAGCACGCCGGCGCCGATGAGGAGGGCCATCGCGATCGTCAGGCCGGGACCGCCGAGGACGGCCGGCTTCCACAGGACGAGCGCGCCGGCCACGAGTCCGGCCGCCGCGAGGGCCCGGCGCCGCGCGTCCGGCGCGGCGTGCCGCACCAGCCGGATCGCGATTGCCGCGAGCGCCAAGGGCAGCACGATCTGTACCGTCCAGACCGGGATGCCGAACGCCATCTCCTGTGCGAGTTCCCGTTGCGTCACGATGAGCTGCACGGATCCCCAGAAGAGCATCACCGTGACGGCGGCGGCCATCGCGCCCGCGAACACCCCGGTCACGCGGCGCGCGGCATCCGGCAGCAGCGCGCCGCTCCCGAGCGCGAGCAGGCGGTTGTCGCGCGCGGCCAGCGCGGCGCCGACGAAGCCCACCCAGAGCGTGAGGTGCTGCACGATCGACCCGGCGCCAGGGATGCCGCTGGTGAGCAGCCGCCGGACGAGGATTTCTGCGAGCGGCAGCGCCGTCATCACGAGCAGCGCGAAGGCCGCGACGTGCTCTTCGACGCGGCCGGCCAGCGCGCTAACGCGTGAACGCGGCTCCCTGCCGGCGGAAGGCATCGCGCTCGCGGAGGGCGGCAGCGTAGAAGTCATCCGGCACCAGGCCCTTCATCGCGTCCGCGAAGCGCTGGCCCTCGGCGGACCAGCCGTCGCCGGACGTGGTGGTGACGATCAGTCCCTTCCTCCGCATCACCTGGACGGACTCGTCGTCGTGTTTCGGGATCTCGCGCTCGAGCCGCGCTTCGACCGTTTTCGCGGCCTGCAGGATCGCGGCGCGGTCGTTCTCGTCGATCGCGCGCCACGCGCGCAAGCTGATCACGGTAGCGCCGATGAAGGGGGTGACGGGCACGTCGAGCATGTACCGCGCCCGCCCGTACCACTGCGAGAACAGCATGACGGTCGGCGTGGTCGGCACCGCCTCGATCATGCCGCTCGTCAGCCCGGTCAGGATGGCGGTCGTCGGCAACCCGATCGGCCGGTAGCCGTGCCGCTGGTAGATGGCGATCATCTCGTCGTCACCGGCCGTGGTCCACATCTTGAGCGCCTTCAGATCGTCGAGGGTCTTCACCGGCTTCGTGCTGAAGAAGCGAACCCAGCCCGCATGACCCCAGTGCAGCAGCGCGTATCCGCGTTTCTCCACGCGCTCGCGGAGCGAGGGGGTCAGCCGCGCGAGGACGTGGTTCAGCTCGGGGTACGACTGGAAGAACAGCGGGATGCTGAAGACGTTGAACGCGGGATCGATGCGCGCGAGCCCGTTCAGGGTGAACGCCGCCGCCTCGATGGTGCCGCTCTGCAGCTTCAGCAGCACGGTGTTCTCGTCCCCCTGCTGCCCGCTCGGGTAGACCGTGCCGCGCACGCGTCCCTCGGTGGCGCGCGCCCAGTCCGACCGCATCTGCTGGAGGGCGTTGTCCCAGACCGATCGCGCGGGCGCCAGCGATGCGATGCGGATGACCCGCTGCTGCTGCGCCGGCACGCTCGCGACCGCGCCGGCAACGAGCAGCGGGACGAGGAGAAGTCTGCGATTCATGGCAGTCGGTCCTCCGATGTGACGAACAGGTCGTCCACCCGGGACAACAGGTCGCGGGCGCGTTTCTGCGCGATGAGGTTCGCGAGACGCCGGCTCTTGTCCGCGTCAACGTCCACCGCGAGCGCCCGCTCGAGCAGGCGGACGAATTCCGCGCGATCGTGCGCGGGGAGCGCCACCGCCGTCGCCAGCGTCACGTACGCGCCGGCGCCGCGCCCGCGCTGCAGCTCCACGGCGCGCTCGAAGTGCGCCCGCGCGCGTTCGACTGAGCCCCCCATCTCCGCGGGGAGCGCCTCGAGCGAGATCAGCACCTCGTGGATCGCCCCTTGCCCGAACGTCGGATCCAGCGCCAGCGCGCGGTCCATGAGGGCGCGCACGATGGGCATGTCGCCGACCAGCGCGGGCCGATCGAGACCGAGGCTGACCGCGGCGCCCCACGCCGCGCCGGTCCAGTAGAGCAGCGGCACGTCGCCCTTCTTCTTGACGGCCAGCAGCGCCGCACCCGGGTCGGGGCCGGCGTTCAGCCGCGCGGGCAGCCCAGGATGCGCCACCTCGATGGCGCGGAGGCAGTAGTCGCGCGCGCGCAGGTACAACTTCAGGCTGCGCTCGCGCACGGCCAGCGACCGCTCGTACTCACGCGCCTCGAGGGCCTCCGCCTCCGGTTCCACGAACGCGTAGCTGTACTGCGTGAAGCCGCTGCAGGTGGCGAGCAGCAGCCCGCGGTGACGCGGGAGGGATTCGAGCAGCGATTCGTAGGTTTTCAGCGCGAACGGCACGGCGTCGCGGACGAGCTCCGGATCGTCGTCCGAGGCGAACGTTTCGCCGCTGGTGGACAGGGTGTCGGCGACGCTCTTCAGCGCGAGCGTTTTCAGCGCGCACCCTTGCGACAGCACCAGCACCAGTGCACCGACGGCGGCGTGTGCACGCATACATCCTCAATGGTAGAGGCCGGTCGTGTGAAAAGTCCTGAGCGGCGGCTGAGAAAGGCTGAATCGGCGCGTGCGGCCCGCTCACGACTCTCGCGGCACGAGCGGCGTTTGATGGAGACTGGTAAGCGTGATCGTACACCAGGAGGTCGCCGGGGGAAAACGAAACCGCAGAGATACGCGGAGACGCGCGAGGGAAGCCGTCCAGCCGGCGCTCACGCACCGCCCGGACGAGAGAAGGGGCGCGTGAGCCCTCTGAGAGCCCGCTTCAGAAGTTCAGCCAGTACGACAGCTTCACCAGGAACACGTTGCTGGCCGGCGTGCTGAACACGCGGCCCACGTCGCGGCCGAAGCGGAAGTCGCCGTAGTCCGCGACGTTCTCCCGCCCCTGCTGCCAGACGACGAACAACGTCGAGCCGGGCTTGTACTCCCATCGAAGCACGTTGGTGGTGCGGAAGGACCGGTAGTTGAACGACGGGTTGCCATCGTAGGCGGCATACGCCGCGTACCGGTCGGCAAGCTGGTTCGCGCGGCCGTCCACCAGGCGCAGGAAATCAGTGTAGTCGCCGGCCGAAACGAATGGCCGCGCGTAGATCTGGATCGACAGCGTCGGGGTGATGGTGTAGTTCACGCGCGTGTTCAGCGAGATCGTGCGCTGCTTCAGGTGCCCGAAGACGTACTCGCCCGCCCCGTCCTGCTCGACCCACTGCGTCTCCTGGCTGAACGCGGACCAGCCCATGCCGGCCGATACATTGACAAATGATGCGGGGCGCACCGTCACCGACGGCTCGAAGTCGAAGAACACGGGGCCGTGCGCGTACCGCCCGCCACCGAGGAACCAGCTCACCATCACGGGCTTCCGGCTGTCAGTATCCACGTAGCTCCAGCCGTTCCAGCCTGATTGGGTCACGGCGCCCGGGCCGCCGCGCGTCGCCCGATCGTCGAAGCCGCTTGTTTCGCCGTTCAATCCGCCGCCGAACGCCCAGTTGCTCGTCAGCACCCAGTGCGCGTTGACGTTGCCCCCCATGTAGAGGCGGTCGCCGTCGAAGTTCCGGGCGCTCCACTGGTTGATGTTCCAGCGGAAGGATCGCACGTACTTGCCTGGCCGATCGTCGCGCCACTGCAGCCAGTTGCTCTGGTTGATGGTGTCGGCGCGGCGCATGAACCCGAGGTCGTTGGTGTCGAAACCGGGGGACTTGAAGGCCACGTTCGTCGTGAACCGCACGCGCTCACCGCTGATCTTCGAGAACGCCATCGAGCCCGCGTGGCCCGCCAGCGACGTGCGTTCCGGGTCGAACTCGACGTGTCCCGCGTCCGGCCGCTGGAAGCTGTGGACCGTGCTCTCCTGGATCTCCGCGATGGCATTGGTGTCCCCGGCGAGCGCGCTCCCCGCCCAGTAGCCCGTCACCGAGTACTTCTTGAGGACGCGCCAGTCCCAGTCCACGCCTCCCGTGGTCGCGTTGCCCGGAAGCGCGCGCAGCGGGCTGTCCGTCCCCTGCAGGTCGCGGTTCGTGGAGGTGACCATGAACCCGAGCGAGGACTGGTTGGCGAACTCCTTCTTCGTGCGCAGGACGCTGTAGCTCGTGAACGGCTCCACCGGCGCCTTCGTGCGCGCCGCGCCATCCGCGATGACCGCGCTCTCCTGCCCCGTGAGCGCGTTGAGCGCGCCGATCCGGAACCCGCCGACGCGCCCCGTCAGCTTCGCCGCACCGAGGATCGTCGTCTGCGCCGGCTTCGTCCAGAACCCGTCGTCGCCGACCTCCGGCTCGAGCCGCGGCTGCCGTCCGATGCGCCGGCTGTAGAACATGCCGGTGCACGAGCCGTCGTTGCAGTCCATGTCGAAGTTGAACGCGCTCGAGCCCTCGATGAAGAACGGGCGTCGCTCCGAGAAGAACGTTTCGAACCCGGAGAGGTTCACGACCGCGGGGTCCGCTTCGACCTGGCCGAAGTCCGGGTTCACCGTAGCGGTGAGCGTCAGGCCGGGCGTGACCGCGTACTTCAGGTCGAGCCCGTACGACGCCCCCGGATTCCGCGTGTCCACGAGCGGGTTCCCGTCGCCGGGCGCGGGTTCCGTCTTCAGCTCCGCGACCGTATACGGTGTCAGTTCCAGGCGCTTCGGCGCGCGCGACATCTGCAGCCCGTTCAACTGGCCGAACTGCGAGACGAACCCGTTGCGGCTCTTCGCGATCAACGGCCACGTCGACAACTCGTTCAGGCGCGCGTTCTGCCGGAGCACCGCGAATCCGAACGTCGGGTTCGGGCTGGCCGGGAAGCGAAGCTGCGAGAACGGGATGCGGAACTCGGCTCGCCACCCCTCGGCGTTGCGAGAGACTGCGACGTCCCAGACGGCATCCCAGCCCTGGTCCTCGCTGCCGTCGTTGAAATAGTACTTGTCAAGCTTGACGCCCGCCGGGTTGACCGCGAACTCGTACGCGGTTCGGCGATCGTGGTAGGAGTCCACGATGACGCGCAGCCAGTCCGATGGAGAGTGGCTGTCGCGGCGCGTGAGGATGCCGACGATCTTCTCCGGTTCCGGGTCGTAGGCCTGCACGGCAACGTAGAGGGCCTCGGCGTCGTACGCAACGCGCGCGTCAGTCCGGAAGGTCGCGGGAGCCCCTTCCTTCGGTTCGCGCTGCAGGAAATCGTTGATGGCGTTCGCCCTCGTCCACGCGTCGTCGTTCAACTCCCCGTCGAGTTTGAGGGCGCTCGCTTCGGTGAGCGGGGCGGCAACGACGACCGCGGCGCCCGGGACCGCCCGGGCGTCCGCGCGCGCGCGGACCGGCACGTCGGTGCGATCGGCGTTTGCGGCCACCGCCGACAGGCTGAAGGTCAGAGCGAGCGGCAGCGCAGGCGTCCAGTGCACGAAAACTCCTCTTTTCTTACGGCTGCCAGCGTTAGACGGATTCAGGGGCTTCCGGGTTTGTCGCCGCCCGTCTTTTTTCACCCGGTGTTCCGCATGCCTGCCGCCACGCCGTTCACGGTGGCAACGAACGCTGACTCCGTCCCACCGTTCGTCCCGGCCCGGAGCCGCCGGAGGAGCTCGATCTGCACGAGGTTGATGGGATCGACGTAGGGGTTTCGCACATCGATCGATCGCCGCAGGACCCGGTTGTTCCCAACCAGCTCGGCGTGATTCGTAATTCCCAGGACCGCGCGAATCGCGCTCTCGAGGCGGCGGCGCAGGTCACGGCCGACATCCTGGAGTTCCTCACGGACGAGGCGCCTGTCGTACTCCGCCGCGATTCGGGCATCTGCCTTCGCGAGCACCATCTCGATGAGATCGACCGCCGACCTGAAGAATGGCCAGCCGGCGTACATCCGCCGCGCACGATCGAGATCGGTATCCCCGGCAAATGCCGCCTCCACGCCGAGCCACGAGGCGAGCAGGAGTCGCGTCTGGGTCCACGAGAACTGCCACGGGATGGCGCGCAGCCCCTCTACGCCCTCCTTCGCGGACGATCCACGGCGCGCCGGGCGGCTGCCGATGTTCGTCAACTCCAGCTCGCGCTCCGGGGTCGCTTCTCTGAAGTACTCGAGGAAGCGCGCGTCTTCGATCGTGCGCCGATAGGCCGCGCGCGAACGTTCGACGAAGCGATCCAGCTCCGCGCGGAACTCCGCCGGCGGCGCGGCCGGCGGCACGAGCGTGGCGTCGAGCGTCGCGGACACGTAGACCTCGAGCGTGCGGACAGCGATCCCCGTCAGCCCGAACTTCGCCTGGAGCATCTCCCCCTGCTCCGTCACGCGGATCGTGCCGTCCACGGATCCCGGCGGCTGCGACTGGATGGCGAGATACGTCGGCCCGCCGCCGCGGCCGACGCTGCCGCCGCGGCCGTGAAAGAGCGTGAGCTGCACGCCGGACGCGCGGCAGCCGTTGACGATTTCCTCCTGCGCGCGGTAGAGGTCCCACGCCGCGGCGAAGCGGCCGGCATCCTTGGACGAATCCGAGTAGCCGACCATCACTTCCTGCCGGCCGCCGCCCGCGTCGATGCGCGCGCGGTACCACGGAATCGCGAGCAGATCGCGCAGCACGGCTGGGGCCGCGCGAAGGTCCGCGCCCGTCTCGAACAGCGGCACCACGCGCATGCGCGGGGCGACGCCGGCGATCTGTTGCAGGTACTCCACTTCGAGGACGTCCGACGGGGCGCCCGCCATCGTGATCACGTAGGCGCCGAGCGAGTCCCGGTGCAGGGCTGCCGCTATGCGCAGCGTGTCGAGGACGTCGCCGTTCGGCGCGTGTGCCTTCACGCTCGTGGCGTCCGCCTTCAGGCGGACCGGCCGCTCCAACCTGTCGATCAGCCACCGCTGCCGCCCCTGTTCGTCGAGGCGGAGGTACTCACCGCCGGACAGGGCGTCAATCGCCTCCGCGTGCTTGTCTGCTTCCTGCCTGATGTCGAGCGGCACGAGCGCGAGGCCGAACACCTGCGCGCGGCGCATCGCATCGAGCAGGCGGCCGTTCGCGACGACCTCGTTGCGCGTGTCCACGAGCGAGCTGTGACAGAGCGCGAGAGCGGCGCGCAGTTCTTCTGTCGGGATCGGCTCGTCGATGCGGGTGGCCCCCGACTCGATCGCCTCGGCGAGCTGCGTCCGCGTGAGCCGCAGCCGGTCGCGCACGTCGTGGAGCAGCGCGCGATAGGGTTCCCTGGACGCGCCCGTGTGGTCATGGAGGCGCTCGCTCCCGGTCTCGAACGACAGCTCGGCGACCAGTGCGTCGACGTTCCGCTCGAACAGGTTTGCCGCGACCCAACGCGCCATCAGGGTCGCCCGGCGGGTGACGTCCGGCGTCACGTGCGGGTTGCCGTCGCGGTCCCCTCCGATCCAGGAACCGAACCGGATCGGCAGCGCGGACGCGCCGAGCGACCGGCCCGTGTGGCGGACGAGCGCGCGATCCAGCGCGCGGTACGCCTGCGGCACGGCGTCCCAGAGCGTCTGCTCGAAGACCGCCAGCCCCCATCGCACTTCGTCGAGCGGCGTCGGCCGCGTCTGACGCACTTCGTCCGTTCCCCAGACGATCGCGATCTCCTGCCGAAGCTCGTCGAGCGTCGTGTCCCGATCCTGCGCCGTCAGGTCCGGGCGGTCATGCTCCGAGAGCAGATCGGCGATGCGCGCGTACGCGTGGATGAGCGTGCGGCGCGTGATCTCGGTCGGGTGAGCGGTGAACACGAGCTCGACCGACATCGCGCCGACCGCGGCGTGCAGCCGCTCCGGCGACACGCCGCCGCGGATCAGCCGCGCGAACGTCTCGTCGAACGACGCCGGCTGCGGCGAGGCTGACGGATCGCGCTGGTAATCGCGACGCCGGCGGATGCGGTGGTGCTGCTCGGCGACGTTCGCGAGCGTGAGGAAGTGCGAGAACGCGCGGGCGACCGTCAGCGCGCGCGCGGCCGGCAGCGCGGCGAGCAGCGCGGCCAGCTCCGCGAACGCCGCGTCTCCGGTCTCGCCGTGCGCCGCCTTCGACAGCGCGCGCACGCGCTCGACGGTGTCGAAGAGGTCCTGGCCTTCGGAGACGCGCAGCCGCTCGCCGAGGAGATCGCCGAGCAGGTGGATGTCGTCGCGGAGGGGCGCGTGGGCGTCAGCCATAAATGGGGTCAGACCCCATTTTTACGTTCTTCGTAAGCGGAACTGCAACGGTCCCGTCACTTACGTAAAACGTAAAAATGGGGTCTGACCCCATTTACCGTTTCGTCCGCACCGTGCTGAAGCCCAATGAGATGCCGCCGCTTACCGCGAGCGTGGACGCGTTGGCGTCCGCGCGGGAGATCGTTCGGCCCAGGCTGCCGAACACCGCGGCGGTCGGCGTCAGCACGTACATGAGCGCGCCGTTCAGGTCGTACCGGCTCTTGCCGAGCTCGAGCGCGTCGGCCAGCGGATCGTCGGAGAGCGAGCGCGAGTGACTGAGCGTGGCTACCACGACGATGCGATCGTTCAGCGGCACTTCGATCGCGCCGGCCCCGAACACCGACCCGCGAGAGAAGTATCCGCCCGAACCGTAGACGCGGAAGCTCGGAAATCGACGCTCGACGGTCACGGGGATCGCCCAGTTGACCCGGCTCTCTCCTTCGATCGCGGAGCCGGAGCTGAGAATCTCCACGACGGGCGCCACCGCCAGTCCGAACGTACGCCCCTCGACGTCCGGATCGATGATTCCGACCTTGGCCGACAGGTACGTGTCGCCCAGGCCGCGGCTGGTGTAGCCATCGGTGTACGACGCATGCGAATACGGCGCGTTCACACTGACGTGCACCCGCCGATCGAGCGCGTACCCGGCGTCCATGCTCGGAAGGTCCCACTGGTGGCCGAACCTCGACTGCCAGTAGCCGACGCCGAACGTCGTCCAGCCTTTGCCCTTCGGCAGGAACGAGGCATCGTCCAGCCACATGCCGAAGTGGCGGACGCCGGTGCCCGCAATTGTTGCAGCCTGTTCGGAAGTGGCCGGCGGCTGCGGCGCCTTCGCGCCACGCCCCTTGCCCAGGCTCTTGCCCTGCGCGAAGGCGGGCGACGCCACGGCGAGCGCCGTCACGAACAGCAGCGCGAGCCGCAGCTTTGGGGTCAGGTTGTGCGACATTCGGTTTGGCATGACGTGACACCGCGGGGCCAGGTCGTGCGAGATGCCACCACGCAAGACCCGACCCCGCGAGAGATTCCCACCTACGGCCGCGGCTTGTTCTTCTTGGTAGTTGTCGTGGGAGTAACGGTTGGCGACGTCGCGGTGCCGTTCACCGTCGTCGTGGTGGTCGTCGTAGTGGTCGTGGTGGTCGTCGTCGTGGTGGTCGTCCTGATCTCGGTGTTCGCCTGCGTCAGCGCGGTGTTCGCCGTCTGCGTGGCGGCCGTCGGATCAAGCCCCTTCACCTGCTGGATCGCCTGGCCGAGGCTGTACAGCTGCGGGGTCGTCCCGGCTGGCGCATTCGGCGGGGGCGGCACTGGCAGCCCAGCGATCGTCAGCCCCGTCATGCGCGCCTTCAACTCGGCGAACGAGATCCCGAGGTTGTTCGACACGTTCACCGCGGCCACGAACTGACCCAGGTTCTTGAATCCCGACGCCGCCTGGACGACGGTGACGTTGGCGGGCAGCACACCCTGGAGCCGCGTCTCCATCTTGGCCTGGAGCTTCGTGTTCCTCGTGAGCTGCTGCTGCGCCTTCGACAGTGGCGGCGTCACGTTGGTCGTCGTATCGCCCGTGGACGTGGTTGTCGATGTCGAGGTCGCGCTCGATGTCGACGCCCCTGACGCCGTGCTGGTCGTCGCCGTCGCGGCATTCCCCTTCGACTTGGTCGCGGTGGTCGTCGTCTTGGTGGTCTTCGCCGTTTTGACCGTTGCGCTCTTCCCGGTCGTCTTCGCCGTGGTGGCCGTCTTCGGGCCGCCCTGGGCGACTGACTTCGGCCCCTTGGCGACCGTCTTCGGGCCCTGCGCCTTGATCTTCGGCGCGGTCGTCGTCATTTTCGGCTGCACGGTCGAACCGTGCGTCATCGTCTTGGGGCTCGAAGGCTTCACGGACGGCGGCTTGGCCAGGATGGGCGCCGTACCAATGCAGAGCGCCACACCGACGGCCACGCCGGTCCACACGAATTTTTCGAGATTCATGCGTTGCCTCCGAGGTACCCTTAAGGCAAACGAGGTACCTCAGCCGTCGAGACGGAGAACTCACTGCAGGACAGAGACTTACAATCCTGCAGAGGCTCTGTGCGGGGGCTGTGCGGGGCCGTCAACCGGCAGTTTTTACATAGCCGATCACAACTTGGTGGCTGCTCGGGCTCAGCGCTCCTCGATCGGGCAATCGCCGGCGACGGCCATGATGGATTGCACAGTCATTCGACGGCTGTCTCCATCGCTATCCCGCGTTTGCGAAGGATCCGCGCCTTCACCTGCGCCGTAGCTGCGCGTGCCCGCGTCTGACACGGGTTGATCGACGCCGAGCGCGCCCTTGACTGTCACGCTCTTGCCCACGTGCTGATTCAGCTCGACGTCCTCGCCCGCCACGACCGTCATCCGATCGTGTCCAGGTTGGATCCTCTGGGACTTGTCGCCCGCACGCCGAGCATCATCGCCCTGAAGCACCAGTTCGAATTGCCCCGTGCGCGTGTTCTTCGCGAGGCAGCCGCTCAACACCGTGCCGCCGGCCTTCGTGGTCATGCCCTGCTCCGCGGTCCCCGACGTGCCTTCCGCGCCGGGCGTGCCGGCGCGTTCGTTCGACCCGCCGCACGCGACGGCGCCGGACAGCACGGCGACGGACGCGAGTACCTGTAGACGTGAATTGCGCATGTGCTCCTCCCGTACAAAGAGGTGCAAGCGAAGTGCCTCAGAGGCTTTGAAAGTGTTTCGCCGAGCTCGGCGTCGCGCCCTGCGTAGCTGCGGTCGCGCCCTGTGCCGCCGTGGTCGTCGCGCCCTGCGCAGCCGTGGTCGCGGCCGCCGCAGGCACAGAAGACGCGCGCGAGTCCCCCGCACGCGTGTGCCAGTCAGTGTGCGGGGCACGGTTTCGGATGAACCAGCCGTACAACAGTCCGGAGTACGACTGCCAGCGCATCCCTCTTTCGGCGTAGAACGGGGTGAGTGCCTTCTGCAGCGCGGGCAGCCGATAGAGCGGCACGCCGGGGAAGTAATGGTGCTCGAGGTGATAGTTCGAGTTGAGGAACGTAAAGTCCCAGAACCAATTCCCTTTCATCAGCGTTCCCCACTTCGCCGGATCGTTGGGGTCGATGTCGTAATGCTGCCCCAGGCGGTTCAGCATGAACGCGATCGGGAAGACGAAGAGCACCGGGACGACGTGCGCGCGGAGGGCGGCGGGCAGGCCGAAGAAATACCAGAGCGCTGCGATGGCAGACAGGTGCGCGAGGATCGCCACGCGCCGCTCGAGCGCAATTATCCGCTGCAGTTCCGGCGGGTACGTCGCCGCCTCCTTGCGCGCGGCGCGGAAGTAGATCGGAAAGAGCGCCGGCGTCGCGTACAACAGCTTGTACCAGCGCGCGTTGATCTTCGGCGAGAGGTGATGGCGCTTCGGATCGTCTTCTTCCGATCCGAGTTCGGCGTGGTGATCGAGGTGCCACCGGGTGAACTGGCTCGCCGAGATGCCGCTCGGCACGGCGTAGAGCCAGCCGAGGAGCCGCTCCATCGCCGCGCGCCTGCGCCGGAAGACGGTGTGGTGCACGACCTCGTGCAGGAGCACCGTGAAGTTGAAGACTGTGAAGCCCTGCACGAGCGCAACGGGCAGCCAGACGAGCGGACTGGTGAACCGAATCAGCGCCCAGGTGCACACGGCGAGGATCGCGAACTGGCGCGCCGCGATCGCGAGGTGCCGCGCGCCGCTCTTCCGGTGCAGCTCGCGCATCAGCCCGCGCGAGATCACACGGCCGAGGTCGGCTCTCAGCTCGACGGCATGGGCGCTGTAGTAGTGGCTCTTCACGGCGGCTGGATCAAGGGTAACACCGGATCAGGATTCAGGGTCTTAGGGTTCAGGGTTCAGGCGGGTTCGGCGGTTTAGGTGGGTTCAGGTGGCGTCTGGACTCGGGTCTCCCTGAGCCCTGAGCCTGAACCCTACTCCTGCGGCGGCGCCGTCTTGAGGTGGGCGGCGGCCCGGGTCATGGCGACGCCGGCGAGGACGAGCGCGGCCCCGAACAGCTTGGCCGCGCCGAGCGCCTCGCCCCGCCAGAGCACGGCGACGGCGAGCGCCACGATCGGTACGAGGTTCGAGTAGACCGACGTGCGCGTGCCGCCGATCTTCTGCACCGCGGTGTACCAGATCATGTAGGCCACGCAGAGCGCACAAATCGACGAATAGGCCAGCGCGATCCAGGTGGTGGCGCTGATCCGCGACCAGTCCACGGCGAGCACCTGCGGCAGGACGACGGGCACGTAGATGAGCGTGCCCATCGTGATCGACACGCCGGTCACGCCGAGGGGCGAGTGCCGCTCCATCAGGCGTCCCGCGCCGACGGTGTAGATCGCCCAGCACACCACGCCCGAGAACATCAGCAGGTCGCCCGTGAGCTGGGCGCGGGCGGCGCCGGCCGGTCCCCGGTCCACGACGAGGTAGATGCCGCCAATCGACATCGTCGCGCCCAGCCAGTGCCAGCGGCCGACGCGCTCGCGCCCGAGCACCGCGTTGAGGCCGGCGATCGCGACCGGCGTCAGCGCGAGGATCAGCGAGCTGTTCGCGACGCTCGTGCGCGCGAGGCCGCCGATGAACGAGAGCTGGTAGAGGAAGTGCCCGACGACCGCGAGGCCGAAGAGGGAGAGCCAGTCGCGGCGTGTGACCGGCTCCGGCGTGTAGAACACCGACGGGCGTTTGTACTGCCGCGCGATCGCGATGGCCACGAGGAATACGAGCGAGGCGACCACCATCCGCACCGCGTTGAACGGGTGCGGCGGCATCTCGGCGAAGGCGTCCTTGACGATGGTGTAGTTGCTGCCCCAGATGAGGGTCATCAGGAACAGCAGCAGATCCATTGTTGAGGTGGGGTCAGGTCTCGAACACCCTGTTTAACGGACACAAGCGACACTTGAAGGGCTCACGTGTCGCTCCTGTCGGTTAACAGGGTGTTCGAGACCTGACCCCCTTTTAGGCCGCCGCGAACGGCTTGATAAAGAACAGGATCAGCGAGATCAGCAGGACGTAGATGACCAGCGACTCGATCAGGACGAGCCCGAGGATCAGCACGCCGCGAATCTCACCTGCCGCGCTCGGGTTGCGCGCGATGCCCTCGGCGGCCGCGCTCAGGCCGCGCGCCTGCGCCAGCGCGCCGAACGCCGCCGCGAACGCCAGCGCGAAGCCGGCGGTGATGATCGACCAGCGCGCGATGTCGCCGTCGGCGGCCGCACCCGCCTGCTGCGCGAAGACCGGCGACGCGGCGCCGAGCGCCATCACCATCACCGCAAGGGTCAGCACGAAACGTTTGCTCACGATCGACTCTCCTCGTTCGATAACCCGGTTATGAGTTCTCGGCGCGCTAGGCCACGACCATCTGGTCGTGGCTGTTGTTGTGCGACGCCGTGTGGTGTTCGCCGATGTGCCCCGCCTCGTCATGTTCGACGGCGACGGCCCCCGCGAGATAGATGACCGACAGCAGCACGAAGATGAACGCCTGGAGCCCGCCCGTCACGAGCCCCAGCAGCATCATCGGCAGCGGCACGAGGAACGGGATGATGCTGAACAGAATCAGGATGACCAGCTCCTCGCCGAAGATGTTCCCGAAAAGCCGCAGCGAGAGCGACATCACGCGCGAGAGATGGCTGATCAGCTCGATCGGCAGCATGATCGGCGCGATGAAAATCGGCGCCCCCGGCGGCGCGGCGAAGTGCTTGAAGTACGCGACCGCACCCTGCTCGCGGATGCCCTGGATGTGGTAGTAGACCCAGATCGTGATCGCGCAGCCGAGCGTCACGTTGATGTTGCTCGTCGGCGCCATCAGCCCCGGCACCAGCCCCGCGTAGTTCCCGGCGAGGATGAAGATGCCGAGCGTCGCGATGAGCGGCAGATACCGGCGCCCTCCCCTGCCGATCCACTCGTCGAGCAGCCCCGCGACAGCGCTGACCGCGTCCTCCATCAGGATCTGCAGCTTGCCGGGGTTGTCCACGCTCAGGCGCGCCCGCACGACGAGCGAGAGCACGGTGACCCCCAGGATGATGAGGATGGCCATCACGAGATAGTCCGGGATGGCGTGCGCCGGATCGACGTGAAAGCCGACCGGCTCGAGCATCGCGGCCACGAGCGGGCCGAACAGCCGGTTGATCAGGCCCACGATCCAGAGCTCGTGGTGGAGGTTTTCCATCAGCGGGTCGAACGCCTTCTACTTCGTTCCCGGCCTCGGCCGGATCGCTTCCGCGGCGACGGCGAGGACGATCGATGTGACGCCCCCCAGCAGGCCGATGGGGTGCAGCCGCAAACGCGCAATCATAACGTACGCGGCAAAACCCAGTAAAGCGTAGTGCCCGGCGAACACCAGCACGGCGAGGGCCTTTTGGCGCGTCTTTTTGCCTGTCGAGGGGTCCTCGGCTGTCGCTCCTTGCGCGCGCTCCGGGATGAAGACGCCGATGGTGAAGGCGATCGCCACGTAGCTCGTCGCGACCAGCAGTACTCCGCCGAGCACGCCGAACGCGGCGCGCGGGCGTTGCGGATCGAGCGCGAGGGCGGCGATCACCATCGCGCCCGCGGCGACGATGGTGTTCCGGCGGATCCGAGAGAGCATGGCAGCCACACACGACGTCCTGGCTACGGCTCGCCGACCACGATCCACGCGGTCCCGTGGAACGCGCGCGTCATCACTTCAGGAACTTCTGCGACGTTCGGACCACGTTGAGGACGCCGGCCGCGAGCCCGAACACGAAGCCGAGAAGGAACAGCCACGGGCTGGTGCCAAGCCACCGATCGAGGAAATAGCCGGCCGCGACGCCCAGCACGATCGCCAGCACGAAGGAGATCCCGACGGTGCTGAGCGCCCCGATCGTCTTGATCGTCTGGATTCTCCGCGCGCGCACGTCGTCGGGCATTCTCGGGGCTCAGGATTCAGGGTTCAGGTTCAGGAAAGGCACTGGCTACCCTGAACCCTGTTATCGAAGGAACGTCAGCGCGGCGCCGGCGTGCCCGAGCGTCTGCGCCGAGGCCTCGGCGAGCTCGAACAGCGGCGCGGGGTAGATCCCCAACGCGAGCGTGCCGACGACCGCCACGACGAGCACGGTCGCAAGCGCCGGCGAGAGCGAAAGCGCCGAACCCGCCGCCTCTTCTCTCGTCCAGATGAAGACGACCACGCGGATGTAGTAGTAGAGCGAGATCGCGCTGTTCAGCACGCCGATCACCGCGAGCCAGACGTAGCCGGCCTCGATCGCGGCGCCGAACACCCAGAACTTGCCCATGAACCCGGCGGTCGGCGGGATCCCGCCGAGCGACAGCATGAACAGCAGCATCGCGATCGCCGCCGCCGGGCTGCGGAAGTACAGCCCGCTCAGGTCTTTCAGCTCGTCGCCGATCGTGTCGCGGCGGCGCATCATCGTCACGATCGCGAACGCGCCGAGCTGCATGAAGGCGTAGATGAACAGGTAGATGAGCGTCGCGGTGATGCCGCGGATCGAGCCAGACGAGATCGCCACCACGCCGATGAGCACGTAGCCCGCGTGCGCGATCGACGAGTAGGCGAGCAGCCGCTTCATGTTGCTCTGCGTCAGCGCGGCGAGATTGCCGACGGTCATCGTGATCACGGCGAGCACGTAGAAGAACGTCGTCCAGCCGATGGGCATGCCGAACCACGTGCTGAGGCCTGACGCGCTGAACGCCGGGAGCCCTTCGACGAAGATCCGGAGGAGCATCGCGAAGGAGGCGGCCTTCGAGCCGACCGAGAGGAACGCGGCCACCGGCGTGGGGGAACCCTCGTACACGTCCGGCGCCCACATGTGGAACGGCACCGCGGCGATCTTGAACCCCACGCCCGCGACGACCAGCACCGCCGCCAGCGCCAGCAGGATGCCGCCGCCACCCGAGGCCAGTGCCGTCGCAATCTGCCCGAGCTGCGTCGTCCCGGTCACCGCGTACAGCAGCGACATGCCATAGAGCAGGATGCCGAGGCTGAAGGCGCCCAGCAGGAAGTACTTCACGGCGGCTTCGTTCGATCGCCGATTGGGCTTGAGATAGCCGGCGAGCACGTAGAACGACACGGCCATCGTCTCGAGGCCGATGAAGATCGTAATGAGGTCCACGCCCCCCGCCATGATCATCATGCCGAGGGTGGCGCACAGGACGAGGAAGTAGTACTCGCCCGGCCGCACCCCTTCGACCTCGAGGTACGTGAACGACATCAGGATCGCGAGCAGCGCCGCGAGCAGGAACACGATTTTGAAGAAGAACGCGAACGTGTCCACGGCGATCGTGCCGCGCGCGACGACGATGTTGACGTCAGCCATCGGGACGAGCGCGGCGGCGGTCGCGACGATCGTCAGCAGCGCGAGCCCGGTGAGCAGCCGTCGGCGCGTGCCGCGCACGATCGCGTCCGCGCCGAGCAGCACCAGGCTGCCGCCGGTCATGACCAGCTCGGGCAGCAGGTAGTAGAAGTCGCTCGCGGAGAAGCCCTCAGGCATCAGCGCACTCCCGTCCCACTCGCGCGTTCCGCGGGTGCCGGCGGCCGCGACGCCGGGGCGTCATTCGCCGGCGCCGGCGGCGCGCCCGCTTCGCAGGGGGGCAGGACGAAGCTCGGCTGCCCCTCACCCGAGGTCGAGACCGGCTGCTGTCCCCCGGTCCTGCTCGCCATCGCGCGGAGCTCCTCGACGCTCGGGCAGGGGCGGAAGAGGGCGTTGCGCTGGCCGTACTCGGGGCTGACGCGCGCCATCACGTGCGCCACCGAGGGTCCCAGGAAGCGGATGAACGGCGCCGGGTACAGCCCGATCCAGAACGCGAGCACGATGAGCGGCGCGAAGGTCGCGAACTCGCGCAGGCTCAAATCCTTCAGCCCTTCGTTCTTCGGGTTGTCCACCTTGCCGAACATGGTGCGCTGGAAGAGCCAGAGCATGTAGGCCGCGCCGAGCACGATGCCGCTCGCGGCGAACGCCGCCCAGAGCTTGTTGCGCACGAAGACACCCACGAGGATCAGCAGCTCGCCGATGAACCCGTTCAATGCCGGCAGCCCGATCGACGACATGGTCATGATGCCGAACACCGCGGCGTACAGCGGCATCACCTTCGACAGCCCGCCGTACTCGGCGATCTCGCGCGTGTGCCGGCGCTCGTAGACGATGCCGACGATGAGGAAGAGCGCGCCGGTGGAGATGCCGTGGTTGATCTGCTGGATGATGCTGCCGGTGAGCCCGACCGGCGTGAACGCGAACATCCCGAGCATCACCATGCCCATGTGGCTCACGCTCGAGTACGCGACGAGCCGTTTCCAGTCGGTCTGCGCGAGCGCGACGAGCGCGCCGTACACGATCCCGATGACGGAGAGCACGACCATCATCGGCACGAACATCTGGCTGGCCTCGGGCAGGATCGGCAGGCTGAAGCGGATGAAGCCGTATGTCCCCATCTTCAGGAGCACGGCGGCGAGGATCACCGAGCCGGCGGTCGGCGCGTCGGTGTGCGCGTCGGGCAGCCACGTGTGGAACGGGAACATCGGGACCTTGATCGCGAAGCCGAGGAAGAACGCGAGGAAGATCCACCACTGCAGGTCGGCGGGCATCGTGAGCTCGTGGAACCGCGTGATGTCGAACGAGTACACGCCGGTGACCGAGTGGTAGTAGAAGTACAGGGCGAGGATGCCGAGCAGCATCACGACGCTGCCCACCAGCGTGTAGAGGAAGAACTTGATCGCCGAGTAGAGGCGCCGCCCGCCCCCCCAGACGCCGATGAGGAAGTACATCGGCACCAGCATCACTTCCCAGAACAGGAAAAAGAGGAGGAAGTCGAGCGAGACGAACGCGCCGAGCATGCCCGTCTGGAGGACGAGCATGAACACGTAGTACTCCTTCACGCGCTCCGTGATCGCCGTCCAGGACGACAGCACCGCGATGACGCCCAGCAGCGTCGTCAGCAGGATGAGGAGCACGCTGAAGCCGTCGACGCCGAGGAAGTAGTCCGCGCCGATCGAGGGAATCCAGCTCGCGCGCTCCGTCAGCTGCCAGCCGGCCTGGTCCGGGTTGTACCAGAACCACAGCGGCACGGACACGAGGAACCCCGCGAGCGCGAACAGGTTCGCGATCCAGCGGATGGCGTTCTCCTGCCGCTTGTTGACGAACAGCAGGACGATCGCTCCGATGAGCGGGGTGAACAGGACGATCGAGAGGATGTGCGCGCGAAAGAAGTCCATAATCAGCCGGCGATCAGGTAGATCGCGAGAAAAGCGAAGACACCGAACAGCATCAGCAACGCGTAGTTCTGGATGAGCCCCGTCTGCAGCTTGCGCGTGACGAAACTCGACTCGCCGGTGGCCCAGCCCACGACGTTCACGAGGCCGTCCACGACGTACTTGTCGAACAGGCCGGAGAAGAACGCCGTGAGCCGCGTGAACAGCCCGGAGCCGTTGACCGCCCCGTCCACCACGCCCGCGTCCACCCTCCATAGCCCCTGTGCGCTGCCGACCGTGCCGCGGATGACGGTCGCGTCGTACAGCTCGTCAACGTAGTACTTGTTCAGCAGCGTGCGGTACGCACCCGGCCAGCGCTCGGCGAGCCGGACGGGCGTGTCCGGCTGCGTCACGTAGAACCGGTTCGCGAGCCAGATGCCGAACGCGGCGACGAGCACGGAGAAGACCATGAGCCCGAGCTCGGCGCCGCGCGAGAGGTGCGCGGCTTCCGCCGCACCAGCGCCCGCGGTCTCGGCGCCGTGCGCCGCCGCCTCGCCGTGCGCTTCGGCCGCGCCCGCGGTCTCGGCGCCGTGCGCCGTACCGGCGACGGCTGGCGCGCTGAAGCTCGGCGCGAGGAAATGCTCGATCGTGTTGTTGCCGCCCAGCGCCGCCGGGATGCCGATGAAGCCGGCGGTGATCGCGCCGACGGCGAGGACCATCAGCGGGAACGTCATCGCCCGCGGCGCCTCATGCGGCCCATGCCAGGCGTGCGCGTCGGCGTGGCCATGGGACACGTCGTGGTCGTCCAGGTGCGCCTGCCCGTGCGCGTGCAGGTCCGACGGGTGCTGCACGCCGTGCGCGGCGGCGGCGGCCAGCGCCTGCGCGCCCGCCGCGTGCGGAATGGGCCGGCCGCGATACGCGCCGTGGAACGTCAGGTTGATCAGCCGGAACATGTAGAACGCCGTCATCAGCGCGGTGACGACCGCGATCGTCCACAGCAGGCGATTGTGCAGGAACGTCTGGTAGAGGATCTCGTCCTTGCTGAAGAACCCGGCCAGGGGCGGAATGCCCGCGATCGCCAGGGTTCCGACGAACATCGTCACGTAGGTGACCGGCAGGAAGGTGCGCAGCGCCCCCATCCGGCGCATGTCCTGCTCCCCCGCCATCGCGTGGATGACCGCGCCGCTCCCGAGGAACAGCAGCGCCTTGAAGAAGGCGTGCGTCATCAGGTGGAACGCGCCGGCCGCGAACGCGCCCATGCCCATCGCCAGGAACATGTAGCCGAGCTGCGACACGGTGGAGTACGCGAGCACGCGCTTGATGTCGTTCTGGACGAGCCCGATGCTCGCCGCCATGATCGCCGTGAGCGCGCCGACGATCGCCACGATGAGCATCACGTGCGGCGCGTGCGAGAACAGCACGGCCGTGCGCCCCACCATGTACACGCCGGCGGTCACCATCGTCGCCGCGTGGATGAGGGCGGACACGGGCGTGGGGCCTTCCATCGCGTCCGGCAGCCAGACGTAGAGCGGGATCTGCGCGCTCTTGCCCGTCGCGCCGACGAACAGCAGCAGGCAGATCGCCGAGATGACGCCGAACCCTGCCGTCTCCACCGGGAAGGCCGCCGCCCGCGCCGCGACCTCACGGAAGTCCAGCGTGCCGAACGTGTAGAACACGAGGAACAGGCCGAGGAGGAACCCCCAGTCGCCGATGCGGTTCACGATGAAGGCTTTCTTGCCGGCGTCAGCGGCGGATTTCTTCTCGTACCAATACCCGATGAGGAGGTACGAGCAGAGGCCGACTCCTTCCCAGCCGATGAACATGACCAGGAAGTTGGCGCCGAGCACGAGCGTGAGCATGAACGCGCAGAAGAGGTTCAGGTAAGAGAAGTACCGCGCGTACGATCCGCGTGGCTCGTCCAGCATGTAGGAGGTCGAGTACACGTGGATCAGGAACCCGACTCCCGTCACGACGAGCACCATCATCGCGGAGAGCGGGTCGAGGCGGAACGTCCAGGCCGCCTCGAACGGTGCCACGCCGGTCGCCGTCGCGAGGGGAATCGGCGGGATCCAGCGCGCGATGGTCACGTCGAACACGCGCGCGCCTGGGGGGAGCCGCAGCAGCTGCACGAACGCGTGGATGCCGATCACGGTCGCGGCCGCCATCGTCAGGCACGCGAGCAGCCCGGAGACGCGCTTGCTGAAATAGCGGATGCCCACCGCGGCATTCAGCGCGGCGCCCAGCAGGGGGAGGACGGGAAGAAGCCAGATGTAACGCATGAACTTGGTTATTCACCACCTCATTAAGTTCATCTCGTCGATGTTCACCGTTTCCTTGTTCCGGTAGAACGCGAGGATGATCCCCAGGCCGACCGCTGCTTCCGCGGCGGCGACCGCGATGACGAAGATCGCGAACACCTGCCCGACGGCGTTGTGCCAGTACGCGGAGAAGGCCATCAGGTTGATGTTCACGGCGTTCAGCATCAGCTCGATCGACATGAGCAGAATGATGATGTTGCGCCGCGCCAGCACGCCGATCAGGCCGATGGTGAACAGCGCCGCCGAGAGCAGCGTGTAATGCGTGGGTGTGATCTCCGTCATCGATCCGTCCTCTTGCTACAGCTCACGCTTCGCGAGCACGATCGCGCCGATCATCGCTACGAGCAGGAGCATCGAGGCGACCTCGAACGGCACGAGGTAGTCGGTGTAGAGCAGCAGGCCGACCTGCTGCACGTTGCCCATCCCCGCCGTGCCGGCCGCCCGGCCCGCCGCGCCGCCCGCCGCCGGCGCCGCGAGGTCCCCGCGCGACAGCCCGAACACGAGGATCGCCACGAACTCCGCGAGCACCGCGCCGGCGAGCAGGAACGCCGACCGGCCCAGCCGCTGCGGCGCCACGTGCTGCTCCGGGGGGCGCTTCAGGTTCACCAGCATCACGACGAAGAGATACAGAACGACAATCCCCCCGGCGTATACCAGCACCTGGATGACCGCGAGGAACTCCGCCCGCAGCAGGACGTAGAGCATCGCCACGCAGAGCAGGTTGCCGATGAGGAACAGCACGCTGTGCACGCTGTCCCTCGACGTGACGACGAGCACGGCAAAGCCAAGGATGAAGGCCGCGAGCGTGTAGAAGGCGATGGCAGTCAGCATATTTCAGTGCTCGCGGGGCGCCCCGCCTCCGCTTCGCTTCGGCGAGGCTCGCCGTAGGCTTGGCGAGGGCGCCACCCCCGCTCGCGCGCAGGCGCTCACAGAAACACCTTGGCGGCGGCAGTGACGATCAGGTTCGCGATCGCGAGCGGGATCAGCACCTTCCAGCCGACGCGCATCAACTGGTCGTAGCGATATCGCGGCAGCGTGGCGCGCACCCACATGAAGAGGTACACGAAGGCGAACGTCTTGAGCACGAACCAGATCCAGCCCGGAATGTAATCGAGGAACCAGAACGCCTCGACGTTCGGGAAGGGTCGCAGCCACCCGCCGAAGAACAACGTCGTCGCCACGCACGAGACGACGATCATGTTCGTGTACTCCGCGAGGTAGAACAGCGCGAACCGCATCCCGCTGTACTCGGTGTGGAACCCGCCGACCAGCTCCTGCTCAGCCTCGGGCATGTCGAACGGCGCGCGGTTGGTTTCCGCGAGGCTGCCGATCAGGAAAATCACGAACGCGAGCGGCTGCACGAACACGTACCACAGGCCTGCGTTCTGCTGCGCCCTGACGATCCCCACCATGCTGAGCGTGCCGGCCATGAGGATCATGCTCACCAGCGTCATGGTGACCGCGACCTCGTAGCTGATCAGCTGTGCGGACGCGCGCAGGCCGGCGAGCAGCGGGTACTTGCTGTTCGAAGCGTAGCCCGCGAGAATGATCCCGTACACGCCCACTGACGCCACGGAGACGATGTACAGCAGCCCGACGTTGATGTCCGTCAGGTACAACGGCACCGGCGTCCCGAACAGGCTGGTCTCAGGCCCGAACGGGATGACCGCGAACACGATGAGCGCCGGCACCATCGCGATGATCGGCGCCGCGGTGTAGACCCACTTGTCCGCCCGCACCGGCGTGATGTCTTCCTTGACGAGCAGCTTGAACGCGTCCGCGATCGGCTGGAGCGAGCCCCCCGGGCCGACCCGCATCGGCCCGAGCCGTGACTGCACCCAGGCCTGGATCTTCCGCTCGAGGAGCGTCAGGTACGCCACCGAAGCGAGCACCGCCGCGAGCAGGATGACGATCTTCAGAATGGGGATGACCACGTAGACGATCATCGGTCCACCTCTCCCAGCACGATGTCGAGCGTGCCGATGAGCGCGACGACGTCGGCCACGAGGTGTCCCCTCACGAGCTGCCGCAGCGCCTGCAGGTTGCAGAACGAAGGGGGGCGCACGCGCATGCGGTACGGGCTGAGCGACTTGCCGTCGCTCGCGATGAAGTAGCCCAGCTCCCCCTTCGGCGCCTCGATGGGGTGATACGTCTCCCCCGCCGGCGGCTTGATCAGCCGCGGCACCTTGCCGATCACCGGCCCCTCAGGGAGACCGTCCAGCGCCTGGCGGATAATGCGGACCGACTGGTACATCTCCTCCATCCGCACCAGGTAGCGATCGTAGGTGTCGCCGCTGGCGCCGAGGGGCACGTCGAACTCGAACTCGCGGTACGCGGCGTACGGTTCGTCCTTGCGGATGTCGCGCATCACCCCCGACGCGCGCAGCGGCGGCCCGCTGAGGCCGATCGCGATCGCCTCGGGTCCCGAGATGACGCCGACCTCGCGCGTCCGATCGAGCCAGATGCGGTTGTTCGTCAGCAGCGTCTCGTAGTCCGGGATCTTCGTCTCGAACAGGGTGCAGAACGCGCGGACCTTCGTCTCCCATCCCGTCGGGATGTCCTGCGGCAGACCGCCGATCCGCATGGAGTTGTACGTGAGACGCGCGCCGCAGTACTCCTCGAACAGGTCGAGGATCAGCTCCCGCTCGCGGAAGCAATAGAGGAACACCGTGCCCGCGCCGATGTCCATCGCGTGCGTGCCGAGCCACACGAGGTGGCTCGCGATCCGCTGCAGCTCGGCGAGGACGGTGCGCAGGTACAGCGCGCGGCGCGGCACCTCGAGCGACATCAGCTTCTCGACCGTCTCGACGTACCCGAGGTTGTTGGTCGCCGCCGCGAGGTAGTCCATGCGGTCGGTCAGGAGGATGATCTGCGTGTAGTCGCGCGCCTCGGACAGCTTCTCGATGCCGCGGTGGAGGTATCCGATCACGACGTCGCAATCGACGACGCGCTCGCCGTCGAGGCGGAGCACCACGCGGAGCACGCCGTGCGTGCTCGGGTGCTGTGGCCCCATGTTGATGACGAGCTCGTCGGTGTCGAACATCGGCTGGGCGAGGGGCTGGGTCATCGTCGTGCGTCTATTCAATGTCCGCGGCGCTGGCGTCGGCCCGGAGTTTCAACCATTCCGTCGGGTCCTCGAGCAGCAGCTCGCCGGGCCCTTCGAGCGGATAGTCCTTGCGCTGGGGGTGCCCCTGCCACTCGTCGGGCATGAGAATCCGGCGCAGATCCGGGTGTCCCTCGAAGCGCACGCCGAACATGTCGAACACTTCGCGCTCGAGCCAGTTGGCGGCGGGCCACACGCCGGCCATCGACGGGACCGTCTCCTGCTCGCCCGCCCGGACCTTCAGGCGCACGCGGTGCCGGAGCGGCACCGAGTAGAGCATGTAGATCACGTCGAACCGCTGCGGGCGCGACGGCCAGTCGGTCGCCGTCACGTCGGAGCAGAAGTCGAACTGCGCGCTGGCGTCGTCTCGCAGCCAGCGCGCCACGTCGGGCAGCCGGTCGCGCCCGACGATCAGCGTCCAGTCGCCGACGAAGTAGCTGACCTGCTCGACGGCGCCGGCGACCGCGCGCTGCAGCGCAGGGACGAACGCCGGCGGGGGCAGGTCGGCCGGCGGCGGCGGATCGGGCGGTGTCGGGGGAACCTGTGTCTTCTCGTCAGCCATGGAAGCGCGTCCAGGAGGTCCGGGAGAATGCGGCCGCGACGGTCGTCAGGCCCACTCGAGGGCGCCCTTCCGCCACGCGTAGGCGTAACCCACGATCAGAATGAAGAGAAACACCAGCATCTCGATGAAGCCGAAGAGCAGCAGCCGGTCCATGACGACCGCCCACGGAAAGAGGAAGACGGTCTCCACGTCGAAGATCACGAACAGCATGGCGATGAGGTAGTACCGGATGCTGTAGCGGTCGCGCGCGTCGGTCGTTGGTTCGATACCGCACTCATACGGCTCGAGCTTCGCCTGCTGCCTGCGCTTCGGGCTCACGAGCCGGGCGAAGATGATCGCCGCAATCGCGAAGGCGATCGCGATCAACAGGAACAGGACTATCGGGAGATAGTTGGCAATCATGATCTGGGTGGCTGAATCGCGCGTTTATAGCACGCGGGTCCAAGGGCGTCAAGGAACGACAACCCTCACGCAGTCAATTAGTTTCGGCGATTCGCGTCCTTGACGCGTGGCTTCCCCGGGGCGTACAATCGTGCCGTTCAATACGCCTCACACGAGGAACTGAGATGCGCCGGATTTCCGTCAAAGTGTTGCTGATGGCCTCCCTGGTTGCAAGCACGTTGCCGGCTCCGCGGGCGGCGGCAGAGCGCGATATCGTGGTGAGCGTGCTGGACGCGACGAATGCCCCGGTGGCGGACCTGGCGCCCCGCGACCTGGTCGTGCGGGAGGACGGCGTGGCACGCGAAGTGCTCCGCGTGAGAAAGGCCCGCACGCCGCTCTCGATCGCGCTGCTCGTCGATGACAGCGCGGCGAGCCGCGACGCCATGGCCGACATCCGCAACGGCGTCACGGCGTTTTTCGACACGCTCGACCCGCGCCATGAGGTTGCGCTCGTGACCTTCGGCGACCGCGCGACGGTCGTCGTGGACTACGCGCGCGATCGGGAGCGGCTCAAGCGCGGCGCGTCACGGCTGTTTGCGCGTGACGGCGCCGGGGCGACGTTCCTCGACGCGGTGAGCGACGTCTCGCGCGGCATCGAGAAGCGCTCCGCCGAGCGCCCGGTGATTGTCGCGGTGATGACCGAGGGCACGGAATTCAGCACGCTGTCGTACCAGCTGGTGCTGCAGCGGCTGTACGCCAGCGGCGCGCAGTTGCACGCCCTCGTGCTCACGTCGGAAGCGGAGGCGAACCCGCTCGCCGAGGAAACGCGCAACCGCAACATCGTACTCGACGAGGGGACCCGCGGCACGGGCGGGCGCCGCGATCAGCTCCTCGCGTCGATGGCGCTCCCGGGGGCCCTCAAGGAGCTGGCCGCCGAGCTCGAGAACCAGTGGATCGTGACGTACTCCCGTCCCGACTCGCTCATCCCGCCCGAGCGGGTGCAGGTCGAGGCGAAACGCGAGGGGCTCGTCGTGCGGGCGCGCACGCGGCTTTCGCAGGCAAAGGTGTCGAAGTGACCCGTCGTTTCCTCCTCCCGATCGCGCTGGTGGCGCTCTCCGGCGCGCTGGTCGCCGGGCAGCGCTTCAGGACCGGCATCGACGTCGTCTCGTTGAACGTGACGGTGACCGACGGCACGAACCGCTTCGTGCGCGACCTGACGCAGGACGAGTTCGAGGTGTTCGAAGACGGCGCGCGGCAGGACATCACGTACTTCTCGCGGTCGCAACAGCCGATCGCGCTCGCGCTCCTGCTGGACACGAGCGCGAGCATGGAAGACAAGCTGGGGCTCGCGCAGGAGGCCGCCGCCGGCTTTGCCAGGCGGCTGCGCCCCGAGGACATCGCGGAGGTGGTGGACTTCGACAGCAAGGTGGACATTCTGCAGACGTTCACCAACGACCGCGCCGCGCTCGAACGCGCGATCCGCAGCACGTCGGCGGACGGGTCCACCGCGATCTATCACGCGATTTACATATCGCTCCGCGAGCTGAAGAAAGAGTCGGGCCGGCGCGAGACCGACATCCGCCGGCAGGCGATCGTGGTGCTCTCCGATGGGGAGGACACGTCGAGCATCCTCGGCTATGAGGACGTGCTGGATCTCGCGAAGCGATCGGAGACGGCCATCTACACGATCGGCCTGCGCGGCAGCGACCTGAGCGTCCGCGGGTTCAAGGAGGCGGAATTCGTGCTCCGCCAGCTGGCGCAGGAAACCGGCGGCCGCGCGTTCTTCCCGCACACGGCGAGCGAGCTGCCGCAGATCTACGAGCAGATCTCGGACGAGCTCGCCAGCCAGTACTCCCTGGCGTACACCTCGCGGAACCCGCGGCGCGACGGCGCCTGGCGCCGGATCGTCGTGCGCGTCAGCCGCCCCAACGTCACCGCGCGCACCAAGCTGGGGTACTACGCGCCGACGCACTCGTCGCCCTGACATGGACCTGCTGCCGCTCCTTCTCTATCTCAGCGCCGCGTCTGCCTACGCCCTGTATTTCGCCTCGCCGGACCGCCGGCGTGGTCACGTCGCGACGGCGCTGCTCGCCTCCGGGGTGCTCGCGCACACCTTCGTCATCGGGATGCGCACGATGGAGTGGGGCCACGCGCCGTTCGCCGGCACCTCCGCGGCGATCTCGGCGTTCGTGTGGCTGCTGGGGCTCGCGTACCTCTACATCGAGAACACCACCGACGAGCGCTCGATGGGGCTGTTCATCGTGGTGCTGCTCTCCGTCCTGCAATACATCCCGACGCTGAACCCGCCGGTGGCCGACGCGCCGCCGACGGTGCTGCGGAGCCCGCTCTTCATCGTGCACGTCTCGTCCATGCTCTTCGCCTACGCGAGCTTCGGGCTCGCCTGCGTGATCGGCGTGACCTACGTGCTGATGTTCAAGGAAATCAAGAAGAAGCAGCTCGGGTTCTTCTACAGCCGGATGCCCTCGCTCCAGGTGCTGGACCGCATGAACATGCGCGCGGTGGGCATCGGCTGGACGTTCATTACCGCGGGCATCATGGTGGGCGGGGCCTGGGCGATGACGCAGGCGGTGCAGACGGCGCCCGACCCGCGGCTGCGCGCGATGTCGATCGTGGATCCCAAGATCCTGGTCGCGCTGCTCTGCTGGGCCGTCTACTCCTTTCATCTCGTCTCGCGCCGGCTCGGGTGGGGCGGTCGGCGGTCCGCCTGGCTTTCCGCGATCGGCTTCGGAATCGTGCTGCTGAACTTCGTTCCCGTCGGCTTCTTCCTCACGCGGAGCCACAACTTCTGATGCGGGTGCTGCTGGTCGGCCTCAGCCACCGAACCGCCCCCGTCGAACTGCGCGAGCGCGTGGACTTCTCGCGCGGCGACATGGGCGGCGCGGTGTCGACGCTGGCCTCGCGCGTCGTGAGCGGCGAAGGGGTAATCGTGTCCACCTGCAACCGCGTCGAGATCTACACCCTGGCGGACGCCGAGGACGGGACCGGCGACCAGATCGCGGCGTTCGTCAGCGATCACCACGGCGTGCCGCGCGGGCAGCTCGATCCGCACGTCTACACGCGCTGGGACGGCGATGCCGTTCGGCACCTGTTCCGCGTGGCCGCAGGGCTGGACTCGCTCGTCGTCGGTGAGCCGCAGATCCTCGGGCAGGTGAAGGAGGCGTACGAGGTGGCCGTCGAGAAGCAGGCCACCGGCGGCACGCTCAATCGCCTCTTTCACGCGGCGTTCGCCGCGGCCAAGCGCGTGCGGTCCGAGACCGGTCTCGCCGAGGGGGCCGTGTCGGTCAGCTACGCCGCGATCGCCCTGGCGCGGAAGATCTTCGGCAAACTCACAGGGCTGAAGGTCCTCATCCTCGGCGCGGGAGAGATGGCGGAGCTCACCGCCACGCACCTCAAGGGACAGGAAGTCGCGTCGCTCGTCGTCGCCAGCCGGACGCTCGCCACGGCGCAGGCGCTCGCGGAGACGGTCGGGGGACTGGCGGTGCCGTGGGAGGCGATGCCGTCCGCGCTCGCGGACGCCGACATCCTGGTTGCCGCGACCGGCGCGTCCGAGCCGGTGATGTCCGGCGCGCGCGTGGCCGAGGTCATGCGGCACCGCCAGCACCGGCCGCTCTTCATCATCGACATCGCCGTGCCGCGCGACGTCGAGGCCGCCGCCGGCGACCTCGAGCAGGTGTTCCTGTACAACATCGACGACCTGCAGGCGATCGTGACGGAGAACCTCGCGCGCCGATCCGCGGAGCTGCAGCAGGCAGAGGCGATCGTCTCCGAGGAGGTCGACAAGTTCGCGGCCTGGCTGCGCTCGCGGACCGCGGTGCCGACCGTCGTGGCGCTCCGGCAGCGGTTCGAGAAGATTCGCCAGTCCGAGCTGAAGCGGCTGGAGCCGAAGCTCGCGTCGCTGCCTCCCGATGCCCGCGCGCGCGTCGACGAGATCACGCGGCTCATCGTCGAGAAGCTGCTGCTCACGCCGACCGAACAGCTGAAGGCCAGCGACGAGCAGATGGTGAGCGCGTACTCCGAGGCGCTCTCGCGCCTGTTCTCGCTCGGCGAGACGTCGCACGACCGGACCCCGCCCGCGGCCTCGCGGGGAGAGAAGCGATGACGCTGCGTATCGGGACGCGCGGCAGCCAGCTCGCGCTGTGGCAGGCGAACACGGTCAAGGACCTGCTCGCCAAGCAGGGGCACGTGGCGGAGCTGGTGATCATCAAGACCACCGGCGACCGGCTGTCCGAAGCGGGAACGGGCCCGCAGCCGTCGTCGTTCTCCAAGCGCGTGTTCGTCAAGGAGATCGAGGACGCGATGCTCCGGCGCGAGGTGGACCTCGCGGTGCACAGCGCCAAGGACATGCCGGCCGAGCTCCCCGAGGGGCTCGGCGTCGCGGCGGTGCTGGCGCGCGAGGATCCGCGCGACGCGCTGGTGCTGCCGCGCGGGCACGCGGGGCACGGGCTGAACTTCGCGGCGGCCATCGGGCGGCTGGACGCCGCGCCGCGACTGGGCACGAGCAGCATCCGCCGCGTGGCGCAGTTGCGCGCGGTGCTCCCCGCGGCCCGCTACGAGCCGGTCCGGGGCAACGTGGACACCCGGCTCCGCAAGCTGGATGAACGGGGCTATGATGCGCTGATCCTGGCCGCGGCCGGGCTGCGCCGCCTTGGCCTGGGAGACCGCATCTCGGCGCTGCTGCCGATTGAGATCTGCACGCCGGCGCCGGGCCAGGGCACGATCGCGATCGAATTCCGCGAGGACGACGAGAGGACGCGCCGCGCACTGCAGCCGTTGAACGACGAGGACGCCGCGATGGCGCTCGAAGCGGAGCGCACGCTCGTCGCGGCGCTCGGCGGCGGCTGCCAGCTCCCGCTCGGTGCCATCGCGACGCCGACGGCTGATGGACAGCTCGCCCTCACGGCGGTCGTCATCTCGGCGGACGGCGCGACCGTGCTACGGCGCAGCGCCACGGGAGAAACCACGGTGCCCTACACCATCGGCCAGAAGGTCGCGAAGATGCTGCTCGACGCGGGCGCCGGCGCGATCCTCGACGAGGTACGCGCGGCGGACAAGCCGGCGCAGGGTGCGCCGTGATCCGCCGGCCGTACGTCTACATCGTCGGCGCCGGCCCGGGGGATCCCGGTCTCATCAGCGTGCGCGGCATGCGCCGCCTGGCGATCGCCGACGTGGTTCTGTACGACCATCGCGTGCAGGAGCGGCTCTTGCGCCTTGCGGCGCCCGACGCGGAGCGCATCGACGTGGGGCCCGCGGCCCCGCGCGCGATGGAGCAGGACGCGATCTCGATGCTGATCGCGGAGAAGGCGCGCGAGGGCAAAGCCATCGTGCACCTGAAGTGGGGCGATCCCTACTTCTTCGACAGCGGCGGCAAGGAGGCGTTGTTCCTCCACGAGCAGGGCATCCCCTTCGAGGTCATCCCCGGCGTGCCGGCGGGCATCGGCTCGCTGAGCTACGCCGGCATTCCCGTGACGTATCCGGGCGGCGGCGACGTGCTCACGTTCATCCGCGGCCACGAGTCTGAGACCAACGACCTCCCCCACGTGGACTGGAAAGGGGTGGCGTCGCTCGAAGGGACGATCGTGTGCTACGCGGGGGCGGGACAGATCGCAGGCGTGCTCAGGAACCTCCTGTCGCACGGCCGCCCCGAAACGGACAACGCCGCGCTCGTGTTCCGGGGCACGCTGCCCGGGCAGCGCACCGTGCAGGGCACGCTCGCCGATATCGCCACCGGGGTGTCGAACGATCCGCCGGAAAACGCAGCCATCCTCGTTGTGGGGGCTGTGGCCGGCCTTCGCGAGCACCTGCGATGGTTCGACGACCGGCCGCTGTTCGGCAAGCGCATCGTGGTGACGCGATCGCGCGAGCAGGCGGGCGAACTGGTGGAGCTGCTCGAGGAGCTCGGCGCCGAACCGATCCAGGCCCCCGCCATCCGCATCGCACCACCGGACGACCTCGCGCCGCTCGACCGCGCGGCCGCGGAGGTGGGGACGTTCGACTGGGTGATCTTCACGAGCGCGAACGGCGTCGATGCGTTCGTGCGGCGGATCCTCGAAGGCGCCGGCGACGTTCGCGATCTGAAAGGGGTCCGCATCTGCACGATCGGCCCTTCGACGGCCGGGCGGCTCAGCCGGTACGGCATCAAGGTCGATCTGACGCCGGAGGAGTACCGGGCCGAGGCCATCGTCGAGGCGCTGCGCGCGCGGGGCGAGGTGCAGGGCAAGCGCTTCCTGCTGCCGCGCGCCGACATCGCGCGGGAGCTGCTCGCCGAGGAGCTGCGCCGGCATGGCGCGGACGTCGTGGAGGTCACCGCGTACCGGACGGAGCAGGATGCGGGGAGCCGCAACGGCGACCCGGACATCTACCGGATGCTGCTCGATCGGCGTATCGACGCCGTGACGTTCACGAGCGCGTCCACCGTGCGCAACTTCGTCAAGATGCTCGGCGAGGAGCCCGCGGCGGATCTCCTCAAGGACACCGTCGTGGCGTCGATCGGCCCGGTGACCGCCGAGGCGGCCCAGGTGCTCGGCATCGCGACCACGGTGATGCCGAGCGAGTACACGATTCCGGCGCTCGTCGAAGCGTTGGTAGATCATTTCAGCAAAACGTAGCGCAGGCCTCCCGGCCTGCCGCAGGTGACACGATGACGGTCAAGACCGCGCAACTCGAACTCACCCACCGCATGCGCCGGTTGCGGCGCACGCCCATGCTGCGCGCCATGGTGCGGGAGACCCGGCTCGCGCCGGAGATGTTCCTGTACCCGCTCTTCGTTCGCGCAGGGGAAGGGATCCGCCGCCCGGTCGGATCGATGCCGGGCGTGTTCCAGATGTCGGTTGACGAGATCGTGCGCGAGGCGGCCGGGGCAAAGGCCGAAGGGGTCGCGGGAGTGCTGCTGTTCGGCCTGCCGGATGAAAAGGACGACATCGGCTCGGCCTCGTACGACCCCGAGGCGCCGGTCCAGAACGCGGTGCGCGCCATCAAGCGCGAAGTGAAGGACTTCCTCGTGGTGACCGACGTGTGCCTCTGCGAGTACACCTCACACGGGCACTGCGGGATCCTGGTGGAAAACCCGCTGACGCACGAGACGGAGATCACCAACGATGCGAGCGTCGAGCAGCTCGTGAAGGCCGCGGTTTCCCACGCGATGGCCGGGGCGGACATCGTGGCGCCGTCGGACATGTTCGACGGCCGCGTCGCCGCGATCCGGCGGGGGCTCGACGCGCACGGGTTCGATCAGATTGCGATCCTGTCGTACGCGGCGAAGTACGCGTCGGCGTACTACGGGCCGTTCCGCGAGGCGGCCGAGTCGACGCCGGCCTTCGGCGACCGCCGCTCGCACCAGATGGACCCGGCGAACGTCGAGGAGGCGCTGCGCGAGGTGGCGCTCGACATCGAGGAAGGGGCTGACATCGTGATGGTGAAGCCCGCGATGACGTACCTCGACGTGATCTGGCGGGTGAAGTCCGAGTTCGGCCTGCCGACGGCCGCGTACCACGTGAGCGGCGAGTACTCGATGATCAAGGCCGCGGCCGAACGCGGCTGGATCGACGAGCCGCGCGCGATGATGGAGGCGCTGACCGCCATCGCCCGCGCCGGCGCCGACATCATCATCACGTACTACGCGCGCGACATCGCCCGCGCGTTGGCCTGAGCCGAAGCCTGAAGCCAGAACAGAGCCTGAAGCCTGACTGAAGCCTGATATCTTGATGGGATGGCCCGTCGCACGTACCGCAAGTCTTCGAAGCTTTTCAGCCGTGCGCAGCAGGTGCTCGTCGGCGGCGTGAACAGCCCGGTGCGGGCGTTCAAATCGGTCGGCGCGACTCCCCTGTTCATCACCTCCGCGCGCGGGGCGCGGATCACGGACGCCGACGGCAACGACTACATCGACTACGTCATGTCCTGGGGGCCCGCCATCCTCGGCCACGCGCCGAAGGGCCTCCTCAAAGAGCTCGCGCGCGTCGCGGCCCGCGGGACCAGCTTCGGCGCGCCGACCGAGCTCGAGATCGCGCTCGGGGAGCGCGTCCGGAAACTGGTGCCGTCGATCGAGAAGGTCCGCTTCGTCAGCTCCGGGACCGAAGCGACGATGAGCGCAGTGCGGGTGGCGAGGGCGGCGACCGGGCGCGACAAGATCGTGAAGTTCGCCGGCTGCTATCACGGCCACGGCGACGCATTTCTCGTCGCCGCCGGCTCCGGCGCGATGACGCTGGGCGTGCCGACCAGCCCCGGTGTGCCGCGCGCCGCGGCGGCGGACACGCTCGTCGCGCCCTACAACGACCTGTCCGCGCTCGAACGCCTCTGCGCCGATCACCACGGGCAGATCGCGGCCGTCATCATCGAGCCGGTCGCCGGCAACATGGGCGTGGTCCCTCCCGCGCGCGGCTACCTCGAGGGGCTCCGCGCGCTGTGCGACCGGGAGCGGCTGCTGTTGATCTTCGACGAGGTGATCTCCGGGTTCCGCGCCTCGCCGGGCGGCGCGCAGGCGATCTACGGCGTGCGCCCCGACCTGACGTGCCTCGGGAAGATCGTCGGAGGCGGGCTGCCGGTCGGCGCGTTCGGCGGCCGGCGGGACCTGATGGACATGGTGGCGCCAGTTGGCCCTGTGTACCAGGCGGGAACGCTGTCGGGCAACCCTCTCGCGATGGCGGCCGGGCTCTGGACGCTCGGCCAGCTCACCCCGCGCCTGTATCGACAGGTGGCGCAACTCGGCGAACGGCTGGCGGCGGGACTCGCCGACGCCGCGCGAGACGCGGGCATCCCGCTACAGGTGAACGGCGCCGGCTCCCTGCTGACGCCGTTCTTCACGAGCGCGCCGGTGACCGACTACGACTCCGCCCTCAAGTCGAATACGACTACGTACGCGGCATTTTTCCGCGGCATGCTCGCGCGCGGCATCTACCCGCCGCCGTCGCAGTTCGAGGCGTGGTTCATCTCCGGCGCGCACGGCGCGCGCGAGATCGACGCGACGATCAGGGCCGCGCGCGCGGCCCTGCTGGAACTCGCGGCAAGCGACGGGGTCCCTCCGCCGGTCAGCGCAGGCTGACCGGCGAGTCGAAGCGGATCCGCAGCACGGTCCCCGCCGGCAGGTTCACTTCCTGCCCCTCGGTCGCGGCCACGACGGCGCCGCCTCCGATCAGGATCCCGGCGAGCGCCCCCTTGAAGCCACCGAGGATGCCGCCGATGATCGCGCCAACGCCCGCGCCAGTGCCGATCTTCGCCGCGTCGCCCCGGACGCCTTCCCCCTCGAACGGGGCGACCGTCGCGCGAATCGGGTAGTTGCGTCCGCGCACCGTCAGCTGGTCGAAGCTGAGGGTCATCGACGCCTTCCGCTCCACGCGCCCGGCGCGCTTCACGTCGCTCACCACGCCGCGCACAAGGGAACCGGCCGGGATCAGCACCTCGCCGCTCTCACCCCTGAGATCCACCGCGGTTGTCGCCTCGAAGCGCTGCTCCACCTCGGCGGTCCCGGAATTGAGAGAGGTCTGGAGCCGCACGTCAAGCTCAGTGCCGACGGGAAGCTCCCGCGACGAGGCCTGCCCGGTGCCGTAGGTGCCGCGCCCGGCCGTGCTCCCCGTGGTGCGGTCTGTCGTCGTGCCAGTGCCCGACGCGCCGCTGCCCGGACGCGGATACGACGAGCCGCTCGGCGGATAGGTCGTGCCGCCAGACGCCGTGCCGCCGTAGCTCCCTTCCTCGCGCGCGCGGAAGGTCAACTGGTCGATGCGGTCGCGAACGTCCGTGTACTCGCTGCGGGTGACGTTGCCTTCCTTCCGCAGCTTGACCTTCAGGTAGACAACTTCCTCGCGAAGCTCGTCGAGGTCCGACTGCAGCCGCGAAGCAAGATCAGCGTTGCGCGCACGGACGCGCGAGATGTCGCCGCCCGCGTCGTATACGCGGTCCTGCAAGCGCTGAATGTCCGTCATCGTCACGGTCGCCTGCGCCGAGGCGGTCGCGGCAGTGCCGCCCAGGATTGCGAGCCCCATCAGGGCGAGGCCCAGAATGCTTTTCATCGGACTGCTCCTCTAAGGGTCAGGTCTGAGATGACCCGCTAGCGACATCGCGGTTCGATGCATGTCGCTCGAGTCCGTCAAGCGGGGTATCTCAGACCTGACCCCAACCTGCAAGTCTACCGCCGACGCGGGCCGCTGGCGACACGCGCAAACAACTGGCGCGGTTGGAGTGAATTACGAGCGAACGCTTCAGCTGTCCGCGGGCGTCCGCGATCGGACCAGGTGTTATGATCGGAGGACGTTGGCCACACTGAGACTCCACCGTACGGTCGGCGTCGCGATCGGAGCGCCCGGACGCCAGGTCCGGGTCGGCGGGGGCGCGCCCGTGGTCGTCCAGTCGATGACGATGACCGACACCGCGGACGCCGCGGCTACCGCGCAGCAGTGCATCGAGCTGGTGGAAGCGGGATCGGAGCTGGTCCGCGTCACGGTGAACACGCCGGAAGCGGCGGCCGCCGTGCCCGAGATCCGGCAACGCATGCTCGACGCTGGCTGCATGGCGCCGCTCATCGGCGACTTCCACTACAACGGCCACCTGCTGCTGACGCGCCAGCCGGCGTGCGCGCAGGCGCTCGACAAGTACCGGATCAACCCGGGCAACGTGGGCACGGGCCGGCGGCGCGACGAACAGTTCGCGACGATCTGCAAGGTGGCGCGCGACAACGGCAAGCCGGTGCGCATCGGCGTGAACGGCGGCTCGCTCGACCAGGAGCTGGTCGTCGCGCGGATGCAGGACAACACGGACCGGGACCTCGGCCTGACCTCCGAAGAGATCATCAACGAGTGCATGATCCTGTCCGCGCTGCAATCCACCGAGCTCGCGCTCGAGAGCGGGCTGCGCAAGGACCAGATCGTCGTCTCGTGCAAGGTCTCGCGCCCGCGCGACCTGATCGCCGTCTACCGGGCGCTCGCGAAGCAGACGGACCAGCCGCTGCACCTCGGGCTCACGGAAGCCGGCATGGGCATCAAGGGGCTCGTCTGGTCGTCGGCGGCAATCGGCGTCCTCCTGCAGGAGGGCATCGGCGACACGATACGCGTCTCCCTCACTCCGCGCCCGGGAGGCGATCGCCGCGAGGAAGTCTACGCCGCCTGCGAGCTGCTGCAGGCTCTCGGCCTGCGGTCGTTCGCGCCGAGCGTGACCGCCTGCCCCGGCTGCGGCCGCACGACGAGCACGACCTTCCAGGAGCTGGCCGAGCGCATCCAGGGTTACGTCCGCGAGAAGATGCCCGAGTGGAAGGCCGAGCGCGAGGGGGTCGAGACCATGACCCTCGCCGTCATGGGCTGCATCGTCAACGGCCCGGGAGAGTCGAAAGCCGCGAACATCGGGATCAGCCTGCCCGGCACGGGCGAGGCGCCGAACTGCCCGGTGTTCATCGACGGCAGGCACGCCACCACCTTGCGCGGCACGTACGAGGAATTGTCGCGAGCGTTTCAGCAGCTCGTGGACGAGTACGTGGGCACTCGCTACCCGCTCAAAGATCAAGACGCCACCGTCCGATAACCCGCAAAAGCACTCATGCGCGCGATCCTGGCCTTCGCCGCGATTGTGTTCGTGTGCTCGCTGGGGGGCGCCTCCGCGCAGCCGGGGCCGCCGGCGCCCGATGCGTGGGAGGCGCTGCGGCGCGGCGACGCGTCGAAGGCAGCGGCGCTCTTTCGGGCCGCGCTGGAGCGCGATCCGTACAACGCGGTGCTCTACTACGGGGCGGGTCTTGCGGCCGTGACGCTCGGGCGCACGAACGACGCGCTGGCGGCGTTCAGGCGCGCGCTCGAGCAGGAGCCCCGGTTCACCGAGGCGGCCCTTGCGCTCGGCCAGCTCGCCTACCAGTCCGGCGACCTCGATCTCGCCATCAAGTCCTTCGAACGGGCGCAGAACCTCGCGCCGCACGACGCGCGGATCCGCGAGCAGCTCGAACGCTGGCGGAGCGAGGCGCTGACACACAGCCAGAAGACGGAGCGCCACGAAACGCATTTCCGGATCCTGTTCGAGGGGAGCGAGCAGCGGCGGATCGGTGAGCGCGTCGCGCGGGTGCTGGAATCGGCGTACTGGCGCGTGGGCGAGGCGCTCCAGGCGTACCCGCCCGCGACGCTCGACGTCGTGCTCTACACCGAGCAGCAGTTCCAGGACATCACGCGCGCGCCCGCGTGGGCCGGCGGCGCGTTCGACGGCCGCATCCGCATCGCCGTCAAGGGCGCGCTCCGCACGCCAGCCGCGCTGGACCGCCTGGTGACTCACGAGTTCGTGCACGCCGCGATTGCGACCATCGCGCCGAGACACGTGCCGACCTGGGTGAACGAAGGGCTCGCGTGCCTGCTGGAAACGCCCGATCGCCGATGGAGAGCGCGCGCGCTCCGTTCCGCGCCGACCCTCATACCGCTCGGCCAGCTCGAGGCCGGCTTCAGCGACCTGGACGGCGGGTCCGCGCTGCTGGCTTACGCGGAGAGCGCGCTCGCGGCCGAGGTGCTCAGCGAGCGTGTCGGCGCCAACCTCGGCGCGTTCCTGCAGATGCTGGACAGCGGCCACACGATCGACCAGACGCTGGGCAACTTCGGCATCCTGCCGGAAGAGTTCTACGCCGAGTGGTACCGGCGCGCGTCCGCCCCGGCGGCGCGCGCGAGGTGAGTCAGCTCCTTCACGTGCCGCATCCAGACCACGATCAGCACGACGCCGACCACGATCAGGCCGGCTGACAATCCGACCCACAGCCCCACGGCGCCCCAGCCCCTGCGGAACGCGAGCACGTACCCGAGCGGGAGCCCGAACAGCCAGTGCCCGGCGAAGTTCCAGAGCATCGGCGCGCGCGTGTCACCAACGCCGCGCAGCACGCCCGTCGTCACGCCCTGGAGCCCATCGAAGAGTTGAAAGACCGCGGCGACGCGTAGGAGCGTGACGCCGATCCCGAGCACCGCGGCGTCCTGTGTGAAGGCGCCGATCAACAGCCGCGGCAGGAGAACGAAGGTCGCCGCGGCGATTGCCATGAAGCTGACGCCCATCAACACCGCCGTCCAGCCGGAGCGCGCGGTCCCCGCCGGATCGCGCCGCCCCACGGCGTGGCCGACCCGCACCGCGGCAGCTGACGCGATGCCGAACGGCACCATGAACGACACGGCCGCCATGTTGAGCGCGATCTGGTGCGCGGCGACCGCCGCGGGAGGGAGCCTTCCAGCGAGCGCCGTCGCAGCGGCAAACACGCCGACCTCGAGCACCGCCTGCATCGCTGCCGGCAGGCCGAGCGCCAGGAGTCGCCTGCCGCGGGCGATCTCCAGCCGCAGCGGCGTGTCGAACAGACCCGTCTTCGACTTGCGTTCGACCACGATGATGGTGATTAGCAGGAACACGGCCATGTAGATGCGCGAGATGACCGTGGCCAAGGCCGCCCCGCTGATCCCCATCGCCGGGACACCGAGCTTTCCGAAGATCAGGACGTAGTTCGCGAGCGCGTTCACCACGTTTGCCGAGATGAGCGCGATCATCACCGGCCTGACGATGGTGAGCGCCTGCAGGTACCGCCGGAAGGCGGCGTACAGCAGCAGCGGCAGCGACGACCAGAGCACGACGAGCAGGTATTCGCGCGTGAGCGGAAGGACCTGCGGGTTGAGGCCCCAGTCCTCGAGCAGGGTTTCCGCCCCGAAGCACGCGGCGGTCAGCGGCACCGACAGGACCAGGGCGAGCGCGACTCCGTGCACCAGCCAGCGGTGGCACTCGTCGAGCCGCGCCGCGCCGAACGCCTGCGCGACCAGCGTGTCGAGTCCCAGGAGCGAGCCGATGCCGAAGACAGCCAGCGCCATGAACACGCTGCTGCCCACGCCCACCGCGCCGATCGCCTCGGGACCGAGCGGGCCGACCATGAACGTGTCGACCACGCCCATGAACATCCATCCGAGCTCGGCGAGCACGACCGGCGCGGCGAGCCGCGCCATCGGCGCGAGCTCGCTCCGCACGCCCAGTCCGCGAAACGGCATCCGGCGATCTTACCAGCCGGCGCCGCGTCCCTTGCGCTTGAGCGCGATGCGCCCTTGCGGATCGAACATCATCGCGAGGAAGCCCTGCACCCGCCGCTGATAGTCGGTGGGGCCGACGGCGATGCCTCTGAGGTTCTCGACCTTGTAGACCGGCGTTCCCCAGAACCAGTGCCGCCCGGCGTATTTCAGGTTGTAGTAGTAGGTGAGGTCACCGCCGCCACCACCGTGGAGGAACACCTTCAGCTCTTTCACGCGCTTGCGCTTGCCACGATCGGAGCGGATTTCGACCGGCGTGCGCATGCGGAACCAGATCACCCAGTTCCCCGCCTCAATCTCGCGCACATCGGCCCAGGGGACCACCGCTTCCGGCTCCGCTGCCTCCGTCCGGTACACGCGCAGCGCTGTCCGGTCAAAGGTGAACACGAAAGCGGCGCGACCATCGACGTTGTAGAGGGTGGCGGGCCAGGCGATCGCCCCGCCGCAATCGAGCACGCGGTTCCAGCTCTCGCGCGCCTGCGCGGCATCAACGGCGGCCACCACCGCGTCACGGCCCGCGTCGGCTTCACGCCGCACGCTCTCCGGGTCGCACGGGGTCTGGGCGTACGAAGCAGAAGACGAGGCCTGCACGGGAACAACGGCGGCCAGCGCCGCCAGCATGGTGAGCGTCAGTCGGGGGGCGGCCATTCGGCACCTCCACCCGGCATATCGGCAGGAACGGTGCCACGGCTGATGGGAGAAATGGTGTGAAAGTGGGCGAAACCAGCGCCTGGCGCTGTCCTATCTCCAGGGCATGAGGCGCTCGATCCACTGGACGCGCGTGAGGTCGTTGTAAATGACGGTCACCATGAGCGCCATGAGCACCATGAAGCCCGCCAGCAGCAGCCGCTCCTTGGCGCGCACGCTGAAGTCGCGACGCGCGACCCCCTCGAGCGCCATGATGGCGATGTGCCCCCCGTCGAGCACCGGGATCGGCATCAGGTTCAGCAGCCCGAGATTGAGCGAGATCATCGCCATGAGGTTGAGCAAGGGGATCCAGCCCATTTCGGCCGCGCCCCCCGAGAGCTCCGCAATCCCGACGGGGCCCATCAACTGCCTCACCGAGGTCTCGCGCGTGAACAGGCCGGCGAGCGTCGTGAAGATCAGACGCGTCCACTCCCAGTTCCGCTGGAAGCTCAGGCCGATGGCTTGAAAGAACGACGGTTCGATCGTGCGCAGCTCGAACGGGCTCAGGTCCGCCCCGATGCGCCTGTTCACGGGAGTGACTGACACGTCCCGTACCTGCCCGTCGCGCCGGATCGTGAAGATGATCGGCTTTCCGTCGCGCGAGCGGATGTGCCGGATCAGCTCGTCGTTCTGAAGTTCCTTCCGCCCGTCGGCGGCGAGGATGACGTCACCCTTCCGCAGCCCCGCGTTCGCCGCCGGTTCGCCGGGCCTCACCGACATGATCTGCGGGAGCACGCGCGGCTGAACGCCGATGTCGCCGACTTCGTACTTGGTCTGGCCGATCGGCGTCACGTGAAAGCGGTGGCGCCGGCCGTCGCGGACCGCGATGATCTCGACCTCCCGGCCCGCCTTCGGCAGGATCGCGAGGCTGTAGGCCTCCCAGTCCGGGACCTCGCGATCGTCGATCTCGACAATCTGATCGCCGGGTCGCAGGCCGGCCGCTTCGGCGGGGGATTTCGGCAGGACCTTTCCGATGACGACCGGTTCGCTCTCGAACGCCGGAACGTCCGCGCCCTGGTAGAGCACGAACGCCATCACGACGACCGCGAGCACGAGGTTCATCGCGGGGCCCATGATGTAGACCAGGAACCGTTCCCACTTGCTCCGGGACAGGAACTCGTCGGGACGGCCGGTCAGCGACTCGTCCGGGTTTTCTCCCGCCATCTTCACGTATCCGCCGAGCGGGATGGCGCTGACCGCGTACTCGGTGTCACCCCGCCGAAACTTCAGCAGCTTCGGGCCGAAGCCGAGGGAAAACGTCAGCACACGCACGCCGATGCGGCGCGCCATCAGGAAATGTCCCAGCTCGTGCACGAAGACGAGCACTCCCAGGACCAGCAGAAACGCCCAGATAGTGGTCATAACCCTCGATCAATTCTAGCAAGCCTCGGGACGCCCGCCGGTCTGGGCCTCTGCGAGGAGCTCTTCGGCCCGGGCGCGGGCCCAGGCATCGGCCTCGCGGACGTCGGTCAGGGATTTGACGTCCACGGCGGGCCGGCGTTCCGCGTCTTCGATCGCGCGCTCGATCAGGCGCGGAATTCCGGTAAACGGCAGGCGATGCGCCAGAAACGCCCTGGCGGCCACCTCGTTGGCGGCGTTCAGCACGATGGGCAGCGCACCGCCGTCGCGCAGCGCGCGGAACGCCAGCGCGAGGCACGGGAAGCGGTGCGGATCCGGGGGCAGAAAGTCCAGTCGCCCGGCCCGTGTGAGGTCGAGACGTTCGAGTGTGCCGTCCCAGCGCTCGGGATACGAAAACGCATACTGGATGGGCAGCCGCATGTCCGTCACGCCGAGCTGCGCGAGCACGGATCCGTCTTTCAGCTCGACCATCGAGTGCACGATCGACTGCGGGTGCACGACCACATCAATCCGCCCCGCCGGCACGTCGAACAGCCAGTGCGCCTCGATCACCTCGAGCCCTTTGTTCATCAGGGTCGCCGAATCGACCGTGATCTTGGGCCCCATCCGCCACGTCGGGTGGCGCAGCGCGTCCTCCGGCGTCACGCGCTCGAGCTCCTGGTCGGAGAGCGTGCGGAACGGCCCGCCGGAAGCCGTCAGGATCAGCCGTTCGACGTCGCGTGGGTCGCGGCCGTGCAGGCACTGGTGGATGGCGTTGTGTTCGCTGTCAACCGGGAGGATCCGCACGTCGCGCCGTCGCGCCGCCTCGGTCACGACGAAACCCGCCATGACCAGCACTTCCTTGTTGGCCAGCGCAACGGTCTTCCCAGCTTCGATCGCGGCGAGCACCGCGTCGAGACCAGCGGTGCCCGAGGACGCGAAGAGAACGATGTCCACGTCGGGGTGCGTCGCGACGGCCACCAGTCCCTCGGCGCCGTGCGCCGTGACGTCGAAGCGGGCGCCGGCGGGCATCCCGTTTCGCGCTTCGGCGAGGGCCGCGCGGCTGGCCATCGCGATGGCCCGCGGGTGGAAGCGCTGAACCTGCGAGACGAACAGCGGCGCATTCACGCCGGCCGCGAGCCCCACCACCTCGACGCGATCGGGATACGCCTCGGCGACCGCCAGCGCGCTGCGGCCGATCGATCCGGTCGAGCCGAGAATCGCGACGCGCTTCCGTGTCATGCGCGCATCACCGCGTACCTGAGGAACACGTAATAGACGGGCGCGGCGAAGAGCCAGCTGTCGATGCGGTCCAGCAGACCGCCGTGCCCGGGAATCAGCCCGGAACTGTCTTTCACGCCGGCGCTGCGCTTCAGCAGCGACTCGAACAGATCGCCGACGATGCCGAGCGCCACGAGCGCGGCGCCGAGCAGCGCGAGCGAGAGCGGCGCGATGCCCGGCAGCCAGTAAAGTCCGAGCGCCACCGACGCCGCGGTGCCCGCGACCAGCCCGCCGATCGCCCCTTCCACCGTCTTCTTCGGGCTGATCGACGGCGACAGCAGCCGCCGGCCGAGCGCGCGACCGGCATAGTACTGCCCCGTGTCGCTGATGACGATGATCGCGATGAGCACGAGGACCGCCTCGCGGCTCACCGACGCCCGCACGGCGACGAGCGCGCCGATCGGCACGCCCAGGTAGATCAGCGGGAACAGGCTCGCCGCCGCTTCCCGCAGCCGCGCCGCGTCGGGCTGACCCGAGCCGACCGTCAGCCCTCCGACGACGATCAGCGCCGAAATGAAGACGACGTCGAGCGGCGAGCCGGGCGTGGCCATCGCGATGGCCGTGGCCGCGGTCGCCACGAGCGAAACGAGGAGGTACACCGGAGCGCCGAGGCGCGCCGCGAGGTCGGCGTACTCGAAGAAGGCGACCACGAGCGCCGCGAGCGCGAGGAGCAGCGTCGCTATCGGAGGTAGGAACCAGATGGTGCCGAGGACGATCGGCAGCAGGACGAGCGCGCTCAGAACGCGGACCATCGTCAGGAGGGGGCAGATCCGACCCCCTATCGCCCGGCCACCACGGGCTGCGGGATGCCGCCATACCGGCGCTCGCGCTTCTGATAGGCGAGGATCGCCTCCAGCAGGTGACGCTTGCGGAAGTCCGGCCAGAGCGTCTCGGTGACCCAGATCTCCGAGTACGCGATCTGCCAGAGCAGGAAGTTGCTGACGCGCATCTCGCCGCTCGTGCGGATGAGCAGGTCCGGATCCGGCTGGCCGGAGGTGTAGAGCAGGCTCGAGATCCGCGGCTCGTCGATCTCGTCGGCGCGGAGTCCGTCCGCGATCGCGCGCTTCACGGCGTCCACGATCTCCGCGCGCCCGCCGTAGTTGAGCGCGATGTTGAAGAGCATGCCCGTGCAGGCGGCGGTCTTCTGCTGCCCGCTTTCGAGCTCGGCGCGCACGTCCGGCGCGAGATCCTCGGGGCGGCCGATCACGTTGAACCGGATGTTGTTGCGCAGCAGCGTGTTCAGCTCGAGCCGGAGATACCGCTTGAGCAGCATCATCAGCGTTGACACTTCCGTCGCGGGGCGCTTCCAGTTCTCGACCGAGAACGCATACAGCGTCAGGACGCGGACACCGAGGCGCGCCGACGACTCGACCACGTCACGGACCGAGTCGATGCCCGCGCGGTGCCCTTCGACCCGCGGCAGGTGGCGCTGGGCCGCCCAGCGACCGTTCCCGTCCATGATGATCGCGACATGTCGGGGAAGCCGGTCGAAGTTGACCTGCCGCACCAGCGCCTCCTCGGCTGAGCCGGGAGGGCAGACGGACAGGATGTCATCAAAGGACATGAGGCGGTTTCGAGACGCTAAATATTGATCATACCGCACTTAGCGGCGTGCGATCCCTCATACTTTGCACGACAAAGTGCCTGCGCGTCAATAGTCGACCGAAACGAGGAAAAGCCCGCGCGCCGGTGCCGTAGGCCCCGCCCGCGAACGGTCGCGCGAGGCGAGAACGTCGATCACCCATTCGGGGCGTGCGCGTCCCGCACCCACTTCCACCAGCGTCCCCACGATCGCGCGCGCCATGTGACGCAGGAACCCGTCGGCGGTCGCGACGACGGAGAGGCGCGGCTCGCTGAAGCTGACGTCAAGCACCGACAGGTCGCGCTCCGTCGCCCTGACGTCGCTGCCCGCGGCCCGGAATGCCGCGAAATCGTGGCGCCCCACGAGCGCGCGCGCGGCCGCCCGCATCGCGGGCACGTCGAGCGGCTGCGGCACGTGCCAGGCATAGCGGTGCTCGAACGCCGAGACGAACGGCGCGTTCACGATGCGGTACTCGTAGGTCTTGGACCGCGCGGAGAAGCGCGCGTGGAACGTGTCTGCGACGCGGCGGGCATCGACGACGCGCACCTCCGGCGGCAAGGCCGCGTTCAGCGCGCGCTGCAGCGTCTGGTCGTCGAGGGAGGTGGTCAGCGCCACGCTGGCGACCTGCCCGAGCGCATGGACGCCCGCATCCGTGCGCCCGGCGCCGATGACGGTGACCGGCGCTCCTTCGATCGGTTCGAGCGCCTGTTCGATCAGTCCCTGGATCGACGTCCCGGCCGCCTGGCGCTGCCAGCCGACGTAACTCGTTCCGTCATACTGAAGAGTGAGTTTGACGGTTGGCACGTCAGGCGCGGGATCCCGGCTTCACGACGGGTTCGCCGGCGGCGCACAGCGGACAGGCTTCCGGCTGGTGCGTGGGAAGGACGTACTCGACCAGCGCGACGAACGGCACGTCGAGGCCGTGCCCATGGCTGCGGTTGATGATCGCGGCGGCCCCGGTCACGCGCGCACCGGCCGCGCGCGCGACGTCCATGGTTTCGCGGGTCGAGAGTCCCGTCGTGAACACGTCTTCGACGACGAGCACGCGTTCGCCGGGACCGAGCGCGAAGCCTCGGCGCAGCGTCATCGCGCCTTCCTGCCGCTCGGCGAAGATCGCGCGCACGCCCAGCGCGCGGGCCACCTCGTGGCCGATGACGATGCCGCCCATCGCGGGCGACAGCACCGCCTCGATGTCCAGGTGCCGGACTTTGTCCGCCAGCGCCCGCCCGAGCGCTTCAGCGGCAGGCGGGTCCTGCAGCACCAGCGCGCACTGCAGGTACCCCGGGCTGTGCAGCCCCGACGAGAGCCGGAAATGCCCCTCGAGCAGCGCGCCCGACCGGCGGAACAGATTCAGGACCTCGTCGGGATGCATGGCCTTCTGCCTTCTACCTTCTGCCTTCTACCTTCTGCCCTCTATTCTCCTCAGGTTCTTCTCGAACAGGTTGAGGATCCGCTTGTATTCGTCCGCCCAGCTGGTGGCTTCCGTGAAGCCATGATTCTCGACGGGATACACCGCCAGTTCCCAGTTCTCCTTGCGCAGTTCGATCAGCCGCTGCGCGAGCCGCACCGAGTCCTGGAAGAACACGTTGGTGTCCACCATGCCGTGGCAGATGAGCAGCGCGCCCCTCAGCCCCTCGGCGAAATAGATCGGCGAGCTGCGCTTGTACGCCTCGGCGTCTTCCTGCGGCAGGTTGAGGATGTTGGCCGTGTAGCCGTGGGCGTAGTGCGCCCAATCGGTCACCGGCCGCAGTGCGGCGCCGGCGGCGAACACGTCCGGCGTCGTGAACATCGCCATCAGCGTGATGAAGCCGCCGTAGCTGCCGCCATACAGCCCGATGCGGCGCGGGTTCACACCCTGACGCGCGGCGAGGTACTTCGCGCCGTCCACGATGTCGTCGAGGTCCTTGCCTCCCATGTGCCGGTAGATGGCCGTACGCCAGTCGCGTCCGTAGCCCGCGCTGGCGCGGTAGTCGACGTCGAGCACGACGTAGCCTCGCGAGGCGAGCAGGTTGTGGAACATGTACTCGCGGTAGTACGTGGACCAGTACTTGTGCGCGTTCTGCAGGTAGCCGGCGCCGTGCACGAACACCACGCCCGGGCGGGCGGGATCCGGCTTCGCGCCGATCATCTCCGGCCGATACAGCCGCGCGTACACCTCCGCGCCGTCGCGCGCCGTGAACGTGACCAGCTGAGGATCGATCCATTTGAACGCCCGCCACTCCGGCGCGGGTGTGGTCGTGACCTGCGTAGCAGTGGCGCCGGCCCGGTTCGGCATCAGGAACACTTCCGGCGGGCGTGTCGCAGACGAGTGGAGGACGGCGAGCGTCGATCCGTCGGGCGACACCTCCGCATGGTTCGCGCCCGTCATGGTCGTGATCCGCGTCCGGCGTCCGCCGTCGATCGGCACCGAGTACACGTGACGCTCCCCCGGGTGCTGCTCGGTCGAGGTGAGGTAGAAGGTCGTCCCGTCCGCCGAGAGCGAGACGTTCTCGACCTCGAACTTGCCCTCGGTGATCTGCACCGCGCGCGGCGTGGGCGCCGTTACGTCGAGCGTGAACAAGTGCATCCAGCCGTCGCGCTCGGAGAGGAAGGAGAGCCGCCGCCCGTCCTCCAGGAACTGCGCGGTGGGCGCCGTAGATCGGAAGCCTCCTCCCCCGTCGCGGATCCAGGCCGGATCGTGGGCATGCTCCAGCACACGCGCCTTGCCCGTCCCAGGGTCCACCTCGACGATCCAGCGGTCCTTGTTGTCGGTCGCGCGCGCCGACGCGACCGCGTGCCCGCCGTCGGACGAGACGTCGGGCATCGTCCAGCGCACCTCGCGAGCCGCCGCCTTGCTCTTTTCCGCGGCGCGATCGGACGGCTGCGGCTGGCTCGGACCGCGCGACGTTCCCGGCTCGGACGTGGTGTCCTGTTTCCCCGCCGCCGCAAACGATGCGTCGGCCCAGACGCTCTTTCCCGACTTGAGGTTCAGCACCGCGAGGGAGCGCTTCTCCTGAGCGTCACCCACGTTCGTGCGACCCGGAATCATCTCGGTGTACGAAGACTCGGTGACGTAGGCCGGGATCTCTTCACGCTTCGCGCCCTGCGGGCGTTCCGAGACGAGGATGAAGACGTGCTCGTCGTCCGGGGACAGCAACAGGTCGATCGCGCTCTGCCCGTCGCGCAACTCGAATTTCGGCAGCGCCGCCCGCTCGTCCCGCTCCTCCGTCTTCTTTCTCTGTTCCGCTTCTTCACGAACGTGCTCGATCAGCTTCTGTTCCTCGTCGCGGAGGTACTTCTGGCTGTCGGTCACGCGCGGCTCCGCCTTGCGCGGCGCGACGTCGGTCAGCTGCACGAGCAAGCCGCCGCTCTGGTTCGCCGACGCCGGTACGATGAAGAGGTTCCCGCCGCGCGTGAACGTGACGTGGGTCTCCTTCCGGGCCCAGCGCGGGTTCGACTCGGCATCCGTCGTCCGGGTCATTTGCGTTCGCGTGCCGGCGATGGTGTCCACGAGCACGACGTCGCCTCGATCGATGAACAGCACCCGTCGGCGCTCGCGGTCCCAGCGGCCGCCCGACGCGGGAGGCGCGAGCTTTCGCCCGTCGTCGGTCAGCTTCGCCAGCCCCGCACCGTCGCTCCCGACCACCCAGGTCGAATACTCGTCTTCACCTGGAAGCCGGCGCTCGAAGTACACGCGCCTCGAGTCTCCCGACCACCTCAGGCCGATCGGCGGGTATCCCACGAGCTCCGGACCACGCATGATGCTGTCGATCGTGAGATTGAGCGCAGGCACGCGGACCGGGGCAGCAGCCTGGGGCGGCACCCGCTCCGAGGGTCCCCGTGCCGCGGGCGCCGAGGAGAGCGCGAGGGCCAGCGCGGGCGCAAGTGCATATCGGTGAAGGAGCTGGCGGGATCGAACCATGGCGGGAAGTATACAATCGGGAAACTCTGGCGGTCGCCAATCCGTCTTTACTTGGCGGGGCTGGATCTTTGCTTCGATCGCGGTCGAAGGGTTCCTTCCGCAATTTCCCTGGAGAGAGGCACGATGAGTTTTATCCGCAGTTTTTCGGGCCGCGCTCGTCTTGCGGCGGCGGGCGTGGCGTTCGGGGCGCTGTTCGCTTCAGGAACGGCGCTGTCTGAAGCCGGACAGGCGGCGCCGGCGCAGCCCGCCGGGCAGCCGGTGGCGCAGACGCCGACGAGCCCGGAGACCGGCCCGGTTCGACGCTTCAGCGTGGACGAGGCCGTCACCATGGCGCTGGAGCACAACCTGAACCTCCGAGCCGAGCGGCTCAACCCGCAGATCCAGGACCTCGGCATCGCGCAGGCGAGGGCCGCCTTCACGCCGAGCTTCTTCACGACCATTCGCACGAGCAGCGACGAGTCGCCGCCGGAGAGCTTCCTTTCGGGAAGCGGCAACACGATCACGGACGAGCGGTTCTCGTCCAACCTTGGCGTCCGCCAGCAGCTCCCCTGGGGAGGCGGCAGCTACCAGGTGAGCTGGGCGGGATCGCGGCGGGAAACCACGGGCTTCACCAGCTTCAACCCGCAGCTTGGGTCGAATCTCGACGCCCAGATCACGCAGCCGCTGCTGCGGAACTTCAGGATCGACTCGCTGCGGCAGCAGCTCCTGCTGAACACCAAGCAGCGTGAAATCGCCGACGTGCAGCTCCGGGAGGCCGTGGCGCAGACGACGCGGACGGTGCGCAACGCGTACTGGGACCTCGTCGCCGCCGTCGCGAACCACCAGGTGCAGCTCCAGTCGCTCGAGCTCGCGCGTGAGTCGCTGCGCAACAACCGCACGCGCGTCGAGGTCGGCACGATGGCGCCGATCGACATCGTCGAGGCGGAGGCGGAAGTCGCGCGCAACGAAGAAGCAGTGATCGTGTCCGAGGCGAACATCCGGTCGTTCGAGGACCGGTTGCGCGCGCTCATCGCCGACCCGACGCAGCCGGACTTCTGGTCGATGCGGATCGAGCCGACGGACCAGCCGGTGATGACGCCGCCGAAGCCCATCGACCTGGACGCCGCCGTGAGGAACGCGCTGGACAACCGTACGGACATCATCCAGACGCGCAAGCAGCTGGAGAGCGCCGACATCAACATCCGCTACTTCACCAACCAGCGGCTGCCGGACGTGAACCTCGAGGCCGCGTACGGGCTGACGGGCCTCGGCGGCACGGAGTACGAGTTCGATCGGACCGGAGGGTTCCCACCGCCAATCATCGGGCGGACGAACCGCAGCTTCCAGTCGGTGTTGAGCGACGTGTTCCGCAACCAGTTCCCCTCGTGGACCCTGGGCGTGTCGGTCGGCTATCCGATCGGGCGCAGCCAGGCCGAGGCGGGGCTCGCGCGCGCGCGGCTCGAGAACACCCGGGCGCGAACGTCGCTGGCGAACCTGCAGCTGCAGGTGACGACGTCGGTGCGCGAGGCGGCGCGGCAGGTGAACACGAACCTGAAGCGCGTGCAGGCGACGCAGGTGGCGCGGGGACTCGCCGAGCAGCGTCTCGCCGCCGAGCAGAAGAAGTTCAACGTCGGCATGTCCACGACGTTCATCGTCTTCCAGGCGCAGCGCGAGCTGACGAACGCGCGCAACAACGAGCTGCGCGCGATCATCGACTACAACCGCTCGATCGTTGATTTCGAGGCGATCCAGCAGATACCGCTGGGCGGGAGCGCGTCGGTGAACGTGGCGAGTACTGGAACCGCGGGCGTGCGGTAAGCCGCAGAGGACGCCTGGGAGGTGCACGGGACGCGGGCACGGCGCGCTGGTGACGCGCGGACCACGATGCTCAGACATAGACGAAACGGGTGTACAGGGCGGCGTCCACGCCGGCCGTGATCCCTAAATAGCTGAGCGATAAGGGATTCTGCGCATTCTCCGCGCTGCTCGTTTGCAACCATAGGGGCAGGCCGCGTGAGCCGCCCGTCAGCCACCACGTCCGCACCAAGCGAACGGTCAGCTGGACGACGAAGTCCAAAGCCTTCATCCAGTCGATGACCTGTGCGCGACAATCGGGTTCTCCGCCGTGACTTGGTATAGTCCACTCGTGCCGAAGCTCTCGGTCACGATCATCACGAAGAACGAGGCTGGGAACATCGCCGCGGCGATCGGGTCGGTCGCCTGGGCCAACGACGTGCTCGTGGTGGACTGCGGCAGCACCGACGCCACCGTCGAGATCGCGCGCGCGCGTGGCGCCCGCGTACTGCACCGGGCGTGGCAGGGGTTCGCGGAACAGAAGAACTACGCCGCCGGGCAGGCGGCCTACGACTGGATCCTCTCGCTCGACGCCGACGAGCGCGTAACGCCCGCGCTCGCCGACGAGATCCGCGCCCTCATGGCGGCGGATCCGCCGCCGCATCCCGGCTACCGCATCCCGCGTGTGAGCTGGTACCTGGGCCGATGGATCCGCACCACCGACTGGTATCCGGATCGCCAGCTGCGGCTGTACGATCGGCGCCGCGGGAGCTGGCAGAATCGGCGTGTGCACGAGTCAGTCACGGTGCAAGGCGCCGCGGGCCGGCTCACGCACGAGATCCAGCACCGGCCGTATCGCGACCTCGCCCATCACCTCACCACGATGAACCGCTACACGACCCTCGCGGCCGAGGAGATGTACGAGCAGGGCCAGCGGTCCGGGCTGGGCTCGATCCTGTTCCTGCCCGTCGCAGCCTTCATCCGAAACTACCTCCTGCGGCGCGGGTTCATGCAGGGCACGAGGGGCCTGATTATCTCGCACCTCAACAGCTACTACGTCCTGCTGAAGTTTCTGAAACTCTGGGAGCTTCAGACCACGGGAACGGCGGCGGATCCCGGAGCGCCGGATCCGCACGTCCGCACGCCGGAGCCCGGCGCGCGCGAAGCGGCGGGGTGATGTTTTCGCTCCACATCGACACCGCGAGGAGCTGGCGTGGCGGTCAGGCGCAGGTGCTGATGACGGCGCTCGGCCTGCGCGAGCGGGGCCACCGCGCCGCGCTCGTCGTGCACCCCGAGGGGGTGCTCCGCCAGCGGTTGAGCGAAAGTCACGACGTGATACCGCTGGCGCCGCGCAGCGAAATGGACCTGGGCGCCGCGTGGAAGCTGTCGCGCGTCATCCGGCAGCTCGCCCCTGACGTCGTCCACGCGCACGACTCGCATGCGGTGGCGATGGCCTCCTCCGCGCTCGCGATGGCGGCGCCCACGCCGCGCCCGCCGCTCGTCATGTCGCGACGCGTCGATTTCCACGTCCGCAAGAACGCGCTCTCGCGATGGAAGTACAACCAGGTGGACTGCTTCGTCTGCGCGTCCGACGCGATCCGCCGGATGCTGGTCGCGGACGGCATCCCCGAGGAGCGCGCGGTCGTGGTCTACGACGGCGTCGACGTCGGCAAGCTCGACGCGGTCCCGTCCGCGAGCATTCACGAGGCGTTCTGGCTTCCGCACCAGGCGCCCGTCGTCGTCAACGTGGCCGCGCTGGTGCCGCACAAGGGCCAGCGCCATCTCGTCGAGGCGGCGGCGATGGTGCTCCGGCAGGTGCCGGACGCGCGGTTCGTGATCTTCGGCGAGGGCGAGCTGCGCGACGCGCTGGAACGGCAGATCCGCTCGCGCGACCTCGCGAAGCACGCCCTGCTCGCGGGCTTTCGGGCCGACGTGCTCGCGCTCTGCAAGACCGCCGACCTGTTCGCGATGAGCTCCGTCGCCGAAGGACTCGGCAGCGCGCTGCTCGACGCGATGGCGTGCGGCAAGGCGGTGGCAGGGACGACGGCCGGCGGCATCCCCGAGGCGGTCGTCCACGGCGAGACGGGCCTGCTCGTCCCGCCACGCGACGACGAGGCGCTGGCGGACGCGATCGTGAGGCTGCTGCGCGACGCCGGGCTCCTGGAGCGCTTCGGGCGGGCGGGGCGCGCACGCGTCGAGGAGCACTTCAGCGCCGAGCGGATGGTGACTGGCGTGCTGAACGCGTACGCGCTGGCCATCTCGCGCCCGGCGATCGCTTCGGCCGACACACGCCCTTGAGCGGGCAGTCCCGGTTTCCCCTCCTCGTCCCGTAGCCGCACATCCCCGCCATGCCGATGTGACACAGCGAAAAGTCGTAGCGCACGGGATCCTCCGGCGAGAGTGCGCGCAAGCCCTCAGTGATCTCGACGGCCATCTTCCAGCCCGGCGTGGACCGCCGCGTCAGGCCGAGGCAGCGCCCCAGCCGGATCACGTGCGTGTCGAGCGGAACGACCAGCCTGGCGGCCCGCACGCGGCTCCAGACGCCGAGATCGACGGCATCGCGCCGAACCATCCAGCGGAGGAACAGGTTCAGGCGCTTGCAGGCGCTGCCGGCGGAGGGGCGCGGAAAGAAATGGCAGATGCCGATCCTCGCGCGGCGCGTGCCGTAGATTGCCGTCAGGTCGAATGCGAGCGCGCGGCGGCAGAAGCTGTCGAGCGCCGGGCCGATGTCCGCGTGTCCGTCCGGGTCCTCCTCGAGGAAGAACGACTCGAGCGAGCCGGACTGCTCCAGCATGCGCCGCAGTACGAGGAGCAGCGCCGCGAGGTCCTTGCCGGTGACCCAGCGGTGCACCAGCGGGCGCAACTCCGGATGGCGCGGGGGATCGAATGCGCGGACGAAGGCGTGCGGCGACGGGCCGAGGACCGCGAACAGCCGCTCGATGGAATGGAGCACGCTCGCGACGCGCCCGAACGCGAGCGCCGCGGCGCAGAACCCGGCAACCTCCAGGTCGCGCGGGTCGGAGAAGCGGCGAACGAGATGGACGGGGTCCGCGGCGGAATCCTCGCGGTTGAAGGCGTCGTACTGCGCGTCGAGGACGTCGCGGTACGCGGCGAGCGCTACCACGTGGTGATCGGCGTGCCCTGCGCGCACATCGGGCACGAGTCGATCGTGTAGTTGCGCGCGGACTCGTACGCGGCGAGCGCGAAGTTCGGCACGCCGACGTCCACCACCGACTCGCCGCGGTCGTAAATCTCGACGGTCGCCACGAGCTCGCCTCCCGCCTGCCGCACGAGTTCGGCACACCGTTCGAACGTCTTCCCCGTGTTTCGCACGTCGTCGGCGAGGAGCACGCGTTTGCCGGAGATGTGGCGGGCGTAGAACGGCCGGAGCACGAAATGCCCGGGCTGCTCCTGCGTGAACGGCGCGAACTGCGAGCGCGGCAGCGTGAGGGGACGGCGCCCGTCGAGCAGTCCGGCGAGCGTGTGCGCGAGGAGCGCGCCGCCCGTGACCGGACCGGCCACCACCTCCGTTTGCTGAAGCACGTGGCTGGGGATGACGTCGAGCAGGTCCTGCGCGAGCTGCCAGATGGTCGACGGATGCCGGAACAGCTGGTGCGGGTTCAGGTAGACGCGGCCGTGATAGCCGTTGCCGTAATCGAAGTGCCCGTTGACCATGAGCACCTCGAAATCCTGCAGCTTTTTGAGCGCCTGCAGCCGCACCTCATCGCGCCGCGACACGCACATCCTCCAGGGTGGCCGCGCCGGGCGCGTCCGGGTTGACGTACACGATCCGCCCGGCGACGAGCGTCGCCCCCACGCCGCCGCGCAGCGTCCAGCCGTCGAACGGCGTGTTCTTCGACCTGGATCGCAGCAGCGCCGCCGCAACCGTCGTCCGCATGTCGGGGACGAGCAGCGTCACGTCCGCGGCGGAACCTTCCGCGAGCGTGCCCCCCGGGACGTTCAGGATCCTCGCCGGGTTCGAGGACAGCAGCTCGACGAGCCGCGGCAGCGTGATGCGGCCGGCATGCACCAGGCGATCGAACACGAGCGGGACCGCCGTCTCGAGGCCGACGATGCCGAACGGCGCGCGATCGAACTCGACGAGCTTCTCGTCGTAGTGATGCGGCGCGTGGTCCGTCGCGATCGCGTCGATCGACCCGTCGGCGAGCCCCTCGATGAGCGCGTCGCGGTCCGCCTCCTCGCGCAGCGGCGGGTTCATCTTGACGTTCGTGTCGTAGCCCTTCAACGCCGCGTCGGTGAGCACCAGGTGGTGCGGCGTCACCTCGCACGTCACGCGCACGCCGCGCGCCTTGCCGTCGCGGACCGCGCGGAGCGACCCGCGCACGCTCATGTGCGCGATGTGGACCCGCGCGTTCGCGAGCGCGGCGAGCGTCACGTCGCGGGCCACCATGATCTCCTCCGCGGCGGCGGGAATCCCGCGCAGGCCGAGCGCGGACGCCTCGTAGCCCTCGTGGGCGACGCCGTCCGCCTTGAGCGACGGATCTTCGCAGTGGTCGATCACCGGCATGCCGAACATGCCGGCATACTCCAGCGCGCGCCGCATGAGCAGCGCCGTCGCGACCGGCTTGCCATCGTCGGAAACAGCCACGCAGCCCGCCCGCCGCAGCTCCGCGATGTCCGCGAGCTGCTCCCCCTTCGATCCGCGCGAGACGGCGCCGACCGGGTACACGCGCGCCTGCCTCGCCTCGGCCGCCTTGCGCAGGATCAACTCGGTGATGGCGGCGTGGTCGTTGACCGGGTCCGTGTTCGGCATGCACGCGACGGCGGTGAACCCACCCGCGACCGCCGCGGCGGTGCCGGTCGCGACCGTTTCCTTGTGCTCCTGGCCCGGCTCGCGCAGGTGCACGTGCATGTCGATCAGCCCCGGCGTGACGATCCACCCCCGAGGCACCTCGAGGACGGCGGCGTCTCCGACGGGCAGGTCCTTGCCGATCCGCGCGATGCGCTCTCCTTCGATGAGCACGTCGGCTGGCCCGTTCAGGCCCTGCCGCGGATCGATGACGTGCCCGCCCTTCAGCATGCGCCTCGTCATGATGTCGCCTGCGCCTCCGCACCCCCGCCGAGCAGGTAGAGCACCGCCATCCGGACCGCGACGCCGTTGGCCACCTGCTCGAGGATCACCGAGAAGGGCCCGTCCGCGACCGCGGAATCGATCTCCACGCCGCGGTTCATCGGGCCGGGGTGCATGATGATTGCGTCGGCTTTCGCGAGCTTCGCGCGCGCGGGGGTGAGGCCGAACTCTTCGAAGTACTCGCGCGTGGTCGGGAAGAAATGGCCGTGCATCCGCTCCTGCTGGATGCGCAGCATCATCACGACGTCCGCGTCATCGACGGCTTCTTCGATCCGCGTCGTCGCGGCAACGCCGAACCGTTCGACATCGGGCGGCAGCAGCGTCGCGGGGGCACAGACCTGCACGTGCGCCCCGACCTTGTTCAGGAGGATGGCGTTCGACCTGAACACGCGGCTGTGGAACAGGTCGCCGACGATTGCGACCTTCAGTCCCTCGAGCCGTCCCTTGCGCTCGCGGATCGTGAACGCGTCGAGCAGCGCCTGCGTGGGATGTTCGTGCAGGCCGTCCCCCGCGTTCACGACGTGCGAGCGGCAGATGCGCGCGAGCAGGTGGCAGGCGCCCGACGAGGAGTGCCGCATGACGATGATGTCCGGCGCCATCGCCTCCAGGTTGCGGACCGTGTCCACGAGCGTCTCCCCCTTGACGACGCTGGACACGGCGGTGGCGATGCTCAGCGTGTCGGCGCTCAGGCGCTTCTCCGCGACTTCGAACGACGTGCGCGTCCGCGTGCTGGGCTCGAAAAAGAGGTTGACGACGGTCCGGCCGCGCAGCGCCGGCACCTTCTTGATCGGGCGCGAGCCGATCTCCTTCATCGCCTCGGCCGTGTCGAGCACGAGGAGGATCTCGTCCTTCGAGAGGTCTTCGATCCCCAGCAGGTGCCGGCCGCGGAGCGACGTCCGCCCGACGATCGCCGTCTCGGGGCTCATACGGCGGCCTCCTCTTCGATCGCCACCTCGTCGCGCCCGTCGATTTCTGTCACGCGCACCTGGACGCTCTGGCGCGACGCGGTGGGCAGGTTCTTGCCGACGTAGTCCGCCTTGATCGGCAGCTCGCGGTGGCCGCGGTCCACGAGGACGACCAGCTGGATGCTGCGCGGCCGGCCGAAGTCGATGAGCGCGTCCAGCGCCGCGCGCACCGTGCGCCCGGTGTACAGCACGTCGTCCACGAGCAGGATCCGGCGGTCGTCGATCGAGAACGGGATCTCCGTCTTGCGGACGACCGGCTGCGGCCCGACCGGCTGGCGCATGAGGTCGTCGCGGTACAGGGTGATGTCCAGCGCGCCGGTCGGGATGTCGTGTCCGGCGATCGACGCGATGTTGCGCGCAAGCCGCTCGGCGAGCGGCACGCCCCGCGCGCGCACGCCGACGAGCGCGAGCTCGTCGAACGCGCGCGTCCGCTCGACGATTTCGTGGGCGATGCGCATGAGCGTGCGCCCGACGCGTTCCGCGTCCATGACGATGGTCATGATGCAGGTGGAGGAGCAGGAGGTGTCACGGCAGACCTCTTCGCGGCCTCGCTGGACCGCGGTTAAAGAGCGAGGGGGAGTGTATCACACACGTCGATCGGGTAACCGGTCATCGCGGAATCGGGGAATCGCACGATCGGGGAATCGGGTAATCGGCAATCGGGTAAATTGGACCGGGGAATCGGGGAATCGGGTCATCGTGGGCGCCATAATGCGAGGCGACGGCACGATTACCGATCCCATGGCCCGATTGCCCGCTTACCCGATTACCGATCGTGCCATCACCCGATTTACCCGATTATCATTTACCGATCGGCTAGCGTCCGGCCATCAGCGTCTCATACGACCTGATGAACACAATCGGCCTGCTGTCCGAGAACTCCTTCACGAACAGGTCCGTGCGCGCGAAGCCGTCCATGTCGCGGCCGACGGGGAGCCCGAGGTAATAGAGAATCGTCGGCGCGACGTCCACCACCGCGCCGCGCTGGAGCTTGCCGGAACGCACGCGCGCGCCGTACGCGAGCAGAAACCCATCGGGCGCGCGCTCGTGCGTGCCGCTCATCCGCACGTCCCCGAGCAGCTGCGCCAGCAGGCGCTTCGGCACCGTCATCGGCTCCATGCCGAAGCCCGACACCACGAGCAGGAGATCGTCGGGACCGAGCGTCGCGATCTGGGCGCCAATCTCGGCGTCGAGAAACGCGTAGTACCGATCGAGCACCGCGCCGTGGCGCCGAACGTCCGCCTCCGAGACGTTGCCGAACGCCCGCGGCATCGCGTAGCGGAGATACGTGTGCCCGACCGCGTCGATGCCGGCATAGCGGACGGCCAGCAGCCCCGGGCGAATCGACGCCGACAGCTCGCGCGCGAGTCGGCCGTAGATGCGGTCCCACCGCGCCGGCTGCTCCTGCAGCGGTTCGAGGCCGCTGGCAGAGGCATTGACCGGCACCGGCGCGATCTCCGGGGCCTGCGGCGCGTCGAAGAACGCGTCACGCGCGGCGGGCAGGACCTCGGCTGGATATGCGACCGTCTCGTCAACCAGCCGCAGCAGCGAACGCGACACCAGGTGCAGGCGATCGGAGATCAGGAACCCGCGGATCGGTTGCGCCGGGTACGTCACCGGCCAGCGGACGACGCCGCTCGAGATCCCGCGCGTGGCCAGCAGGCTCCAGAGCGGACGCGCGCGCCATGAGGAGGACGAGTGCGGCGCGGCCTGCACGAGGCCGAAGCGGACGAGCGCGTGCGCCAGGCAGTAGTCCGGCAGCAGCTGCACGGCGTGGGTGCGCGAACGGACGTAATAGAGCGCGCTGCTCGGCACGCCGTTGCGCGGCGGGTACTTGCCGGTGGCGACGGCGGCCCACACCGGCTCCGGCTGCGTCGGGCGCAGCGTCGCGAGGTCCATCGCCGCGCCACGGTCGAGGATGCGCCCGAAGTTCGGAAACCGGCCCTCCACCGCCCGCGGCCACAAGTAGTCGAGCGAGGCCCCCTCGAGCAGCACCAGCACGACGCGACCGGCACTGGCCTCCGTGTCCCCCCCGCTCGTGGCGGCCGTGGCGGGCGCCGTGAACGGCTGCGCCGCAGGTGGCCGCAGCTCACCGAACCCTCGCGCCGCCAGCGGCAACGCCAGCGACGCGCCGAGCGCGAGGCTGAGGATCGCGGCCGCCGCGCGGCTGCCCCGCCAGCCGATCGAGTACGACGCGATCGCGATCGACAGCAGCACCGCCGCGACGCCGGTCGCGCCGATGGCTCCCGCGGCCATCCCCCGCGCCGCGTCCTCGCCGATCGCCACCGAGAAGGCGCGCAGGTTCAGCCACATCAGCAGCGCCGCGCCGCCGCAGAGCAACGTGCCGAACCACGCCTGCAGCCGCACGCTGACCCATGCCGGTCCGCGCACCGGCACGCCGATCACCTCGAGCAGCAGCATCGCCCCGTAGCAGCCCACCGCGAGGTGCACACCATAGAGCGCCGAGAGCGCAGCGTACCACTCGATCACGACCCGATCGAACACTGGAAGGTGCGGATTCAACTGCAGCAGCAGAATCGTGAGGTACGCGGCGCCGACGAGCCCGGCGATCAACGCGTTGGAGAGCAGTCGAAGGTACCGCACGAAGGTTATACTGCTCCCATATGCCCATCGACGTCGAGGCTGCCGTGCTGTCGAGCACGCGGCTGTCCGACGACTACAACGTCCTCGCGCTCGCGGCGCCCGATCTGGCGGCGGCCGCGCGGCCCGGCCAGTTCGTCATGGTGAAGGCCAATTCGGGCACCGACCCGCTGCTGCGCCGGCCGTTCTCGATCTTCCAGGTGCTCCGCGACGCGGGAGGCCGCGCCACAGGGTTCACGCTGCTCAACAAGCGCGTCGGTCGCGGAACCACGCTGCTGTTCCAGGCGCCGGCGGGCACGCGCCTGTGCTGCCTGGGCCCGCTGGGGCGTCCTTTTCACACGATTGATCCGCCGGCGGAGGCCTGGATGGTCGCTGGTGGTGTCGGGCTCGCGCCGTTCGCCACGCTGGCCGAGGCGCTGCGGGATCGCGGCACACCGATGACCCTGTTCTATGGCGCGAGGAGCGCGGCCGAGTTGTTCTTCGCCGATGAGTTCGCCCGGCTGGGGGCCCGGCTCGTGCTCGCCACCGAAGACGGAAGCCGCGGGGAACGCGGCCTCGTTACTGCGCCGCTCGAGCGCGCGCTCCGCGACGGCGCCGCCGCCGCGCACCTCTTCGCGTGCGGGCCCACGGCGATGATGAAGGCGGTGGCCGCCCTCGCCGCGGCGCATCGCCGCCCGTGCCACGTGTCGCTCGAGCAGGTGATGGGCTGCGGACTCGGCGGCTGCTACAGCTGTGTCGTCAGCGTCCGTGACGAGCGGGGGAGGCCGCATTTCGTTCGATCCTGCGTCAACGGCCCGGTGTTCGACGCGCAACACATCCTGTGGGACGCGTGATGGACTTCGTCACACCGCTCGGACCGCTCACGCTGAAGAATCCGCTCATCGCGGCGAGCGGCTGCTTCGGTTACGGCGTCGAATACGCGGAGGTCGTCGATCTGTCCACGCTTGGTGCTGTCGCCGTGAAGGGGCTCTTCCTCGCCGAGCGCGAGGGGCACCGACCGCCGCGCATCGTGGAAACCCCCTCCGGCATGCTCAACGCCATCGGGCTCCAGGGGATTGGCGTCCACCGGTTCGTCCGCGAAATGATGCCCGAACTGCGGCGGCTGCGCGCGACGGTCATCGTGAACGTATGCGGGACGACACTGGAGGAGTACGTCGAGGTGGCGCGCGTCCTCTCGGACTGCGAAGGCGTGGCCGCGCTGGAGCTGAACATCTCCTGCCCGAACATCAAGGAAGGCGGGATCCAGTTCGGCTGCAGCCTCCCGGGCACTCGGCAGGTGGTCGCCGCGGTTCGGAAGGCCACGCCGCTGCCGATCATCCCCAAGCTGACGCCGAACGTCACCGACGTCGCCTCGTTCGCGCGCGCGTCGGAAGAAGCCGGGGCGGATGCGGTATCGCTCGTCAACACGTTTCTCGCGATGGCGATCGACGTGAACACGCGGCGCCCGAAGCTCTCCAACATCGTCGGCGGGCTGAGCGGGCCCGCGATCCGGCCGATCGCCGTCCGCATGGTCTACGAGTGCCGCCAGGCAGTGAAGATCCCGATCATCGGCATCGGAGGGATCGCGTCGGCGGAGGACGTGGCGGAGTTCATGATCGCAGGCGCAAACGCGGTCCAGGTCGGCACCGCGAACTTCGTGGACCCGTTCATCTGGCCGAAGCTGCTCGCCGGGCTCGAGTCGTTCATGCAGCGTCACGGCCTCGCGCGGCTCGCCGACATCGTCGGCACCGTGGACACCAGCAGGCAGGACCAGGTGTGGATCAGCTCATAGTCGCCCTGGATGTCGACTCGGCATCGCGGGCGCGGGAGCTGGCGGACGCGCTCCGGGGCACGGTGGGCGCGTTCAAGATCGGCAGCCGGCTGTTCACCGCAGAGGGGCCGCGGTTCGTGCGGGAGCTCGCGGAACGCGGCGACCGTGTGTTTCTCGACCTCAAGTTCCACGACATCCCGAACACGGTTGCGGGGGCCGTCGATGCCGCGACGCGGCTGGGCGTGTGGATGGTCAACGTGCACGCGGCCGGCGGCCGCGACATGATGCGCGCGGCGAGGGAGGCGGCGGCGCGCGCCGCCGCGCACACCGGCGTCCCGCGGCCGCTCGTGATCGCGGTCACGGTGCTGACGAGCCTGTCGCGCGAGGACCTGGAGGAAACCGGCATTCCGCGGGAGCCGATCGCGCAGGTCGAGGCGCTGGCGCGGCTCACGAAGGCATCGGGGCTCGACGGGGTCGTCGCGTCGCCGCTGGAGACGGCGGCGGTGCGGGCCGCGTGCGGCCCGTCGTTCGCGATTGTCACGCCGGGCATCCGCGGGGCGTCGGACGCGCCGGGAGATCAGGCGCGCACGATGGCGCCGCGCGAGGCGGTCGAGGCCGGCGCGAGCTACCTCGTTGTCGGCAGGCCGATCATCGCCGCGCCGGACCCCTTGCGGGCCGCACGCGACATGGCGCGGGAACTGGGGCGAGCGGAGATGTGAGGACGCCGTCACATCTCCGCAGCGGGAACGTTACTTGGCCGTGAAGATGAAGTGGCCGCGGCGGTTCTGGGACCAGCAGCTCTCGTTCTCTTCTTGGCAGAATGGCTGCTCTTCCCCCTTGCTGACGACCTGGACCCGATCGTTGGGCACGCCAAGGCTGACGAGATAGTCGCGCGTCGCATCGGCGCGGCGCTCGCCCAGCGCGAGGTTGTACTCGTTCGTGCCGCGCGAGTCGCAGTGCCCCTCGATCAGGATGCGCGTGCTCGCCCACCGCTTCAGCCACGCGGAGTTCTTGTCGAGGCTCGCGCGCGCCTCCTCGCCGAGCGCCGCGCTGTCGTACTCGAAGAACACGTCCGCGAGCGGCTTCTCCGCGTTGAGTTCGTCGAGCGTCTTCTTCGCGAAGATCTCCTCCTCGCTGAGTGGCTTTGGCGCCGGCGGTGGTGGCGGTGGCGGTGGTGGCGGAGGCGGCGGTGGCGGAGCGGGCTCCGCGGGCGGTGGCGGTGGCGGCGGTGCCGTCTCCGGCTGCTTCTTGCCGCAGCCGATCGCAGCGATAAGCGCGCAGCAAAGCGTGAGGGTGGATAGAATTCGCAGCGTTCTTTCCATCATGGCGCTGAGCTTAACGACTCGATAGGGGCGTGTCAATTTGGATCGGCTCCTGGAAGCGACCGCGCGTGCCGAGCAGCAGCACTTCTGGTGGCGCGGGTTCCGCGCGTTCGTTCGCCCGGCGCTCGAGCGCGCCGCCGCCGGCCGCCGTGTGCGGATCCTGGACTGCGGGTGCGGGACGGGCGCGAACCTTCCGCTGCTGCGGCAGTTCGGGACGGCGACCGGCATCGACCTCACCTGGTCCGGCCTGTCGTTCGCGCGCGCGCGCGGGGAACGCCGCGTGGCGCAGGCACGCGCCGACGCGCTGCCGTTCGCGGACGGGACCTTCGACCTGGTGACCTCCTTCGACATGCTGCAGTGCCTGCCCGATCCCGTCGAGCGGGCGGCGCTCGCCGAGATGCGACGCGTCCTCGGCCCGGGCGGGCACCTCGTGGTCAACGTCGCCGCGCTCGATCTGCTCTGGGGCAACCACTCCATCCTCGCGCGCGAGGTGCGGCGCTACACGAAGCAGCAGCTGAGCGACCGGCTCGAGGCGGCCGGGTTCGCGCCGCTGCGCGTCACGTACACGAACGCCGTCCTCTTCCCGATTCTCGCGCCGCTGCGTCTGGCGCAGCGTGCGATGGGCCTGGCGACGTCGGACCTCGACGAGAAGGCGCAGCAGGAGGTCGGGATTCCGCCCGCCCCGGTCAACGCGGCGCTCACCGCGTTGCTGCGCCTCGAGAGCGCGGCGCTTCGCCTCGTCAACATGCCGGTCGGGAGCTCGCTGCTCGGGATCGCGACCGTGGGGTCAGGTCTGGAACGCCCCGTTTAACGGACAGGAGTGACAGCGCGGCACTGCGCGTGTCGCTCCTGTTGGTTAAACGAGGCGTTCCAGACCTGACCCCACGACCTGGCGAACACGTACAACGGCGGGGTGGTCAAGAGCTGGTGCGACGGGCTCGCCCGCAGCCTGTCGATTCGGGCGCGGACCCCTTCCGACCCGAGTGGCCACAGGTCGCCCACTTCGCAGAGCACCACGTAGTCCGGATCCACCGCTGGGAGCAGCTCCCGGCCTGCCGCCTGGAGCCCCGTCCGATGCGGCAGGTGCGGGATCAGATTCGGTTGCGCCAGCACGAGACCCGGCCCGAGCGCGGGCAGGTTGCGGCGTACCTCCAGTCCAGCGCGCAGGTCGCGCCAAGGTCGGCGGGCGAACGTCAGCCACAGCGGCGAGTCCACGACCGTCCACATCGTGAGCGCAAGAGCTGCAGGGGCGATGAAGCGCGGCCGCCGGGCAGCCAGCTTCGCGGCGCCGAAGACCGCCGCCACGAAAAGCCACGGGAGCACGGCCCAGAAGTAGTGGCCGAGCACAGCCGCCTGCAGTGTGTCCGATCGCGCGGCGAAGTTCAGGGCAAGCCCGGGGACGACGACGGCGAGCCACGCGGGGGCCAGCCAGCACAGGAACGCCGTCGTCGCCGTGAGCGTGGCGATCCGGCCGAGCGAGGTGACAGAGAGGATCCGGCGCGCGGCGTCGAGGAGCGTTTCGCCAGACCCGCCCAGACGCGCTTCGATGAAGGGATTGGCGGCGCCCAGGCCATCGCGCACGCGGGCGGCCGGGATCGCCACCTGCACCGCCACCACGAGCCATACGGCTGACACCACGACCAGCGTCAGACCGCGCCTTCGATTCCCCGTCAGCGCGAGCAGGATCCCGAATGCCGCCAGGTAGAGCGGCATGTCTTCCTTGCATCCGAGGGCAAGCACCGCCAGCGTCCAGAATACCCAGGACGAGCGTTTCGTGAGCGACACGTAGATCAGTCCCAGCACGAGCGCAGGCTCCAGGCTCTCAACGTAGAAGTAGCTGGTCACGGCGCTGTGCGACCGGCGTGAGAAGAGGAACGCGAACAGCAGCGCGAGCCGCATCGCCCGCGGCACTTCGCGATCTGCGAGCAGGAACAGCAGCACGGCCGCGACTGCCGTCGCCAGCAGTTGCACGGCAATCAGCAGTTCAGGCCGCGGCGCAACGACATACACGGGAAGCAGGGCCAGCAGCGTCGGCATGAAATGGTGCGACCAGAGGGTGTGGCCCATGAACGGCACCGCCCCGGCGCTACCTTGCGTGGCGCTCCACAATGCGTAATCGAACACTGACAGATCGAACGCGTTCGTTTTCAGGCTGTAATGCGCGATGAACGCGAGCGGGACGTAGATCGCGCTCCATGCGCCGATCACGATCGCCAGCTCGCGCCGGACGGTCCACGGGGCAGTCATTCCGAGGTCGACAGCGACGTGGCGTACACGACCTTGGTTCCTGCTGCCGTCACGCGTGTGAGCGGCAGCGTCCGGACGAAATCCAGCAACGGCGCCGGCGACAGGGACTCATCCACGACGACATACCCGATCGTCGAACGCTGAACGAGCGCCGTCCACTCGGCGTCGAGTCCCTGCAGTCGGACCTGCGGCAGCACCCGTCCCTCGGACAGGCTGGTGAAAACCTCGAGGACGGGGTCGGCGAGCACCCGCCGGTACACCTGGCGTGGCACCCTGGAGATGTAGCCGTTCATCAGCCGTTTCTCGTGCACGGTCTGAGACACCAGTATCCCGGTGTCCATGCGGCCGATCCCACCCGTTCCGTCCCGCATCCCGAAGGGCACTTCCAGGACCGTGACGTCGCGCGGATCAGCCCTGACGGCGGCATAGACAGGCGACACCTCCGCGCTTGCGAGGGGGCGCGGGACGGGGAGCAGCTCGAACGCGAGTGCCGCGGCCGCGACGCCCACGGCGAGCCCGCGCCGGCCCACTCGGTCCAGCGCCCACGCGAACAGCACGGACACGCCAATCAGCATCGGGATCGCGAAGCGCGTGGGCGATCGGGCGGCGCCAAGGATGGGAACGTACCGCAGGAAGGCCCAGGGGGCTGGCACATGGGTGTTCACCTGCGCGACGGTGACGAAGGGCCCGAGCGCAAGCAAGGCAAAGCAGACGGTCGCGATCACGAACACCGTCGGCGGCCGCAGCCTCCGGAAGCACGCGAGCGCGATCACGACAATGGCCACCCACGGCACCGAGACGACGTTCTCCGGCAGCGCGTCGGGGCGCGTCGTCAGGAAGTCGCGAATCGCGGCCGGCGCAAGCGGATGGAACGGATTGGGCAGGAAGAACGCCAGCAGGTCGGCGCCGGCCGGACTGCTCCGCCAGTACACCGTCTCCTGCAGGCGCCCTCCGGCCTGCAGCCTGCCCGCCGCCGCGACGAGAAGCGGTGAGAGAAAGAGGGCGCAGGCGAACACGCCCGCGCCGAGCTGCACGAGCGGGAGGCGATCCGCCGGTCGCTCGAGGACGAGCCTCCCGCGGCGACCGAGCGCGAGCCACCCCCGGATCGCCGCGAGAACCGTCAGGACCAGCACCGGCGTGTAGAGGGACCGCAGGCCGATCGTCCGGCCGAAAAGCGCGACCTCTGTGCCGCCGGTCAGGACGATGAAGACGATCACCGCAGCCACCAACACAGCGGGGACAGTCACCATCAGTCCCAGGTATCGGAGCGACGGTGACTGTCCCCGTTTCTCCCACCGGAGCAGACGCGCGGCCAGCACGCAGCCGAGCAGCGGCACGCAGTACAGGCCGTAATAGGCGTCGCAGATGGCGGCCCACGCGGCGCACACACCGGCGAGGACGGCGTCGCCCAGCGAACGCCGGTCCGCCGTGCGCAGCACGAACCAGAGAAAGAACGCGAGCGGCGCCGCGGCAACGAGACTCTGGTGCGCCGTGCTCCTCGCGATCATCGTGGGCGAGCAGGCGAACAGCGCGCCCGCGAGCCACGCCACCGCGTCGCGGTCCGTGACCCGGCGGGCGAGCAGGAACACGCCGAACCCGGACAGCGCCTGCATGAAGAGCCAGGTCACGTTGAACGCCGCGACCAGGCCGAAGGCAGGGACCAGCGGCAGCGCGATCACGTCCTGGAAGATCGTGTAGTTATGCAGCGCGAGGTCGACCCGCCGCCCGCCAGCGAACACGTGGTCCGTCGAGAGCGGCGAGACGCCGTGCCCGATCAGCTCGTGGCGGAACACCCACAGGTTCCAGACGTACACGCCGGTGTCGCCGGAGGGATGACCGGGAAGCGTCGCGCGCAGCTGGCCGGTGAGCGGCCAGGCCGCGGCGAGCACGAGCAGCGCGTACGCGCCGAACGCGAGCGCGGCTCGTCGAACCACGTTCAGAGGGCTTTCAGGCGTAATCCTTCGTTCAGGCTGCCGGTGCGGTAGCCGCGCAGGTCGAGCGTGACCTGTTCGTACCCGATTTCGCGCAGGTCGTGCCAGATGCGTTCGCGCATGTACGGATCGACGGCGCGCGGCAGCTCGTCGAGGCCAATCTCGAGCCGCGCCATGCTGTCGTGGTGCCGCACCCGGCAGACGCGGAAGCCCAGGTCCCGCAGGACCGCCTCCGCGCGCTCGATCATCCTGAGCTTCTCTTCCGTCACCTCGCTGAAGTGCGGAATGCGGGACGAGAGGCAGGCGGACGCGGGCTCGTCCCACGTCGGCAGGCCGCGCAACCGCGAGAGCTCGCGGATCTCTTCCTTGCCGAGATCGACATCGTCGAGGGGGCTGCGCACGCCGAACTCGCGCGCCGCGGCGCGCCCGGGGCGGTAGTCGCCGCGGTCGTCGGCGTTGCTTCCGTCTACGACGACGGCGATGCCGCGCGCGCGCGCGGCGGCCGTGAGGTGCGTGTACAGCTCGTGCTTGCAGTAGTAGCAGCGATCGCCGGCGTTCGCGCGGTACTCCGGCCGCGCCATCTCGTCGGTCTGGATGAACTCGTGGCGCAACCCGAACTGGCGCGCCACGCGCAGCGCGATCTGGCGGTGACGATCGGGATAGCTGGGGCTCTCGGCGGTGATGCAGAGCGCGCGATCGCCGAGCACGTCGGTGGCCATGCACGCGAGGTACGCGCTGTCGACGCCTCCGCTGAATGCGACGATCACCGACCCGTACTCGCGCAGCACGCCGGCGAGGACCTGCTGCTTATGCTGGACGGCCGGCGCCACGCGCTCCGGCGCCGCGGCCGTCGCGTGGTTCATTCTTCCCAATCTCCTTCTTCTTCTTCGTCGTCGTCGCCGAGGTCGTCGTCCTCGTCGAAGTCCGCTTCCTCGTCGTCCTCTTCTTCCTCGTCGTCCTCTTCGTCGTCGCCCGCGAGCTCCAGCTCGAGAGGATCAACGCCCGTCACGACGAAACTCTCGCCGCACTCGGCGCAATCGACCTGGTCGCCTTCCTCGACATCCGTTTCGTCGATGTCGAGTTCGGCGTCACATTCCGGACACGTGGCCATAGTCGCTCCTGGCGCCGCGCGCCTGCGCGGAGAGTTCGGATTATAGACAGAACCTGATACATTCTGCAATGCAACGTGACCGCGAAAACCGTGCTGATTGCTGATGATACGGCGTTCGTTCGCGACCGGTTCGCGAATGCGCTGCTGTCCGCCGGCCACCACGCCCTGACGGTGAAGAGCGCGGCGGAACTGCTGGCGCGCGTGCGCGCGGACCGCGAGCGGCTCGATCTGCTGCTCGTCGATTTGCGGCTCCCGCACGCGGGCGGCGTCGAGCTGATCCGGTCGATTCGGAAGCTGGATGAAGGGCGCCTCGCGATCCTGGTGTTCAGCGGCACGATCGGCAACGCCGAGGAGGTGCGCACGCTGGCGTCGCTCGGCGTCGCGGGGTACATCAACGAATACAGCGCGGTGCAGCACATTCTGCCGTCGCTCGCGCCGCACCTGTTTCCCGACAACTTCAATCGTCGCGGCAGTCCGCGCGTGGTGCTGGGAATCCCGGTAGCGTACCGCTTCGGCACCACGATCGCCGCGGCGCTCACGCTGAACCTGAGTAAGGGAGGGCTCGGCGTGCGCACGATGAGCCCCCTTGACGCCGGCATGAAGGTGCGCGCGCGCTTCCGGCTGCCCGGATCGAAGCGCGACATCGAGGCCGAGTCGCGCGTCGCGTGGAGCGATCGCCGCGTGGGAATGGGCTTCCAGTTCGAGAAGGTCTCCCCCGACGACCAGGCCGCGATCGACGCCTTCGTGGATCAGCATTTCTTCTCGAACAGGCGGAGCTGACGGAAACGAGGACAGTCACCAATTGTCCTCTTCTTGGGACAATTGGTGACTGTCCCCGTGCGTTCTACTCCGCCCGCAGCAGCCGCAGGCTGTTCGCGATGACGACGAGCGATGCGCCCATGTCGGCGACGACGGCCATCCACAGCGTGGCCAGTCCCGCGATGGCGAGAACGAGGAACGCGGCCTTCAGCGTGAGCGAGAACACGATGTTCGCGCGCATGTTGCGGAGCGTCGCGCGGCTCAACCGCAGGGCGTAGGGAATCTTCAACAGTTCGTCCGCCATCAGCGCGACGTCCGCCGTCTCGAGCGCGGCGTCGGTGCCCGCCGCACCCATCGCGATGCCCACGTCGGCCGCCGCGAGCGCGGGGGCGTCATTCACACCGTCGCCGACCATCGCGACGACGCCGTGCGTCGCCTTGAGACGCCGGACCACCTCCACCTTGTTCTCCGGCAGCAGCTCGGCGCAGACCTCGTCAATCCGCAAGTCGGACGCGAGGGCGCGTGCGGTGGCCTCGTTGTCCCCCGTGAGCAGCGCCACGTGCCGGACGCCCTGTCCACGCAGCAATTCGACCGCGTCTTGCGCCGCCTCGCGCGTCTCGTCGGCGACGGCAATGATCCCCGCCACGCCGCCGTCGCGCGCGACCAACACCGCGGTGCGCGCCGCGGCGGACAGCCGCGCCACCTCGGCGTCCACCGCCGGCGAACACCATCCCCGTTCCTCGATGAGCCGGTGGCTGCCGATGAATGCCGGCGCGCCGTTCACGATCGCCTGCGCGCCCAGCCCCGGCAGCGCTTCGAACCGTTCCGCCGGCATCGCCCGGATGTTCTGCGCCGTCGCGTGCCGCACGATCGCGTCGGCGATCGGGTGCTCCGACCGACCCTCGAGCGATGCCGCGAGCGCCAGCACGTCGCGCGCCCCGGCGCCGTTGACCGGCACGACCTCCACGACGTTGACGCGCCCCCGCGTCAGCGTCCCCGTCTTGTCGAACGCGACGCATGTGACCTCTCCGGTGCGCTCCAGGTGAACGCCGCCCTTGATGAGCACGCCGCGCCGCGCCGCGCCGGCGAGCGCCGAGACAATCGACACGGGAGTCGAGATGACGAGCGCGCACGGGCACGAGATCACGAGCAGCACGAGCGCCCGGTAGAACCACTGCGCGAACGAACCGCCGCCCGCCAGCGGCGGCACAATCGCGACCAGCACGGCCAGCGCCAGCACGATGGGCGTATAGACCCGCGCGAAGCGGTCGATGAAGGTCTGCGTGGGCGCGCGCTGCGCCTGCGCGCGCTCCACCAGGTGGATGATGCGCGCGAGCGTCGTGTCGCGCCGCGGCCGGCCGACGACGATCTCGAGCGCGCCGCGCCCGTTGATCGTCCCTGCGAACACCTCGTCGCCAGCCGACTTGTCCACCGGCAGCGATTCGCCCGTGACGGGCGCCTGGTTGACGAAGCTGCTGCCCGCGTCCACGTGACCGTCAACCGGGATCTTCTCACCGGGCCTGACGATGACCCGGTCCCCCACCCGCACGTCGTCGGCCGAGATGCGCAGTTCGCGCCCGTCCCGCCGCACGAGCGCGTCGGCAGGCGTGAGGTCCATCAGCGCGCGGATCGCGCCGCGCGCGCGGTCCATGCTGCGGGCCTCGAGCAGTTGGGCGAGCGCGAACAGGAAGACGACCGTCGCCGCTTCGAACCACTCGCCGATGAGCACGGCGCCGGCCACCGCGACGAGCATCAGCACGTTGATGTCGAGCACGCGGTTGCGAGCGGACGTGAAGGCCCGCCGCGCCACCGTGGCGCCGCTGGCCAGGGTCGCGGCCGCCAGCAACACGAGCTGAAGCACGGGCCAGGCGTCTGCCACATAGGCCACCCCGGCCACCGCAAGCGCGCCGCCCGAACCGAGGACGAGCCACTGCCGCCAGCGCAGCGACCCGGCGGGTACGACCGGCTCCTCGTGCTCGAGCCAGGCGCGCATGCCCGTCTGCGCCACCGCCTCGGCGATGACGGCCGCCGACACGCGCGCGGCGTCGTATTTCACGCGCATGCGCTGGGCAAGCACGTCGGCGTCGAGGGACTCGATCCCCTCCAGCCGCTTCAGCCGGCGCTGGAGGATCGCGACCTCCTCGTGACAGTCCATGCCCTCGACCTTGAACGTCGATTCGGCGTGGACCTCGCAGATCTCGCAGGCGGCGGCGCGGGCCATCTACGCCCTCCGCGCCCGGCTCGCCTGCGCGCGCTCGGCCACGTGGCGGCTGGCCTGGTGGAAGAGGCTGATGATGTGGCGGTCGTCGAGCGCGTAGAAGATCATCCGACCCGCGCGGCGCGACCGAACCAGCCGCATGTTCCGCAGCAGCCGCAACTGGTGCGACACCGCCGACTCCGACAGCCCCACGAGGGCCGCCAGGTCGCAGACGCACAGTTCATCGCGCGAGAGCGCGTCGAGAATCCTCACCCGCGTCACGTCGCCGAGCACCTTGAAGGTTTCAGCCAGCTCGCCGGCGGCCTCGGGGGGTACCAGCGCGGCCCGCGCGGCCCTGACGCGCTCGGGGTTCAGGTGGGTGACGTCGCAGAGGTCTGGATCTTTAGCCACGGACACCTGCACATGTGCTCATATATCCAGTATATCCGAACCCATCTTTCTGCTACTAATTAGAGATCCACAGGGGGATTGAACGGTGATTGAGGTCCAGCACCTGACCAAGCGCTACGGCCCCGTGACGGCCGTGGACGACATCAGCTTCCGCGTCGAACGCGGCGAAATCCTCGGCTTCCTCGGCCCAAACGGCGCCGGCAAGACCACGACCATGCGCATCCTGACCGGCTACATACCGGCGACCGACGGGCGCGCGACGGTGGCCGGCTATGACGTGTTCGACCAGCCGATCGAGGCCAAGCGGCGCACCGGCTACCTGCCGGAAACGCCCCCGCTCTACCCGGACATGACCGTGCGCGAGTATCTCAACTTCGTCGCGCGCATCAAGGGCGTGCCCGCCGCGCAGCGGAACACCCGCGTCGCCGCGGCGATGGAGCGCACGCGCGTGGCCGACGTGGCGGGGCGGCACTGCGCCAAGCTCTCGAAGGGCTACCGCCAGCGCGTCGGCCTGGCGCAGGCCATCATTCACAATCCCGAGGTGCTGATCCTCGACGAGCCGACCGCCGGGCTCGACCCCAAGCAGATCATCGAGACGCGCGAGCTGATCCGCAGCCTCGCCGGCGATCACACGGTGATCCTCAGCACGCACATCCTGCCGGAGGTCGCGCACACCTGCCAGCGGATCGTCATCATCAACAAGGGGCGCGTGGTCGCGGTGGACACACCCGATAACCTCACCGCGCGCCTGCGGGGGACCGAAGCGATGTACGTGCAGGTGGACGGCGGCGGCACGGACGCCGCGCGCGCGCTCGAGGTCGTGCCGGGTGTCACGCGGGTGACGCTCGCGGACCAGCGCAACGGCGTGTCGGGGTACGAAGTGGAGAGCGCAAAGGGGCAGGACGTCCGGCGCGACCTGGCGCGGACGATCGTGTCGCGCGGATGGGGCCTGCTCGAACTGCGGCCGCTCCGCATGAGCCTGGAAGAGATCTTCCTGCACCTGACCACCGAGGACGCGGCAGAGGACTCCACCGCTTCGACCGACGCCCCGGCGCCGTCCGCTCCGGAGGTGGGGCATGCGTAACACGCTCGCGATTGCCGGAAAGGAGCTGCGCTCCTACTTTGCCTCGCCGGTGGCGTACATCATCACCGGCCTGTTCGCCATCGCGTTCGCCTTCTTCTTCGTCAACACGGTTGCGTGGTTCGTGCAGCGCAGCATGGGCATGGACCAGTTCGGGGGCGGCCAGCCCGTCAACGTCAACCAGGACGTGATCAGGTTCGTCCTGAGCCAGGCGGCCGTGCTGATGCTCTTTCTCCTGCCGATGATCACGATGCGCACGTACGCGGAGGAGAAACGCTCCGGAACGATGGAGCTGCTCCTGACCTCGCCGCTCACCGACGTGCAGATAATCCTGGGTAAGTTCCTCGGCGCGCTGGCGCTGTACGCGGGGATGCTGTTCGTGACGGCGCTCTACATCGGCATGCTCTACAAGTTCGGGCGGCCCGAGGTGAAGCCGCTGATTGCAGCGTATCTCGGCCTGCTGCTCCTCGGCGGCGCCTTCATCTCCGTGGGGCTGTTCATCTCGAGCCTGACCAGGAACCAGATCGTGGCCGCGGTCGGCACCTTCACGCTCGCGTTGATGCTGTGGATCATCGACTGGGTCGGCGACCAGGCTGGACCGACCACGCGCGAGATCGTGTCGTATCTCTCGATCACGAAACATTTCGAGGACTTCTCGAAAGGGGTCATCGACACGAAGCACGTGGTCTATTACCTGAGCTTCATCACGTTCGGCCTCTTCCTCACGGCGAAGTCGGTCGACACGGAACGCTGGAGAGGGTGACGTGCTCAAGCGCATTCTGAATCTGATCGGATGGCTCGGCGCGGCGCTCGTGCTGGCCGCGGTGGCGCTTTCGCTGCTCAGGCCCGAACTGGTCACCTGGCGGAAGGGGCTGGCTATCGCCGGCCTGGTTTGCACGCTGCTCTACATGCTCAGCCAGTGGCGCGAGATCGGCCGGAGCCTGGCGCGGCGGCAGGTCCGTTACAGCGCCGTGTCGGCGGGCAGCGTCGTCGTCGTGCTGCTGATTCTCGCGGGCATCAACTACATCGCCAACCGGCAGTCCAAGCGGTGGGACCTGACGGCCGGCGGGCAGTACACACTGTCGGACCAGACGAAGAAGATCCTGGGCAGCCTCAAGCAGCCCATGAAAGTGCGCGTGTTCGCAACCTCCCAGGCGGAGGGGCCGCTGCGCGATCGCCTGACGGAGTACGCCGGCGAGACCCGAAACCTGTCGATCGAATACATCGATCCGTTGAAGCACCCGGAGCTCGCGGGACAGTACCAGGTGCAACAGGACGGCACCGTGGTGTTCGACTACAACGGGCGCGTGGAGCGGGCGACCTCGCCGAGCGAACAGGACCTGACCAACGCCATCGTCAAGGCGGTTCAGGGAGAGCAGAAGAAGGTCTACTTCGTGCAGGGCCACGGCGAGAAGGACACCGGCAGCTCGGAACGCAGCGGCTACAGTGGCGTGTCCGACGCGCTCCGCGGAGACAACTTCACGATCGAGCGGATCGTGCTCGCGCAGCAGACCTCCGTCCCCGCCGACGCGGCCGTCGTCGTCGTCGCCGGGCCGCGCACCGATTACCTGCCCGCGGAGATCGACATGCTGCGCGCGTATCTCCGCAAGGGAGGCAAGGTCCTCCTGATGCTCGATCCGCCGGAACGGAATGACAGTCCCGCGCAGCCAAACCTCGTCGCGCTGGCGCGCGAATGGGGCGTGGAGGTCGGCAGCAACGTGGTGGTGGACCTGAGCCCCGCGGGACGGCTGCTCGGCACGGGCCCGTCGGTGCCCGTCGCGGCGAGCTATCCGTCGCACCCCATCAACGATCGCATGGAAGTGCTCACCGCGTACCCGCTCGCGCGATCGATCGCGCCCGTCTCGGGCGGCGTCAACGGCCACGTCGCGCAGGCGATCGTCGAGACGAGCGCCAACAGCTGGGCAGAGACCGACCTGAAGGGGCTGCTCACGAGCGGCGAGGCGCGGCGCGAGGAGAACACCGGCGACAAGCCTGGCCCCGTGGCGCTCGCCGCCGCCGTGTCTGCGCAGGCGCCGGAGGCCCCTGCTCCGGCTGAGGGGCAGAGCAAGCCCGAAACGAGAGTGGTGGTGTTCGGCGACTCCGACTTCGCGTCGAACGTCGCCCTCGGCGTGCAGGGCAACCGCGACTTCTTCCTGAACACCGTCAACTGGCTCGCGCAGCACGAGGACATGATCGCGATTCGCAGCAAGGAGCCCAGCGACCGGCGCCTGACAATGACCGCCGGCGAGCAGCGGGCGCTGGTCCTGCTATCGCTGCTCGTCATCCCCGGGCTCATCATCATCGCGGGCGTGCACGCCTGGTGGCGGAGGCGTTAGATGCGGCGCGAGCGCTCGTTCCTGATCCTGGTGGTGCTCGGGATCGCGCTAGGCGCGTACATCTACTTCGTCGAGCGCAAGCGTCCCGCGTCTGACGAGCCCGAGCAGAAGGCGAAGGTGTTCGAAAACGTCCAGGAGGCGGAGGTCGAAGAGATCGTCGTGACCGCGCAGGACGCCACCACCCGGCTGAAGAAGGCCGGCGACTCGTGGCAGATCGTCGAGCCGATCAAGGCCGACGCAGACCGCGAGCAGGTCAACAATCTCACGGGCAACTTCGCCACGCTGGAACGCAACGCCGTCGTGGACGAGAATCCGGCCAGCGTGAAGCAGTTCGGCCTGGATCCGCCGCGCGCCGACGTCTCGTTCCGAACCAGGGGCTCGAGCACGATGCGCCGCCTCCTGGTGGGAAACAAGGCGCCTGCCGGCGGCGACCTGTATGCGCAGGTGGGCGGCGAGAAGCGCGTCATCCTCATTTCGGGCTTCATGGACAACGTCTTCGCCAAGACGACGTTCGACCTCCGCGACAAGTCGGTCCTGCGGTTCGATCGTGACAAGACGGACGCGCTCGAGATCGTGTCGTCGGGCCGGAAGATGCGTCTCGTGCACTCGCCCACCGAGTGGCGAATGGCCGAACCGCTGCAGGTGAGGGCCGACTTCGGCACAGCCGAGGGAATCGTCGGTCGGCTGGCGACGACGCAGATGCGCTCGCTGGTGTCGAGCGAGGCGGAGCCGGCGCTGTTGAAGCAACATGGGCTGGCCGATCCGGCGCACACGGTGACGATCGTGAGCGGCAGCTCGCGGGCGTCGCTGCTGATCGGCTCGCCGGGGCCGGACGGCACGCTCTACGCGAAAGACGCGGCGCGCCCGCTCGTGTTCACCGTCGAGTCCTCCCTGGCTGACGATCTGAAGAAACCGCCGAGCGAGTTCCGCCGCAAGGACGTCTTCGACTTCCGGCCCTTCAACGCGACTCGCGTGGACATCGCCCGCGACGGCAAGACCTTCACCTTCGAGAAGGTCAAGGCGGACGAGAAGAGCGCGCCGGGCACCGTGAAGTGGCGGCAGACCGCGCCCGCCCCGCGCGATGTCGATCTCCAGAAGATGGACTCGCTCCTGTCGGCGTTCTCGAACCTCCGGGCGGATTCGTGGGTTGACAAGGCGGCGGGGCTCGGGCTGGAACGCCCGCAGATCGCCTTCGCTGTCAGCTTCGACGACGGCAAGAAGCAGGAGCGGCTCTCGTTCGCGAAGCAGGGCGACGCCGCACACGTCGTGCGGGCGGACGAGCCTGGCGCGGCGAAGATCCCGACCACGGACTACGACGCCGCGGTGCGGGCGCTCGACGACGTGTTGAAATGAGCGGGGTCCGCGCGCGGCTCGCCCCGCTCGCCGCCGCCGTCCTGCTGGCGTCCGGAACGATCGGCGCGCAGCGCGCGCCCGATCGCGCGACCCTGCGCCGCGACATCGACGCCGTGATGGCGGCGCCCCTCCTGTCCCGCTCTCACTGGAGCATCCGCGTCAAGTCGCTGGATCGCGGCGACGTCATCTACGAGCAGAATCCCCGCAAGCTGGTGATGCCCGCGTCGAACATGAAGGTGTTCACGATGGCGGGTGCGGCCGAGCGTCTGGGATGGGACCACCGCTTCGAGACCACGCTCGAGACCGGCGCGCCGATCGCCGACGGCATGCTGCAGGGGGATCTCGTCGTGAGAGGCAGCGGCGATCCGACAATTGCGCTTCGAGATGATGTCGCCGTGCGGGCGTTCGATGACTGGGCGCGGCAGCTCCGCGACGCGGGCGTCTCGACGATCGCGGGCCGCATCGTGGGCAATGACGATGCGATGGAGGATGAAGAGCTGGGGAACGGCTGGGCGTGGGACGACCTCGGCTACGGGTACGCCGCGCCGGTCACCGCGCTGGTGTTCAACGAGTCGCTCGTCCGCGTGAACGCGCGGCCCGGCACGCGCGCCGGCGACCCCGCGCTCATCGAACTCGTCCCGGCCGCGGGCCACGGGCTGACGATCGTGAACCGTGTCACGACGGGCGAGGCGACCGAGCCGGAGAGCTTCGCCGCACGCCGTGCGCGCGGATCCCCGGAGCTGGAGCTGGTGGGCCGCGTGCCGATGGCCAGCGAACCTGTCGCGACGCTGACCGCATCGGTCGAGAACCCCACGCTGTATTTCGCGCGGTCGTTGCGCTCGGCGTTGATAGCGCGCGGCATCCGGGTCGAGGGGGACGCCGCCGACCAGGATCTGCTCCCGCCGTGGGACGCGATCCGGTCCGCCAGGCCGCTTCGCGTCCTGGCGCGCCATCGCTCAGCCCCGCTCACGGACATCGGTCGGACGTTCATGAAAGTGAGCCAAAACCTCTACGGCGAGCTGCTCGTCAAGTCGATCGGCTCGGGCACGACCGCCGAAGGGCAACGTGCCGTCCGGGAGACGCTCGACCGGTGGGGGGTGCCGCGCGACGGCTATATCCTCGCGGACGGTTCGGGTCTGTCGCGGCTGAACTTCGTGTCCGCCGACGCGCTGGTGACGATTCTCGAGCACCTCTACGCAGACCCGCGTCACCGCGAGCCCTTCCTGCAGGTGCTGCCGGTCGGCGGAACAGACGGGACGCTGCGCAACCGGCTCCGCGCGTCGTGGACGGCGGGGAACGTCCACGCGAAAACCGGCTCCATCACGAACGTCCGGGCACTGTCCGGGTACCTGAAGACCCGAAGTGGCGAGATGCTGGTGTTCTCGATCGTCGCGAACAACTTCAGCCTGCCGGCGTGGCGGATCGAGCGGGTGATTGATCTGATCGTGGAAATCGCTGCGCGATAGGAGCCGTGGCCGACAGGGCGCGCATCGGCGCGAGCAGCAGCGCGTAAAGCGCGGCTGCGACGGCCAGGTTGGCGTCGATGCTGACCCACATCGAGACGCCAACCGCCGCGATGGCGGCGAGCACGCCGCACGCGCCGTTCACCCCCCACATCCACGCGGTCGCCTCGTCCGAGTGCCGGCCCACCAGGCGCATCCCGATAGGAAAACAGAAGCCGAGCAGCGTGGACAACGGTGCCGTGAACGCCAGCACGACGGCCGAGCGCCAGGGCAGGGCGAGCGGCGCGGCCGCGCGGAACGCGGCGGGCAGGGCGGCCAGGTCTATCGCGATGAGCGCGGCGATCGCGAGCGGCAGGACCATGTAGCGGCGGCCGGGGATCGCCAGCCGGTCAGACCACATGCTGCCCAGGCCGGCGAACAGGATCATCGAGAACAGGATGATGGCGAAGGTGTACGTCGGGTGCCCCAGCAGGACGGAGAACCGCTGCAGGAAGGCGACCTGCACGAGCATGAAGCCGCACCCGATCGCCGCGAAATAGAACAGCGCCGAGCCGAACGTGGCGCGCGGCATCGGCAGGCGTCCGCGGCGCAGCAGCGGCCACGCGATGACGAACAGCACCCCGACGAGCGCCACGGCAAACAGCAGCACCAGTGTGCCGGTCGCACGGATGTTGCCCCAGATCACGCCTCCCCGCGGCGTGTCGAACGCGCGCGCGAACCGCGTCGGCTTGAGCATGTTGAAGAAGAACGGGCGGCGATCGAGGGGGGGCGTGTAATCGAAGTCGGGGTCGGCCGCGGCCGCGGTCAGCTCGCTGTGCGAGCGGCTGTTCGCCAGCCGTTCGAGCCGCGGGGATGCCGCCGCGTGCCAGGGGGAGACCAGCATCCTGAAGCCCTCCTCCGCCGCGAGGCGCTCGATCGCATGCCGATCCTGGTCGTCGAACGGCTGCGGGGCGACGATGAGGGTCGCGACCGAGCGGCGCGCCGCCATCACGAGGTGCGCACGCGGCGACTCGACGCCGCGGTCGATGAGGGACGCGACGCCGAGGGCGAGCAGCCGGTTGGTCTCCGAGACGTTCGACGGATTGAACCAGCGGGACACGCTGAAGACGCCCCGCGGCGTCAGCCGCGAGAGGAACAGCTGCCACGCCTCCCGCGTGTACAGGCCGTTTTCGGTGAGGCTGAACGCGCCCGCGCCGGTCGCCGCCCACGTGTCGATCAGCGACATCTGCAGCACGTCGAAGCGTTCGGTGGCGCGGGCCAGAAACGCGCGAGCCTCGTCGTGCACGAGGCGGACGCCAGGCGTGTCGGCGAGCCGCGCGAAGGTTCGATGGGAGCCCGCCAGCGTGTCCACCAGGATGCCGTTGATCTCGATCCCGGTGATCTCCGTGTTGCCGCCCCAGAGCGCCGCCAGCAGGTCGCGGCCACCCCCGACGCCGATCACCGCGGCGCGGCCGTGCCGCAGGTGATGCGGCAGCGACGTGACGTCGTGGCTCACCCAGTCGAGCTCCTCGACCCGGCCGTCCCAGCGAGTGATCGGCGTGCCCGCTTCACCATCGATGAGCACCCACGCCAGCGTCGCCTCCCGGGCCGGCGCCCGCTTCCCTGCCCCCCACAGGAACACGGTCCCCTTCCGCGGAGCCTGGACGATGACAAATGAGTGGCTGTTCCAGGCGGTGCTGTCCACGCCGTCGCCTTCGGTGACCAGCGGCCGGTTCTTCGCCATGATCGGCATCAGCCCGCGGTCGGCGCGCGCGTTGGCGATCGCGAGCGTGGCGCAGAGCGCGGCAAGCGTCCACGCGCCCCACGCGCGCCTGATGCCGGCGAAGCGGTGCAGGGCGACGGACCCGAGCGCCGCCGCGGTCGCGGCCGCCAGGGCCGTCGAGCTGAGGTTCGTGCCATCGAGCAGCGGCACGACGGCGAGGCAGCCGGCGGAGGCGCCCAGCAGGTCCCACGCGTAGGTCCGCCCGATCGGCGCGCCGGTCCGCGTCAGCGCGAGGGTGACGACCACACCCGAGAGGTAGAACGGCACCGCGAGAACGAGCGTCGCGACAGCAAGCGTGGTGACCTCCATCGCAAGCTGCGCGCTGCCGATCGGGATGGGCACGCACAGGTTCACCACGTGCGAGATCGCGATCGACGCGGCGAAGAGCAGCGAGCTGCGCGCGAGTGCGCCGCGTGCTCGCGCGCCGATCATCGCGTCTCCCGCCAGGAACACGCGAACAGCGCCCGCCGACATGCCCAGCATCGCGAGCGACACCGCGAAGAACGACAGGTGATACCAGGTCAGGACGGAGAGCAGCCTCGAGTCCAGCACCTCGAGGACCAGCGTGGCAAAGGTGACGAGGAACAGGCCAGCGGCGAGCGAGCGCGTGCCGGCCTGCGCCGGGGTGGAAATCATGCCGTCACGACGGCTGCGTGGATCCCGCCGCGGCGGCGATCAGCTGGCGGGCGGCCTCGAGCACCGCGCCGGGAGCGCCGTCGAGCCCGCCTGCCTGCGCCAGTTCGGGGCGTCCGCCACCGCGGCCGCCGAACTGCGCGGTCAGCGCCTTGACCGCGGCCCCGGCGTCGAACGCGACGTCGGCGCCGCGCGCGATCGCCACCAAGCCGCCGGCGGGATTGAAGAACGCCGCGACAACGTCGGGCGTCGCGGCCGCCGCGCTCGCCAGCGCTTTCAGACCGCCGGCGTCCCACTCCACGGTCTCGACGACGACGCGCCAGCGGCCGAGGCGCGCCGCGCGATCGACGCAGCCGCCGGCTTCGAACCCGGCGAGCTTCTCCTGCAGCCCGCGGATGGCGCGCTGCTGGTCGCGCGCCTCGGACTGCAGCCGCGCGATGGCGTCCGGCAGCTCGGACGGCAGCACCGAGAGCTGCCGGATGCTGCCCGCGAGCGCGTCGCGCATCGCGCCGAACGCGCGAAGGGCGCGGCCGCCGCAGACGAACTCGATACGGACGCCGCCCTTGTACTTCTCCGAGCCGCTCACCGCGATGAGGCCGATCGATCCGCTCCGCGCCACGTGCGTGCCTCCGCACGCGGACATGTCGTAGCCCTCCACCTCCACGATGCGCAGCTTGCCCGTGCGCTTCGGTTCCTTGCGGAGCGGCAACGCGGCGGCCTCCTCGTCGCTGGCGAACCTCACCGTCACGGGACGGTTCTCCCAGACGATCCGGTTGGCCTCGCGCTCGACCCGCGCGAGCTCCGCGGCCGCCAGGTCGCGCGACAGGTCGATGGTGCTGCGCTCCGTGCCCAGGTGAAAGCTGACGGTGCGCGCCGCGAGCACCTTCTCGAACGCGGCCGAGAGCACGTGCTGGCCGGTGTGCTGCTGCATGTGATCGAAGCGGCGGTCCCAGTCGATCCGTCCCGTCACGGCACCGCCAGGGGAGACTTCCCGGTCGAGCACGTGGACGACCGCGCCGTCCTCGCGATCGATGACGTCGATCACCGCCGCGTCGCCGAGCGTTCCGGCATCGGAGGGCTGACCGCCGCTGGTCGGATAGAACGCGGTGCGATCGAGAACGGCCGCGGGACGCCCGTCGTGCGGAGAAGCGTCCACGACGGTGGCCTCGAACTCCCGCGCGTAGGCGTCCGTGTAGTAGATGCGGTGCGTCATTCAGGCCTCGCGGCCGCGCGCGTCCGCCCCGGCGGGCGCGCTCGCGCGCAACAGCGGATCGCGCGCGCCCGCCTCGTGGAACCCGCGCGCGCGCAGACGGCAGCTGTCGCAGCGACCGCACGGCAGCCCCTCCGGGGATGGGTCGTAGCAGCTGTGGGTCAGGCCGTAATCGAGCCCGAGCGCCAGGCCGGCGCGGATGATGTCCGCCTTGCTCATGTGCAGGAGCGGCGCCTCGATCGTGATGGCGTGACCCTCCACCCCCGCCCGGGTCGCGAGCGTCGCCATCCGCTCGAACGCCCGCAGATATTCGGGACGACAGTCCGGATACCCGGAGTAGTCGATCGCGTTCGCGCCGATGACAATGGCGCTCGCGCCGACCACTTCGGCCCACGCGAGCGCGAGCGAGAGCAGCACCGTGTTCCGCGCCGGCACGTAGGTGGAGGGGATCTCCGGAGCGTCCAGCGTCCGGTCCTTCGGAACCGCGCCGCCGCCCGTCAACGTCGATCCGCCGACGGCGTCGAGGTTTACCGTGAGCTCGAGCCGGCGCGCGACGCCGAGGGCGCGCGCGACGCGCTCCGCCGCGCGCAGCTCCTGGGCGTGGTGCTGGCCGTACCGCACCGTGAGCGCGTACAGCTCCGCCCCGCGCGACTTGACGATCGCCGCCGCGGTGTACGAGTCGAGTCCGCCGCTGAGGAGCACAACGGCGCGTGACGCCGGCGACATCGGTTTCATTGTAGTATGTCGCGGCCGGGAGAACCGACGTGCCGAAGGCGACGTTTTACTGGAAACCGACCTGAACGACATGCCGCAACGCCAGGAGTCTTCTGGCGCAGCAGCGCGTGGAGGTCGAAGATCGGGACATCAGCAAGGAACCGCCGACGCGCGAGTTCCTCGAACGGCACGTCGACGCCGACCGCTTCCTCGATTTTGTGAGCACCCGAAGCCCGGTCTTCAAGCAGCAGCCGCTGCCGAAATCCAAAAAGGAAGCCATCGACCTCATGATGGAGCACCCGAACCTGATCAAGCGCCCGATCCTCGTCAGGGGTTCGAAAGTGATCTTCGGGTTCGACAAGGAGAAGTACAAGGGGCTGTGACCGGCGCGCCCCTCCGCAGGGCCGCATGGGCGAGATTCGGATCGGGACGTCGGGCTGGAGCTACGCGTCGGGGCAGGGCACGTGGAACGGCGTGTTCTATCCCGCCGGGCCGGCGCGCCCGCGCGGCTTCAAGGAGCTGGCGTTCTACGCGCAGCATTTCGACACGGTCGAGATCAACTCCACCTTCTACCGGCCTCCCGCCGCCTCGAGCGCGAAGAAGTGGGTCGGGCTGACGCCCCCCGGCTTCGAGTTCTCCGTGAAGCTCTATCAGAAGTTCACGCACCCGGAGATGTTCGTGAAGGCCACCGGGCAGGACCCCCACGACCTCGGACGGGCCGACGTGGACGAGTTCCGGTCCGGTATTGAGCCGCTCGCGGAGAGCGGCAAGCTGGGCGTGCTGCTCGCGCAGTTCCCGGCGAGCTTCCGAAGCGACGACAACGCCCGCGGGTACGTCGCGTGGCTGCTCGAGACGTTTCGCGAGTACCCGATGGCCGTGGAGCTGCGTCATCGCAGCTGGAGCGACAATTCCGGGGAGACGCTCGCGATCCTGGCGGCCACCGGCGCCGCCTGGGTCCAGATCGACGAGCCGAAGTTCCGGTTCTCGATCCGCCAGACCTTCCGGCCGAACACCCCGGGCCTGTTCTACATGCGGCTGCACGGCCGGAACGCGGCCAACTGGTGGACCCACAAAGCGTCGGAGGACCGCTACAACTACCTGTACACGTCTGACGAGCTGAAGCCGGTCGCTGAGGCGGTGGAAGGTGCCGCGCGCGTCACGCGCAAGGCGTACGTCTACATGAACAACCATTACTCCGCGAAGTCGGTCGTCAACGCGGCGGTGCTGAAGCACCAGCTGGGACTGGACGTGCCGGGCGAGTACCCACCGGAGTTCCTCGAGCGATACCCCGAGGTCGCGGGGATCGTGAAGCCTACCTCGCGCCCCCCTTCAGGTACATTCTTTTGATCACGTCGCCGACCTCCGCCTGATCGACGACGTTCATCCCCGAGAGGACCTGGCCGAAGATCACGTACTTGCCGTTCAGGCTCAGAATGTTGCGCCGCAGGATGTAGAACTGGCTGTCGGCCTGCCTCGGATCGCCCGCGTGCGCCATGCCAACCGCTCCACGAATGTTGGGGCGTCGCTTCGAGAACTCCGCGACACCCACCGGCTTGCCGCTGCCCGAGGCCGGGCCGCTCCCCCAGAGCTCCCGTTTCGTGTAGTCGCGCGTCTGCGGGTCCCCCATCTGAATGACGAAGTTCTCCTCGGAGCGATGGATCCGGAGGCCGTTGTAGAACCGGCGCCTCACGAGCGTCAGGATGTGCTCGACCGTCTTCGGCGCATCTTCCGGATACGTTTCGAACTCGATCGTCCCGCGGCTCGTTTCGATCACGATGACGGGCCCGGCACCCGGCGACGGCTTGGCCGGAGCCTCGGGCTTCGGCTGGGGCTTCGGCGCGGGTTTCTCCTGTGCCGCGGACGGAATCGCGAAGAACAACAGCGCGATGAGCAACGTGATCCTGCGATGCATGGCGACCTCTGGATGTGTGATGCGCCGGATTATAGCGGCTTCGCGGGCTTTCCGGTTTTGGTCACCCCGACCTTCGGACACACATCCGCGAGGACGCACTCCGGACACAGCGGGTAGATCGGACGGCAGACGTTTTGTCCCCACGTGACCAGGTAGAGATTGATCAGCGGCCACCAGCGCCGCGACGCGACCTTGTACAGCGCGTGCTCCGTCTGCTCCGGCGTACGGGTCCGGACCCAGCCCATGCGATTGGAGATGCGATGCACGTGCGTATCGACGCAGATGTTCGCGCGACTGTTGTGCGCCAGGATGAGGACGAGGTTCGCGGTTTTGCGGCCGACGCCCGGCAGGGTGAGCAGTTCCTGCATCGTGGAGGGCACGACACCGTCGAAGCGCGAGAGGATCTGCTTGCAGGCGGCTTTCACGTGCCGCGCCTTGTTCCGATAGAAAGACACGGGGTAAATCAGCTTGCGAATCGTGGGGACGGGCAGCCTGGCCATCGCGCGGGGCGTGCGCGCCGCGCTGAACAGCCGCGTCGATGCCGCGGCGGTCACCTCGTCCCGGGTCTGCGCGGACAGCATCGTCGCGATGAGGACCTCGAATGGATCCTCCTGGCTGTCTTCCGCGATCTTCTCCACCGCCGGCTCGTCGAGCCCGTCAATCGCCTTCGCCAGGCGTCGCATGACGGTGCTGACCGGCGCAGCATCGAATGCCGAATACCGAGTGCCGAATGCCGAACGTCGAAGAGCGAGTCGCATGATCATGTCACCGCCGTGAGCGCCGGCCGCCCGTTCAGCACCTCGATGACGTTGCGCGCCGCCAGCTCCGCCATCGCGGTGCGCGTTTCCCGGGTCGCGCTGCCGAGATGGGCCGCGAGCACCACGTTGTTGAGCGCGAGCAGGTCGGGGTGGACCTGCGGCTCGCGCTCGTAGACGTCGAGCGCGGCACCCGCCAGCAGCCCCTCCCGGAGCGCCCAGGCAAGCGCCTCTTCGTCGACCACGGGGCCGCGCGACGTGTTCACGAGATACGCGCTCCGCTTCATGCGGGCGAGCGCCCGGCGGTCGAACAGGTGCGACGTCTCAGCCGTGAGCGGCGTGTGGATCGACACGACGTCGGAGCCGACGAGCAGCTCGTCGAAGCTCACCGAACGTGCCTTCGCCGGAGGATCGTGCGCCGGGCCCATCCGATCGTAGTACGCGACGGACATCCCGAACGCGGGCGCGCGGGCCGCGACGGCGCGGCCGATGCGGCCGAGCCCCACGATTCCGAGCTGCTTGCCCTCGAGCTCCATCCCGAGCATGTAATCGAGGCCCCAGCCGCGCCATTGGCCGGACCGCACGACGCGGTCCGATTCCGCAATGCGCCTCGTGGCAGCCAGGATGAGCCCCCACGTGAACTCCGCGACGGCACCGGTGAGCACGTCGGGTGTGTTGGTGACGACCACGCCGCGCTCGCGCGCGGCGGCGAGATCGACGTTGTCGTAGCCAACCGCGACGTTGGCCACGATCCGGAGGTCGCGGCCCGCCTCGAGCAGCTCGCGGTCGATCCGGTCGGTGAGCAGCGACACCAGCGCACGCTTGCCCGGCACACGCGCGACCAGCTCTTCGTGCGGCAGCGAGGCCGCGCGGGTGTTCATCTCGACGTCGCAGTGGCGCTCGAGCAGCTCGATGACCGAGGAGGGCAGCCGGCGCGTGACGAGGATGGGAGGGCGATCCATGTCGAGCGACGCGCGTCAGTTCTGCGTCAGTGCCCGTGCGACTGGCAGTACCCGCAGTGGTTGCAGCGGACCGCGGGCTCGATGAAGCAGGGGCCGTCGCTCTCCTCGCCGCTGAGCACGTTGTGGCGTGCGTGGCTCGCGTGCCACGCGAGCGGCAGCAGACGCGGCGCCGAGTACTGGTGCGCCCGCTCCGCGGGGCCCACGGACTGGGCGCGGGCCGACCCGGGCGCGGCGCCCAGGTGCCGCGAGACGACCTCACGGACCAGCGCGCGAACCGCTTCTTCGTTCATGCGTCGATTCCCACGTCCACCGCGTCGACGATCCCCACGACCGCGGCGTCGACCGGCGCGGCTTTGCGGCCAAGGGCGTCCCCCGCCGCCTTCCCCTCGAGCACGACGAGCACCTTCTCGCCCACGCCCGCGCCGACGGAATCGATCGCGAGCACGGTGTTCCCGCGCGGGGCGCCCGCGAGCGTGAGGGGCTGCACGAGCAGCAGCTTCGCGCCGTGGAGCTTGCGGTGCTTCTGCGTCGAGACCACGGTGCCGACCACGCGCGCGATCTGCATGCGGTCACGCCTGCGGCTGATAGTCCCATTCGTCGACGATGCCGATGATCGCGGCGTCGGTCGGCGGCTCGACGGGATAGAAGGGGAACGCGGCCTCGCGGCCGCGCACGAAAAACACGCGCTCGCCGACGCCGGCGCCGACCGAGTCGGTGGCGACCAGGGTCTTGCCCACGTCCTGGCCGTCGGCGGCGATGGGTTGCAGGACCAGGAGCTTGATCGAGACGAGGTTCTCGTCCTTGCGGGTCGCCACCACGTCGCCGACAACGCGCGCGAGCTGCATCAGTCCACCACCTCGATGGTGTCGATGATGCCGACGATGGCGGCGTCCACCGGGCAGTCCTTCATGCCGGAGGCCATGCGCGCGGAGCTGCCGCTCACGATGAGCACCGTCTCGCCGACGCCGGCATCGACGGTGTCTACCGCGACGAGGTAGTTCGCGTCGAGCTTGCCTTTCGGGTCCACGGGGCGGGCCAGCAGGAGCTTGCTGCTCACGAGGCGCTCGTCCTTCCTCGTGGCGACGACGGTGCCGACGATCTTCGCCAGGATCACGCCTTCGCCGTGTTCGCCTTGCCGATCGGCAGCGCGTCCTCGAGGTTGGCGTGCGGGCGCGGAATGACGTGCACCGACACGAGCTCGCCGACGCGGCGGGCGGCTGCCGCGCCCGCGTCGGTCGCGGCTTTCACGGCGGCGACGTCGCCGCGGACGATCGCGGTCACGTAGCCGGCGCCGATCTTCTCCCAGCCGACCAGCGTCACCTTGGCGGCCTTGACCATCGCATCGGCCGCTTCGATCATCGCGACCAGGCCTTTGGTCTCGATCATCCCCAGCGCTTCACCCATCAGAGCCTCCAGATCGTGCGCACGCGCCCTCACTTCAGGGCGCGGATCGCATCCTCAATCAGTGCTGCCAGTTCGCCGTATGTTAGCCGAATTTCCTGATCCGCTCCTAGCGCCGCGGCGGCGGCCAGGCGCGGCCCGCCGGGCGGCACGTCGGCGGCGCGCACGACCTGGCAGGCGGCGTTCCCCTCGGCCGTGCCGGCGCGCGCGGGCACCTGGTCCGGCGGGCAGATTGGTGCCGGCGACGCGATGCCGTACGTGCCGCGGAGCCGTTGCAGGCGATCGACCTCCTCGCGCGAGAGCACGCGCTCGCGCCCGAGCAGGCGCGCCACGAGGCTGATTCTCGCGAAGTGCTCGATCGTCTCCATCTTGTAGTACGCCGCGTACAGCTCGTGCCCCACGGTCAGCGCGCCGTGGTTGGCCAGGAGCAGGCCGTCGTGTGCCTTGATGTATGCCTCGACGGCGTGCGCCAGCTCCGGCGTCGACGGCGTGCCGTACTCCGCGATGGGAATGCTGCCGAGCGTGGTCACGACCTCGGCGAGGACCGCGCGATCGAGCGGGATGCCCGCGACGGCAAAGCCGGTGGCGATCGGCGGGTGCGCGTGCACCACGGCGCTCGCGTCCGGCCGGTTCCGGTAGACCGCCAGGTGCATCAGCAGCTCGGACGAGGGATCGCGATCGCCGGCGAGTTTCTTGCCCGACATGTCGGTGACGACCATCATGTCGGGTGTCATGAAGCCCTTGGAAACACTCTTGGGGGTCGCCAGCAGCCGCTGGCCGTCGAGGCGCACGCTGATGTTGCCGTCGTTCGAGGCGCAGTAGCCGCGCGCGTACAACCGGCGGCCGACCTCAACGATCGCCGACCGGAGCGCGTCTTCCGGCGTCGGGGCCATGTGCTAGCGGGCCGTCCGCGCCTTGCGCGCGAACTCGTCGCGGCACCGCTCGGAGCAGAAGTACCGAATGAGCGCGCCGTCACGAGCGGCGAGGGCCCGCCCCGGCACGACGTACGTGCCGCACACCGGATCGCGCGAGAGCGCCACGCCCGTGTCGAGTCTGCCCCCGGGCCGGCGCTCGTCGAGCCCAAGGCCGCGGCGCACGCCCGAGACCAGACGCCACACTGCCTGCACGACCAGCACGATGAGGATGACCGTCAGGAGGAAACGGACCATGAGCGGGCTACTCACTGCCGCGCGAGGGCACTCCGGGCGTCGCTCCGGTCAGATCGGGGTGGGCGGACTTCACCGCCTCGAGGGCCTGCTTCGCGGCGCGACCCTCCTCGCTGTCGGGAGCGATCTTCACGACCTGCTCCCACGCCTCCGAGGCTCCTTTGAGATCCTGCTTGCCGAACGCGCGGACGATGCCGACGTTCAGCAGCGTCTTGGCGTGGGTGGGATCGATCGACAGCGACTTGTCGAACTGCGCGAGCGCCCGGTCCGCCTGGTTGCTGTAGTAGTAGCTGACGCCCAGATCGGTGCTCACGTTGACGTTGCGGGGATCGATCTGCAGCGCCTGCTCGTACCAGCGGATCGCCTCGGTGAACTGCTCCGCGTCGAAGTACAGGTTGCCGAGTTGCACGCGCGGTTTCGCGTCGCGCGGCGCGGTCGACGCCGCGCTTTCGAGCGCGCGCACCTGCTCAGGGTCGACCGGCTTGGGCGCCGGCGCCGTTGGTGCGGGAGCCGTGGCGGCGGTCTGCGCCGCCGGCGCGGCCATCCCGGGCGCGGCCGGGCGCACCTGCTGCGTGCCCAGCACCCAGCCGACGAGAAGGCCGAAAAAGGCGCCGGAGATCGCGAAGACGATGGACTCGCGCTGCATAAGAAGAATGGGGTCTGACCCTATTTTTACGAGATCCGTAAGTCGGTTCGCGCGGATAGGCGACTTACGAATCTCGTAAAAATAGGGTCAGACCCCATTATAGCGTCCGGTGAAACCACTCGACGAGCATGCGGACGAGATCGCCGGCGCGCGACAGCATCCTCGTGCCGTGCCCCGCTTCGTCCAGGACGATCTGCTCACGGCTGCCGTTCTTGTCGGCCTTGACGAGGTCGCGGAGGGTCCGCAGCGCGTAGGCGTCCTCGCGGCTCGCCACGAGCAGCATCGGCCGGGGGCTGTATTTCCGCACGTGCTGATCGATCCTGATCCCGCGATAGTCCATCGTGGGCGAGAGGAGGGCGAGTGACCGGACGGCCGGATCGCCCGCCGCGTAGGTGACCGCCACGTTGGCGCCGAGCGAGGCGCCCGCCAGGCCGATGCGATCAGCCTGCACGTCCGGACGGCTGGCGAGGTACTGTCGCGCCGCGGCCACGTCCTTGATCAACGGCGTCAGGACACCGGAGTCGTCCGCCGACGGCGGGGACTCGCCGTGGCCGCGGAAGTCGATCGCCAGCGCCGCGATCCCGTCCGCGGCGAGGCGCCCCGCGACCGGTTCCCAGTCCCTCCGGTTCCGCGTGAGCATGTGCAGCAGGATCACGGCGGGCGCCGGCCTGCGCGAGGGCTCGAAGAAGGTGGCGGAGATCAGGGCGCCGTCCGCGGCGCGGAACGACACGCGGTGGGTGCGTTGCGCGGCGGCCGGCAGCGCGAAGACCAGGACCAACGCGGCCGGCAGCGCGCGTCTCACCCCAGCACCGACAAGTACTCGCGCACGACCGTGGACAGCCCCACGAACACGGCGCGACTGATGATGGCGTGGCCGATCGATACCTCGTCGAGGTGCGGCAGCGCGCGAAACAGAACGAGGTTGTCGAGGTCGAGGTCGTGCCCCGCGTTCACGCCGAGGCCGAGCTGGTGGGCGAGCTCCGCGGTCTGGACGTAGCGCCCGAAGCTCTCGCGCGCCGCGCGCTCGTCCGCCTCGAACGCGCGCGCGTACGGTTCGGTGTACAGCTCGACGCGATCGCCGCCCAGGTCCGCCGCCCATCGGATGGCGTCGGGTTCCGGATCGACGAACAGGCTCACGCGGATCCCGCGCCGCTTGAGCCCGTCGATGGTGCTCGCCAGAACGGCCCGCGGCGTGTCCGGTGGCCAGCCGGCCTGGCTGGTGATCTCCCCGGGCCTCACCGGCACGAGCGTGCACTGATCCGGCTGGATCTCCTCGACGAGCGCGAGCAGCTCGGGGCGCGGATCCCCCTCGATGTTGTACTCGACCCTGCCGCGCAGCGGCTTCAGGAACGCCGCCATGGCGCGGACGTCGGCCGGCCGGATGTGCCGCTGATCCTGGCGCGGGTGTACCGTGACGCCGGGCGCGCCGGCCTCGACGCAGACACGGGCCGCCTCGAGCGGATCCGGCACCGAGCCGCCGCGCGCGTTGCGGAGCGTGGCGACCTTGTTGACGTTGACGGACAGGCGGGCCATCTACGCGCCGATTTCGCGCCGCACCGCGTCGGCGATCTGCTGCGCCCACGCCTGGATCTCGTGCTGATCGCGCCCTTCAATCATGATGCGGAGGAGCGGCTCGGTACCCGAGTACCGCACGAGCAGCCGTCCCTGGCCTTCGAGCGAACGCTCCACCTGCCGCACCGCGCCGGCAACCGGCGGCAATTCGCCGAGCTCGCGCTTTTCGCGCACGCGCACGTTCACCAGCACCTGCGGGAAGGTCTTGAGATCCGAGGCGAGGTCGGCCAGCTCCCGCCCGGTCTCCGCCATCACGCGCAGCACGCGAAGCGCCGTGACGATGCCGTCGCCGGTGAAGAGGTGATCGAGGAAGATGATGTGCCCGGACTGCTCTCCGCCGAGCCCGATGCCGCGCTGCAGCATCTCCTCCATCACGTACTTGTCGCCGACGGCGCATCGCACCATGCCGATGCCGCGCTGTTTCAGGGCGAGCTCCAGACCGATGTTGCTCATCACCGTCGCCACGATGGCGTTGCCCGGCAACGCGCCGCTGGTCTGCATCTGGCTGGCACACATCAACAGCACGGCGTCGCCGTCCACGATCCGGCCGTCGGCGTCCACGAAGATCGCGCGGTCGCCGTCACCGTCGAACGCCACGCCGAGGCGATGTCCCCCGTCGCGCACGATCCGGCGGAGCCGATCGGGGTGCGTGGACCCGCACTCGAGGTTGATGTTGCGCCCGTCGGCGCGGTCCCCGGTGATCGTGACGTCGAAGCCATAGCCCCGAAACACCTTCGGGGCCACGCTCGTCGTGGCGCCGTTTGCCAGGTCGAGCGCGATCCGCACCTTGCCCAGCGGGGCCGCATCCGGCAGCGCCTCGCGCGCGTGGGCGATGTACCTGTCCGTGAAGTCGCAGGGCTCGATCTCGGGCTCCGTGCCGGGATCGACCTGCCACGAATCCTCGTCGACGATTGCCTCGATCTCCCGCTCGAGCTTCTCGCTGAACTTCTCGCCCCGCCCCGAGAACACCTTGATGCCGTTGTCCTGGAACGGATTGTGTGACGCCGAGATGACGAGGCCCGCGTCGAAGCCGAGGGCTCGCGAGATGTAGGCGACGGCCGGCGTCGGGATCACCCCCGCGCTGGTCAGCGTGGCCCCCTGCGAGTGCACGCCGCGAGCGAGCGCGCGCTCGATCCACGGGCCAGACTCGCGCGTGTCGCGTCCGGCGACCAGGCGAAGCGGACGCCCCGGGTGCGGCAGCGCGCGCACGAGCGCGGCGCCGAGCCGTTCGATCGTCCGCTCGTCCAGCGGCGTTTGGCCGGCGATGCCGCGGACCCCATCGGTGCCGAAAAGACGGGACATAGTATCGATTCTATCCTGTCAGGGTTCAGGCTTCAGCGTTCAGGATTCAGGTTCAGGGCTGACGGGCACGATCTCGACGACGACCCTTGCGGCCTGCGGTGTGCGGAGGCGGACGGTGGTGCGCACGACGCCGATGTTCACGGTGTCGATGACGTACGCGCTGGCGCCGCCGATGTTCACCGGCTCGGTGGTCGCCTCGGAAATCAGGCGCACGTGCTCCTCCGGTCCGACGATCTCCACGGTGGCGGGCTCGGCGCGGACGGCGCGGACGCGATAGCCCGGCGCCGGATCGCCCTCGAGCGCCGGCGCCACGGGCACGATGCGGGCGGCGGTCGGCTGCAGGTCGAGCGACAGCGTCGGCGGCTGCACCTGCACGACGGAGATGCCGTACGGACGATTGACGGCGTCCGCCTGGATGTGGAACAGCCGCAGCCCTTTCCGCGCCGTTCGCAGGTCCATCGTCACCACGATTTCGCCGGGCTGCAGCTTGCTCAGGATGCCCGAGGATCCCCGCAGGCGCACGTCGACCGTCCCGGGAGGATCTCCCACGATCTCCATCCCTTCCGGGACGTTTCGGAACTCGAGCGGGACGCGCATGCTGCGCTCGACGACGTGCTCCCCCGCGACGACGAACCACAATCCCCCCGCGACCAGCAGCGCGAGCACCTTCAGCCCGAAGTTCTGGAAAGGGTTCAACGACATCACAGCCCCATGTACGCGGTCTCGGCGGCGCGCGAACCCCCGCGGCGCGGCGCGATCAACGCCTGCAGGCGCTGCGTGAGCTGATCGGGATTGAGGCTGCGGTCGATGTCTCCCTCGAGCGCGAGCGAAATCTGGCCGCTCTCTTCCGAGACGACGATCGCGACGGCGTCGCTCTCCTCGCTGATCCCGATCGCCGCGCGGTGGCGCGTGCCGAACTCTCGGCCGATCTTCGGGTTCACCGTCAGCGGCAGGAAGCACGCAGCGGCGGCGATGCGGTTCTCCTGGATGATGACCGCGCCGTCGTGCAGCGGAGAGCCGGCCTGGAAGATCGTGACCAGCAGGTCGTACGTGAGCGTCGCGTCGAGCGGAATCCCGCTCTCGATGTAGTTCCGGAGCCCGATCTCGCGCTCCACGACGAGGATCGCCCCGGTCCGCTGCGCCGAGAGCATCTGCGCCGCGACGACGAGCTCCGCGATCGCTTCCTCCGCCGCCTGGGACCGCGCGAAGTACCGGAAGAACGGGGCGCGACCGAGGTGCGCCAGCGCGCGACGGATGTCCGACTGGAAGATCACGATCGCGGCAAACGCGACATAGAGGAGCATGTTCCGGATCATCCAGTTCACCGTTTGCAGCGGCAGGAGTCCGGACATGAAGAACAGGACAATGACAAGGAAGGAGCCGAGCGCCATCTGCACGGCGCGGGTGCCGCGAATCAGCTTCAGCGCCTCGTAGACAACAAAGGCGACGACCAGGATGTCCAGGACGTCCCACCAGGAGATGGGGGCACGCCTCAGGAGCGTCTGCAGATACTGGAGCAACGAGGCTAGCTTAGCCTATATCCCTCTGAGCTGATCATCGAGCGCCGCGAGCGCCTGCTCGAGCATCCGCCGGTGCGCGGGGTTGCTGACGCGCTCGAGGTCCGCGAGCAGACGCGCGCGCGACAGTTCGAGCGTGCGGCGCCGATCCAGCCGCTCGCGCTCCTCCGCCGAGGTCGCAGGACCTGCCGTCGTCTTTCGGGCGGCCTCTTCCTGCTGGGCCTCTACCTGTTTGCTTTCGAAGCCGCGGGCCATACCAGGCGATTCTAGTCCATCGGTAATTGGCAATCGGGGTCATCGGGTAATCGCACGATCGGGTAATCGGGGAATCGGCAATCGGGTAGTGGGATTACCAGTTACTCGATGTGCGTGACCTCCCGCCGGATCCGGTCCGCGACGCGGACGACGTCCGCCATGGCTGCTACGCCGTGCACGCGGACGATGTGGGCGCCGAGGAGCACGGCGGCGGCCACTGCGGAAGCGGTCGCCCATTCGCGCTGGTCCGGAGAGCGATCGCCGATCGCCTCGTTCAGAAACGACTTGCGCGATGCGCCGATCAGGATCGGCAGATCGAGCGCCGACAGGGCGTCGAGCCGGGCGAGCGTCGCAAAGCTGTGTTCGGGCCGCTTGGCGAAGCCGAGGCCCGGATCGACGACAATCTGCCCGCGGGCAATGCCGCAGGAGACGGCAAACGCGACCCGCTGCCCGAGTTCATCCACCACTTCCCGGACCGGATCGTGATAGACCGCGTCCCGGTACATGTCCGCGGAGCGGCCGCGCGTGTGCATCAGCACGATGGGCATGCGTCGCCGCGCCGCAATGTCGCCCAGCGCGGGCTCGTAGACGAGCCCGCTGATGTCGTTGACGATCGAGGCCCCGGCGTCGAACGCCGCGTCCGCCACGTCCGCCTTGTAGGTATCGATCGAAATCGGCACGGAGACGCGTCGCGCGAGCGCCTCGATGACCGGTATGACGCGGCGCTTCTCTTCCTCGGTGGACACGGGAACCGCGCCCGGGCGCGTGGACTCCCCACCGACGTCGAGCAGATCCGCCCCGGCGTCCACCATGGTCAGGCCGGCATCCACCGCCCGCGTGGCATCGAAGTGCGCGCCGCCGTCGGCAAAGGAGTCGGGGGTGATGTTCAGGATCCCCATCACGAGCGTGCGCGGGCCGAGACGCACCGCATCGCCGTTCGGCAGGGTGAGGGTGTAGGGCTTGCGGGGGAACACGAACGGGTCCGTCCGACAAGGTCCGACAAGGTTCGATCGGTTCGATCGGTTCGATAGGTTCGACAGGTTCGACAGGTTCCGGGTTCGAGTTCGCCTGAACCCTTCGAACCTATCGAACCTTTCGGACCTTTCGAACCTTTCGAACTTTTCGAACCGTTCGAAACTACTCCTGCGTGACCGGCTTGTGCAGCGGGACGATCGCGGGGCGCTCGCGGGCCGGCTTGCGGGCGTCGCCGGTCTCGGGCGCGGCGGCGACGCGCGGCTCATCGAGTGGCTCGCCCGCCACCAGCTTGCGCACCTGCTCGGCGTCCAGCACCTCGCGCTGCAGCAGCTCGGTGGAGATCCTCTCCAGCACCGCGCGGTTCTGCTCGAGCGTCTGCTTCGCGCGCTCGTAGTTGTCCGTGACCAGGCGCTTGATCTCCTGGTCGATCCGAACGGCCGTGTCCTCGCTGTAGTCCTGGTGCTGCGCGATCTCGCGGCCGAGGAAGATCTGCTCCTCCTTCTTGCCGAACGTGAGCGGGCCCATCGACTCGCTCATGCCCCACTCGCACACCATCTTGCGCGCGAGCTCGGTCGAGCGCTCGAGGTCGTTGCCGGCGCCGGTCGTGATGCTGCCGATCGTGATCTCCTCGGCGATGCGCCCGCCGAGCAGGATCGCGATCATGTCATTCAGGTAGTCGCGGGTGTAATTGTGCTTGTCGTCCACCGGCACCTGCATCGTCACGCCGAGCGCCATGCCGCGCGGGATGATCGTCACCTTGTGGATCGGATCGGCGTGCGGCAGCGTCACCGCGAGCAGGGCGTGCCCCGCCTCGTGCACCGCCGTGACCTTCTTCTCCTCGTCGGTGATGATCATCGACCGCCGCTCCGAGCCCATGAGGACCTTGTCCTTCGCGAACTCGAAGTCGGCCATGCGGACGACCTTCTGGTTGTAGCGCGCGGCGTTCAGCGCCGCCTCGTTCACCAGGTTGGCGAGGTCGGCGCCTGAGAACCCTGACGAACTCCGCGCCAGCAGCCGGATGTCCACGTCGTCCGAGAGCGGGATCTTCTTGGTGTGAACCTGCAGGATCCCCTCGCGCCCTTTCACGTCCGGGCGGTTGACCACGATGCGCCGATCGAAGCGGCCGGGCCGCAGAAGCGCGGGATCGAGCACGTCGGGCCGGTTGGTCGCCGCGACCAGGATGACCCCTTCGTTCGACTCGAAGCCGTCCATCTCGACGAGCAGCTGGTTCAGCGTCTGCTCGCGCTCGTCGTGACCGCCCCCGAGCCCGGCGCCGCGATGGCGGCCGACGGCGTCGATCTCGTCGATGAAGATGATGCACGGGGCGTTCTTCTTCCCCTGCTCGAACAGGTCGCGGACGCGCGAGGCGCCCACGCCGACGAACATCTCGACGAAGTCCGACCCGCTGATCGAGAAGAACGGAACGTTGGCTTCACCCGCGACGGCGCGGGCCAGGAGGGTCTTTCCCGTTCCTGGAGGCCCCATCAGGAGCACGCCCTTCGGGATGCGCCCGCCCAGTTTCTGGAACTTCTGCGGCTCGCGGAGGAACTCGATGATCTCCTGCAGCTCCTCCTTCGCCTCGTCCACGCCCGCGACATCCTTGAACGTCACTTTCTTCTGCGTGCTCGACGAGAGCTTCGCGCGGCTCTTGCCGAACGACAGCGCCTTGTTGCCGCCGCTCTGCATCTGCCGGACGATGAAAATCCAGAAGCCGATCATGAGCAGGATCGGCGCCCACGAGTACAGCAGCGTGGCCCAGGGGCTCGCGGTCTCCTTCTGGGCCTTCACCTGGATGTTCTTTTCGAGGAGCTTGTTGCCGAGCCCCTCGTACTGCGGCGGGGCGTACGTCCGGAACTTGTTGTTGACCCCGACTTTGAGCGTGCCGGAGATCTCGTTCCCGGTGATCGTGACCTCTTCAACCTCCCCGGCGTCGACCTTCGCGATGAAATCGCTGAAGGTCATCGGCTGGTCGGGTCCCTGGAAACCGGTCGAAAAATTCCAGATCAGGACCCCGACGACGACGAGGACCATCCAGAAGAGGAGGCTCTTAACAGTCGAGTTCAAGCAAGTTCCCCCAAACGCCTGACCTTCAAGAGTAACACGGCCCCTTCCGGGCTCGTGACCCGGAAGTCCTCTGCAACGGTGTGGCCGACAATCCAGACAATCCGGTCGCGGCCATCCACGACCAGCGGGACGCGATCCCGCTCATTTCGAGGCACTTTGCGGTCAACAAAGTAATCCTGCAGTTTTTTCCGGCCCGCCAGCCCGGCGGGCCGGAAACGGTCACCGCGCCTCCGGTTCCGCACGGCCATATTGCCGGACACGGCCGCGGCGGACACGGTAACCTGATCCGGTGTTTCGGCTCGATCAGCCGGGCCGATTACGATTTCAGCCGTGATGGCGACGCCACTCTCCCGGACGCGGGCCTCTCCAGGAATAGACAACGGATACGTGAAAATGTTCGATTCCGGGGCATTCTGCGCCCCCCGGCCCCTTCCCGGCCCCAGCGCGAGCGTCTTCCCGTCCACCTCCGCGTGAATGCCCGGCAGGTCCAGCGCCCCGGACTCGAGCGCCAGGACCGCGTCCACGTGCTTCAGGCCGATGAAGCGTCCGGCCGCGACACCCGCCATGGCCCGCAGGAGAACGCGCCGGGCGATGGCCGGATGCAGCGCCTTCAAGCGCGCCACGTCCAGCCGGAGCGAGCCATCCTCACTAGGTAAGACGACTGCCGGAGTCGCTTCGATTGCCTGCGCCTCGAGAAAATTCGCGTCAGCGTCGGCAATGTCGGCGGCGCGCGCGATGGCCTCCCCGGCTCCGGGCACGATGCGCTCCAGCGCGGGCAACAGCTCGTGGCGAATCCGGTTGCGCGGGATCGATAGGTCGGCGTTCGTCGCATCGGTCCGAAACGCAATCGCACGGCCTTCGAGCCAGGCGTGCAGCTCTGCCCGCCCGACGTCGAGCAGCGGGCGGACGATGGCGTGGCGCCTTCGCCGGATGCCGCTCAGGCCCCGAGGGCCCGCCCCGCGAAGCAGACGCAGCAAGAACGTCTCCGCCTGGTCGTCCCGCGTGTGCCCCACGGCGATAACGTCGGCGTTCAGTCCGGCCCGGGCGCGCTCCAGGAACTCGTAACGCAGCCTGCGTCCCGCGTTCTCGACCGAGGTCTTCCACTCGCGCGCGGCGGCCGCCACGTCCGCACGTTCAGACACGAACTCGACGGCAAGCGAGCCGCCCAGCTCGCGGCAGAACGCTTCGTCGGCGTCCGCGTCCGCGCCGCGCAGGCCGTGGTGGAGATGGGCGAGACCCACGAGCTTCAGGCCCGCGGCCCCCTGGAGCTCCCGAAGAAGGTGCGCCATTGCGACCGAGTCCGGGCCGCCCGAGACGGCGGCGATCACACGAGATCCCTTCGGAATCAGGCTGCGGACGGTGCGGAGGACGCGCTCCGGTACAGGGTGCATGTCCGCCTCAGGCGGACACCAGGTAGGGCCAGCCTGCAGGCGGACCAGAAAAGTGGTGCCGGTGCAGGGACTTGAACCCCGGACACTGCGGATATGAGCCGCATGCTCTAACCATCTGAGCTACACCGGCAGGAACCCCTAAGTATAACAAACAAATCAGGGTTCAGGGTTCGGGCTCGGGTGCGAGGATTCTAGAAACGGTGGAGGTACGACGCCTTGAAGAACAGGCCGCGCCGGCTCGTGTCGTACTCGCCGCGGCCGGGAATCCACTCGCCGCCGACGTAGTCGCGCCGTTCGATCAGCGACCCGTAACCGGCGTAGACGACCGTGCCCGGGCGGAGCTCGTACGACGAAAGGAAATCGGTCAGCACCCGATAGCGCGAGCTGTCGTACTGAACGATGCCGCGGACGAAGAACTGGCGCGAGAACTGGTACGTCGTCCGGCTGTAGATGATGTCGAGGTCGTAGACCCGTTCGCCTGTCTCCGCCCGATCGAACGCCACCCGCCGGTACTCGAGTCGTTGCGAGAGGCGGCCGCCGGGCTGCAGCGTGGAGCCGACGCTGACATCCTGGATCCGCCCCTCGAACGGCGCGATTGGATCGTAAAACACCGCCTCGCCGAACCTGTGCTGCCCGTCCAGATACAGCCAGCGAAACAACTGGACCTCGCCCTGCGTTCGCCAACCTGCACGCCCGAACCGCTGGTTGGCCCACGTTTCGAACCCGTCGAAGCGATCGAAGCGCAGGAACCCGGACCTCGTGAAACGGAGCCTGACGGCGGACACCTGGATCAGTTCGTTGCCGCCCGCGTTGCGATCCCGCCCGCCCTGCGTGAACGAGAACGGCGATATGCGGCGCAACCAGGGATACCGGTTCTTGTCCGGATAGAAGTTGTACTCGACGAACCCCCAGCCGCTCGTGATGCCGACGCGGTTGATGAACGCGGTGTCCATCTGGAAGTCGCGGCCGTAGTGCTCTCCATAGCCGACCACGACCAGGCGGCGCGTGCTGTATTCGTAACCCGCCTGCGCGCCCAGTCCTGACCTGGACTCGGCGGCGTGCGCCGGCCGCGACGTCGAACCCAGCACGAAACCGCTGACACGCTGGCTCGAACCCACGCGCCACGAGAGATCCGCTCCGGCGACGCGGTTGAATCCACCCGCGAACTCGGAGTCGAACGCAAGGGCGCCGACGTAGTTGCTCGGGCCGAGGCTGTACTGGCCGCGAAGCACGTTGAACAGGCGGTCCTTCCCGGTGTCGGGATCGCCCGCCGGGAGATTCCGCCCCGGGCCCTGGTCGAGCGCGGTGAGCGTTCCGAAGGTGAAGCGACCAGCGCTCCCGGTCAGCTTCGCGCCGAACACCGGATCGACAATCCGCCGCGTGTGCACGGCGTACTGCAGGCTGTTGTCGCTCCCCTGGCCCGCGAGTTTGAAGAAGCCGGCCCCCTCCATGAAGAACGGCCGCTTCTCCGAAAAGAAGATCGGGAACCGCTGGTTCACTTCGACCTGGAACGCGTCGCTCTCGACCTGGCTGAAGTCGGGGTTCAGCGTCGCGTCGAGCGTGACCGTGGACGTGAGCCCGTACTTGGCGCTCACGCCGAAGTCTCCGTCGCGGTCCGCCGATCCCCAGCGATCCGGCGTCTCGCGCGACTGGTTCGTGGCATAGGTCGTGGACGGGATGATCTCGCGCGGAAGGCGCGGCTGCAGCTCGTCGAAGGCGAGCGCGGCGTGACGCTCGAAGACCCATTTGCCGGGCTCGAGCGGCGGCCACGACACGGAGACGCCGGTGCGGCTCACACGGCGCCAGAACAGAATGCCCATGCGCACGTCCGCGCCGCCACGGAACCGGATGCTCTGCAGCGGCAGACGGATCTCGACCGCGTATCCGAGCTCGTTGCGCCTGGCCGCGCTGTCCCACACGTAGTCGGGGGATGCGTCTTCATCGCCCGCCACGCTGTTGAGCATGTCGAGCTGCACGCCGCTGGGGTTCACCATCAGGTGATAAGAGAGCTGCCCGGTGCCGAGCGCGTCGAGACTGAGGCCGACCCAGTCGTCCGCCCAGATGTTGTCGCGGCGGGTGATAGATGTCTTGATGGCGTCTGGTTGCGGGTCGAGGCACTGGAACGCGAAGTACAGGTATTCCTGGTCGTGCGCGATCCAGACCTTCGTTCGCTGCGGGATGCTGTCGCCGTGCAGCGGGTTGTAGGACCGCCACTCGTCGGTGTCGAGCTGGGGTCCTCGCCACGCGGCCTCATCCAGCACTCCGTCGATGTTGGGAGGCTGGGTCAGGCGCTGCGACCGCAGTTCGGGCCGCGTGTCCTGCGGCGCGAGTATCCCTGCGGATACGCGGCAGGGCGATATCCAACCCACGACCGACAGCAGCAGGAGCGCCGCCAATGCTGGAGCTGGCAATCGGCCCACGAAGTCATTAGACGGAAATGGGCGGACCTTCGTTTGGTGGCTGGATCTGAGCGACACCGACGACTGAGCGCTCACTGACGCGCTCTTCACACGCCCAGGCGGAGGCCGGCCGGCAGCTGCGTTGGACCCCGGCGGTCTCGGCTGTCTCGGCGGTCTCAGCGGTGAAAGCCTCGATACCGACCCAGCCGAAACGCTCCACTAAAGATTAGCCCCTGTCTCGCGCGGCGTCCACGAGCGCCGCCGCGAGCAGCGGAATCAGGATCTCGTGCGGTCCCACGAGCGAGAAGCCGCGGCCGGATCCGGCCACCGGGCGCGCGACCACGTTGGTTTCCGGGCGGTAGTGCCGCAGGAAGTCGATGTTCACCGTCGTCAGGCCAGCGAGCGCGACGCCCCGGTTCCGCGCGAGCGCGACCGCCTTGAGAAACACCTCCGGCAGGATCACGGCGGAGCCGCAGTTCAAGTACACGCCGTGTTCGAGGCGCGCGACGTTGGACACGAAGTAACGGAAGTCCCGCAGGCTCCCTTCGCCGAGCGCCGCGCCGGAGGCGGCGGGATGCATGTGGATGATGTCCGTCCCGATCGCGACGTGCACGGTGATCGGGATGTTCAGGCGGCCGGCCGCCGCGAGGATGCTCCGGCTCGCGTGCGCAGGCGCCGACTGGTGCAGGTGCATCGCGACTGCCTGCCCCAGGCCGAAACCGGCGGCGACGCCGTCGTTGATGATCTGGTTCAGCTGCGTACCGGTCTCCTCCGCCATCCCGAAACGTCCCGGTCCAAGGGACTCGTCCACGTCCTCAGAAGTGGCGCCGCCGAGGGCCACCTCGAAGTCGTGAATGACCCCCGCGCCGTTGGTGGCGAGGGCTGAAACGAATCCGCGTTCCATGAGATCGATCAGGATCGGCGCCAGGCCGGTCTTCACGACGTGCGCGCCGAACCCCCAGAGCACACCCGCGTCTTTTGCGCGCGCATCGAGGATCGCCGCGACCACTGCCTTGAAGTCCCCGGCGGCCTGGATCGTGGGCATGGAGTCCAGCAGCGCGCGGACAGCGCGGGGATCGGCGAGCGGCCTCGCGAAGTCCGCCGCGTTCGCCTTGCTGCGCCGCGAGGCGAGCGGGTACGTACGGATGCCGGTCATGTCGAACGCTTCGTAGGAAAAGATCACTGAGGTGCTCCGGTTGTTCCTCACCAAATCAACATGGCGTCGCCGTAACTATAGAACCGGTAGCCCTCCTCCACAGCTTCCCTGTATGCCGCGAGCACCGCATCCCTCCCAGCGAAGGCGGAAACGAGCATGAGCAGCGTCGAGCGCGGCAGGTGGAAGTTCGTCATCAGCGCGCCGACGACCTGGAAGTGGAAGCCGGGATAGATGAAGAGATCCGCCGTCGCGTCGCCGGCGCGGACCGTCCCGCTCGCCTTCAGCGCGGCGTCCTCGAGCGCTCTCGTGGTGGTGGTCCCCACGGCGACAATCCGCCGCCGGTGCCCAAGAGCCGCGCCGATCGACCGCGCCGCAGCCTCGGAAATCGAATAATGCTCGGGGTCGACGGTGTGCTCCTCGACCGTCTCGACGCGGACCGGCTTGAACGTGCCGTAGCCGACGTGCAGCGTGATCGACACCCGCTCGATGCCGCGTGCGTCGAGCGACCGCAGCAGCTCGTCGCTGAAGTGCAATCCCGCGGTCGGCGCCGCGACCGAGCCGCGCTCGCGCGCGTAGATGGTCTGGTAGCGTTCCCGGTCAGCCGGTGTATCGGCGCGCGTGATGTAGGGTGGCAGCGGCACGTGCCCGAGCTGCTCGATGAGGCGATCGACGCCTTCCGGGCCCTCGCTCCACAGACGGATGACGCGCCGGCCGTAGAAGCGCCGCTCCAGCACTTCGCCATGCAGGGCGGCGTTCCCCCGCTCGAACAGGACGCGCGCGCCCGGCCGGAGCTTCTGCCCCGGGTGCATCAGCGCCTCGTACAAGACGCCCTCCGCGGGAGCGGGCGTCGCGGTCCCCTTCCCGATCAGCATGCACTCGACGGCCGCCCCCGTCGGCACGCGCCGGCCGAGCAGTCGCGCCGGGAACACCCGCGTGTCGTTCACGACGAGCAGATCGTCCGGTGCGAGCAGCGATGGCAGATCCGCCACGCCGTGGTGCGCGGTCGCGCCGCTCCGGCGATCGAGCACCATCAGGCGCGAGGCGCCCCTGGGCGCCGGATCCTGCGCAATCAGGCGCGGCGGCAGCTCGTAGTTGAAATCCGAGACCTGCATTCTCGTGGGCTACAATCCTCAAGCGTACCATGCAGGCTGCACACGTCATCGCCGCCGTCCTCGTCATCTACTTCCTGCAGTGGGCGCAGGAACTGCTGATCCCGATCGTGCTCGCGGCGCTGATCAGCTTCATCCTGGCGCCGTTCGTCCGGCTGATGCGGCGCCTCTGGATCCCGCGCGTCGTGGCCGCGGCCCTCGCCATCGTGATGTTGGCAGCGGTGATCGGCGTCGGCGTCTGGGCGGTCTCCGACGATGCGATCCAGGTGGTGGAGGGCCTGCCGGCCGCAGCTCGTCAGCTCCGCGGAAGGCTGCGCACCGCCGGCCCCGCGGAGCAGGGACCGCTCGAAAAGGTCCAGCGCGCGGCCACCGAACTGGAGAGGACCGCGGCGGCCGCGGCTCCGCCGGAGCGCGCCCTGGGCGGCGTCCAGCGCGTCGAGGTCGTCGAACCCGCTTTTCGCGCGCGCGACTATCTCTGGTGGGGCGGCATGGGCCTCGTCGGTTTCGCCGGCCAGCTCGTGATGATCCTGTTTCTCAGCTATTTCCTGCTCGCGAGCGGCGACCTGTACAAGCGCAAGTTCGTCAGGCTGGCCGGTCCGAGGCTCGCGCACCGGCGCATCACGACGCAGATCATCGACGACGTCTCCGAGCAGGTCGGACGTTTCCTGCTCACGCTGCTGGGGACGAGCCTGATCGTGGCGGCCGCGACCGGCTTCGCGCTGTGGTGGTACGGCCTCGAGAGCTGGTTGTTCTGGGGCATTGCCTCCGGTGTGCTCAACACGATCCCCTACTTCGGCCCGATCATCGTCAGTGCCGCGCTCGCGGTTGTCAGCCTGCTCCAGTTCGGAACCTTGACGGCGGTGGCGTCGGTCTTCGGGATCGCGTTCACGATTACGGCGATCGAGGGGTGGCTGCTCACGCCCACGCTGATGGGGCGCGCGGCCAGCATGAACCCGGTGGCAGTATTCATCGGCCTGCTGTTCTGGGGCTGGGTCTGGGGACTATGGGGAGTCGTGCTCGCCGTCCCGTTGATGATGCTGGTGAACGCGTTCTGCCAGCGCGTCGAGGACCTGCAGTGGGTTTGCGAGCTCCTGGGCGAGTGACGCGCGCGGTCAGACCAGCTGCCGGCCGATCCAGATGACGACAAGCACCGGCAGCGCGGCGAGCGCCAGCGCGACGACGATGGCGGCGCCCACGAACAGCCAGTCCGCCCTCGTCGCGCCTCGACGCTCGAAACTGTGCTGCTCGAGCAGACGCACGTTCGCCTGGTTCGCTTTCCAGACGATGTCCACGGCGTCGCCGAGGAACGGGACCAGGCCGAGCGTCGCGTCGATCCCCGCGTTGAACAGCATCCGCGCGATGACGACCTTAGGCACGCGTAGCTTCCACGCGTGCGCGATCACGAGGATGCTGAAGATCGGCCCGACGAAATCGCCCAGGCCCGGCACCAGCCCGATGATCGGATCGAGGCCGAAGCGGACGTTCGTGCCCGGCACGCGGAACTGGCTGTCGAGCAGCCTCGCCCAGCGGCGGATGGTCTCGAGGTCGCCGGGCGATGTGGCCTGTCTCACGCGCGCCCCGTTACGACGGGGATCCCGCCTTCTCGTCGTGGGCTGACTGGAACGCCCGATTGGTGACGTCCTCACCGGCCTGCGCGGCCATCCCGAAGCCTTCCTGGCTGTCACGACTGGTCTGGATCAGGTTGGTCAGCGTGGCAACCATCCTCACTCCCATGCGGCTGAGTGGAGCAAGGAGCACGCCAGCCGGGCGCCGCGGCCGGGCCACGCCGTTTGCGCGGGGCTTGCGGGCATGTTACAGGTGGAGGTTGCCGACATGAGGGTCTGGCCCGGAACGCCCTACCCGCTCGGCGCCACCTGGGACGGCGTCGGCGTCAACTTCGCTCTCTTTTCGGAGCACGCCACGCGCGTTGAGCTGTGCCTGTTCGAGTCGGCGGCCGACCCGAGCGAATGTCTGACCATCTCGCTTCCCGAGCACACCGACCGCGTGTGGCACGGCTACCTTCCGGACGTCCGGCCCGGGCAACTCTACGGGTACCGGTTGCACGGGCCTTTCCAGCCGGGCGCGGGTCATCGATTCAACCCCAACAAACTGCTGTTCGATCCGTACACGAAGGTCGTCGGCCGACCGGCGCGTTGGCACGAGTCGCTGTACGGCTACACGTTGGGAGACGCCGACAAAGACCTGTCGTTCGACTGGCGCGACAGTGCTCCGTACGCCCCCCTCGCCATGGTCGCCGACGGCGCGTTCACGTGGGGAGACGATCGCCCGCCCCGCACACCCTGGCACGAGACCATCATCTACGAGCTGCATGTGAAAGGGATGACGCGGCTTCATCCGAGGATTCCCGAAACGCTGCGCGGCACGTTCCTCGGGCTCGCGTCGGAACCGGCGCTGCGTCATCTGCTGGATCTCGGCGTCACGGCCGTGGAGCTGATGCCGACGCACTACCACTTGGACGAGCCGCACCTCGTGCGCCGCGGGCTGACGAACTACTGGGGTTACAACACGCTGGGGTTCTTTGCGCTGGATCCCCGGTTCTCGGCGTCGCCGGCGCCGATGGAATGCCTGCGCGAGTTCAAGATGCTCGTGCGCGCGCTGCACGCAGCGGGCCTCGAGGTGATCCTCGACGTCGTCTACAACCACACGGCCGAAGGGAACCAGCTCGGGCCGACGCTCTCCCTGCGCGGGATCGACAATCGCTCGTATTACCGCCTGAACCCGAACGACCTCAGGCTGTACGAAGACTTCACCGGCTGCGGCAACACGTTGAACATGCGCAGCCCCCGCGTGCTCCAGCTCATCATGGACAGCCTCCGCTACTGGGTGGACGAGTGCCACGTGGACGGCTTTCGCTTCGACCTGGCGAGCGCGCTCGCCCGCGAGCTGTACGCGGTGGACAAACTGGGTGCGTTTTTCGACATCATTCACCAGGACCCCGCGCTCTCGCAGGTGAAGCTGATCGCTGAGCCCTGGGACCTCGGCGAGGGTGGCTACCAGGTCGGGCAGTTTCCCGCGAAGTGGACCGAGTGGAACGCGAAATACCGCGACACGGTGCGGCGCGTCTGGCGCGGCGATGGCGGCGTCATCTCCGAGTTGGCCACGCGGCTGTCTGGCAGCAGCGATCTGTACGAGCAGAGCGGGCGCCGCCCGTACGCGAGCATCAACTTCATCACGGCGCACGACGGGTTCACGCTTGCCGATCTCGTGGGCTACAACACCAAGCATAACGAGGCTAATGGCGAAAACAACGCCGACGGCGAGCAGTACAACCTGAGCTGGAACTGCGGCGTCGAGGGGCCCACCGAGGATCCCGCGATTCGCGCGCTCCGTCTCCGGCAGATGCGGAACTGCATGGCCACCTTGCTGCTCTCGCAGGGCGTGCCGATGATCAGCGGCGGTGACGAAGTATGCCGCACGCAACTCGGCAACAACAACGCGTATTGCCAGGACAACGAGCTGAGCTGGCAGCCCTGGCAGCTCGACCAGGAGCAACGCGAGTTCCTGCGGTTCGTCCGGCGCGTGGTCGCGCTGCGCCGGAATGAACCGGTGTTGCGGCGCCGGAAGTTCTTCCACGGGCGGAGCATCCGTGGCGCCGGCGTGAAGGACATCGCCTGGCTGGACCCGTCGGGGCGCGAGATGACCGACGCGCAGTGGAACTCCCCGGAGGTGCGGCCGCTCGGCGTGCTCATGTCCGGGGCGGCGATCGCCGAGGCGGACCCGCAAGGACGCCCGGTGCGTGGCGCCTCGCTGCTCGTGATGTACAACGCGGGCAAGGTGGCGGTCGCCTTCACCGCGCCGGGGGACCCCGGCGCGTGGGAAGTCGTCCTCGATACGTCGGAGGACGGCGGGCGCCGCTGGAATCCGAGGCAGTCCAAGTATCTCCTTCAGGCACATTCGATGGCGGTCCTGCGGCGTCCCGCCGACGGGCCCGCCTCCGGGCATGAAGATGGCACGTCAGAAGCGCCGGGAGGTCCGTCGACCTCCTGATTCGGAGGTTGTCAGTTTGCCGCCACGTCCCAAAGCTGCCGCCGATGGCGGCCCGGCTGGGCTCGCGTCGCGCCCGCCGCGGCCCGTCATCGGAAACGTCCAGCCCCAGATCGACGGCGGCCGCTTCCCCGCGAAGCGAACGATCGGCGAGACCGTCACGGTCCAGGCAGACATCTTCGCCGACGGCCACGACGTGGTGACCGCGGCACTGCGGTACCGCGAGCGCGAGTACAGCGGGACGACACCGCCCGGCGAGTGGCGCGAGCTGCCCATGCAGCCGATCGGCAACGACCGCTGGGAAGGGCGCTTCCCGGTCGATCGCGTCGCGTTGTACGAGTTCACCATCCACGCGTGGATCGACGGCTTCGGGACGTGGCGCGAAACGCTGTCCAAGAAGATCGCCGCTGAGCAGCCCGTCGAACTCGAGCTGCAGGAGGGCGTGCTGATGCTGCGCGCGGCGCTCGCACGGCTCGACGGCGCCGCGCGCCCCAGGGGACGCGGAAAACGGGCGCCGGGCGGAGGAGTGCGAACGCGGCAGCGGGCGCAGGCCGAGCCGGCTGGGGTGGCCGACGACGAAGGGCCGGCCGCGCAACCGGACCGCGAGCGGCTGAACGGCTTCCTGGCGGCGCTCGAAGGCGGCGACGAAACGAAACGTCGCGCGGCGGCGCTCTCGCCGGAGCTGGCCGCGCTGATGCGCCGGTACGACAATCGCGCCGGCGCCGCGATCCTCGATCCGCCGCTCGTGGTGCTCGGCGAGCGCGAGCGCGCCCGTTACGGCGCGTGGTACGAGATGTTTCCGCGATCGTACTCGCCGGACGCGAGGCGCAGCGCGACGTTCGACGAAGCGGCGCAGCGACTGCCCGGGATCGCTGAAATGGGCTTCGACGTCGTGTATCTGGCGCCCGTTCACCCGATCGGAACGACGTTCAGGAAAGGACGGAACAACAGCCTCGTCGCGGCGCCCGGCGATCCGGGCAGCCCCTGGGCGATCGGCAGCGAGGAAGGGGGGCACAAAGCCGTCGAGCCGGGCCTCGGGACGATAGAGGACTTCGATCGCTTCGTGGAGGTCGCGCGGCGCCTCGGTCTCGAGGTGGCGCTCGATCTCGCGTACCAGACGTCGCCCGATCACCCGTACGCGAAAGAGCATCCCGAATGGTTCCGGCGCCGGACGGACGGGACGGTCAAATGCGCGGAGAACCCACCGAAGAAGTACCAGGACATCTACCCGTTCGATTTCGATACCGACGACTGGCAGGCGCTCTGGACGGAGCTCAGGAGCATCGTGCTGTTCTGGATCGGGCACGGCGTGAAGATCTTCCGGGTGGACAACCCGCACACGAAGCCGTTCCCCTTCTGGGAGTGGATGCTCGGCGAGATCCGCCGCGAGCACCCGGACACGGTGTTTCTCTCCGAGGCGTTCACGCGCCCCAAGGTGATGCGGCACCTCGCGAAGCTGGGGTTCTCGCAGTCGTACACCTACTTCACGTGGCGCAACTCGAAAGCGGAGCTGACGGACTACTTCACGGAACTGGCGCAGACCGACGTCCGCGAGTACCTGCGGCCGAACCTGTTCGCCAATACGCCGGACATTCTCCACGAGTACCTGCAGCGTGGCGGGCCGCCCGCGTTCCGCGCGCGGTTTCTCCTCGCGGCGACGCTCGGCGCGTCGTACGGGATCTACAGCGGCTTCGAGGTGTGCGAGGGGCGCGCGGTACGCGAGGGATCCGAGGAGTACCTCGACTCGGAGAAGTACCAGTTCCGCTACTGGGACTGGAACCAGCCGGGCAACCTGCGCGCGCTGATCACGCGCGTCAACACGATTCGTCGCGAGCACGCTTCGCTGCAGGCCGACTGGGGCCTGCGTTTCCGCCAGACGGACAATGACCACCTGCTCTGCTACAGCAAGCAGTCGTCCGACGGCGCCGACGCGGTGCTGGTCGTCGTCAATCTGGACCCGTTCTACATGCAGCACGGCTGGATCCGCGTCCCGCTGGCGGAGCTCGGCATCGCGCCGGGGCGCGGCTTCGAGGCGCACGATCTGCTGAGCGGCGAGACCTACTACTGGCGCGACGAGTGGAACTACGTGCGGCTCGACCCGCAGGTCCGCCCGGGCCACATCCTGCGGCTCACGGCGTCATGATGGTCCCGGCACTCGAGGACGATCCGCTCTGGTTCAAGGACGCCATCATCTACGAGCTGCACGTCCGGGCGTTCTACGACAGCAACGCGGATGGCATCGGCGACTTCACGGGGCTGACCGAGAAGCTGGACTACCTGCGCGATCTCGGTGTCAACGCGCTCTGGCTCCTGCCGTTCTATCCCTCGCCGCTCCGCGACGACGGGTACGACATCGCGAAGTACGAGGGGGTGCACCCGTCTTACGGGACGCTGGGGGATTTCCGGCGGTTCATGCGCGAGGCGCACGCCCGCGGGATCCGCGTGATCACCGAGCTGGTCATCAACCACACGTCCGATCAGCACCCCTGGTTCCAGGCGGCGCGCCGCGCGCCGACGGGATCGCGCAAGCGCAACTTCTACGTCTGGAGCGAAACGAAGCAGAAGTACGAGGGGGTCCGGATCCTTTTCACCGACACGGAGAAGTCGAACTGGACGTGGGACGACGTCGCCGGCGCGTACTACTGGCACCGCTTCTTCTACCACCAGCCGGACCTCAACTACGACAACCCCGACGTGCTCAGGGCCGTGCTGCGCGTCATGCACTTCTGGTTCGAGATGGGCGTGGACGGGATGCGGCTGGACGCAATCCCGTACCTGATTGAGCGCGAGGGCACGATCAGCGAGAACCTGCCCGAGACGCACCTGATCCTGAAGGAAATCCGGCGCGACCTCGATCAGCACTTCAAGAACCGCTTCCTGCTCGCCGAGGCCAACCAGTGGCCGGCCGACGTGCACGAGTACTTCGGGCAGGGGGACGAGTGCCACATGGCGTTCCACTTCCCGCTGATGCCGCGCATGTACATGGCGCTCAAGCAGGAAGACCGGCACCCCATCACCGAGATCCTGCGGCAGACGCCGGACATCCCGCCGAACTGCCAGTGGGCGCTCTTCCTGCGCAACCATGACGAGCTGACGCTCGAGATGGTCACCGACGAGGAGCGCGACTACCTGTATCAGGGCTACGCGGCCGACCCGCAGATGCGCATCAACGTCGGCATCCGGCGGCGCCTCGCGCCGCTGCTCGAAAACAGCCGGCGCCGCATCGAGTTGTTGAACAGCCTGCTCTTCTCCTTCCCGGGGACGCCCGTCGTCTACTACGGCGACGAGATCGGGATGGGAGACAACGTGTACCTCGGCGATCGCAACGGCGTCCGCACGCCGATGCAGTGGACCGGCGATCGCAACGCCGGCTTCTCGAGGGCGGACCCGGCGCGGCTCTTCGCGCCGGTGATCATGGACTCGGTCTACGGCTACCCGGCGATCAACGTCGAGGCGCAGGAGCGATCGCCGTACTCGCTGCTCAACTGGATGAAGCGGATGATCTCGCTGCGCCGGCAGCACCAGGTGTTCGGGCGCGGCACGCTGGAGTTCCTGCGTCCGGCCAACCGGAAGATCCTCGCGTACCTCCGCCGGTACGAGAACGAGGTCGTGCTGTGCGTGGCGAACCTCTCGCGATCGATCCAGCCGGTGGAGCTGGACCTCTCCGCCTTCAGAGGCTTCACGCCGGTCGAAATGCTCGGGCAGACGGAGTTCCCGCGTATCGGCGACCAGCCGTATGTGCTGACCCTCGCGACGTACGGCTTCTACTGGTTCCAGCTGCAGCAGAAGCCGCTGCCGGCCGCGACGCGCGTCGTGCCGGCCGAGCCGGAGGCGCGCGAGGAGGCACCGGCGCTGTTCATGGGCGCGGCGTGGGACACGCTGCTCGACGGCACCGTGCGCGTGCTCATCGAACGCGACCGGCTCGCGGAGTTCGTCCGCCAGCAGCGGTGGTTCGGCGGCAAGGGACGGGAGACGAGGCGCGCGCGCTTCGTGGACTGGGGCCCCCTGCGCCGGCAGCCGGCGCCGGTCTTCGCCACGATCGTCGAGGTCGAGTACGCCGACGAGGCACGCGAGCACTACTTCCTGCCGCTGACGATGAGCGGCGGCGGCCGCGCGGAAGCGATCGAGCGGCAGCATGCGCGCGCGGTCCTCGCGCGGATCACCGGCGCGCGCAAGGGCATCGTCCACGACGCGTCGGTGGACGGCGAGGCAGGGGGCGTGCTGCTGCAGGCGATTGCCGGCGGCGAATCGTACACGCTGCGGCACGGCGTGCTCCGCGGGATCCCGGCCAAGGCCTGTGCGTCCCTCCAGGGATCGGACTCGCTGGAAATCACGCCCGCGAGCGCCGATCAGAGCAACTCGATGATGGTCGTCGGAAACCACATGCTCTTGAAGCTGTTCCGCCGCGTGGAGCCGGGGCCGAACCCGGACGTGGAGATCACCCGGCGGCTCGGCGAAGACGGACGCTTCGCGCGCGTCCCGCAGCTGGCCGGCGCGATCGAATACCAGCCGCGCGAGCAGCCGCCGGCGGACGTCGCGATGCTGCAGGCGCGCATCGCCAGCCAGGCCGACGGCTGGCAGCACGCGCTGGGCGAGTTGAGCCGCTATTACGAGCGCGTCGCCGTGTGCGGCGCGCCGCAGGAGTACACGCTCCAGGCGGAGTCGCTCTCGTGGATCGAGCTGACGCGCGCCGCTCTCCCGGCTGAAGTGATGGAGCTGGTGGGCGCGTACCTCGAGAGCGCATCAACGCTCGGGCGCCGCACCGCAGAGATGCACCTGGCGCTGGCGGCGGTGCCGGACCCGGCATTCGTGCCGGAGCCGGCGAACGCCGCGATGCTGCGGGCCGCCAGCGAGCACATGATGCGCGACGCGGCCCGGACGATCGGCGAGATCGAGCCGCTCCTGCCGAGGCTTTCGGCCGAGTCCGCCTCGCAGGCGCGCACCCTGGCTTCGCGGTCGGGGCGGGTGGCACGTGCGCTCGACGCCGTCGCGGCGGCGCGATCTCCGGTGTCCCGGATCCGCGTGCACGGCGACTACCATCTCGGCCAGGTGCTCTGGGCCGAGAACGACTACTACATCATCGACTTCGAAGGAGAGCCGGCGCGGCCCCTCGGCGAGAGACGCGAGAAGCAGCTCGCCCTGAAGGACATCGCCGGCATGCTGCGCTCGTTCGGCTACGCCGCTTACGCGGGCCTGTTCACGTTTTCGAGCACGAGGCCGGACGACTTCGCGCGCCTGGAGCCCTGGGCGCGCGCGTGGCAGCTCTGGACATCCGCGGCCTTTCTGCGCACGTACTTCGATGTCGCCGGTGGCGCGGAGTTCATCCCGGCGAGCCCGGCGGACACCGATCGGCTGCTCGATGCCTTCGTGCTCGACAAGGCGCTCTACGAGATGCGCTACGAGCTGAACAACCGTCCCGAATGGGTGCGCATCCCGCTCGGCAACATCCTTCACCTGCTCGGAAGACTCACTGCATGACCACCACCCTGACTGCGAACACCACCTTCTTCGGCGCCCGCGCAGAGGACGGCGGCGCACGCTTCGCGCTCTGGGCCCCGGCGGCCGAATCCGTGACCCTCGTCGTCGAGAGCGGCGCCTGCGCGGGCGAATACCAGATGGCGCGGGCGCCGGACGGCCTCTGCACGCTCGAGCTCCCGGGCGTCGCGGCCGGCGATCTGTATCGCTTCCGCCTTGGCGACTCTCCGTTGATGCCCGATCCCGCCTCGCGCTTCCAGCCAATGGGGGTGCACGGCCCATCCGAGGTCATCGATCCGACGAGGTTCGCCTGGACCGACGCCCCGTGGCGCGGCATCGACGTCGAGAACGTCGTCACGTACGAGTTGCACGTAGGGACGTTCACGCCCGAGGGCACCTTCGCCTCCGCGATCGAGCGGCTCCCCTACCTCCGCGATCTGGGTGTCACCGTCGTCGAACTCATGCCGGTCGCGGATTTCGCGGGTGAGCGCAACTGGGGATACGACGGCGTGTGCCTGTTCGCGCCGTCACGTGCGTACGGCCGACCGGACGATCTGCGGCGCTTCGTGAACGCCGCCCATGGCCACGGCCTGGCCGTGTTGCTCGACGTCGTCTACAACCACCTCGGCCCCGACGGCGCCTACATGAGCACCTTCGCGCCGGCGTTCTTCACGCCGCATCACCCGAGCGCGTGGGGCGACGGCGTGAACCTGGACGGGCCCGAGAGCGGTATCGTGCGCAGGTTCCTGGCGGACAACGCGGTCCACTGGCTGCGCGAGTATCACCTGGACGGGCTGCGCCTCGACGCGACGCACGCGCTGACCGACGACAGCGCCAAGCACGTGGTCGTGGAGATCGTGGAGGCGGGCCGTGCCGCCTCCGAGCGGCCGGTGATGATCGTGGCCGAGGACCACCACAACAAGGCCGCCATGCTGCGCACGCGCGCGGAGCAGGGCTGGGACCTCGACGGCGTGTGGGCGGACGATTTCCACCACATCATGCGCCGCATCCTGGCTGGCGATGCGGAAGGGTATTACGAGGATTTCGAGGCGTCGGTGGAGGACCTGACGGAAACGATCAGGCGGGGATGGTTCTACACCGGCCAGTACTCCCGCTATCTCGGGCAGCCGCGTGGGAGCGTTCCGTCGGGCATTCCGCGCAGGAAGTTCGTCGTCTGCGTGCAGAACCACGACCAGGTTGGCAACCGGGCGTTCGGCGACCGGCTGAACCACGCGATCGACGGGGCCGCGTACCGGGCGGCGTCAGCCGTCCTGCTGCTGGCGCCGGAAACGCCGCTGCTGTTCATGGGCCAGGAGTGGGCTGCGTCCACGCCGTTCCGGTATTTCACGGACCACACGGCGGAGCTCGGAAAACTGATCGTCGAGGGGCGGCGGCGCGAGTTCGCGAAGTTCTCGGATTTCGTCGATCCGGAGCTTCGTTCGAAGATCCCGAGCCCGCAGGATCCCGAAACGTTCGAGGCGAGTAAGTTGCGCTGGGAGGAGCGGGAGAAGCCGCCGCACGACGGAACGCTGCGGCTGTATCAACGGCTGCTCGCGTTGCGGCGCCGCGCGCTCGGACTCGCGCCGTCGGCGCGCGATGAAGCGGTGGCGACCGCCCTCGACGCCGACACGCTCCTGATCCGGTACGCCGGAGGGGCGTCGCACCTCTGGGCCGTCGCGCGCCTGCGCCGCGCCGGCGCGGTCGACCTGCCGGAACTCCCACGCGGAGCACGCGTCGTCCTGTCCACGGAAGATGCCGAGTTCGCCGTGGACGGCCGGGTGCCTCGCGTGTGGGGCTCGCGGGTGCGGTTCGACGGCCCCGCGGCCGTGGTCATCGGTGCGTGGCAATGAACGACGCGCAGGATCGACCCAGACGCGTGCCTTCGAGCACGTACCGGCTGCAGTTGCACCGGGAGTTCCCGCTGGCGTCGGCGCGCGCGATCGTGGAGTACCTGTTCCGCCTGGGGATCTCGGACTGCTACCTCTCGCCGGTGTTCGCGTCGCGTCCCGGCAGCACGCACGGCTACGACGTCACGGATCACAATCGGATCGACGCTGACCTGGGCGGGCGCGACGAGTACGAACGGCTCGCCGCGGAGGTCACGGCGCGCGGGATGGGCATCGTCCTCGACTGCGTGCCGAACCACATGGGGATCGACCCGGTGTCGAACCCGTGGTGGCGCGACGTGCTGGAAAACGGCCAGTGCTCCGCGTACGCCCGGTTCTTCGACATCGACTGGAACCCGCTCAAACCCGAACTGCAGGGGCGCGTGCTGCTGCCGATTCTCGGACGCCAGTACGGCCACGCGCTCGAGGCCGGAGAGCTCCGTGTGGTCTTCGCCGACGGCCGGTTCGAGGTCCACTACGGCGATCACCAGCTCCCGATCAACCCCCGCCAGGCGACGCTCATCCTGCGCCCGGGGCTGGACCGGTTGCGGGCGGAAGTTGGTGATGACGATCCGGGGCTGCAGGAACTCATGAGCATCGTGTCCGCGCTGGGGAACATGCCGGCGCACACGGACAGCCGGGACGAGGCGATCGCGGAGCGGCGCCGCGAGAAGGAGGTGCAGCGATCGAGGCTGGTCAGGCTCGTCGCCGAGACGCCCCCCGTGCGGGCGTACGTGGACGCGGCGCTCGCGGAAATCAACGGAACGCCGGGGAACAATGCGAGCTTCGACCGGCTGCACGAGCTGCTCGAGATGCAGCCGTACCGGCTCGCCTACTGGCGCACCGCGTCGCACGAGATCAACTACCGGCGGTTCTTCGACATCAACGACCTTGCAGGGCTGCGGCAGGAGGTGCCGGAGGTGTTCGAAGCCACGCACGCGCTGCTGGCGGAACTCCTCAAGGCCGGCCGGGTCACCGGGGTGCGGATCGATCACCCGGACGGGCTTTTCGACCCCGCGGGCTACTTCGAACAGCTGCAGCAGCTTGCCGCGCGCGCGTGGCAGCTCGACGGATCCCCGCGCCGGCCGCTGTACGTCGTGGCGGAGAAGATCCTCTCCGGAGACGAGGAACTGCCGCCCGAGTGGTGCGTGCACGGCACCACCGGCTACAACTTCCTGAACGAGCTGAACGCGCTGTTCGTCGACGGGGCCGCGGCGCGGCGCCTGCGGCGGGTCTACGCGCGGTTCGTGGGCGAGGCGGCGAGCTTCGCGGAGATCGTTTACCGGTCGAAGCAGCTGATCATGGACACGTCGCTCTCGAGCGAGCTGAACGTGCTCGCGAACACGATGGACCGCATCGGCGAGCAGGACCGACGCTCGCGCGACTTCACCGTGATCAGCATGCGTGAAGCGGTCGGCGAGGTCGTGGCGTGCTTCCCGGTCTATCGCACGTACGTGCGCGGCGAGGGCTGGACGCTGCGCGACCGCGAGATCGTGGACCAGGCGATTCGCTCTGCCCGCGACCGCAACCCCGCCCTCGAGCCGTCGGTGTTCGACTTCGTGCGCGAGGTCCTCCTCCCGCGCCGGCCCGAAGACGAGCCGTACGAGCCGGGCGGCCCTCGCCCGGAGGACCGCCGCAGCGGCTATCCGCCGTCCGACGAAGCGGACCGGCAGCGCCGGCTGCGCACGTCGATGAAGCTGCAGCAGTACACGGCGCCCGTCCAGGCGAAGGGGGTCGAGGACACCGCTTTCTATCGCTACAACGGGCTGCTCTCGCTCAACGAAGTCGGCGGAGAGCCTCACCACTTCGGCTGCACGCCGGAGCAGTTCCACCGCGCCAGCCAGCGCCGCTTCGCGTCGTGGCCGTACGAGATGCTCAGCACCTCGACGCACGACACCAAGCTGGGCGAGGACGTTCGCGCGCGCATCAACGTGCTCTCGGAACTTCCGGAGGAGTGGGGCCGCGAGAGCTCGCGGTGGCGCCGAATCAACCAGGCAAACCGGACTCTTGTCGAGAACGTGATGCATCCGGATCGCAACGACGAATACCGGTTCTACCAGGCGTTGATCGGCGCGTGGCCGGCCGAGCAGCCCGAGCAGGCGGACCAGGCCTTCGTCGATCGCATGAAGGCCTTCATGACGAAGTCCATCAAGGAGGCCAAGCTCCACACCAGCTGGATCAACCAGAACCGCGCCTACGACGACGCGGTGGCGCGGTTCGTCGAACGTTCGCTCACCGGACCGACCTCGCGGCGCTTCCTGCCCGCGATGCTGCCGTTCCAGCGGCGTGTCGCCGCGATCGGGACGGTGAACTCGCTCGCGCAGCTCGTGCTGAAGCTGGCCACCCCGGGCGTGCCGGACCTGTACCAAGGCTGCGAGCGCTGGAACCTGAGCCTCGTCGATCCCGACAACCGGCGGCCGGTCGATTTCGACGCGAACCGGGCGATGCTCGACGAAATCGATCGCGTGCTCTGCGCCGGAGACGCGCCAGCGCGCTCGGCGCAGGTCCGGAGCATGCTCGATCGGTGGCAGGACGGTCGGATCAAGATGTGCCTCACCGCGGCCGGCCTGCGGCTCCGGCGCGAGCATCCCGAGACCTTCGTCGGCGGCGAGTACGTGGCACTCGAGACGGAGAGCACTGTGCAGGCGGGGCTCGTGGCGTTTGCGCGCGTTCCGGCGGGCGGCCCCGCCGTGATCGCGATCGCGCCCCGGCTCGTCGCGCGGCTGATGGGCGCGGAGCTGGCCTGGCCGCTGGGCCAGGCCTGGAAGACGTCGCGCGTGCTGCTGCCGCACGCCCTCGCCCGGCGCCGTTTCCGGAACGTCCTCACCGGCCGCGACGTCTCCATCGCGCACGCCTCCGAGCGCTCCTGGATCTTCGCGGGGGAAGCGTTCGAACACTGCACGGTGGCGTTGTTGGTGGAGACGGACTAGTCGCGGCGGCTGGAGGCCGCCGCCATGACACGACGCGTTCCAAGCGCGTCGAGATGCATTCCGCCTTCTGCCTCCCACCTCCTACCTCCTCCCAAGAAACTTCTCGAGCCTCGCCCTCCCCTTTGCCGCGAGCAGCGGCTTCCAGAGATCTCCGACCTCGGCGATTCGCGCCGGCACGTTGTCCAACCGGAAGTCCTCGATCCTGATCCCGCGCTCGACCTCCTCCCACGTCACGGGGGTGGACACGGGCGCCTGCGGCCGCGGGCGGACCGAGTAGATCGACGCGAGCGTCCGCCCCCACGCGTTCTGGTTGTAGTCCACGAGCACGCGCCCGGGCGGCCGCTTGTCCTTTCGGTACTCCGCGGTGAGCAGCTTCGGGTATCGGGGTGCGAGCTGCCACGAGAGCGCCTTCGCGAACGTCCAGACCTGCTTCTGCGACGGGCCGCGGGCGATCGGCACGTACACGTGCAGCCCTTTCGATCCGCTGGTCTTGACGAGCGGGCGCATGCCGAGCCCCTCGAGCGCGTCGCGCACGATCAGGCCGGCCTCGAGCACCTGCCCCCATTTCGCACCGGAACCAGGATCGAGATCGACGTGAAGGTAGTCCGGCCGGTCCACATCGTCGCAGCGTGCGTACCACTGGTTCAGATCGATGCAACCCAGGTTGATCACCCACAGCAGCGCGGCGAGATCGTCGATGACGGGAAAATCGATGACGTTCCCCGACTCGTGCGCGATGCTGCACGTGCGGATCCAGTCCGGACGCGGCGACGGGGCGCGCTTCATGAAGAAGAACTCGCCGTACGCGCCGTTCGGATAGCGCTTCATCACCATCGCGCGATCGCGGATGTGGGGCAGCAGCACCCGCGACACGTCGGCGTAGTACTGGAGGAGATCGCGCTTCGTGAGGCCCAGATCCGGCCAGAACGGCTTGTTGAGGTTGGTCAGTCGCACCGCGCGGCCCCCGACGGTCAGTTCCGCGTCGTTCCGCGCTGCCGGAATCGTTGTCCGGGCCACGTCTCCTCCATTTCCTCCACGATAGCCATCGCTGCGGGACTCGGACGGGCTTAGAATCGACGACATGCGCAGCATCGCCGTCGCCGTGGCGATTGTCGTCTCGAGCCTCGCTCCCGCGGGCGCACAGGATACCGACAAAGTGCCGAAGGACTCGGTGAAGATCGTGGCCACCGGGTGCGTGAAGAACAAAATGCTCGAGGCGTTCGACGTCGAGGGGGAGGACCTCCCCGACATCCGAACGCAGACGTTCCGGCTCTCCGCGAAGAAGGACCTCGAGGCGGAGGTGAAGCGGCAGAACGGCCGACAGACCGAGGTGACCGGCTTCGTGCGGAAGATTGACCTTCAGGAACCCGGGTTGCGGCTTGGCGGCGGGCGCATCGTCATCGGCCCGGCCGGTTCGGCCGATCCTTCCAGGCCAGGCGCGCCGCAAACCAGCAGGCGCATCATCCTGCTGCAGGTGATCAGCCTGCGCCCGCTGGAAGGCCCATGCACGTTCAAGTGAGCGACGTCGTGGACGGTCAGGCGCGGTGGCGGATCGGCTCGAGCTTCGGCGGGCGCGCGCCGTGCCGCACCGCGCCCTTGACCGGCACGTAGCCGAGCTCCTCTCCCGATTGCGCGCACCGCAGCATGAGGCCGCCGCGGCTCATGTCTCCCCGGCCGACGAAGTCCGCCGGAAAGCAGAGCCGCCCGTCGAAGACGGACAGAAGAATGTCCACGTACTTCGGCGTGGCGATGCTGCCGAGCAGTACCACCTCGCAATCGTCGCCGACTTCATCGCGCACGGCGCGCGCGCTGGTCAGGAGCGCGCGCGTGTAGGCCGCGCTCGCGACGCTGATGCTCCCTTTCGCGAACGCCTGCAGCGCCCTCAGCGACACCGGCGTGTCCGGCGAGCGCAGCCCGGAGTTCGTGGTGATGACCAGCGCCCCCCCGCCGCTCAGCGGCGCCGCCGGGTCCGGCGGCTGCGCGAACGCGCGCGCGTAGGCGAGCTTGCCACGGAAGTAGAGGCCGCTCAGGAAGCTGAACACCTCGCCCAGCGTCGCCCCCCCGGCGCGCAGGCGCAGCGCGAGATCGAAACTCGCGTGCGGCGACATCAGTATCCGCGCACGGACGCCGGTGCAATTGGCGGGAGACAACAGGAAGACTCGAGACGCGTGCGTCACCGGCGGTTCCTGCGACGCATTCGGCATTCTCCCATTCGGCATGGCTCAACATGCCCACCGAAGCAACACCGACCCGACCGTGAAGCCCGCGCCTACCGAGGCGAGCAGCACGAGGTCCCCGCGTTTCAGCCTGCCCTCGTTCACGGCGTCGTTCAAGGCCAGCGGTATCGTGGCGGCCGTCGTGTTGCCGAAGCGCTCGAGGTTGACCACCACCTTCTCGTCCGGAAAGCCGAGCCTGTCCGCGGCCGCCTTGATGATGCGCTGGTTCGCCTGGTGCGAGACGAACAGCTTGACGTCTTCCAGGCGCGTCCCGGTCTTCTCGAGCACGCGGCGCGAAATCTCCTCCGTCTTTCGCACCGCGAACTTGAACACCGCCTGGCCGTCCTGCTTCACGTAGTGCAGCCGCTGCTCGACCGTTTCGTGGGACGCGGGACGCAGGCTGCCGCCCGCCGGCATGCAGAGCGACAGGCCGCCGCTGCCGTCGATCTCGTGCTCAAAGCCGACGATCGCGGGCTCGCCGTCGCCGGCCGGCGTCAGGACGACCGCGCCCGCCCCGTCGCCGAACAGCACGCAGGTCGCGCGGTCCCGGTAGTCGATGATGCTCGACATCACATCCGCGCCGATCACGAGCGCGTAGTCGGTGGAGCCGCCGGCGACCATCTGCATGCCCGTCGTGAGCGCGAAGGTGAAGCCGGAACACGCCGCGCCGAGGTCGAACCCCCACGCGCGGCTCGCGCCGATCTTGTGCTGCAGGAGGCAGGCCGTGCTGGGGAAGATCATGTCCGGCGTCGTCGTGCCGACGACGATGAAGCCGACCTGCCCGGGCGTGATCCCGGCCCTGGCAATCGCCTCGAGCGCCGCCTCCTTCGCGAGGTCGCTCGTGGCGACCCCGGGATCCACGATGTGGCGCTCGCGAATGCCGGTGCGTTGCAGGATCCACGCGTCGGTGGTCTCGACCATCTTCTCGAGATCCGCGTTGGTCAGCAGTCTCGGCGGCACGTACGTCGCCAGCGCCGCGATCTTCACCCTCCTCACCAAAGCCTCGAGTCCTTTCCTGGCGCGTGCAGCCCGAAGTATTCGTACGCCCGCGCGGTGGCGACGCGGCCGCGCGGCGTGCGATCGAGGAAGCCGATCTGCATCAGGAACGGCTCGTAGATGTCCTCGATGGCGTCCTTGTCCTCGCTGATGGCGGCGGCGAGCGTGTTGAGCCCGACGGGCCCGCCGTTGAACTTGTCGATGATCAGGCGCAGCAGCCGGCGGTCGACCTCGTCAAAGCCGTGCTCGTCCACTTCCAGGAGCTTCAGCGCGTCGGCCGCGACGGCCGGCGTGATGTCGCCCGACGCGCGCACCTGGGCGAAGTCGCGCACCCGGCGCAGCAACCGGTTCGCGACGCGCGGCGTGCCGCGCGAACGTCGCGCGATCTCGGCGAGCGCCCGATCGTCGATCGCCACACCGAGAATCCTCGCCGACCGTCGCACGATCTCGCGGATGTCGGCATCCGTGTAGAAATCGAGCCGGTGCACGATGCCGAACCGGGCCCGCAGCGGCGCGGTCAGCAGCCCCGCCCGCGTCGTCGCGCCGATGAGGGTGAACTTCTGCAGCGGCACCTTCACCGAGCGCGCGCCGGGGCCCTGGCCGATCACGATGTCCAGCTCGTAGTCCTCCATCGCCGGGTAGAGGATCTCCTCGATCGCCGGGCTCATGCGATGGATCTCGTCGATGAAGATGACCTCGCGATCCTGGAGGTTGGTCAGCATCGCCGCCAGGTCGCCCGGGCGCTCGATCACCGGCCCGGCGGTCGCCCGGGCCGCCACGCCCAGCTCGTTCGCGATCACGTAGGCGAGCGTCGTCTTGCCGAGGCCGGGAGGCCCGTAGAGGAGCACGTGATCGAGCGCCTCGCCGCGCTGCCGCGCCGCGGCGATCGAGACCTCGAGGTTCTCGCGCACGCGGTCCTGGCCGATGTACTCGTCGAGCGTGCGCGGCCGCAGCCCGGCCTCGTACTGGGCGTCCTCGTCCACGCGCATCGACGTCACCACTCGCTCAGTCACGTTGGGGTGAACCCCCGCCGGTCACCTCGCCAGCGCCCGGAGCGCGCGCCTCAGCGCGTCCTGGAAGCTGGCGGCTCCCGACACCGCCTGTTCGACCACCTTGTCCGCCGCCGCGCGCTGGTAGCCGAGGTTCAGCAGCGCGGAGACGACGTCCTCCTGCAGCTCGTCCTGCGGCGAGCGCGGCCGCGTCGCGTCGGCCTGCAGCGACTTCGGCAGACGGTCCCTCAGCTCCAGCGAGATCCGCTCCGCCGTCTTGCGGCCGACGCCGGGAATCGTCTGCAGCCGCGCCACGTCCTGGAGGCGCACGGCGCGCACCAGATCGTGCGGCTCGATGCCGGACAGCACGGCCAGCGCGAGCTTCGGGCCGACGCCGTTGATGGCGATGAGACGCTCGAAGAGCTCGAGCTCCAGCGGCGTGAGGAAACCGAACAGCGCAATCGCGTCCTCGCGCACGTGCGTGTGCACGCGAAGCGTCACGTCCGCGCCCGGCTCCCCGAGATTGTAGAACGTGGAGAGCGGCACCTGCACGTCGTACCCGACACCGTGCACGTCGACGATGACGCGCTGCGGGTGCTTCTCGAGGAGTCGGCCGCGCAGGACGGAGATCAATGCAGTTTTTTCGCGAACCGCGCCAGGTGCTGGGCCGGATCGAACCCGCGCCACGTGCGCGGGAGCCCGTCGCGGGCGGGCGCCGACAAGTCCGGCATCGCCGCCGCGGCGCTGTGCAGGTGACAGATCGCGATCGCCAGCGCGTCCGAGGCGTCGTACGGCTCCGGCAGGGACCCGAGCCCGAGAAGCAGGCAGACCATCCGCTGCACCTGCCGCTTCTCCGCGCGTCCGTAGCCGACGACGGCGCGCTTCACCTCCGCCGGGCTGTACGCGGCCACCGGCACGCCCGCCTCGGTGGCCGCGAGCAGCGCGACGCCCCGCGCGTGCCCCAGCTTGAGCGCGCTCCGCACGTTGCGCGCGTGGAACACGTCTTCGAGCGCCACCCAGTCGGGCCGATGCTCCCCGAGCAGGGCCTTCAGACCGTCGTGGATGGCGACGAGCCGTTCGGGAAAATCAGCGCGGGCCGGCGCCGTGATGGCGCCGCAGGTGACGAGTCGGTGGCGGCTGCCGTCGGTCTCGATGCAGCCGTAGCCGGTCCGCTCGGAACCGGGATCGATCCCGAAAATCTTCACGCGAGCGAGGCCTCGATCTCTTTCTCCTCGATGTCGAAATTCGACCAGACGTGCCGCACGTCGTCGTGCTCGTCGAGCGCCTCCATCAGCTTCACCATCTGGTTCGCGGGCTTCCCTTCGAGCTTGACGTAGTTCTGCGGGATCATGGCGATCTCCGCGCTCGCCGGCTGCACCTTGAGTTGCTTCACCGCCTCGAGCACCCGCGGGAAGATGTCGGGCGCCGTCATGATCTCCCAGTTGTCCTCGTCATCGCGCATGTCGTCGGCGCCCGCCTCGAGCGCCGCGTTCATGAGCGCCTCCTCATCCGCCTTCGCCTTCTCGACGACGATATAGCCCTTGCGCTCGAACATCCACGCGACGGAGTTCTCCGCGCCGAGATTGCCGCCGTTCTTGGAGAGGATGTGCCGGATCTCGCCCACCGTCCGGTTCTTGTTGTCGGTGAGCACGTCGATCAGGAGCGCGGCGCCGCCGGGACCGTAGCCCTCGTACATCACTTCCTCGTACGACATGCCCGGCTCTTCACCCGTTCCGCGGCGGATCGCCCGCTTGATGTTCTCGGCGGGCATGTTCACGCTCTTCGCCTCCGCGATGATCGTGCGCAGGCGCGGGTTGGCGTCGGGGTCGCCCCCGGCGGCGCGCGCGGCCACGGTGAGTTCCTTGATGATGCGCGTGAAGACCTTCCCGCGCCGGGCGTCGGCCGCCCCCTTCTTGTGCTTGATCGTGTGCCACTTTGAATGGCCGGACATGGCGGGAAACCTCTTTGAGAATCAGTATTTTAGATGGTTCGGAACGCGCAGGGCAAGCGAAGAGCGCCGCCGCGGCGCGGGCGTCAGTCGCGTCGCGCCAGGATGATCCAGACGTCGGCGCGGGGATCCCACGGGCCGCCGTGATAATCGCCCAGGACGGCCTCGACGGCAAATCCCGCGCGCGCGAGGCGCGCCTCGATCTGCCGGACGGACAGCGTGCGGAACACCAGTGAGAATCGCCGGGTCCGCCGCTCGCGGCCGGCGCGCCGCGTGTAGACCTGGTCGAACGTCGTGAGGCCGCGACGACGGTCCTGCGCGACCGATTCACGAAGCGTGATACCGGCGCCGGACCGGTCGCGTCCGCGGAGCGTCACCCGGTCGCGGTATTCGGGCCAGCGTGGCAGGTCCGGAACAAGATCTACGCCGAACAGCCCGCGGCGCCGGAGGACGTCGGCCACCGCCGCAAGCGTCGCGCGGAGGTCCTGCTCACGCGTCAGCGACTGCAGCATGCCGTACGGCGCGATAACCATGTCGAACGCACGGCTCCGGAACGGCAGCGCCCTGATGTCGCCGCGGACGACGGGAGCCGACACGGCGGGGCGCCGGAGCCGGCGCTGCGCGCGCGCCAGCATCGGCTGGGATCGGTCGATGCCGACGATCGGCACTCCCGCCCGCGACAGCGGCGCGAGGATCCGTCCGGTGCCGCAGCCGAGCTCGAGGACGGGCCCGCCGGCCTGGAGCGCCACCCGGGTCCAGAACGGGACGTCCCGGCGGCCGAGCGTCCGGGCGTTCTCCCAGTCGTAGAACGCGGCGTACTCGTCCCACCCTCGAGCGCCGTCGGCGGGCTTCACCGGTCGTCACCCGGCCGGCCGACGGTCGGGGCCGGCGGGCGCCCGGGCACGCAAGAAGCCGGAAACAGGCGGTATTTAGGGGTTTCTTGCGACATCCGCCGCGGGCGGAATGGTATACTCAAACCACGCCCCAGCCGAAAAAGTACCTGAAAGGTTGAGCGCCCAGTTGCGGCGAACCCTCACCTTTCGTTGTAGTTGCCCCAGCTCGAGAATTCGGGCTCCGAAAGGCGGGTGTGGATGCGCGGCCTGAGGTCGGCGCTCGCTGCAGCGGTCATGGCAGGGGTCTGTGTCCCGGCCGCGGCCACGGCGCAGGGCGCGGCCCCCGCTGTGTCGGCGGGACGCGCCACGGCTGCCACCGCCCGCTTGTCGGGGCGCGTCTTCGGGTTCGTGTGGAACGCGAGCAACGATCCCATCGCGAACGCGAACGTCCGGCTGCGCAACGTGACGACCGGCGGCGTGGAGGCACACGCGGTGTCGGCGGAAAACGGCGAGTTCTCGTTCGGGGATCTCGAGGGAGGGACGTACGTGGTCGAGTGCGTTGACGGCCGAGGCCGGGTGCTCGGCGTCAGCCACGTGTTCTCCATATGGCCTGGTGAAACGGTCGCGACGTTCATTCGCCTGGGGGACCGCGCGCCGTGGCTAGCGGCGCTGTTCGGGAGCGGCGCTCGCGCGGCCGCAACCACGGTGGCCACCGCGGCGAGCCTGGGCCTGACGGCCCTCGCGCCCGCGGCGCGTCACGTCACGCCGGAACGGTAAGGACCGATGTTCGAGACGCAGACAGCAGCGCCGCGCGGTCCGACGCCTGCCGCCCAGCCGGACGCCCTTCCGCCGGCGTCGATGCCCGGGCAGGACGTCCACCTGCTCGATCGGCTCGGCATCTTCGTGCGCCACCGTCGCCTGATCGCGGCGGTCTTCATCGCCACGGTCGCCGTCGTGATGGCGCAGACCTATTCGACCGTACCGATGTATCGGGCGAAGGCGCAGATCCTCATCCAGGACGAGCGTTCGACCGCGGTCACGGCCTTGCGGGAGACCGATCCCGCGTTCTGGTCGGATCCCGAGCCCTACTACAAAACGCAGTATTCGATCCTGCGCGGCCGCGGCCTGGCGCTGCGGGTGGTCGAGCGGCTTCGCCTGCAGGATGTCCCCGAGTTCAACGGCCGGATGCCCGCGCCCCCGGGACCGCTCGCGGCGGTCGCCGCGATCCGCGCGCGGCTCAGGGGGGCCGCCGCGTCGGTGATCGCGCTGGTCCGCCCGCCGGCGCAGTCCGAGCCGCCGACGGGGACCGAGAGCCCGGCGGAGTCCGGCTACGTCGGCGCCTTCATCGGGCGGGTCCAGGTCGCGCCAATGCAGGGCACGCGGCTCGTCGACGTGTACTTCGACGCCGCGGAGCCCGGGTTCGCGTCGCGCGCGGTCAACGCGCTCGCCGACGAGTACGTGCAGCAGAACCTCGAGTTGCGGCTGCAGAACATCGACAAGACGCTGGTCTGGCTGACCGAGGAGCTGGAGAAGCAGCAGGCGAAGGTCACCGCGAGCGAGCAGGCGCTGGCCGACTACCGCAGCTCGCAGAACGCGCTCTCGCTCGACGATCGGCAGAACATCGTCGTCGCGCGGCTGAACTCGTTGAACGACTCGGTGACGCGCGCGCGGACGCAGCGCGTGCAGAAGGAGTCGCTCTACAACCAGGTCCGGTCCCTCGACCCGAACAGCGACGACATCCTCTCCAATCCCGCGGTGGCGACGAGCAGCGCCGCCATCGACGCGCGGACGCGTCTTGCCGGGCTCGAAGGGGATCGCGCGCGGCTCGCGTCGCGCTACGGCCCCCAGCACCCGGAGATGGTGAAGATCGAAGGCCAGATCGAGCAGGCGCAGCTGCAGCTCCGCTCGGCGGCGGCCAAGGTCGTCGAGCAGCTCCGGAGCGAGTACCAGGCGGCGCTGGCCGAGGAGCGCAGCCTCGCCGGCTCGCTCGAGGAACAGAAGACCGTCGCGATGGACCTCGATCGCAAGAGCGCGAGCTACACGGTGCTCGAGCGGGAGGCGGAGACGAACCGGCAGGTGTACCAACAGCTCCTGCAACAGGAGAAGGAGCTGCGCGTCATCAGCAACAGCCGCGCGAACAACGTGCAGGTGATGGAGCGCGCCGATGGGGCCTTCCAGTTCACGCCCACGCCGCGGCGCGACTGGATGGTGGCCGTGCTGCTCGGCGCCGCGCTCGCGATCGGGCTTGCGTTCGGCATCGAGTACTTCGACGACACGGTGAAAACGCCCGAAGACGTCACGCGCCGGCTGCGCCTGCCGCTGCTCGGGCTCGTGCCGGCGGTCCGCGGCGAACGGGTTCCCGTGCTCATCGGCCCCGTCCCGCACGACTTCGGCGAGGCGTTCCGGTCGCTGCGCACGTCGCTGGTCTTCACGAGCGGCGGCGGGCAGGGGGCGCGCATCATCGCGGTCACCAGCACCCAGCCGCTCGAGGGCAAGACGACGACCGCCTGCAACGTCGCGGCGGCGCTGGCGCTGGGAGGCGCGCGCGTGCTGCTCGTGGACGCGGACATGCGGCGCCCGGGCCTGCACAAGGCGATGGGGATGCAGAACTCCGTCGGCCTGTCTCACCTGCTGGTCGGACAGGCGCGCGTGCGCGATGCGGTGCAACGCACGCCCGAGCCGAACCTGTTCGTCATCACGGCGGGGAGGACTCCGCCGAACCCCTCCGAGCTGCTGGCGTCCGACCGCATGAAGGCGTTCCTCAAGAACCTCCAGGCCGGGCCGTTCGACTGGGTCGTGATCGATACGCCGCCGGTCCTGGCCGTCACCGACTCGGTGATCCTGTCGCAGATGGTGTCCGGGCTCGTGTTCGTCATCGGCTCGGAGATGACGCGGCGGGTGCACGCGGATCGCGCGCTCGAGACGCTGGCGCACGGCCAGCCGCGGGTGATCGGCGCGGTGCTGAACCGTGTGGACTTCGAGGCGAACAAGTATTACTACTCCCGGTATTACGGCTATCGATACAAGAGCTACTACGGACAGGCCGCCGCCAGTTAGCTACATCCGCGTCCGCGCGGCGGCCCTGCTCGTCGTCGCGCTCCTCGGCTGGACGCTGTTCGCGTTCGGCGGCGCGTATCTGTGGGGAACGATCCCGACGGCGGCTGGCGCCGCGCTCGTGCTCGTTCTCGGCAGCAGCGCCTTTCTCGCCGCGCGCGACCTGCGCGCGCTCGATTTCTCTCTTGCGGCTATCCTGGCGTGCGGCGCGGCGCAGCTCGTGCCGCTTCCGTACAGCGTGGTCGAGTTCCTGTCTCCCGCGCGCGTGTCGTTCGCCGCGTCGATGTCGCTCTCGGCACCGAGGGGCTGGCGGCCGCTCTCGATCGATCCGGCCGCGTCCGCTCACGCGCTGCTCGTGCTGGGCGCGGCGCTCGCGGTGTTCTGGGGAACGCGCGGCGTCTTCCACTACGGGGGCATCCGGACGGTGGCGCGCGGAATCGCGTTCTTCGGGCTCGCCGCGTCCGCCATCGGGATCCTGCAGGACGCGTCGCGGAGCCGGCTGGTGTACTGGTGGTGGACGCCCGTCTCGGACGGCCCGCGGGGATTCGGTCCCTTCATCAACCGCAATCACTTCGCCGCCTGGGCCGTGATGGCCCTCTCGCTCTCGGTCGGTTACCTCGCGGCCAGGACCTACGCGCGCGACGACATGGACCGGTTCCGATCGTTCGTCGCCCGCCTGCGTCGCCACTTCGATCTGCGTACCATCTGGCTGCTGCTCGCCATTGCGCTCATGACCCTCGCGATCGTGCTCAGCCTGTCACGGTCCGGTATCGCCGCGGGCGCTACAGCGCTCGTCGCCGCGCATGTCTTCAGCGCCCGGCGGCACCGCCGACGCGGGTGGGCGCTCGGCGCGGCGACCGCTATCCTGGTGCTTGCGATCCTGTGGACGGGTCCGACGACGCTCGTCGAGCGGTGGCAGTCGGCCGAGATTGGGCAGGAGGGGCGGTCCGTCATCTGGAGCGAGACCACGCCCATCGTCCGCGACTACTGGGTCGCGGGCACGGGCATCGGCGCGTACAGCGCGGCGATGACCATGTACCAGCGGTCGGGCAGAGAGACCGTGCACTTCAACCAGGCCCACAACCATTACCTGCAAGTCCTCGCAGAGGGTGGCGTGGTGCTCCTGGCGCTGTGCGCCGCCGCGGCGGTGCTGTTCGTGCGCGGCGCGCGCGAGCGGTTCCGGGCGGATCACACCGGCATGCTGTGGCTGCGCGTCGGCGCCGGCGCCGGGCTGCTGGGGCTCGCTGTCAGCAGCATCTGGGAAACCGCCGCGCGGATGCCGGCCAACGCCCTGCTCGCCGCCGTGCTCGCGGCGATTGTCCTGCACGAAGTCGCGCATCGTTCGGGCGGACATCACGCGGGACAGGCGTCGCCGCCCGGAGCCAGCCACTGATGCGGCGAGCGGGAGCGCCGCCGCCCGGAAACCGGTTTCGGCTGCGACACCGCCGCACGTGGAGCCGCGAGGCTCTGTCATGCTCCGCGTAGGTCTCGACATGGACGGCGTCGTCGCCGATTTCCGCAGCGCCTTTCGGGACGCCGTCGGCGCCCTCCCCGGCATCCGCGACCTCAGCGACCTCCAGGCAGGGACGCTCGACGCCGCGGAGGTCAAGCGCGCGTGGAAGATCGTCAGCGCGCAGCCCAACTGGTGGATGTCGCTGCGTCCCTTCGAGCCGGACCAGATCACGCGACTCTACACGCTCGCGCGACACTGGAAGTGGGAGGTGTTCTTCCTGACTCGCCGGCCCGCGAGCGACGGAGACTCGGTGCAGTTCCAGACCCAGTGGTGGCTCGAGCAGTACGGGTTCTATCTGCCCTCGGTGCTCACCGTACCGGGGTCGCGGGGCGAGATCGCGAACGCCCTCCGCCTCGACATCGTCGTCGACGATCAACCGCTGAATTGTGTGGAGGTCATCAGCGCCTCGCCGACCAAGGCGGTGCTGATGCTGCGGGATCAGAGCGCGCAGGCCGAACGCGCGAGGGCCCTGGACAGGGGGATTGGGGTGGTCGCCAGCCTGCAAGAGGCGATCGACGTCCTCGAGCGGCTGCACAAGCTGCTGCCCGCGCGGCGCGGGAAGCTGCTGCGCCTGAGCGACTGGTTCGTGGGCGCGAGAAGCACCGAGCCGGAGCTTCCGATGAACCCTCGCGTCACGCGACCGGTGCCGGTGCCCCCGGGGGATGCTGGGGGCGACTGACGACGCTACAGACTAGCCAGGCCTGGCTGTTGAGGACGGGGCCGAGAAACGGCAGCGGCGAGTAACGCCTGGCGTCAATCCTGAACACCGCCCTCACTTCTTCTTCGAGCGCGCGCCAGCGGAATCCCTTGTGCCCGTGGTACTCGTACGGAGCGCCGTCGGAGCCCGAGGTGTAGACAGGACGCGGAATCCCGCCGCCGCTTGCCACGGCCATGCGCGCCAGTTCGGTCCAGGTGTACCGCTCCGAATAGCGATAGTCGCCGATGCCGCGCCACGCGGCGATCCGCCTCGCCAGCTGTTTGGCAACCAGAGTGGGACCGGTCTCGATGGGGACGCTGATGATCACGCGGCCGCCCGGCCTGACGAGGCGCCGCAGGTCGTGCAGCACCGTCACGCGGGCGGCATCGACGCAGTGCTCGAACACCTCCATGCACGTGATCACGTCGTACGCGGCCTCGTGCTGGCTGCCGGCGAGCGCCTGCTGGGGCACGAACACGACGTTCGCGGCCTCGCGAAGGCGCGCCCCGCAATCGGCGAGCAGATCTGCGTCAACATCCGCGGCGACGACGTGCGCGAAGCGATCGTGCACCAGGGCGACGAACGTGCCGTCTCCACATCCATAGTCGAGCAGCCGACCGCCGGCGAACGGCGTCACCAGCCGTGCCGCCAGGGCGAAGCGGCTCCGATGGCTCCACGCGACGAGCCGGCTGCGCGAGAAGATCTGCTTCCGCGCGTAAGTGCCGCCCGCCAGCATTCGCGAGAGGCTTACTCCCACAGCGCTCGCAGGAGAATCTTCCGGAAACCCCCGTGCCGGAGCAGCGCGAGGACGGCCGAGCGGTGCCAGTTGAAGTCCGCCGTCTGCTTGAGGAGGGGGACGAGCCCGTCGACCGATGCCAGGTCCACGACTGAATCGATGCTGCGGTCGTTGAGGCGCGTGACGAGCGTGCGGAACGCCAGGCCGACGCGGATCTCCGGTCCGAGGCGCGCGCGCCAACGCGTCTCGTACTCACGCAGCCGATCTGCGCCGAGCTCGTCGTCCTGGAGTGCGCGGTGCAGCACCTCCGCGGCGATCCGACCGCTCAGCAGGCTGTAGTAGATGCCTCCGCCCGTCGTCGGTTTGACGAGGCCCGCCGCATCGCCGGCGGCGACGAGGCGCGTGGTGTAGGTCCTCGCCACCGGCGCGAGCGGAATCACCTTCAGCCGCGGCGGGCCGAGCGCGCTGGCGCCGCGGTCGTAACGCGCAGCGAGGGCGTCCGCGAGCCCCTGGAAGCGCGCGGCCGCGCGCGTGCGGCACATGAGCCCGATGCGGGCGAACGTGCGGCCGTCGCGCGCGAACGGCACCAGCCAGCCGAAGCCGTGCGGCGCCACCTCCCGCCCCAGGAAGACTTGCACCTCGGGGACCGACCCGAAGGGGGTCTCCACCTGCGCGCTCTGCATGAACACCCGTGGCACCCCGAGGCCGAGCGCCCGGTTGAACCGGTAGTTGCCGCCGCAGGCGAGCACGCACGCCCGTGCCTCGAAGAGGCGGCCGTCGGCCGCCGTGGCGCGCACGCGCGCCGGACCGCTTTCGAGCCGCGTCACGCGCACCGCGGTCTCGACGCGCGCCCCGGCGGCGGCCGCGTCGGCCGCGAGGGCGGAGTCGAAGGAGGCTCGATCGACGATCGCCGCCGAGACGCGATCGCTCTCGATGAGCACGGATCGACCGGACGCGCCGTGAAAGCGGGCGGCCCGCGTGATCCGCTGGATGCTCGCGCGCGGCAGATCCAGCTCCGCGAACGCGCCGGTGCCGAGCAGACCCGTACAGTGCACGGGGACGCCCACGCTGGGGTGCTCTTCGAGCACGACCACACCGTGCCCCGCGCGCGAGAGGTCGCGTGCCGCGATGAGTCCGGCGGGGCCCGCACCGATCACCAGAACGTCAGGCATGCCCTCGTCTCGCCGGCGGCCGATCGGCTGCGCGCGCGGCGCCGGCCGCGCAGCTGCCGCGGACAAGTCAGAACTTCCGCCCACGCGCCTCCCACGTCCCGCGGGCGGTGATCCAGAACGACAGCAGGATGAGACGCACGTCGAGCCAGAACGACTGCCGGCGAATGTAAACCCGGTCGTAGCGAAACTTCTGGCGGCGCGGCACGTCGCGCGGCGCGTAGATCTGCGCCACGCCCGTCAGCCCGGGGCGAACGCCGCAGCGCAGCTCGTAACCGGGCACCGCCTCGAGCGGCACCTCGCGTCCGCCGGTTCCCGCGTCGATCTCCCCTGGGCGGAGCGCCCGCGGACCGACGAAACTCATGTCGCCGCGCAGGATGTTCCAGAGCTGCGGCAGCTCGTCCATCGCGGTGGCGCGCAGCAGCCGGCCGAACGGCGTAACACGCGGGTCGTCCGCCGCCGCCTGCACGGCGCCCGCGTCGCGTTCGGCATCCGGACGCATCGACCGGAACTTCCACGCCCGGAACACCCGGCCGTGCCGGCCCACGCGCGGCTGGCCGTAGAACACCGGGCCTCCGTCCTGCAGCTTGATCGCGGCGGCGGCGGTCGCCCACACGGGCAGGGACACGAGCAACCCCAGAGCCGACAGCAGGATGTCGAGAAGGCGTTTCGCGAACGCGCGATCGGCAGCCATTCTACTCTGTTGCCCGCGAAACTGGCGCGAGGGGACGGCGCGAGAGAACGAGGGTGTTTGCCGCGTACCAGGGACCAAGATTGAGCGGCGCGAGCCCCTGCCGGAGCGTGCCGCCCTTCGAATCGTTGGCCATGCCGCATGCGGCGAACCGCTTCAGCCAGTAGCGCGGGTGCTGTTCGTTGAGGTGCCAGACGCCGCCCTGCCCGGGGCGCGCCGCCGAGAACACGAGGGTGTCCCACTGCGCGAGGAACCGGACGAATGGTCGCGCGCGCCACGGCGGCAGGTGCTCGGCCACTTCAAAACAGGTCACGAGGTCCCAGTCGCCGAGCTCGTGTCTGAGGCGCCGGGCCGAGGACCCGTCGAGCGCCATCGCGTCGAAGGGCCGCGCCTCGACGCCGTGAGAGCGGGCCCGCCGGAGCGCCTCCGGCGAGTGCTCGAGCCCGAGCCGCCTGACGACTGGGGCCGCCCGCCCTATGGCGCGCAGCAGCGCGCCCGATCCGCACCCTACATCAAGGACGGAACGGGGGCGGAAGAGATCGAGCACCAGCCGCGCAAAACCATCCCAGTCTCCCTGTTCGTTCTGGTCCCAGAACGCGGCGTCGTAAGGATCGCGCGCGGGTCCGAGCGAGCCGCCCCTCAGTCGGCGGACATACCAGCGCGAGACCCACAGCGCGTTGCGCGCCTGGCCGTACGCGCCCGGGGCGCGAGCTCTGACTTCGTCGCGGACCGAACGCCAGACCCTCACCGGGGGCTCACCTCACGGTAGAGCGCAACCATGTGCTGGATCATCCGCGCCGGTGTGAAGTCGCGTGCCACCCTGGCGCGCCCTTCCTGGCCCATCCTTCGACGAAGGTCGGGATCCTGCAGCAGCCGATCGATCGCGCGCCGGAGCGCCGGGACATCGCCCGGCGGCACGATGAGACCGGTGCGCTCGTGCTGGTTGACCCAGGGCACACCGGTCGGCACCGACGTGCTCACCACGGCCTTTCCGGCGGCCATGGCCTCGAGCTGCACCAGGCCGAATGCTTCCGCACGAGTCACGGACGGCAACACGAAGACGTCGCACGCCGCGTACAGTTCGGCCATGCGCTCGTCGCTGACTTCACCCTCGAATGCGACGCGACCGGCCAGCCCGAGATCCGCCGCCAGCTCCTGCAGCGCGAGCCGGCGCGGGCCATCGCCGACGAGGATCGCGCGCACACCCTCGAGCCCGCCGAGCGCGCGCAGCAGAATGTCCACCCCTTTGTACTCGACCATCCGCCCGACGAACAGCACCGTGGGGCTCGCGTTGGGCGGGGCCTGGACGTCGCGGGCGAAGCGCGCCGGATCGAACCCGAACGGGATCACCACGCACTTGGCGCGATACGGTCGCAGCGCCCGCGCGTTTTGCGCGAGCGCCGGCGAGGAGACCACGATGCGCGCGGCGCGCTGCAGGGTGAACGAGAGGAACGGCTCGTAGAAGAGGGCGTAGCGCCAGCGCGGCCTGACCACCTCGCTGTGAAACCACACGATCATGGGCACGCGCGGCCGAACGAGGAAATTGGACACGAGGGCGATGGGGTTCGGCTCGTGGAGGACGATGACGTCGGCCCGCGATCGCCTCAGGTGTGCGGGAAATCCGGGACACCACTCCACCGCGCCCGCGCGGGCCACGCTTGCCACACGCGTCACCGGAACGCCGTTCACGTCCTCGCTGACTGTACGGCGTTCGGTGTTCGCGACGAGCACGCGCGTGTCGATGCCCGCGGCGCGTTCCCCTTCGCAGAGCATCTGGAGCATGCGCTCCATTCCGCCGCTGACCGGCGGGTAGAACTTCCCTACCTGGAGAACCGAGAGTTTCATGCTGCGATCCCCAACTGTTCTCGGCGCGCGTAGCCGTGCCTGCCGGGCGGGAGAGCGGGAACCGGTCGTGGCGCGCCGCGTTCAGCTCGCCACCGAGTGTGCCTGCGCGCATCGTTGACCGATCAGCCGATAGAGGTCCGCCATGTCCGCCGCGTGGTCGGTCCAGCGGAACGACTGCGCGCGGCGCCGCCCTTCCTCGCGCCGGTAGGACCACCAGCCCGGCTCGTGGTCGCGTTCGTCAAGGAGGTTCCGGATAGCGCTCGCAAACGCCGCCGGGTCGCCGGCCGGCGCGTACGCGACCAGGTCCGCGCCCACCTCCACGATCGACGGGAGGCGGCTGGCGGCCACGGGAGTGCCGCACGCGAGCGACTCGACGACCGGCAGCCCGAAGCCCTCGCGCTCGGACGGTAGCAACGTCAGCACGGCGCGGCGATACAGGGCGGCGAGCATGGCCGAAGCGAGCGGCGGCACGTCCACGATCGCCCCGCTCAACCCCAGCTCGCGCGCGAGCCGACGCTGGTCGTCAGTCAACGTCCCGCCCACCCGGAGCACTCGCACGGACGGCCGGTCTCTCCGGACCTCGGCGACAGCGCGCAGGAGCACGTCGACGCGTTTGCGCGGAATCGTGCTGCCGACGTGGAGCAGCTCGATCCCGGCCGCCGGCCCGATCATCGCGTCCAGCTCGCGGCACCCGCCGCTGTCGCCCGGCGTGAGCATCGCCGGATGGACGCCGTTGTGCACAACCATCGTGCGATCTGGCGAGATCCAGCCGTGCGACACGAGATCCTCCTGCGTCGCTCGCGTCACGCAGATCACCATCGCCGCGCGCCGCAGCCCGGAGAGAATACGCCGCGCCATCGCGTTGGACAGGCCGCCCCGGCGATCGGCCAGGCCGCGGAGCGCATCCACGTCGTGACACGTCACCAGCGTGCGTTCCGGCGGCAGCACGTGGGACAGGTGCGCGTAGCTGTGGTCGACCACGTGAAACACGTCGCAACTCGAGCGGCGCCGCCACAACCACAAGGAGTAGTCGGCATACCGGTTCGAGTAGCGGTCGATCCGTCGCGCCATCGCCGTTGCGCCGACCGCGGGGAGCCGCGTGGCGCGACGCCGCCAGGGTGGGCGGAGCGGTTCGGGCTGGATATCCGGCGCGACAAGCGGCAGCTCGGCGAGGAGCATCTCCGCCACGAGGTCCATGCTCGGCCAGCCTTCCTCGCGGTAGTCGCACACGATGCCCACGCGGAGAGTCACGCGGCCAGCAACTCCTCGAAGAACGCGACGTGGCGCCGGGCCGACGCGTCCACACTGAACTCGGCCGCGCGGGCGCGCCCGCGGACGGCCAGCCGCTCGCGCAGCTCCTCGTCCCCGATGAGCCTCTCCATCGCCCGCACCCACCCCTCGATGTCCGCTTCGCCGACCAGCAGGCCCGCGTCTCCGACAACGTGAGGCACTTCACCCGAGTCGCTCGCGACGACTGGAACGCCGCACGCCATCGCTTCGACGATCACGCGCCCGAACTGTTCGCGCCAGCGGGGAGTCGTGCGGCTGGGAACCGCGATGAGATCCATCGCATTCAGGTACTGCGCCATTTGCCCGTGCGTCGCGTCGGTGACGATGCGTGCGCGACCTGCGGCCGCGGCCCACCGCCGGAGCTCCGGCTCGAGCGCGCCGCCGCCGATGAGGAGCGCCTTCCACGGCACGCGCACCCGATCGAGCGCCTCGACCAGCGTGCGGACGCCTTTTTCGGGAACGAACCGCCCGGCGAAGCCCACTACGACGTCTGCCGGTCCGAACCCTGACGTCTGGCGCACGGTCGCGCGGGCGCCCGCGTCGATCGTGAAGCGATTGACGTCGATGCCCGGCGGAATGACCCGGTGGGGCCGGGCCGCGTACCCGTGCCGCGTGCCGAGCGCCTGTTCCACCGTCGTCCCGAACGCGATCCAGGCGTCCGCCCGGGCCATCGCGTACCGCTCGAGCCAGCGCACAGGCGCCGGGTACCGTTTCGAAATGTTCTGGAACGTGGCGAACACGAGTTTGCCGCGGCGCTTCCACCGGGCCACCTGCGCGCCGGCGAGGACGTACGGCTCCTCCCAGGCGTGCACAATGTCCCAGTCGCGATCCAGGAGCTGGCGGAGCTGTCTCCCCCACCTCATCCAGTGCACCCGGCGCGAGCTGCGCATCGGCACAGCCTCGAGCCACGCCGCCTCACCCGTCTCGCGCTCGAGCGCGATCGGCCGGAGGTCGCCCGGGAAGTGCGGCGGCGCCACGATGGTGACGTCCCAGCCCTGTCGCGCGATGGCGTTCGGCACGGCGCGGTTCAACGCGACGACGTAGGAGTGCGAGATCGTCAGGAGCCGCCTGGTCATGGCGCAAGGTACGGCTCGCCGTGGGCGCCAAGCTCGCGCCAGCGCCGAATGGTCGCGCGGGAAACCGCGCGGCGCTCGCGCCGGATGGCGGCGCGGGCCCGCCACATCTCGGCCAGCAGCCACAGGAAGCCGCCCGGATCGCGAACCTGCCAGGCGCGGCGCATCTGGAAATACAGAGCAAGACGTCCGGGGAGCATCCAGGCCACGCGCGTCCACGGCTCGTTCAGCAGGGTGTTCAGGCAGTCGTTGCGGGAAACGGCGCGCAGGTACCTCCGGCGATCGCGACCCGCCCGGTCGAGCACGTGCGCGACACGAGCGTCCGGCAGATAGACGACCGAGTAGCCCGCATCGAGCACCCGGAGACACAGCTCTTTTTCTTCGCCGTAGAAGCCGAGCAGCGTGCGATAGCCGCCGAGCGCGCGGAAGACGTCGCGCCGCACGAGGTGGGCGAAGCCGATGAACGCGCGGACCCGCACGGGGTGGCCGGCCGGGGACGGCTGCATCGACGCGGGCCACGGCTGGCCGTCCGCTTCCGCCTGCGCGAACGCGACCGCCGCCACGAGACGGTCGGCGTCGAGCACCGCGCACGCGCGCTCGACCGCATCCCCCCGCAGCAGCCGGGCGTCATCGTCAAGGAGGAGGACGTACGGCGTGTGCGCCTCCTCGACGATGCGGTTCCGTCCCTCTGTCGGACCGCACGGCACGCTCGCGCGAAAAACGCGCACGGGCGCGCGGGCCGACGCGACCGACGTCACGGGAGGATCGCTCGCGTCATCGAAGATCAGGATCTCCGAGAGCGGGACGGCCGGGTTCGACAGCGCCTCGACGCACGCACGAAGGGAGTCCGGCCTGTTCCGGGTGGTGATGCCCGCCGTGATGCTAGCGGCCATGCGCCCTGCGCGCCGCCGCGCGTTCGATCGCGGAGCGGTACACGTCGATCGTGGCCCGCGCCGTTTCAGCCCAGGTCATGCGTGCGACCTGCGGGCGCGCGGCAGCCGCAAGCGAGCGGGCGCGGGCGGGGTCGGCAGCCAGCGCCAGGATCGCGCGCGCGATCGCATCCGCGTCACGCGGCGGCACCAGCACGCCAGTGCGGCCGTCCTGCACCAGCGTCCCGGCCACGCCCACCGGCGTCGCGATCACCGGCAGCATCTGGGACATCGCCTCGGGCACGACCATGCCAAATCCCTCGAACGTCGAGCACGCGACGAGCACGTCGTGCCGCGCGTACTCGCGCGCGACCATCTCCTCCGGCATTCGCTCGAGCACCCGCACGCGGTCGCGGATCCGGGCATCGAAACAGGAGAGCACGGCGGCTGCCGGATATCCCGGTCCAAGGACGGTCAGTCGCAGGTCGGACCGTTCCCGCGCGGCTTTGGTGAACCCGCGCACCAGGTACTCGGTCCCTTTCACCGCGTCCCACGATCCGCAGAAAAGGACGCCGTGGCCGCGCGGGCCTTCGGGGGCGCCGTTCAGGAAGACGGGCGCGAGTCCGTGCGGCACGACATGGACGTCCTGCTCGGGTTGCCACCCGCGCGCGATGGCGAACTCGCGGTCGCGCGCGTTCGGCACGATCATCTGGTCGGCGCGCGCCGCGGCCAGCGCCACCAGCCGCATCCGGACGGCCGGGTACCAGACACGCCGGTGCCAGCCGCGGCGTGAAAGTCCCGCGCGCGCGTCGTCGAGCATGCGCGCGAAGTTCAGATGCTCGAGGCCGTGGGACCGCGCGACGACCGCGGCCTCCGGAAACCGGCGGCGCATCAGAAGGCCCTCGGCGCTCGAGGCGTCGATCACGTCCCGCGGCCGCGCACCGGCGACGTGCCGCGCCAGGGCTCGCGCCGCCAGCCAGGGGGACACGGCGTCGCGCAGGTGCCGCTGGCGCGGCGTGGCGCCGAGATGGTCGCGGGTCAGCAAGACCGCGTCGTGCCCGAGCTCCACCAGCGCGTCGCGCAGCTTGTAGAGCACCTTCGGCGACCCGAGCGTGGCGTCAGCCGGGTAATCTCCGACCAGCACGATGCGCAGCGGGTCCTGGCTCACGTCGGCTCGTGCCCGGCGCGGCACAGCGCCGCAAGCGTGGCTGACGGCGCGAAGTGGCGCAGGTAGGTTTTACGGGCACGGCGCCCGAGCGCGGCACGCGCAGCCGCATCACGCGCGAGGACGGCGCAGGCGACGGCTATCGCGCGCGCGTCTCCCGCGGGGACCAGCGCGACGGCGCCTGTCTCGCGCCAGAGCGGCTCGGTGTAGATCCCGTCGGTCGAAACCGTGGGGATCCCGAGCGCCATCGCCGTCAGTACCGAGGTGCGCCTCGCGGTGATCCCTTCGACGAACGGCGCAAACAGCAGATCGCACGACGAAATCCGCGCATACACGTCCGGTTCCGGCAGCTCGCCGGTGGCGGTCACCCGTGACGGGTCGAAGGCGTCCTCGCGGAGGAACTCGCGGCTCCCCTTGCCGACGCAGACGACCTGCGCCTGCGGAACACTCCGCAGGATCTCTCGAATCGCGGCGCCGAGCGCCGGACGGATCTCGTCGGAGTACGTGCCGAGGTGACCAATCGAGAAGCGCCCTGCCGCGGGCGAGGACGCCGGCCGCGCGGAGGTTCCCGAGGCGTCCGGCAGGCCGATCGTGATTGGGAGCCACCGCCACGTGATGCCACTCGGCGCGTACGGCGCGAGGAGCGACTGCCAGGAGGGACTGGACACGTACGCGAGTCGCGCCCCGCGCAACAACGTCCAGGCCATCAGCCGCTGGACGAGCGCGAGGGCGTTACGAGCGAGCGACTGCCGGGCGAAATAGAAGAACGGCTCGTGAAAGACCACGCGAATGTCGCTCCCGCGTCGCACCCGCCGGCGCACCCAGAGGCAGAACGGCACGTTGGCGCCGCGCGCGCCGATCGCGTTCGGTGTGTACTGCAGAAGCACCACGTCGCCCGGGGCCTCATCGAGCGCGGTGTCCAGGGTGCGCCGCGAGGCGCGGCCGAAGTCGTCGGGCAGCGAGTGCACCGTCACGCCGGGCGCCGGCTCGCCTCCGCCTGGCGTCCAGACGTGGACGTCGCGCGGGGACAGCGCCATCGCGAGCTGCGCCGTGAAGCGGGCGATGCCGCCCGTCGCGGGCGGATACTCTCCCGTCACGAGATGCCATCTCTCGGTCACGCGCACACCGGGCGATTGCGGACGGCCGGCGCGAGGACGCGCTCCGCGAGCGCGTCCACGTGTCGATCGACGGTCAATTCGCGCGCGACCTCGCACGCCCCTTCCGAGAGTCGCGCCAGCAACGCCGGGTCGGCGAGCGCCGCGGCGATCGTTCGCGCCATCGGCTCGACGGCCGGCTGGCGTCCCGCGAACAGACCGTTCGTGCCGTCCCGCAGCCACGCGCGGACGCCGCCGCTATCGAACGCCACCGCCGGCACGCCGTGCGCGCCCGCTTCGAGACCGACGAGCCCGAACGGCTCCGGCCAAACGCTCGGCATGACCAGCAGGGACGCGCACGCGAAGAGCGCCTCTTTCTCGGGCTCGGTCACCCAGCCGGTGAACGCCGCGTCAACACCCAGCCCCGCCGCGAGGTGCTGGCAGGCCGCGCGCACCGGCCCGTCTCCAGCCATGGTCAGCGGCACGGGCCGCCCGAGCAGCCGCGACGCGCCCGCAACGGCGCGAATCAGCAGGTCGCACCCTTTGAGCTGCGTCATCCGTCCGAGGAAGAGCACGCGCGCGGGCGCCGGTGCGTCGCCGCGCGGGACGGCCGGGCGCACCTGCCCCGTCGCGAACAAGGGGACCACGAACACGCGCGCGGGCGGCGCGCCGTTTCGGACGTACTCGTCGCGCATGTGCGCGCTGGCGACCACGATCGATGCGTAGGCGTGAAACAGCGACTGCTGGCGCCGCGCCGCCGAGTACTGGCGCAGCATCCTTGCCGGCGAGGTCACCCCGCAGCGGCGCGGCAGGTAGTGCAGCAGGCAGGGCGCGCCGAGCCGCCGGCCGCACGGCGCCGGGCGCGGCCACAGGCGCGCTTTCTGGCCGCTGACGCAGGTGCCGGCGTAGCCGTGCATCATCTTCACGACCGGCCATCGCCGAAGCAGCGCCTCGTCCACGTCGAGCGCGGCCATGTTGTGCGAGAAGCACACGTCGGGGCGCCAGGCGGCGGCGGCCTCCACCGCGCCGTCGAGGCCCCGATCGAGAATGCCGAAGGCGGGATCGGCCGGGAAGCGAGATGCCGGCGTCCGGCGGTTGTAGTGCATGAAAGCGACGGCGTCGCCGCGGGCGCGCAGCGCAGGCGCGACCGCCGCGAGATAGGCGGTCACGCCGCCCGCGTCGTCGATGCCGTCGTTCGCGAGCAGGATCCTCATGTGGCGGGCGTCGCCTCGAGTCGAAGCACCGCCTTTGGCGACACCGACAGCATCCACGGACGCACGCGCCGTCCGGCGTGCGATCGCACACGATAGCCCCACGAGTCGAGCAGATCCCCGGCCGCTCGCGGGTCCGCGCCGCGCCGCCGCAGCGCGTCGAGGTGGAGCTCGAGAAAGATGTGCGGCCGGTGCTGGCGGATCAGCCCTGCGGCGCCCCGAAGGACGTCCAGCTCGTTCCCTTCCACGTCAATCTTCAGCAGCGTCGGCGCGTAGCCGAGGCGTTCGACCTCCGCGTCGAGCGTCACCATGGGCACTTCGTACGTGTTCGAGGCGGCCGTCGTGACGAGCGTCGCGAAACCGGGCGGCTGCACGGTCGCCAGGCAACTCCCTTCGGCCGCGCCCACCGCCACCGGACGCGCTTCGCAGCGCGAACCGATGCCGTTTGCGCTGAGCAACTGTTCCCAGTCGGCACGCGGCACGGGCGACGGCTCGAACAGGACCGAGCGGTTGTCCGGTCGGGCACAGCAGAAGGCGACCGTGAACAACCCGTGGAACGCGCCCACGTCGAACAGCACGCCGTCGCCGGCGGCGGCCACGCGCACCAGGCTCGCGAATTCCTTGATGCTGTCGTGGTTCGTTGCCATCTGGTAGGCGAGATCGCCGCGCCAGCTGGCGGGCACGCGGAAGGAGACGCCGCATGTTTCAACGTCGATGAAGCCGTCGTTGATGGGCCAACCGGGCGTGCGGCGCCGGAAGAGGAGGTTGTGGCCGTAGCGCCACTCCCCGACTCTCCTCCTCACTGGCCCGGGCAGCGGGACCTTCATGGCATCACCGCCTCACGGCGCGCGAGAGAGCTGTCGCTCAAGCCACCGGCTCCGCCGCGATCCCGCGCTCGGCGGCCGGCAGCAGCCGCAGCCGCACGAACGTCGCGTGCAGCTTCGGGTCGAGCGGCAGATCACCGATGAGCGGGCGCAGCAGCCAGACGTAGGCGACTGCCACGGGGACCCACATCGCCAGCGCGAGCGGCAGCCGCCCGGCTGGCGCGAGCAGCCCAACGGCGAGGGCGATGGCGACGGGCACCGCCGCGCGCAACGCCCAATCGCGGAGGGCCAGGAGGGACGCCGTGGCGGATACGCCCGCGGTGGCGGCGGCGAGCCTGATGGCGACCGGCAGCGTGGTGACTGCCGCCGAGGCGAGCGCCGCGACGGCGAGTCCGACGTACCCGATCCGCTGAACGAGCAGGAACGCGAGCCCGACCTGCAGCAGGCCGTTCACGATTGCTGCCACGCCAACTTCGACGCGCCGGCCGAGCACGGCGGAGACCGTCACGAGCGCGTGCGTGATCGCGCCCAACAGCAGTCCTGCAGCCAGCAGCACGTTCAGCGTGTCGCCGCCGTACAGCTGCGGTCCGACCCACCACGACACGAACGCCGGGTTGACCGCCACGAGCAGCGTGGCCGTGCCTCCGGCGATGATGACGTGGAGCTTCAGCAGCGCAGCCGAGACCTCTCGCAGGCGCGCCGGCCGTCCCTCGCCCTGGAGCTGCGCCAGCCCGACGAGTCCGCTGTCGGGCAGCACCCATCCCATTTGCGTCAGGACCGTGCTCAAGCGTGCCGTGCACGAGTAGAGCGGCACCAGCTCGGGGTGTCCTGCCGCCGTCAGGACGATCGCGTTGGTCGTGGACAGGAGGCGCCACCCGAAGACGCCCAGCCACGCCCCGACGCTCTCGTGAAGCAGCCATCGGACGCCTTGCACCGTGGGTACCGGCCAGCCGCGCGCGAGGTGTCGAAACCGTGTGTGCAGCCGAAAGAGCATGGCGGCGCCCGCCCCGATTGAGGGGATGGCGACGCCGAACGCGAGCGCGTACAGCTGGTAACCGGCGAGCAGCAACCCGATCGTCAGGACGGCCGCGACGAGCGAGCGGATCAGCGAGACGGTCCCGCCGAAGGCGTAATCCTGCAGGCCCGTGACGGTCGCGCCCGCGACGTGCAGCGGCAGCGACACGACTGACCCGGCGAGATAGACCAGCAGCGGCCCGGAGAGCGCCGCGCGGTCCGCGTCGGTCATGTGGACCCACGCCGGCACCCAGTGCCACATCGCGATGGCTGCAAGGGCCACGAGCGCCCCGAGCGCCAGCGCGGCCGCCGTCGCGTTCGAGATTGCACGGCGAAGGCGGTCGTGATCCCCGGCGCCGTCCGCCTGCGCGACCAGCCAGGGCAGCACGCCGAAGATGCCGAGATCCAGCAGCGCCGCGTAGCCGAGCAGGTCGGCGGCCGTCAGCCACAGGCCGTAGCTGCGCACGTCCACGTGCGACAGGACCATCGGCACGACGATCAGGCCGAGGACGATCGACGTCGCGAACTGCAGGTAGGCAAACGCCGACGCCAGCATCGCGCGGCGCGTCCGCGTGAGTGTCACGTGCGCTTCCAGGACTCCGGGAGACCGCGCTCGATCTCGATCGACGACCGGTGGCTCGGCTCGCGCGGGCCGACGCGCCGGGCCCATTCCGCCATCGTCCGCAGCCCGTCGCGGAGGGGCGTGGACGCCCGATACCCGAGCACCTCCGCCGCGCGCGAGTGATCGGCGACGGCGTGGACGACCTCATGTCGCGGCGGCAGGTGGACGACCACGCGCGGCGACCCCATGGCGTCGGCAACCGCCGTCGCGAGGTCGTTGAGCGTAGTCGGCTCGTCGGCGCCCAGGTTGAAGACCTGTCCCCGCGCGGCGGGGAGGTCGATGGCGCGGGCGATGGCGGGTGCAACGTCGCCGATGTACGTAAACGCCCGGGTCTGGCGGCCGTCGCCAAAGATCGTCATCGGCTCGCCGCGCATGATCTGGTTCATGAAGATGCCGATGACGTTCCTGTAGCGATCGCCGATGTGTTGGCGTTCGCCGTACACGTTGTGCGGCCGCACGATGACGTACTCGAGGCCGAACATGCGGCGCGCCGCCTCGAGATCCAGTTCCACCGCCAGCTTGGCGATGCCGTACGGGTCCTCCGGCCGCGGGTTCATGTCCTCGCGCGCGTGGCCGGCGAGCGCGCCGTAAACCGCGATGGAGCTGGTGAACAGGAACGTTCCCACGTCGTGGCGCACGGCCGCGTTGACCAGGGTCATCGAGCCGATGACGTTGTTCGAGTAGTTGAAGACCCGGATGAAGTGGCTGAGCCCTTCGGCGGCGTACGCCGCGAGGTGGAACACCGCCGCGGGACGATGCTCGCGGAACACGCGTTCGACGAGCGCCTCGTCGAGCGCCGAGCCGTGATAGAAGCGGACGCCGGGCGGGACGTTGTCGGTGAACCCGCCGGACAGATCGTCGATGCCGCACACCTCGTGCCCGGCGGCGAGCAGCGCCTCCGCTACGTGTGACCCGATGAACCCGGCCACGCCCGTCACGAGGGACCTCCTGGGTGGCGGCATGCCTCAGCCTCCGTGCGATCCGTGCCGGAGCCCGACGAAGCGGCGCTGGCGATCGAACCGCTCACGCACCGCTCTCCACGTGGTCCGTCCGGCGATGAAGGCGACGGCCTGGCGCGTCGTCGCGAGGGTGAGTCGCGCGGCCATCGCGAAGTAGTAGGCGGGCGCCCACAGCGGGTGGTGCTTGCGGAGGAACGCCAGCCGGCTCCTGAAGTGCACGAATGTCTTGTCGCGCATGAACGCCTGCGCGGCGGCGCCGCGGTGCACGAGGTGCGCCCCGGGCCAGAAACGGACGGTCCAACCCGCACTCCGCGCGCGCCGGCACCAGTCGATGTCCTCGTCGTAGATGAAGAACCGCTCGTCGAAGAGGCCGACCTGATCGAGGCACCGCCGCGGGATCAGCATGAAGCTGCCGCAGATCCAGTCCACGTCGCGCTCGTCGTACCACGGCCCGCGATCCACGCCGCGGGCCACCTGGAGACCGCACAACGAGCCGACGTCCCAGTGCGGCCGCGGGAAGGCGAAGCAGGACCCCTGAGGCGTCCGCGCCTCGTCCGCGTTCAGATGAAGGATGCCCAGCGCGCCCACCTCCGGGTGCAGGTCCAGGTAGTCCACCGCGCGGGCGAGAGACTCCGGCGCGAGCACGGTGTCGTTGTTCAGCACCAGCACACGATGGCCGGTGCTCGCGCGGATCGCGATGTTGTTCGCAGCCGCGAAGCCGGCGTTCCACCCGTTTTCGATGACCGTCACATCGGGAAATGCCTCGCGGAGCCGGGCGACGCTGTTGTCCGCGCTGCCGTTGTCGACCACGAGGATCTCGCATCGCAGCCCCGGCGCGGCGGCCGGAATCGAGGCCAGCGCGGCGGCGGTCAGCGCGTACGCGTTCCAGGTGATGAGGACGATCGAGATATCTGGCCCGGAGTTACCGCCCCTCATCAACGGCGCCTCGCGACTGCAAGCAGGTTGAAGCAGATGGGCAGCCGCGCGCCGCCGGGAACGAGCTGGACCGCGGCGTGAAACGCGCGGCGCGCGACGTTGGTCGGCGCCAGCCGCTCCCGCCACGGCGCGGACGCGGACAGCGCGAACTCCGGCGCGGCCGGCAGGACCCTGACCGCGTCGTACCCGCTCCGCCGCAGCGCGAGCTCGAGCGAGCGCGGCGAAAAATGACTCACGTGCACGAGGTTGTTGGCGAGACGCTGGCAGTAGTTCGAACGGAGCCGGGCGCGGGCCTCTTCCTTGACTCGCTGCGACGGACCGGACGGGACCTTGACCACGACGTGGCCCCCGGGGGCGAGCAGCTCCCGCGCCGTTGCGAGCGTCCTGCGAGGCAGCGGAATGTGCTCGAGCACGTCGATGAGCGTGATTGCGTCGTAACGCGCTCCGCCGCGAGAGAGCTCGCTGGCGTCGACGCGCAGGACCTCCGCGCCGGTCGCGCGGGCGGCAAACGCGGCGGTGCGCGGGTTCAGCTCCACCCCGGACGCGTCCCACCCCCGCGCGCGCGCGCGGGCGATGAAGGCGCCGACGTGCGCCCCGAGGTCGAGGAGGCGCCGGCGTCCGGCCGGCAGCGCTCGCTCGAGGACCCGCAGGACCTGGTCGAAGATCATCCGCTTCGAGGCGCTGGCGAACTCGCGCTGCATCCACTCGTCCGACCACTGCTGGTCGTACATGCGGCCGAAGTAGTTGTCGAGCGTCGGCAGCGCCTCCGGCTGCACGAACCCACAGCCGGAGCACTGCCGCATCGGCAGCGTCTCCCCGGTGTAGGCCGCGAGCGCGGGATCCTGCTCCCGGAACTCGGTGAAATCGAAGCGCGCTTCGTACACGGGCCTGAGCGCCCGGGCGTCGCAGATCCAGCACGCCTCCACGAGCGCGAAGCGGGCCGCGGTCTCACTCGTCGCGCTCGGCACGCTCCGCAATCTCCTCGCTCATGACGTCCCACGTCCGCGCACGCAGCGCGGCCCCGAGCGGCGCCGTCCGCGCGCGCCAGCCCTCCGTGTCGTCGCGCCACGCGCGCAACCGGTCCATCAGCGCGTCGGCCGAAAGCGATCGCAGCAGCAACGGACGGAGCGCCTCCGGATATCGCTCGGCGACGCCGGCGTGCGAGGTCACGATCGCGGGCACGCCCCGGCAGAGCCCTTCGTGCACGCCGAGCCCGTACGCTTCGTATCGCGCAGGATGCACCACGACGTCCGCGGCCGCGAGGAGGGTCTCGACATCGCGGCGGAAGCCGAGGAACCGCATCCGGCGATCGAGCGAAGCCGTCCCCGCGCGGCGCCGCCACGCCGGCAACTCCCGGCCGTGTCCCGCCACGATGAGATCGACGTCCCAGCGGTCGTCCTGGCAGAGCGCGCGCCACGCGTCGAACAGCAGGTCGAACCCCTTTCGCCGATCGCCGAGCGCGCCGATGAAAAGCGCCGCGGGCTTCAGCGCGTCCATGCCCAGCGCGGCGCGCGCCTGCTGTCGCTGCTCCGCCCGAATCGGCCCGAACCGCGCCGCGTCGATGCCGTAGTAGATGACCGACACCCGGCCGGCATCGACGCCAAGCTGCTCCTGGACGTCCCGCTTCGTCCGCTCGCTGTTGCAGACGACGGCAGCGGAACGCGTGATCGCATCACGCTCGTGACGGAGCACGTAGGCGCGCTGGGCGTCGGCGAGGAGGCGCTGCGCGCCGGCCGCGGGGGTCGCGCCCGCCGCGGCGGCGTGCAGGAAATGGACCCAGTTCACGCCGCGCCACGCGCAGTTCCCGCCGTTGCAGATCACCCGCGCCCTGCGCCGGGCGAGCTGCCGGGCGCGGTGTCGCCCGGCCGACGCGAGGAACGGCATGCCGAGCGCGTGCGACCCGAACGGGCGCCGCGCGCGGTGCACGATCGCGCCGCGCTTCGCCAGGTCGTCGTCGGCGCGGTGCGTCACGAGATGCACTTCCCTGCCGGTGCTCAGCAGGTGAAGCGCGAGCGCATGGTTGGCGCAGTCCATGCCGCCGAAGCGGGAGAAATCGCCCGAGACGAGGAGCCAGGGTCGCGTCATGCGGCGGACCCGGTCCTCGCCGCCCAGCCCGCGACCCGGCGCTCGCGCGCCGCGTGCTGCATCACACCGTGCAGCGCGCCCGCCAGGAACCAGTACTGCACGCCGACCTGCGTGACGAAGGGCGTGAACGTGAACACCAGCGCGATGGACGGAAGGTTGGCCGCGAACACGGCCGCGCCGCACGCGGTCAGCACCCGGTCGCCCGAGCGGAGTGCGGCGCGCGCCTCCGCTGCCGCGGCGGTCAAGAGGGCCGCCGAGTAGACGGCCACCAGCAGCACCCCGCCGTCGAGAATCCAGGCGGCGATCTGCACTTCGGCCCAGAGCGCGGGGGCATCGAGCGTGGGCCGCCCGAAGTACAGCGCGATCATCCCCCATCGCCCGAGCCCGGCGCCGAACGGGAAGTCGAAGAGGCTGTCGGAGAGGGCGTAACTGAGCTGCCCGCCGCGCGCCGCGTAGTACACCGTGAGCGGATCCGCTTCGAACAGCGTCTGGAAGCGCGCGACAATCGCCGACCCGCCGAGCCCGACCGCCAGGACCAGCCCGACCGCCAGCACGATCCCCGCGCCCGTGGCGAACACCGCCGCCGTCGAGAACCGCCGCTGCAGAACCAGGAGGACACCGTACGCGATCAGCGCGGCCGCAACGATGACGATGCTGACGCGCACGTGGCTGAGATAAATCGCGGCCACGCCCATCACCGCGGCCCCGAGCGACAGGAGACGCACCCACCAGCGGAAGCGGGTGGCGGCGAAGATGAGGCCCAGCAGCGCCGCGTAGGAGCCCGGGCCGGCGACCGCCCCAGGCGTGTCGAAGAGCCCGGGAGGACGGACGATGGTTTCGCCGCTGGCGCCCCGATACGAGACCGGTCCGAGCCCGAGCTCGGACTGCGTGACGATGTGCGAGAACTCGTCGGGCAACCAGCGGGCAGGATCGTAGACCTGCAGCACGCCGACGGCTGAATTGACCGAGTTGCAGACGAGGAGCAGCACCATCAGGCGCCGCAGGCGCGTCGGCGTGCGGACCAGCGCGGGGGCCCAGAACACCGGCGACGCAATCGCAAGGTACAACGCGAGCTGCGCGATGCCGGCCTGCGCGGTGCTCGTCAGCGGGTGGAAGATCATGAGCGCGATCACGCACAGGACTGCGACGACCCACGGCGCGGACGGATGCGGCGTGTCGCGTTCAAAACGGGACCGGTTCAAGTACCACCACGCGAGCACCGCCAGCGGAATGAGAAACGCGCTGGCGCGCAACCCGAACCGCACCCCCTGCATGCCGGGCAGGTACAGCATCGCCGGCAGCGCCGTCTGGCTGACGATGAACAGCTCCGGTACGCCCCAGGGATCGCGCATCGCGGCGGGCTCGCTCATGCGGCACGCCTCCCGTGATACTCGGTGATCGCGCGGCGCACGGCGCTCTCGAACGCCGGCACGTACGTGTCGATCGCCGCGCTCGCCGCAATGAACGTGCGGGACGCGTGCCCCATGCGCGCCCGGAGCTCCGCGTCGCCAACGAGCGCCGCGAGCGCAGCGATCAATGAGGCGTCGTCGCCGGGCTCGACGAGCAGCCCGTCATCGCCGTGGTGAATGAGCTCGGGGATGGCGTTCTCGCGTGTGCCGACTCGCGGCAGCCCGGCCGCGGCGGCTTCCTGGAAGACCATCCCGTACGCTTCGTATCGCGTCGGAAGCACGAACAGGTCGGCGGCGCGCCACAGCTCGCGCCATCGCTCGGAGTACGCGGTCACGCCGCGGTGCAACGAGACGCCGCTCGGAAGGCGAGCCTCGGCAAGGGGCCAGTCCGTGACCAGATCCAGGTAGGCGCGCTCGGCGAAACTGCCCCGGCGCCACGCGCGCAGCAGGCGGAAGCCTCCCTTCCGATCGAAATCGCCCCCCACGAACAGCGCGCGCACCTTCTCCCTTCGCGCGGCGCGTGACGCGCGTTCGGCCAGCCATGCCGGATCGAACGCGTCCATGTTGACCGGCGGCGGAATGACGGCGACGGGGGTGCGGCAGCCTGGATACAGGTCCGCGATCGACCGTGCCGCCCAGGCCGAACTCGCAATGATGAGCGACGCCGCGTCGAACACTTCACCGTCTCGCCGCACACCGGGCACGAGCGTCGCGCGCGACAGTGCGCCGGTCATCGAGTTGCGCACGCACGCCTGCGTGCAGTCGATATCGACGATCGACGGCACGCGTCGCATCAGGCCGAGGCTCGCGTAGGCGGTCGGCTGCCTGTGA
>DATHTE010000134.1:0-89684 GCA_035463475.1 Vicinamibacterales bacterium
ATGTGCCCCATGTAGTGGATCGATCGGTGACCCTTCGCTGCCTTGAAGGCGCAGTCGAACACCGGCAGGTGCGAGTCCTTGAGGTCGGGCGCGCCCTCGATGGTCTCGTGCTGATCGATGTAGTCGATGATGGCCCCGACCTGCGCCGGCGTGTAGCCAAGGCGCTTGAGCGCCATGGGCACCGTCTGGTTGACGATCTTCATCAGCCCGCCGCCGACGAGCTTCTTGTACTTGACGAGGGCGATGTCCGGCTCCACGCCGGTCGTGTCGCAGTCCATCATGAAGCCGATGGTGCCGGTCGGCGCGAGCACCGTCGCCTGGGCGTTCCGGAACCCGTGCCGCTCGCCGAGCTCCAGCACCTCGTCCCAGAGCGTGGCCGCGGTGTTCTTCATCTCGCGGGGCACGAACGTCCAGTCGATGTCCTTGAGCGCCGCGCGGTGCTTCCGCATCACGCGCAGGAACGGCTCGCGGTTCTGCTCGTACGCCTGGAACGGCCCGCCGTGGTCGCGCGCCACCGCCCCCGACTGCGCGCACGCGGCGCCGTGCATGATCGCCGTCACCGCCGCCGCGTACGCCCGGCCGGCCTCGCTGTCGTACGGCAGGCCGCGGGACATCAGGAGCGCGCCGAGGTTGGCGTATCCGAGGCCGAGCGGCCGGAACGCGTGCGAGTTCCGCTCGATCGCGGGCGTCGGATAGCTGGCGTTGTCAACCAGGATCTCCTGCGCCGTGATCACCACGCGGCATGCCGACTCGAACGCCTTCACGTCGAACTCACCGCGGTCGTTCACGAAGCGCATCAGGTTGATCGAGGCCAGGTTGCACGCCGAGTCGTCGAGGAACATGTACTCGGAGCACGGGTTCGACGCGTTGATCCGCGACGTATTGGGGCAGGTGTGCCAGTCGTTCACGGTGGTGTCGAACTGCAGGCCCGGGTCGCCGCAGAGCCACGTCGCCTCGGCGACGAGCCGCATCAGCTCCCGCGCCTTGTAGGTCTCCGTCACCTCCCCGTTCGTGACGGATCGCGTCTGCCACACCCCGTCGTCGAGGACCGCGCGCATGAAGTCGTCGGTCACGCGCACCGAGTTGTTCGAGTTCTGGAAGAACACGGACGAGTACGCCGGGCCCGTGAACGAGCCGTCGTAGCCCGCGTCGATGAGCGCCCAGGCCTTCTTCTCTTCCTCTACCTTGCAGTTGATGAACTCGACGATGTCCGGGTGGTCGGCGTTGAGAATGACCATCTTCGCAGCGCGCCGCGTCTTGCCGCCGGACTTGATCACGCCCGCGAACGCGTCGAACCCCTTCATGAACGACACCGGGCCGGACGCCGTCCCGCCCCCCGCGAGCAGCTCCTTCGATGACCGGATGGGGGAGAGGTTGGTGCCGGTGCCCGAGCCGAACTTGAACAGCATCCCCTCGGTCCGCGCGAGCGACAGGATCGAGTCCATCGTGTCGTCCACCGAGTTGATGAAGCAGGCGGAGCACTGCGGATGCGGCTCGAACCCGCAGTTGAACCAGACTGGCGAGTTGAACGACGCCTTCTGGAACACGAGCAGGTGCTTCAGGTCGTCGCTGAACGCCTGGAGATCGTCTTCGCTGGCGAAGTACTGCTGCCGGCGCGCCCACGCGGTGATCGTGTCCACCACGCGCCCGATCAGCTGCTTTATCGATCGCTCGCGCTCCGGAGATCCGATCTGGCCGCGGAAGTACTTCGACACCACGATGTTGGTCGCCTGCTGCGACCAGAACCGCGGGATCTCGACGTCGCGCTGCTCGAAGACCAGCTCACCTTTCTCGTTGCCGATCGTCGCCGAGCGGATCTCCCACTCAATCTCGTCGAACGGATCGATGCCTTCGCGGGAAAAACGGCGTTCCCAGTCGAGCCCGGGAGCCCGCGCCTCGAGGGGGGCCGCCGGCGCCGCTGCGCTCGGGAGCGCAGGGCTGGGGGCGACCGAGTCGGCCTGTTGAGCAGCACGCGTCTGCATGGCCATCCGTGTCCTCCGAACGCCACCCTGCCGTCGCGACACAGCGGGTGGACTATGAATGTCGGGAAGTTTTTCGTGCGCCGAGCGCTGGGATCGCTCCGCGGAAGCTCACGTTACCGGCCGTCAAATATGCGCCCCGCCTTACGGCTATGTCAAGGGCGATCCACTACTAATTGTGCCTGATTGTTAGGTCACGCGCAAGATAATGGCCTTTGACGAGACTTCTTCCGTTTGCCCTATTTCTCGCCTGTTTCTTGCTCGTTCGCTACCGCCCGGACAGCTCTTTCGCAATCGTGTCCGCTTTCTCAGCCATGAGCTGAGCCGCGGTGAAATTGCGTGTCCGGAGCGCTTCCTCCGACTGCTCGATGAAGCGCTTCGCCATGTCGTACTGCAGCTGAGAGGGCTTCGGCAGCCGCGCGTAGTCGATCCCGTTCAGGGTCCGCCCCGCCCGATCGAGCGTGTCGCGCACGAGCCGGCTCGCTTTGGAGTCGTCCGGCGTCTCCACCGTGCGTAGTTCGGAGGCCTGGGGCGGCGCGCCGGTCGCGCCCGCGTTTGGCGGAGGAGCCGCGGCGGGCTGGGGTGCCGCGGCGGGATCGGTTGTGGTGCCTGACGCCTTCGGCTCGGAGCGGGCGGGCTCGCGCGGCGACGAGCGGGCCGGACGCGGAAGCGCCGGCACGAGTTCCGGCTGCGGCGCGACCGTCTCCTGGACGGGCTCAGGCGCCGGGACGATCACGCGTGGCGGCGGGGGCGGCACGGCCAGCGGCTCGTGCTTCGCGCTGCTCGACGCCTTCGTCGTCGCGCACGCCGACGACACAACGATCGCGACGGCCGGGAGGATTATGGAAAAGCGCACCTGCATGATTAGACCCCGAATCCGTCAGTCTAGCCTCAGAACTCATCCCTGACCTCTGACCCTGACCTCTGACCCCTGGCCTCTGGCCTCAGGCCTCTGGCCCCTGGCCTCTGGCCGCTGACCTCTGGCCTCTGGCCTCTGACCTCTGGCCTCTGGCCTCTGGCCTCTGGCCTCTGGCCTCTGGCCTCTGGCCTCTGGCCTCTGGCCGATCACGCCCTCGGCAGCAGGATGCGGAATCGCGTCCCGGCGCCCGGCGTCGACTGCACCTCGATCTCGCCGTTGTGCAGCTGGACGATGCGATACACCATCGACAGACCGATTCCGCTCCCCTTCTCCTTGGTCGTGAAATACAGATCGAAGATCCGGTCGAGGTGCTCGGGCTTGATTCCCTGTCCGGTGTCCTCGATGACGACCTCCACGCGCCCGGACGACAAAGGCCGGCACGCCAGCCGGAGCGTGCCGCCGGTCGGCATCGCCTGGCACGCGTTGAGCGCCAGGTTCATCAGCGCCTGCCGGAGCATACCGGCGTCGCCGTTGATGTCGGGCGTATGCGGCGCGCAGTCGAGCCGGACGGTCACGTGCGTGCGCTCGGCGTCCGGCCCGATCACGCGCGCGATGTCCTCGAGGAGCGACGCCGCCTGGATCGGCTCGAGCTTGACCTCACCGGGGCGCGCGAACTTCAGGAAATCCTGCATCACGTGATCGAGCCGCGTGATCTCGGTCGCGATGACGTCCACGTGCTTCTGCGCGGGGTGCTCTTCCTCCATGACCGGGTTCAACCCGCGGCCGTCGGCGAACGATGCGGCCTGAACGCCGACCCCCGACGCCTGGCGCAGCTTGTTCCGGAGGAGCTCGAGGTGAATCGTCATGGCGTTCAGCGGGTTCTTTACCTCGTGCGCCACACCCGCCATCAGGCGCCCGAGCGACGCGAGCTTGTGCGAGTACTGCAGCGTCGAGCGCACCTGGTCCAGATACCCCAGGTTGCGAACGACGAGCATCGCGCCCGTGAAGCCGCGCTCGGGGTCCTCGATCGGGCTGGTGACCACGAGGCGCTCGATCGGCCCCTCGTCTTCCGACAAGCCCCACGACGGCGTGGACGGCCCCTGCGCGTGCCGCGTCGAGAGCGTCTGCTGGACGATCTGCCGCACCGGGTGGCCAGCCGGCAGCGAGTCGTCGATCGACCGCGACTGCGCGAGCTCCGGGAGGAGCACCCGCATCGCCGGATTGGCAAAAAGCACTTCTCCGCTCGCGTTGACGAGCGCCACGGCATCCTCCAGGCGTTCGACGACGGTTTCGACCTCCGACGGCTGTCCCAGCTGTCGCGCCCGCATCGCAGCAAGCTGCGCGCTCACCTGCTCGAACGATGAGCCCAGCTCCTTGAACTCCTCCCCCTCGGGCAACTCCAGCCGGACGTTCGCCTCGCCGCGCCCCAGGCGGCTCAACCCGGCGCGGATCACGTGGATCGGACGCAGGAGCCACTGCGACAGGAGCGTCGCCACGAGCATCGCGAGCAGCATCAGCCCCAGCGCGGTCTGCGTGGCCTGCCAGAGCGCCCCCTGGAGCTCGCTCCGCACGAGCAGGGTCGAGACCCCGATGCGAGTGGACCCGAAGTCGCGGTCCCCGAACAGCAGCCGCTGCCGGACCTCGTAGATCCGGTCCGAGTACACCGCTCGCAGCATCGCCAGGATGCTGGCCCCCTGGAGATCGTGGAGGTTTCCCTGGTCGGGCAGCGGCCGCCCTTCGAGCGATTGAAAGCTGTGCGCGACGGCGACGCCGTTGGTGTCCACGACCGCGGCGTACGTCACGTTCTTCGAGTATGCGATCGACGAGGCGAGGATCGAGCGCAGGCCGGGGTCCTTCCGGAGCGCGTCGTATGGGTCCGACGTGCCGGGAACCACCTCGCGCGCGCGCTGGAAGATCGCGTTGGCGAGCAGATCCCCGCGTGAATCAGTTTCCTGGAGGCTCAGGCGCGCGAGCGTGGCCAGGTGCACCGCGCTCAACACGGCGACCACGAGTCCGACGAGAACCGTGACCCCGAGGACCTGCCGCGCCTTGATTGTCATGAGCAGCTACCGGCGGTCAGCTGTCAGCCCGCAGTTCCTCTTCCTGCTCCATCTTGAGGCGATTGAGTTTGTTGTGGAGCGTCTTCAGGCTGATCCCGAGAATCTCCGCCGCGCGCGTCTTGTTGTTGCGCGTGTGCTCCAGCGTGAGCAGGATCAGCCGGCGCTCGGCCTCGTCCACCGTCATGCCGGGCGTCAGCGTCAGCGTCGGCAGGCTCGTCTCCGAGCGCTGGATGAGCGTCACCGGCAGGTGTTCGAGTTCCACGAACTCGCCGTCGGTCAGGATCGTGGCGCGCTCGATCACGTTCCGGAGCTCGCGCACATTGCCCGCCCAGGTGTAGTTCTCGAGCGCGCGCATCGCCTCCTGCGAGACCGCGCGAACCCCCTTCGTGTTCCGCGCCGTGAACTCGTTCAGGAACGACTGCACGAGCAGCGGGACGTCCTCGCGACGCTCGCGGAGCGGCGGAATGTGGATCGGGAACACGTTGAGCCGGTAGAACAGGTCCTCGCGCAGCTTCCCGTCGCGCACCGACTCCTCGGGATTGCGGTTCGTCGCCGCGATCACCCGCACGTCCACCGAAATCTCCTGGCGGCCGCCGAGCCGGCGGAACGCCCGCTCCTGCAGGACTCGCAGCAGCTTCGCCTGCGTCTGAGGGGACATCTCGGAGATCTCGTCGAGGAAGAGCGTGCCGCGGTGCGCCAGCTCGAAGCACCCGAGCCGCCGGTCGTGCGCGCCGGTGAACGCGCCCTTTTCGTGGCCGAAGATCTCGCTCTCGAGCAGCGTTTCCGGGATGGCGGCGCAGTTGATGCCGACGTACGGAAACGACGCGCGCGGACTCAGCGAGTGGATCGTCTGGGCGACCAGCTCCTTGCCCGTGCCCGATTCCCCCCACACCAGCACCGAGGCGTTGGTCGGCGCCGCCTGCTCGATGACGCGGTAGATCGCGCGGATCCCGGGGCTGTTTCCGACGATGCGCCCGTAGCTGCCCTGCTCGCGCAGCTGGCGGCGCAGTTCCTTCACCTCGCGCAGCGTTTCCTGCCGCTCGACCGCCTTGTCGAGCAGAATGCGGAGGCGCTGCGTGTCCACGGGCTTCGTCAGGTAGTCGTAGGCGCCCTCTTTGATCGCTTCCACCGCCGTCTCGACCGTGCCTTGCGCGGTCAGGATGATGAAGCTGATGTCCGAGAGCTCGTCCTTCAGCGTGCGGAGAAGCTGCAACCCGTCCATGCGCGGCATTACGAGGTCGCTCACGATGATCGCGGGGCGGAACTGCGTCACTTTCTGGAGCGCCGCCTCTCCGTCCGCCGCTTCGTCAGTGAGGAAACCCCAGGCGCTGACGAGCTCGGTGAGCCCGACGCGCGTGGCGGTCTCATCCTCGACAATCAGCACCCGTTCAGCTGTGGCGGTTTTTTCCATTGACCCGCTATAAGTCCTGAATCTTTTGCACGCCCCGTCCTCCTGATCTTGCACCTGGACGGCAGCATGTCAAAAAGTCGAGTGTACCACCGGAGTCTGGGCCCGGTACGTCCATTGCACGGTTGAGCTGCGGAGGCACAGGTCCATGTTCAGGCGATTTCTCATCCTCGCAGCGATATCGGCCGTGCCGCTCGTGGCGGCATGTGGTTCAGGGGCCGAGCCGCCGGCGCAAACGCCGCCGCAGGATCAGGCCGCACAGCAGCCGAATCAGCCCGCTGCGCAGCCGGATCAGGCCTCAGAGCAGCCGGGTCAGGCTGCATCCGCCAACCCGTCGCCCGGTGGCGGCCAGCGGGCGAATGACGAAATTGGAAGCGCGCCGAAACCGGCGAGCGAAACTCGTAATCCTATCGCGAAGTTCTTTTCGAAAGAGCCGGAGTACCGCGAGGTGACGATCCCGGCCGGAACCGTGCTACCGCTCGACCTGCAGACGACGGTCGCGTCGGACACCAGCAGCGTCGAGGACCCGGTGCGCGCCACGTTGCGACGCGCGGTCGTGGTGAAGGGCGTCGAGGCCATCCCGGCCGGGAGCGAGCTGTCCGGCGTGGTGACCGCGGCCAGGCGTCCCGGGCGCGTGAAAGGGCGCGGGCACGTCGCGTTCCGGTTCAACACGCTGCGGGCGGGGGACGAGCGCATCGACGTGCGGACCAGCGTCGTCGCCCGGACGGCGCCGGCGACGAAGAAGCGCGATGCGGCGACGGTCGGCATCCCCGCGGCTGCGGGCGCCGTGATCGGCGGCATCGCGGGCGGCGGCGACGGCGCAGCAAAGGGAGCGGCGATCGGCGGCGCGGGGGGCACGGGCGTCGTGCTTGCCACGCGCGGCAAGGAGGTGCGCCTCCCCGCCGGCGCGAACGTGTCGGTGCGGTTGCTCGCGCCGATCACCGTTCGCGTGCCCGCGAAGTAGCGCACCGCCGAGGCGAAGATCACGCGGAGGCGTTCTCGGCGGTTCCACATCCGTCCGGGTCGCGTCCGCGCCTTCCTAGCCCGCGATGCCCGCCCCCAGGATCTCGCTCGCGTTGAACCCGGCATGGGCCACGGCCGGCGCGACAACGCTCCGTCGTCTCAGGTACACCACGCCCCAGAAGGCGCCCAGCGACGCGGTGGCAATCGCGACGTCGCTCCCCTGCGCGAGGTGCCCGAGCCCGAAGCTGACGCTGAACAGCACCAGCCCGACCCACGCGCCGCCGAGCCACTGCTCGAAGCGGTGCAGGATGAACGCACGCTGGATCTCTTCGCGCAGCCCGCCGGCAACGATGACGACGAACAGCAGCACCATTCGCTCGCGCGTGGTGCGCATGATCGCTTCGAACGGGTTCACAAGGACATCGTGCAGCCACGGGGCGGCAGCCCGCACCGCGGCCATCACGGCGATCGCGACGAGGAACGAGACGGGCACGAGCAGGACCCCGCGCGTCGCCTCGCCCAGCACCGGCCTCGCGCCGAGGAACACGTCCCGTGCGCGCTCGTGGCCCGCGCGCAGGAACACAAACACGAGCGAGATCAGCAGCGCGGCGTCGGCGAGGGACAGCACTGACACGAACAGCAGCGACAGTTCGCCGTCCGGGCGGCGCGCAGGCAGCCCCGCCGCCCACAGGACGCCGATCACGAACAGCTGCGTCGGAAAGCCGGAACAGATCAGGACTTCGAGCAGGGCGCGCAGGCGCACTCAGTCGCCCCTCGGCACCACGATGACGTCCGCTCGCAGTCGCAGTCCGAGCGACCACTCGTCGATGAGCGCGCGACGGCGATCGGCGGCGATACGCTGCCGGATGTCCTGCTCCACGGCGGCCAGCGGGAGTGGCGCGCCATCGCGCGTGAACTCGCTCGCGTGCTCGCGGTAGTAGGTTTGCACGTCGTCCGGCGACGCCTCGGCGGCCGAGGCGAACCGCTGATCGAGGTACGTCTGCAGGCGCAGGTCGTCTCGGGCGATCGCGCGCAGGCGGTCCTCGTCGAGGCCGTACGCGGTGAGCGTGTCACGGAAGGCGGCGTCGCCCGGGAAGCGCGCCCGGACGTCGCGGACGCGCGCCTCCACTTGCGCCTTCTCGGGCTCCGGCGGGGCGTAGCGTTCCACCTCCGCGAGCATCAGCGTGCGCTCGATCAGCTGTTCGAGCGCGGAGCCGACAGGATCGGCGGCCCCTGCCGTGTTCACGAGGCCAAGCGCGATGGCGGCGTGCACGTCGGAGAGCGTGACGATCGTCCCCGAGACGACGGCCAGGACGCGATCGATGACGGGCGCGCGGGCAAGGAGGGAACCCGCGAGCGCCAGCGTGAACGCGATCGCTGCCGCGGCACGGCGCCCCGCCTCAGAACGCATGGCCCACGCTGATGTGAAACGCCGTGAGCCGCTCGAAATTGCCCGGTGACAGTTCCCGCCGGTCCAGTTTGAACCCGATGTCGAACCGGATCGGGCCGATGGGGGAGCGGTAGCGCAGCCCGAGGCCGGGGCTGGCCCGCAGTTCGGTGAGATCCAGGTCGCTGACCCGCGCGAACACGTTCCCGACGTCGAGGAACCCGACCGCGCCGAGGTCGCGCCAGACCGGCGCGCGGATCTCCGCGTTGAGCACGACCATTGCGTTCCCGCCCTGCGCGAAACCGGTGCTCGAGATCGTGTCGCTCGCGCCGAGGCGATCCAGCGCGAAACCGCGCAGCGTCGTGCTGCCGCCGGCGAAGAACCGCTCGCTCGCGGGCAGTTCCGTGATCACCGGCCCCTCGCCGACCTGCCGCTCGAAGCCGCGCGCCAGCCCCACCCGGGCCGCGCCCGCGAGCACGACGCGGGGCGCACGCGCGAAGCGGCGGAACGCGAACGCCTGCACGTAGGCTTTTGCGAACCCGACCTGCGAGCCGATGCTGCGCGCTGCCAACTCGCTGTCCGTTCCGATCAGGGAGCCTCGCGTCGGGTCCAGCGGGTCGTCACGCGTGTCGCGATAGATCGACACCGAGAACGACGACAGCCGGACCTGCGGGAACAGCTTGTCCACCTCGAGCCGCTGTTCTTCGGGGATCCGGGGCTCGAACAGCTTCGTCCTGCCGAGCGTGTACCGCCCGGTGACCCGGACGTATGACGAGACGCGGCGCAGCAGCTCGGCGTTGATGCCTTGTCGGCGGAAGTTGAAGCTGCTCCGAATCGCCTGTTCGATGAAGGCGTTCATCGCCACGTCCGCGTTCGATTCGAAGGCGCCGATCTCGCGGTAGGTGGCGACGGCGCGGTACTCGTTGAACCCGTACTGCGCGGAGCCCGGCGACTCGAGGGACTCGCCGCGCGGCCGGAAGCTGATTCGCGTGAACAGGTTGACCGAGCGGTTCCGCCCCCACAGGTTCCGCCGGCCGATCTCGAACGAGCCTCGCGGTGCGATGTCGTACCGCTCGACCGCGGACACGTCCTGGCTGAGCCCCACCTTCGGGATCAGCTCCACGCCGGCGCCGAAGGCCATCGTCGTCCGGTTCGCCTCCTCGACGGCGACGATGACGTCTCGCCGGGGCTGATCGCTGTGCGCGACCTCCGTGATGCGCACGCGGCGGAACAGACCGAGGGCGCTCAACCGTCGCTGGGATTCCACCAGGTCGGCGAGGCCCAGGGGCTGTCCGGGCTGAATCAGCAACTCACGGCGGATGGTCTCTTCGCTCGTGCGGGTGTTCCCGATGACCATCACGTGATCGACGATGACCTGAGTGCCTTCGACGACGCGGAACGTGAGATCGACCGCCGAACGATCCGCGCTCAGCGGCGTGTCGACCGCCACGGTCGCCGCGGCGTAGCCGTTGTCGAGATACTCGACGAGCACCTTTTCGCGGGCCGCCGCCACGGCAGGCACGTAGTACGGATCGCCCGGAGCGAGCGCCATGACGCCCCGCAGGCGCGCGTCGCTCAGCGCGGCGTTCCCCTCGATCGCGATCGCCCGGATGCGGGTGAGCACCCCTTCGCGGATGGCGAGACGGACCTGGACGCTGCCCTCCCCCGCCGCGCTGGCGGGCGTTTCATCGGTCGCGACCTCCACCGCGGCCGAGGCAAAGCCGCGGCGCTGATACAACGCCTTGATCGCCTCCACTGCCGACGTCAGGCGACCTTCGACGAACGGCTCACCAGGGCGAATGGGCACGAGCGCCCGCAGTTCCGCGATTCCCACGCTCGCGTTGCCGGAAATCTCGATGGCGTCGATGGTGTATCGCGCCCCGCGATTGACCGAGAACGTCACGGTCTCGACGCCTTCCGCCTGCTCCCGGCGGTGCGACACCTCTGCCTTCCAGTAGCCCTGCTCCAGCAGGAAATTGCGGATTCGGACCTCGGAATCCTCCAGCAGATCCTCGTCCACGGATCCCTCGCGCGCGACCGGCACCAGCTCCTCGATGCGATTGCGCGGCAGCGGGTTTCCTTCGAAGGCGAGCCGCACGGAGGGCCCGGGACGGATCTCGAGCGTCACGTCGACAACCGTGCTGTCCTCGCGCGGCTGCGGCCGGTGGTCGGCGGTGGCTTCGTAGAATCCGCGGCGGCGCAACGACTGCAAGTACTCGTCGAGACGCTGCTGCAGCCGTTCCTCCGCGTAAGGCTGGCCCGTGGTCAGTCCGAGCCTCGCCGCGACCGCGCGTGTGTTGGGAATGCCGCTGATGCGCACTGAGCCGATCCTTGCGCGCGGTCCCGCCTGCACGTCGAAGTTGAGGATGGTCCGGTCGGGATCGTGGCGGACCTCGATGGACGGCTTCACCCGGGCCCGCGGAAACCCGTTTCGCGCGAGATGCTGCTCGAGGAGGCGCGCCGCCGCATCCGCGCGGCCGACCGGGGGCGCTTGTCCGAACCGCTCCACCACGAGCCGCCGCAGGTCCCCGCCGGACACGCCGGACTCACCGCGAATGCGGACGTCGGCGACGCCGTGCAGCGGGGTCAGTCTGTACTCGAGCGCCACGGCCCCGCCGGCGACCGATTCGGCGTTGACCTCGATGGCCTGGAACCGGCCGAGGCTGAACAGGTGCATCAGCGTCTCGCGGACCGCGCTCATCGAGAGCGGTTCGCCGACGCGGGTCTCGACGAGATCGAGCAGGCCCGGGTCCGCGGTGGGACGTTCCTCCAACTTCAGCGCGATCGAGGCGACGGGAGCTCCGACGAAGGCGGCCGCCGGGGCTGGGGCGGTGCCCTGCGCCGCCAGCGGCGCGACGAGGCCGAATACGGCAAACGCCGTGGCGCACGCCGTCGCGGCTGCCTTCGGGCCTGCCGCGTGGACCAGCGAAATCGGAAAGGCACGTCGCATCAGTAGGTGTGGCGCACGCGGAACTCGAGCGCGAAAGTGCCGTCCTCGTTCCTCGACAGGATCCATCCGAGGCGGTCGCTCTGATCGTATTCGATGAGCACGATCTGCTCGTTGCGTCCCGAGCCCAGCGCCTGCGAATAGGTCACGTACACGCGGCTGGACAGGCGCCTGCCGATGATCACCCGCGCGGTGGGGTTGAGCGTCTGCAGCGTGCTGAACTCGCCGATGATCGGCGTGATCTGCGTCGTGACCCCAAGCGTTTCCTCGAACACGCGGCCGAGCGGGTTGGACAGCGGCGTGGCGAGCCCGCGCGCCGCGAGCGCCGTGAACAGCTCGCGCTCGGCACCCTGTCCCTCCTGCAGCCGTCGCAGATCGGCGTCCGGATCGGCGCCTTCGCCGAGGAGCAGTGCCAGCACCTGCGCCGTCGGGAGCGGCGGGTCCGCCGTGGCGGCCCACGTCATCGCGTCCAGCGTGCCCGCGGCGCTCAAGGTCACGCGATAGGTCTGGCCTGGCACCTGCACGCGCGTCTCGGCCTCGACGTCGAAGAACGGCTCGATGCGGGACGGGTTGGCGAAGTTGATCCCGCCGCGCGTGACCACGTAGCGGTTCCCCTCGAAGGTGAGCCAGCCGCGCTCGATGTCGGCGCGCCCGAGCAGCACCGGGCGATCGTAGGTGCCGGTCAGCCGCAGGTCGGCGCTCGCGGTGAGGTCCATCGCGTTGTTGTTGACGCGAAGCGACGAGGGGGCGGTGACGTGCAGGTTGAAACGGAGGGGGAGCCCGGCAACGGGCGCGGGCTCCGCGGGGCGGACGCCCCCGCCCCCCACTGCCCCGAGCCCGAAGATGGCGGCGGCGGTATCCAGGCGCCGGGCGAACATCGAGCTGCGGACCATCACGGTGCCCTCGACGAGCGGGCTGCTCACCGTGCCTACGAGGGAGAGGTCAGCATCCACGACCGAGGTGAATCCCTCGGGGTAGCGTAGCCGCATGCCTTCGCCGATGGCCGTCAGGCTCAGCGTGCCCGGCTTGAAGCCGTCAAGGCCCACACGGCCGCCGAATCGCACGAGACCGCCGCCCATCCTCGCTGTGAGATCGTCGAGCCTCACGCCGCGCGCGTCGAACGACATGGTGCCGTTGATCGCGTCGAGCGAGTGCGGAAGGGCGAAGTGGCGGATGCGCCCATTCGACACCCTCGCGAAGCCGGCGAACTCCGGCGCGTTCAGGCTGCCGCGCACGTCGGCGCTGAGGCTCGCGGCGCCCGAGCTTCGCACGTTGCGGAAGAAGCCCTGGAGGATCCCCAGGTTCGCGCTGCCGGTGGCGGTGAGCGCGACGCGCTCCTGGAGCAGGTTCACCTCGCCGTTGACTTCGAGCTGCGTGCCCTCGCCCACGAGGCGCAGGTCCTTCGCGATGATCCGCTGCTGGTTGACGGCGAGCCGCAGTGGGCCGCCGGCGCGCAGGCGGTAGTCGAACAGCTTCGCCTCGAGCTGCTCCACGTTGAGGTCGATGCGAAGATGCTCCGGCACGTACAGCTCGCCGCGTACGTCAATCGTGCCGCTTACCACCGCGGTGGTGAACGGCGAGAGCTTCGGCACGAACGTGCGCACGTACGGATCGAGGGACGTGTCCGAGAAGCGGAACGTCAGGGCGGCGTCCATCTCGTCGGTCAGCTCGATCTGGCCAGACCCGGACAGCGTCAGCCGTGGCGAGGCGGCCTCGAGCTGTTCGATCGCGAGCAGGTCGCCGCGGATGCCGATTCGTCCCGTGACGTGCCCGATGCCCTCCTCTCCTGCGTACAGGTCGGCCACGGAGAACCGCACCTCGTACCTCGGGGACTCGAACGTACCGTTGCCGGCGGCGGTGAGTTGCAGCAGGCCGGAGAGCGGCGCGCGCGGGAACGCGACGTTCTTCAGCGACTCCACCGGGATGCGGCGGCCGTCCACGTTGAACGAGTAGGTGCCGTCCCAGCCCACCCACGCTGCGCCCGTCGCCGCGCCGCTGCCCTTCTGGATCTCGATGCTGTCGAGCCGCACGCCGGTTCCCTCGAAGCGCAGGCCCGCGGTCGCCCTCTCGAACGGCTCCTCGTACGCAACGCCGCGGTCGATCCGCAAGGTGCCGAACCCGGTCGGTCCCGCGTAGCGCCCCTGCAATCGGAACTCGCCCGAGGTGAGCCCGTCAACCGGGTAGTCGAACAGCTCGAACGCCTGTCGCAGGTCCGCGAGCGGGCGGTCTTTCATCACCACGTGCGCGTTGATCTCCTCGCCGCCGTCGCGCCGCGGATACCCGAGCGAGAACGTGCCGTCCACGCGGATCTCCGACGGCGTCTCGCCGGTCATCCGCGCGAGGACCGCGCGCCGCACCTCCACGTAAGAGTTCTCGACGACGACGTGCGCCTCGCCCTGGCCCCAGACGGTGTTCCACGCCGTCAACGCGCCGCCGGTGAACTGCCCCTCGATGCGCGGCCGGCGGAAGGACTTCCGCATGACGCCGTCGAACGTGCCGTACCCTCCCATCTGGACGGCTGACGTCGGCGAGCCGAACGTCGTCAGGATCGCCGCCATGAGTCGATCGCTGTCCTGCCAGTCGCTGCTCGTCACGTGGAACGGAATCTCCGCGGCGTCGAGCCACGCCGTGCTCCCGCTGAACGACGCGTGCGTGCTCCGCGTCGCAATCCAGCTGTCGTCCAGCGTGATGCGCTCGGGCGTGAGCGCGTAGGTGACGCGGCCGCCGATCGGGACGTAGCCCACCGCCAGGCCCGGGTTGAACGGCCCGGTGTCCACGCCGCGAGCGTCGGCGGCTGCAATCTGTGCCGCCTCGAGCTCCCGCCCCTGCAGCGCGACGCCGACGGGAGGGCTGACGTTCACCGTCCCTCCGCCGCGCAACTCGGCGCTGAAGCGGCCGAGTGGCCACTCGAGCAGGCTCCGCCCATCGGCGCGGCCCGCCAGCCGCAGCCCGCGGGTCTCCACGAAATCGGTGAAGCGCGCCAGGTCGACGTCCTGGTATCTCGCGTCGAAGCGTGCGAGCCAGCGCCCGCGCCGCTCCGGTTTCCACATCCGATAAGTGAACTGCGACTGGCCGTCGAAGACGCCAGCCGTGGCCTCGGGCACGTCGAGGCTGTCGGGCAGCCAGACCACCGTGCCGCGCAGGTTCGGGAAGCGGTATGCGTTCACGCCGGCGACGGGGCTGCTGAACCGGCCCCGCAGCTCGCGCCCCCCCTTGAACAGGTGGAACGTGCCCTCGAACGCCGCCTCCCCCGACAGCGTGAACGCGTCGCGCGCGAAGAACAGCTCGCGCATGCGGGGAAGCTGAATGCGCGAGCTCACCTGGTACTGCTGTTCGGGCCATCGCGCGAGGTTGACGTCGCCGGTCACGACGGACCGGGCGCCGTCGGTCCTCAGGTCGATGCGGTCGAAGTGCACGCGCCCGCCGTCGAGCCTGAAGCTGGAGGTCATGTCCGCGCTCATCGGCACGTACGACTGGATGGCGATGACGCCGTCCGAAAAGCGCGCGTGGCCGCGGTACGTGTCTCCCCACCGCGAAACCATGACGTTCAGGTTGCGCGCGATGGTCTGCCACGGCGTGGAGTGGTCGTCGTAAATGAACTCCCCGTTCTCGGCGCTGACGTAGCGCAGGGTGGTCGTGAAGCGCTTCGGCCCGGTCGTCTGTCGCTCGCGCGTGAACCGCGGGAAGTTGTGCCGCCCGTTGGGGAACGTCTCCACGACCATCTTCCAGCCGGTCATGCGAATCCCGTCGAAGACGATCTGGTTGCGGAACGCCGTCCACCATGGCATCGCCACTTCGATTCGGTTCGCGGTCAGGAACGGCCGATCGCGGGGTTCGAGCCCGGCGATCACGAAGTCCTCCACGACAAAGCGGCCGGGGATGAGCCGGGCGGAGAGCCTGCCGATCTTGACGGGACGCTTCAGGAAGTTGGCGGCCTCGCGTTCCGCGCGACCGCGAAGCGACGGACCGAGGTCGATTTTGAGGGTGATCGCGACGACGAGGCACAGCACGAGCGCAAGGGCGACGACGACCCGGACGACGATCTTCGCCACCCGGCGCTTCATTCGACGACTACGAGCAGGCGGCCGGCCTCCACCGACATGCCGTCGCGCACCTGCACGTCCTTTACGCGTCCGCCACGCGGCGCCGACAGCTCGTTCTCCATCTTCATGGCCTCCACGACAACGAGCGGCTGGCGGGCCTTCACGTCGTCACCCGGCGCCACGAGCACTTTGACGATACGGCCGGGCATGGGCGCGGCAATCCGTTGCTCGCCATCCCCCGCGCGCTCGGACGGGCCTTCCCGACGCGAGCGGCGCCCGTTGACGATCGCCGTCACCGCTCCTTCAGGCAGGTGGATGTGGAGGTCGGTGACGGATGCCTGCGCCACGGCGACGTCGTAGCTCCTGGCCTCCTCGTCGGGGAACAGCAGCGACAGCCGTCCCGGACCCGCCGGCCGGGCATCCACCAGCCGGCTGCGCCCCTCGATCGTAATCCGATATCGCCCTTCGGCCGCGGGGCCGATGCGCTCGACCGCCACCCGGCGGGTGCGGCCGTTGATTTCGACCTCGAAGGTGGCGATCACGGCCTGAGGGCCTCCCGCCGGGCGCCCTGCTTCCACGAGCTCTTGGCGCGAGCGGCGCCGACCTCACCGCCCGGGCGCGCCGCGCCGGACCGCAGCAGGGTGTGCAGCGCGGCGGCGATCGCCGCGACTTCTTCCCCTTCGGCCGACACGCTGGCGAACGGCCGCTCGCGGCGGATCAACACTTGATCGACGAACGTCGTGTCGAACTGGCCGTCCCGGAACGCCGGCTCGCGTATCAGCCACTGGAAGAACGGGATCGTCGTCTCGATGCCGAGCACCTGGAACTCCTGGAGCGCTCGCGAGAGCCGCGCGAGCGCCTGCGGCCGGTCCTCTCCCCAGACCACCAGCTTTGAGATGAGCGGATCGTAGAACACCGGCACGGTCGATCCCGTCGTCACGCCGGTGTCGTTCCTGACGCCAGGACCCGAGGGCAGGCGGAAAGACGTGATCAATCCCGGCGACGGGATGAACCCGCGGTCGGGATCCTCGGCGTAGATGCGGCACTCGATCGCGTGGCCGCGCGGCGTGAGCGCGCGCGCCGGATCGATGGCCAGCTTCTCTCCCCGCGACACGCGGATCTGCCATTGCACCAGGTCGATCCCGGTGATCCTTTCGGTCACCGGATGTTCCACTTGCAGCCGGGTGTTCATCTCGAGGAAGTAGAACTCTTCCTCTTCGACCAGGAACTCCATCGTGCCCGCGTTCGTGTACCCGACGGCGCGCGCCAGCGCGGCGGCGCGCTCCGCCATCCGCGCCCGAAGCGACGGGCTGACGGCCAACGAGGGAGACTCCTCGAGCACCTTCTGGTGCCGGCGCTGGATCGAGCACTCCCGCTCGACGAAAGGAATGACGGTGCCGTGCTCGTCGCCGATGAGCTGAATCTCGATGTGGCGCGGCCGGAGCAGCCGGCGTTCGAGGTAGATGGACGGGTCGCCGAACGAGGACTGCGCCTCGGATCGCGCCGCGCGGACGGCGGACGGGAGGTCGGCCGGCATCGCGGCCACGCGCATGCCCTTGCCGCCGCCTCCGGCGACCGCTTTGATCAGGACCGGGTAACCGATGTCCTCCGCGATCCGCGCCACTTCGGAGACAGGGACGTCTTCGCCGAGCGGCTGCTCCGTGCCTGGCACGACCGGGACGCCGGCCTTGATCGCCGCCTGGCGTGCGGCCGTCTTGCTCCCCATGAGGGAGATGAGGTCGGCGGAGGGGCCGATGAACGCGAGGCCCGCGTCGCGGCAGGCGCGGCTGAACTCCGCGTTTTCAGCCAGGAAGCCGTAGCCCGGGTGGATCGCCTCCGCGGCCGAGCGACGGGCGACCTCGATGATCCGATCGATTCTCAGATAACTGTCGCGCGCCGGGTTGTCGCCGATCGCGTGCGCCTCGTCGGCGTAGCGCACGTGGTACGCGTCCCGATCGCACTCCGAGTAGACGCCGACCGAGGCGATGCCCATCTCGCGGCACGCGCGCATCACGCGCACCGCAATCTCGCCGCGGTTCGCCACCAGGATCTTCTTCAAATCACCAAATCACCAAATCACCAAATCACCAAATCGCCAAATCACCAAATCGCCAGATATCAGAGCGGAATATTCCCGTGCTTCTTGGGTGGGTTCCGGTCCCGCTTGCTGTCCAGGCTCGCGAGCGACGCGATCAGCTTGCCGCGCGTCGTCCGCGGACGGATCACCTCGTCGATGAACCCGCGCGAGGCGGCGACGTACGGGCTCGCGAACTTCTCGCGAAACTCGGCGACCTTCGCCGCGCGCATGGCGGCCGGGTCCTTGGCGGTTTCGAGCTCGCGCTTGTACAGGATGTTCACGGCCCCTTCGGGCCCCATCACCGCGATCTCGGCGGTCGGCCAGGCGTAGTTCACATCCGTCCGGATGTGTTTCGACGACATGACGCAGTACGCGCCGCCGTACGCCTTTCGCGTGATGACGGTGATCTTCGGCACCGTCGCCTCCGCGAACGCGAAGAGCAGCTTCGCGCCCTGCTTGATGATGCCGCCGTATTCCTGCCGCGTGCCCGGCAGGAACCCGGGGACGTCCTCGAACGTCACCAGCGGGATGTTGAACGCGTCGCAGAAGCGGACGAAACGCGCCCCCTTGATCGAGGCGTCGATGTCGAGCACGCCCGCGAGGTGCGCCGGCTGGTTGGCCACTACGCCGACGGAGCGCCCCCCCAGCCGCGCGAACCCGACGATGATGTTCCGCGCGTAGTCGCGGTGTACCTCGAGAAACGCGCCGTCGTCCGCGACGGCGTGAATGAGGTCGTGCATCTCGTACGGCTGGTTCGGCGAGGCAGGCACGAGACGGTCGAGCGCCTCGTCCTCGCGGTCGGCCGGATCGCCGCCGTCCGCCAGGGGCGGGTCCTCGAGGTTGTTCGAGGGCAGGTACCCGAGCAGCTCGCGAATCAACTGCAGGCACTCGCGGTCGTCGGGCACGCTGAAGTGCGCGACGCCGCTCACCTCGCTGTGCGTGCGCGCGCCGCCGAGGTCCTCTTTGGTGACCTCCTCGTGCGTCACCGCCTTGATGACGTCAGGGCCGGTGACGAACATGTAGCTGGTCTCCTGGACCATGATGTTGAAGTCGGTGATCGCCGGCGAGTAGACCGCGCCGCCGGCGCACGGGCCCATGATCGCGGAGATCTGCGGGATCACGCCCGAGGCGAGCGTGTTGCGCAGGAAGATGTCCGCGTACCCGCCAAGCGACATCACCCCTTCCTGGATGCGAGCGCCCCCCGAGTCGTTCAGCCCGACGAGCGGCGTCCCCATCTTCATCGCCAGGTCCATGATCTTCACGATCTTCGCGGCGTTGGTCTCCGAGAGCGACCCGCCGAACACCGTGAAGTCCTGCGCGAACGCGTAGACCTGCCGGCCGTCGATGCGGCCGTGCCCCGCGACCACGCCGTCGCCCGGCACGATCTGCTCGCCCATCCCGAAGTCCCGGCAGCGGTGGGTCACCAGCTTGTCGATCTCCTCGAAGGTGCCGGTGTCGAACAGGAGATCGATCCGCTCGCGCGCCGTCAGCTTGCCGGCCTGGTGCTGCCGGCTGAGGCGGTCCTCCCCACCGCCGAGCTCCGCGCGCCGTTCGAGGTCCTCGAGGTGCTTGAGTGGGTCCGTCACGACTTGAACGCAGCCTGCGCCTTCTCCCAGTCCTTCAGGAAGCGCTCGAGCCCGATGTCGGTGAGCGGGTGCCGGAACATCGCGTCGATGACCGCCGCGGGACAGGTGCAGACGTCGGCCCCCATGCGCGCAGCCTGCACGACGTGAATGGGGTGCCGGACGCTGGCGACCAGGACCTCGGTCGGGAAGCTGTAGTTCTCGTAAATGTCCACGATCTGCTCGACCAGCTCCATGCCGGCGGTCGCGATGTCGTCGAGACGCCCCACGAACGGGCTGACGTACTTGGCGCCCACCTTCGCCGCGAGCAGCGCTTGCGTGGCGGAGAACACGAGCGTGACGTTCACCCGGATCCCCTCGGACGCGAGCTGCCGGCACGCCTTGACCCCCTCCTTGCCGAAGGGGACCTTCACGACGATGTGCTCGTCGATGGAGGCGAGGTCGCGCCCCTCGACGGCCATCGCGGCGGCGTCGGTCGCCACGACCTCGGCGCTCGTGGGGCCCTGCACCGTGCGGCAGATCCGCTTCAGCAGCGAGCGGTAATCTTCGCCTTCCTTCGCCAGCAGTGACGGGTTCGTCGTGATGCCGTCGATGATGCCCAGCGGCACCAGCGCCTCGATCTCCTTCAGGTTGCCGCTATCGATGAACAGCTTCATGTCAGGTCCTCTACTGGATTGGTCAGCTCGCCAACCCCTTCCACGCTGATGGTGACGGTGTCCCCCGCCTTGATCGGGCCGATGCCCGCCGGCGTGCCCGTCGCGATGATGTCCCCCGGCAACAACGTCATGACCGACGAGATGAACCAGATCAGGTGTTCCACCGGGAAGATCAGCTCGCGCGTGCTCGACTTCTGCCGCGTCTGGCCGTTCACGCGCCCTTCGACCGCAAGCGGGCGCCCGTCGTAGCCGGTCGCGATGCACGGGCCGATCGGCGCGAAGGTGTCGAACCCCTTCGCGCGCGTGTACTGAACGTCCTTCGCCTGCAGCTCGCGGGCCGTCACGTCATTCACGCACGTAATGCCGAGCACGTACTCGAGCGCGCGCTCTTTCGGCACGCGCCACGCGCGGCGACCGATCACGATCCCCAGTTCCGCCTCGTGATCGACTCGCCCGACACCCGGCGGAATGCGGATCGGCTCCCCATGTCGGATCACGGCCGTCGAGGGCTTCAGGAACAGCATCGGCTCGGCCGGCAGCGGCTTGTTCTGCTCCGCCGCATGGTCTTTGTAGTTCAGCCCGACGCACACGATCTTCGACGGCGTCTCGATCTTCTCAGTCCTCTGCATACTGTTCCCTGATCCCTGAGCCCTAAACCCTGCCCGCCCGCCGGAGCCGTCGCGGAGGCGGGTCACCGGGCCGTCTCCTCGACCCGCGTCGACTGCGCGCTGACGTTCTTCGACGCGTCGACCGCGACCACGGCGTAAACGTAGCGGCTGCCCGGTTGCACCGCGGCGTCCCTGTAGGTGTTTTCTTTGATCGGCTCCGGCGTGAGCGCCTGCAGTGTGTCACCGGGCGCGTTCCCGCGCAAGACAACGTAACCGGCCAGGTCCGTCGCTGCCACCGCGTCCCAAATCAGGCTGATCGAGCCCGGCCCGGCCACCGCCGCGAGGCCAGCCGGCGCCGGCGGCGGAAAGGTGTCGGCCGGGGTCACGCAGGCCTGCGGCGACGGGTCGCTCTCGACGCGCATTCCGCTCACGGCGCGAACGGCCGTCACGCGGTAGCAGCGCGTCTTGCCGAACTCCACGCGCGCGTCGGTGAACGAGGGCTTCGCCAGCGGCCCGTTGTTGAGCGGCGCCGCGGGGATCGCCGTCTGCTCGCCCGAGATCTCGTAGATGTTGTAGGAGGCCTCCTCGGATGCGACCCACGTGAGGTCGACGGCGTTCTCGCCATAACTCGCCAGCGGAGCGCCGGGCGCGGACGGTGGATCCACGAGCGGTACGCTCGCCGACGCGGAGGCTCCGCGCTGACCGCGCCGGGTGACCGGCACCACCATGTAGACCCGGACGGGCACGGGCTTCGCGGGCGCGGCCTGCGCCGTCGTGGGCGCCGGCGTGGTTCCCGCCGCCGGCGTCCCGCCACTCGCCGCCGCGGTCGCTCCGCTCGCGGCCGCCGTCGTCCCGCCGCTGACCGGCGGCGGAGCGGCCGGCACCGCTTCGGGCGGCGTGGTTTTGGCCGGCGTCTGCTTCGGCGTGTACAGCTCGAGCGACGCGGCGCCGAGCGTCTCGACAAATGACGCGGCCGTCTGGTCCGGTTTGAGAACGACGCTGCCGACCCGTTCGCCCTCGCGCAGGAAGTCTGGCGCCGTCGGGGCGTCGGCCGCCTTCGCCACCGACAGCGCAAAGACCTCCACGCGCGCGAGACCGGTGCGCGTGGCGTCCCCCGCGGCGGGTTCCGGCAGCGTGAACCGCAGCGTCACTTCGTTGCCGACGCGTTTCGCGGTCATGTCGGTCGGCGGCATGGGCGCGAGGCGCAGCGGCGCGAGCGGCGGCCCCTTCTTCCCGCACGCGGTGAGGGCGATGCCGAATGCCAGAATGCCGAAGGCCGAACGCTCCAGAATGCCGAAGGCCGAGTGCGATCGTGCCGTCTTCACAGAATGTATCGCGAAAGGTCCTCGTTCCCGACGATGTCGGCGAGCATGCGTTCGACGTATTCGGCGGTGATCGTGATCGTCTGCTCGCCGAGGTCCGGCGCCTCGAACGAAACCTCGTCCAGCAGTTTCTCCATCACGGTGTGCAGGCGGCGCGCGCCGATGTTCTCCGTCCGTTCGTTCACCATCGTCGCGAAGTCCGCGATGCGCTCGACGGCGCCCGCGTCGAACGAGAGCGTCACCCCCTCGGTCCCGATGAGCGCGACATACTGCTTGATGAGCGCGCTCCGCGGCTCGGTGAGAATGCGGACGAAGTCGTCGCGCCCGAGCGGCTCCAGCTCGACGCGGATCGGGAAGCGCCCCTGCAGCTCGGGGATGAGATCCGACGGCTTCGAGACGTGGAACGCCCCCGCCGCGATGAACAGGATGTGATCGGTGCGCACCATCCCGTACTTCGTGTTGACCGTTGTGCCTTCGACGATTGGCAGGATGTCGCGCTGCACCCCCTCGCGGCTGACGTCGGGCCCGTGCTCCCCTTCGCGCCCGGCGATCTTGTCGATCTCGTCGATAAAGATGATGCCCGCCTGCTCCGCGCGCTCGACCGCCGCGCGCGCGACGCTCTCCATGTCGATCAGCTTCTGCTCCTCTTCCTGCGTGAGCTGCTCGAGCGCCTCAGGCACGCGGAGCTTCCGCTTGCGGGAGCGGCCCGAGAACATGTTCCCGAGCCCCGGCAGCATGTCCTTCACGTTGATGTCGATCTCCTCGACCGACGACCCGGCGATGATCTCGAACGAGGGGAACGACTTCTCGCGCACCTCGATCTCGACCTGCCGCTCGTCCAGCCGCCCCTCGTGAAGCTGCTGGCGCAGCCGCTCGCGCGTGCTCCCGTAGTGCTCCTTCGCCGGATCGTCCGGCGGAACGTAGCTCGGCACCTGCGGCGGCGGCAGCAGCAGGTCCATCAGGCGCTCCTCCGCGTTGTGCTTTGCCTTCTCGCGCACGTCCACGCGGCGCTCGTCGCGGACCATCTCCACCGCCAGCTCCGTCAGGTCGCGCACCATCGACTCGACGTCGCGACCCACATAGCCGACCTCGGTGAACTTCGATGCCTCGACCTTCAGGAATGGTGAATGGGCGAGCTTCGCGAGTCGCCGCGCGATCTCCGTCTTGCCGACGCCGGTCGGGCCGATCATCAGGATGTTCTTCGGCAGGACGTCGTCGGCGAGCTCGGGCGGCAGCCGGCGGCGCCGCATCCGGTTGCGCAGCGCGATCGCGACGGCGCGCTTCGCCTGCGCCTGCCCGACGACGTGCTTGTCGAGTTCCGCGACAATCTCCCGCGGGGTGAGCGAGTGCACCGCCGTCGCGGCGGTCTCCGGAAGGTAGATCGGCATCGGTCAGACTTCTTCGATCGTGAGGTGCGTGTTGGTGTAGACGCAGATGGAAGCGGCAATCTGCATGGCCTGCTCCGCGATGGCGCGCGCGTCGAGCCCGGTGTGGAGCGCCAGCGCCTTCGCGGCCGCCATGGCGTATGCACCTCCGGATCCAATCGCGATGATCCCGTCGTCGGGCTCGATTAGATCCCCGGTGCCCGAAAGGAGAAACGTCGATTTCTGGTCGAGCACGATCAGCATCGCCTCGAGCCGTCGCAGGATGCGGTCGGTTCGCCAGTCCCTCGCCAGCTCGACGGCCGATCGCTCCAGGTTCCCGCGGTACTGCTCCAGTTTCGCCTCGAACCGCGAGAACAGTGCGAAAGAGTCCGCCGCCGAGCCCGCGAATCCGGCAAGGATGCGATCGTTGTACAGCCGCCGGATCTTCCGCGCCCCGTGTTTGACGACGGTATTGTTGAAGGTGACCTGGCCGTCGCCGGCCAACACCGAGCGGCCGTTGTGCCGGACCGCCAGAACCGTGGTGGCGTGAAGCATTCAACTGTCGATTATATGGGACAACTGCACTCCCGAGCGGACACCGGAGCCCCCGGTAAGTCGCTGATTTTGGCCACCTTCGCGGCCGAGCCCGCTGGCAGTCCTGTTGCTTCGACTCAGGCGTAGAATGGGATCCGTACCCGCGTACGACCCTCGTGGGCCGGAGCCCACGTAAGGAGCCCGCCATGAAGCGCCTAGCTTTCGTCAGCGTTGCCGGGCTGATCGCCATCGGCCTGTCACCCGCACTGGCGCAGGAGCGTCCCAACCCGAACCCGCAGAGCGGCGGCGAACACGCCGTTGCGCGCCCGTCGGGTGGAGGATCGAGCTCCGGTTCGTCGGCCTCCTCCCCGTCGTCTCCCTCGAGTCCATCGGGGGGCGGTTCCGGCGTCGGCGTCGACAACTCGCCGGGCCGGGGCGGAGAGCGGGCGGTGCCGCGCAGCGGCGGTTCGCGCCGCGGCGGCGGCTCGGGAGGCGGCGCGGTCCGCTCGGGCGGCAGTCCGAAATCCGTGATCATCCCCGCGAATCCGCAGCGGCGGGGCCCGGGGGACGATCGCGAGCCGAACGTGGCCTCTCCGAGGCCGCGGGCGGGCCGGCCCGCGACGGGGCGCGCGATGCCGCGCGACATCTCCAACATCCCTGACCTCGGGTGGCGCCGCGACCCGTACTGGGCGTACGGCTACTGGCGGTACAACCGCTGGATGCCCTTCTACTACGGTCCCTGGGGCGGGTACATGTATTACGACCCGTTCTGGTGGGATTACTACTACGGCTATTACCCTGGATATTACGGCGGCTACGCGCAGACGTACAGCGAATCTGACTACGACACCGGCAGGCTGAAGCTCAAGGTGAGGCCGCGGGAGGCGCAGGTGTACGTTGACGGATATTTCAGCGGCGTGGTCGATGACTACGACGGCGTCCTGCAGCGGCTGCGGCTGCGCGCTGGCGCGCACCGGATCGAATTGCGGCTGGAAGGGTACGAGCCTGCCGTGTTCGATGTGCTCATCGTCGCGGGCGAGACGGTGACGTATCGCGCCGAGCTGCAGCGTAAGCCGTAAGCGTGACGTCGCGCGGGGTGGGCTCCGGCGGCCGAGCGCTCTCGCTCATCGCGCTCGTTTCAGGCCTCTACGATTTCGTCGCAGGGGCCTTTCTTCTCCTATTCACCGATCGCATGGCGGCGGCATTTGGCTCGCCCCCGCCAGCCCCGCCGATCTTCGGCGATCTCAACGGCATCTTCCTGCTGGCCGTCGGCGCGGGCTACGCGCTTCCCTGGCACGATCCGATTCGCTACCGCGGCTATCTGTGGGTGATGGGTCCGCTGTTGAAAGGAGCGGGCGCGGCGGCCTTTCTGCTCGATTACGCGTTTCGCGAATCGCCTGAGACCTTCCTGCTGTTCGCGGCCTCCGACGGCGCGCTGGCGGTCGTGACGTTGTGGCTGCTGCTTGCGTCGCGCGCCGCTCAGGAGAGCGGAGGCTCCGCCGCGGCCTCGCCGCGCGCGCGATAGCGCAGCAGCGCGTACAGCGGCACGCCCGCCGCCACGACGATGAACCCGGCGGCAGAGGGACCCCACGCGCTGCCGGTGGCCACCGGCGCGAGCAAATCCGACCAGAGGGCGTTCGCGACGATCGCGAGGCTCGCGATCGTGAACACCGCGGGCGCGAACGGATAGCCCCAGGCCTTGAACGGGCGCGGCGCGTCCGGCTCGCGCCGGCGCAGCAGGAACAGCGCCCCCACCGCGAACGCGGAGAAGAGCACGACGGCGAAGCCGGTGTACGTCGTCAGCGCCGACGCGCTGCCCGACAGGACGAGCAGGGCGCTCCACGTGGCCTGCGCGATGATGGAGACCGCCGGTGTTCTGTAGCGCGGGTGCACGCGCGCCGCGCTCCGGAAGAAGACGCCGTCGCGCGCCATCGCATAGTACACGCGCGGCCCCGCGAACGTCATCGCGCTGATGCTCGCCGCGATGCTGATGATCGACACGACCCCCATGATGTCGCCGGCGCGCGTGCCGAGGAGCCGATCGGCGATGACGTCGAGGACGCTGCCCTTGACCTGCGCGAGCTGCCCGACCGGCATCACGTAGAGGTAGAGGAGATTCAGGAGGAAGTAGATCGCAATCACCGCGAGCGTGCCGGCGGCGAGCGAGAGCGGCAGGTTGCGCCCGGGATTACGGACCTCCTCGGCCACGTACGCCGACGCGTTCCAGCCGGAGTACGTGAACATCACCTGGATGAGCGCGAGCAGCCAGCCGGTGAGGATCACCGGGCCGGCGCCTTCCTGCAAGTGCGAGGCGGAACCCTGGCCCATCGAGAAGCCGAGCGCGATGAAGATCACCAGCGCCGACACCTTCAACGCGGCGAGCAGATTGGTCACCACGCGGCCCGGGCCGACCCCGCGCAGGTGAATCCACGCCATCACGAAGATCGCCACGAGCGCGATGATCGCCTGTCGGGACACGACGAGCGGGACGAACGGCAGGGGAACGGTGAAGATCGGGGTGTTGTCGGCCGCCGCGGGCACGAAGCGCCCCACGTACGCGGCGAGCACCACGGCGCTCGCGGCAATCGCACCCGAGAAGCCCGCAATGAACGAGGTCCAGCCGGTCAGGAACGCGGCGAACCGGCCGTACGCGGCCCGGAGGTAGACGTATTCGCCTCCCGCGCGCGGCCTCAGCGCCGCGAGCTCCGCGTACGCCATCGCGCCGGCGAACGCGAGCAGGCCGCCGGCGATCCACGTGGAGAGAAACATCCACGGGCCGGGCACGCTCGCAGCGACGAGCGGCGGCGTGAACAGGATGCCGCCGCCGATCACGTTCGAGACGATGATGGCGGACGCGTCAACGGGTCCGAGACGCCGCACGAGCTCCGGCCGCGCGCCGGCGCTTTCGCCCCCGGCGCGGACCTGCGGGGAGGTGGCCCTCACCTGGTCAGCAACCGGCGCTCGATCGGGAAGTCGCCGAGCGCCACCCATTGCGCCGACCCGTACTTCACGAAGAGACGGACCTGGAAATCCTGGAAGAGCCGATGTTGCAGCATCTCCGCGCGCGGCTGCTCGCCGGTGAACCCGTACTGGGATCGCACCGTCGTGGGCTTTGACGCCGCGGCCGGCGGGATTTCGACCCGCTGCAGGAACACGTCGTCGCGCTCCTCCTTCTGAGGGAGCAACATGAAGACGATGTTCATCTGCACGGCAAGCTCCTCGTCCGAGCGGTTCTGAAGGGAGAAGGTGATGGAGGGCACGAGCTTGTTCTTGCCGTCCACGATGCCCATGTCGAACCAGCCGGTGGACACGCCGGTGACCTGGAGGGTCTGTTTCAGGTCCACCGCGCGGGCGCAGCCCGCAGCGGTCATTGAAGAAGCCAGGGCGAGCAGCACGAAGGTCGCGGAACGGGTGCGACGCACCATGCGGGGATTCTAGCTCAGAATTCCCGCACCTCGACGCGTGCGCGGGCCTCCTCGCGCGTGATGCGCTCGGCGCGGAACGCCACGAGGTCGCTCCCCTTGATGCGGAGCACGAGCGTGACCGCGTCGTAGGGCTCGTTGGGGCTGAGCGGCCCCTCGGCATCCTTCGCGGCGATGGTCAGCCACTGGTCGGCCGGGACGGCCATCGAGCCGCCGTGATCGAGCATCGCGTCGATGAGCGCGTTCTTGACCGTCTCGGTGTAGAGAGCGTTCGGGTCCTTGATGTACGCGGGGACGGCCGGCTCGGGCGGCGCGGAGGCCACGTCACGTCGCTCGTCCACGCTGGCGCTGCTCACGCGGCGCGCGTCAGACGGCGCGGTCTCCGGCGCGGGCGCGCCAGGCGCGGCCACGCCCGCGCGCATCTGCCGCTCGATCCGCGCCACGCTGGCCTCGAGGCGCGCGCGAGCGGCCCCGTCCTCGAGGCTGGCCAGCTGCCGGCGGATGTCGCTCAGCGCCTGCAACACGAACGGGTCGGGAGCGAGCGCCATCGTCCGAATCGACCACGCGACGCTCTCCCGCAGCGCGGGTATCTCCACGTCGAAGAACACGCCGTAGCCGTCGAGCACAAACCCGCGCGCGCGCGCCATGCCGGTGAGCAGCACGAGGTTCGGGTTGAACGGCCTCAGCTTGGAGCCGAGCACGTCGGCGCCATGCCGGACGGCGCCCACGAGCACGCCTTCCATCACGTTGACCTGATAGCGCCGCTTCAACGACTCGTCGGCGCTAGGTGGCGGCGCCTGCGGCGATGGCGCCTGCGCGCCCGCAGGCGCGGCCGCTGCCGCGGCGAGAAAGCCGAACACGACGGTCACGAGGATCCTGGAGTTCATGTGCATAGGTTTTTACTGGCGCTGTGACACGCGCACGAGATAGTTCAGTAGCTGCCGATCGGCGGCGGTGTTTCCCTCGAGCTGGCCGAGTCCCTGCTGGATCCGCACGAGATCCGTCTGCCGCTGCGAATCGAAGTCGCGCACCATCTGCGCGACGCGCAGCGCCAGCTCGCGGCGCTGCCGCAGCTCGCTCTGCTCGATCAGCTCCTGCACGCGGCGAAGCAGGACGTCATTGGCCTGTGCGCTCGCGCCGGCGGTCCGGGACGCGGGCGGCGGCGCAATCGCGGCCACGCCGCGGAATTCCGTCCGCAGCCGCCGCTCGAGCGCCGCGAGGTCATCGCGAGACACCGCCGTCCCCTGAAGTTGGGACGGCTGCGGCGCCGCGGCGGCCTGCCGCGCCGGCTCGGGCTGCTGCGACCACCCCGTGCGCACACGCACGCCGCCGTCGCCGTAGGTGATCTCGAGGTTCGCGATCGCCGCGGCGACCGCCAGCAGCACCACGGCCGCGGCGGCCAGCGCGCCGGAGGCCCACCAGGGGCGCGCGGCGCGACCGCGCCCGGTGCGATCCGCGGTCGGCGCGGCAGCGTCCGCCACCGGCACGATCGTGAAGCCGAACGCTCGTTCGGGCACTCGCCACGAGGCCAGCTCGGCGCGCACGCCGCGCATCTCCTCGAGCGCCACGCGGCACTCCCCGCACGTCGCCAGGTGTTCCTCGAACGCCGCGCGCTCGCCGGCGTTCAGCTCGTCGTACAGATATCCGACGAGCGTTTCATGTTCACCGCACCCATTCGTGTTCATGTCGCGATACTCATCTCGACGCCGCGCGCCGGGCAAACGGCGTCACACGCGAGCCATCGGGCCCCAGCTCACGCCGAAGCACCGACAGCCCCTGGTACAACCGGGTTTTCACCGTGCTCAACGGACAGTCGAGCAGGTCTGCGATCTCCTGGAACGTCAGGCCGTGATACTCCTTCAGGACGATCGCGGTCCGCTGCTCTTCGGGCAGCGACGCCATCGCGCGCACCACAGCCGTGCTCATCTCGCGGCGGGCGACCGTCTCGTCGAGCGATTCGGCCGCCGCGGGCATGTCGTTGGCGATATCCATGGGATCGAGTCCTTCAGGCGCCTGCACGAGCGGCGCCCGCCGCTCGCGGCGGATCCAATCCCGACAGAGGTTCAGGGCGATGCGGTAAAGCCAGGACGAGAACTTCGCCTGCCCCTTGAACCCCCGAATCGCGCGGAACGCGCGAAGGAACGTCTCCTGGCAGATATCACGCGCGTCCTCCTCCCGGCCAATGACCCGGTAGGCCAGGGCGTAAATCGGGCGTTCCCAGCGCACCACGAGCTGGTTGAAGCTCTCGAGGTCCCCCTCGATCGACCGCGCGACGAGTTCTTCGTCTGTCCAGGACAAGCAGCTGCTATCAGGTTAGACGGCGGCCGGCGCCGGGCGGCCTGAGGCGCCAAGTGCCTGCAGGCGCGGACCTTCCTTCGCTCGGGCGCCCCGTCGATTATGCGCTACAATCGGCGCCGTCCCAGCCGACATGTCCGAAGGTGCTTCCAACGGCGACCTGCTGAGCCGTGTCCGGGAGCTGGAACGCCTCGGGCGGTTCCAGCAGGACCTCCACGAGCTGATTCTGTCAGTCACGCGGAGCCTGTCCTCGACGCTGAACCTGCCCGCCAGCTTGGTCCGCCTGTGTCAGAAAGCGGCGCCCCTGTTCGGCGCGCGACGCGTGGCGGCCTGGATCCACGATCGCCGGGCACGCGAGCTGGTGCTCCAGGCCTCGTCGGATGCCTCGCCGCCTGAGGCGAAGCGCATGCCGCTGCTCGTCGCCGGATCGCCGCTCGCCGGGGCGCTGCGCCGCGACAAACCGGAGTTCATCACGCACGACGGCGTGCGCGCGCTGGCCGTGCCGCTGCGCGGCCGCCGACGCGCCCTCGGCGTGCTGCTGTTCGAAGGACTCGAGGCGTCCGCGATGCGCCTCGACGCGCTGGTGGACGGCGCCGCGGAACTGGGCCGGCAGCTCTCCAGCGCGATCGAGAACACGGTGCTGTTCGAAGACGTGCTCCGCTCGCGCCGCGAGTTGGAGAACACGTTCAACTCGCTCGCGGACCTCGTGATCGTGTGCGATCGCCACCTCCGGGTCACCAACGCGAACCGCGCGTTCCGCGAGCGCGTCGCGCCGCTCGGCGGACAGCCGGTGGATCGCCCGGTCGTCGAGCTGATCGGGCCCGCGCTCGCGGCCTGGGTCAAGCGGCTCGATCTGTCCGGCGCCGCTCCCCCTCACGACGCCCACGACGTCGAGGACGCGGTCCTGGGCGGGCACTTCGCTGCCAGCGCGGCGCCGCTCCACGGGTCGGACCGGAGCGTGACGGGCGTGGTGCTCGTGCTGCGCGACCGCACGCAGGAAGTGCGCCTGGAAGCCGAGCGCGCGGCGCTGGACGAACGGCTGGCGCAGGCCGAGAAGCTCGTGGCGCTCGGGCAGTTCGTCGCGGGGGTCGCCCACGAGCTGAACAACCCGCTCCAGGGCGTGCTCGGACACGTCGAGCTGCTGCGCGCCACGCGGCGCATCCCGCGGACGATGCAGTCGGAGCTGCGGATGGTGCACCGCGAAGCGGATCGCGCCGCGCGAATCGTGAACAACCTGCTCGTGTTCGCCGGGTCGCGCCGCGCCGCGCGGCGCCGCATCAACCTGAACGCGGTCGTCACGCGCACCGCCTCACTGCGCGCACGCACGGCGCGGCGGAACGGGATCGAGATCACGCGCGAGCTGACGACCGCGCCGCTGCACGTGCGTGGCGATGCCGTGCTGATCCAGCAGGCGCTCCTCAACGTCATCGTCAACGCCGAGCACGCGATCGCCGACGCGGGCACGACGCGCGGGCGCATCCGGATCGCCACGAGGCGCGAGAAAGGGGGCGCGCTCGCCGTCGTGGAGGTCGCCGACAACGGCCCAGGCATCCGCGCTGATATCCTCCCCCGGATCTTCGAGCCCTTCTTCACGACGAAAGAAGTCGGCAAGGGGACCGGGCTCGGGCTCGCCCTGGCCTACGGGATCGTCCAGGAGCACGGCGGGGAGATCGCCGCGCGCAACGCGCCGCGCGGTGGCGCCGTGTTTCGCATCGCGCTGCCCGCGGATACAATGGAATCCCGCCGATGATCGAAGAGGCGTTCCTGACCACCGAGGAGGTGCTCGAGTACCTCCAGGTGAACCTGCGCACGGTGTACCGGCTGATTAAGGCCGGGCGGATACCGGCCGTTCGCGTGGGCCGCCAGTGGCGGTTCCGCAAGAGCGACATCGATGCGTGGCTGGACAGCCAGCGCCCGCGCGGTCAGCGGTCCGAGGCCGGGACCAAGGCCGCAAAAGCGGCCCCCGCGCCCGCGGTGGCGAGGCCGCGCATCCTCGTCGTGGACGACGAGGCGAGCATCCGCGAGCTGCTGTCGAAGACGCTGGCGCTCGCCGAGTACGATGTGGACGTCGCGCCTGACGGGCGCGCGGCCCTCGAGCGCCTGCGCGGCACCCAATACGACCTGCTGATCACGGACCTCAAGATGCCCGGCCTCGACGGCCTCGCCGTGATCCGCGAGGCGCGCCGCTACCGCCCCGACATCCCCGTCATCATCATCACCGGCTATTCCACCGAGGCGAGCGCGATCGAGGCCATCGATCTGGGCGTCTCGGGATATCTCACCAAGCCGTTCCGCATCCCGAAGGTCCTCGCGACCGCCGCTAAAGCCCTGGGCGAGTAAGACTTCCTCTCCTGTCATCTTTTCCGTGCAGAAGTGTGCACTGGAGGATTGACACCTGACAGGAGTGACCTTAATCTTACAGACGTTGATGTCATATGAAGTTCTTTATAGCTCTCATATATGCTTAGTGAGGAGACAATGGATGCAACAAACACACTTCCACCGTTCCTGAAGACCGACGAGGTCCTCGACAGCCTGAAAGTGACCCCGCGGACGCTGTACAGGCTGATCAGGGCGGGCGAGCTGCCGGCCGTGCGCGTCGGCCGTCAGTGGCGTTTTCGTCGTGCGGACCTGGAACATTGGCTGGCGGCCCGCGAAGCCACCGGCCCGGTCACCCGATAAGTTTGGAGGAGTTCGAGCCATGAAGACTGCGACACGGATCTTTTTCGTGACGGCGGCCGCGCTGATGGTGGCCACCCTGCCGGTACTTGCGCAGCCCGCCAGCGTCAACGCCAGTCTGAGCGTCTCGGCGGTGGTCAGCGCGCGCGCGAAGCTCACGCTGAGCATCGGCGCCATCTCGTTCCCGGACGCGGACCCGGACCTGACGCCGACGATCAACGCGTCGGAAGGACCGGTCACCGTGGACACGAAGACCAAGACCGGCACCTCCGGCGCGGTCACGCTGACGGTGGTCGCCGGGGCTGATCTCACGTCGGGATCCGATACCATCCCCGCGGCGAACCTGCGCTGGACGGCCGGGGGCGCGGGCTTCACCACCCCCGGCGCGATGTCCACCACCGCGCAGACCCTCGCATCCTGGACGGGATCCGGCACACGCAGCGGCGTCCAGAGCTACAGCCTGAACAACAGCTGGGCGTACGCGACGGGCAACTACACGATGACGATTACCTACACTCTGACGGCCCCCTAGCCGATAAGGGGAAAAAAGCAGCCGGGCGTCGTGGCCCTCCCTGTGCGCGGGAGGACCACGATCCCGGCGGCCTTTTCCCCGATGCGAACCCTCTTCTTTTCCATCGTCGCGGCCCTCGGCCTGCTCGCGCTGCCGGCCCCGGCCGCGGACCTGACGCAGGCGGTCATGGCGACCGCCAGCATCAGCGCGCTCGCGAAGCTGACCATCTCCCCGGCCACCCTGCTCTTTCCTGACAGCGATCCGGACATCACGCCGCTCATCGCCGCCGCCTCCGGGCCGGTGAGCATCAGCGCGAAGGCGCGGACCGCACCGGGCGGACAGGTCACGCTCACGCTGCTGGCGAACGACGATCTCCGCTCGGGCATGGACGTCATCGCGATCGACGCGCTCCGGTGGAGCGCCACCGGTCCGGGGTTTCTGTCCGGGACCGCGAGCCGCACCACCGCGCAGACGGTCGGCAGGTGGGGCGCCTCGGGTCAGTACAGCGGCACGCAGTCCTTCGTGCTCGCCAATGACTGGACGCAGGCGGCCGGCACCTACACGGTCACGCTGACCTACACGCTCGCCACCGAGTGAACGATGCAGCGATCGCCCGCGTCGCGCCGGCGGTCGAGGGTCCCGCGCGTGGCGTGCGCGCTGGCGGGCTGCGGGCTCGTGCTGTTGCTGCCTGGCGCCGCGTCGGCGCAGCGCCTCGAGTTCTCGATTACGCCGTCGGCGTTCGTGTTCCCGGCGGCCGATCCCGACGTGACGCCGGTGGTCATGTCACCGACGCTGACGATCCAGTACCGCGTCCAGCAGAACGTCCACGGGCAGTGGCGTCTGACAGTGCGGGCGGACGGCGACCTCACGAGCGGCAGCGCCTCGATTCCGATCTCGAACGTCACCTGGAACGCCACGCCCGCGCCGCCGTTCCAGAACGGCACGATGAGCGCAACCGTGGAGCAGCTGATCGCCTCGGGCGCGGGCAACGTCACTCCGCCGGAAACCGGCTCGCTCACATTTCAACTGGTGAACTCATGGAACTACGCCGCTGGCCTCTATACGCAGTCGTTCGTCTTCACGCTGAGCGCCCCATGATGCTTCCCGCAGTCCTGCGCGAGGCGCGGCGCGCGCGTGGGATCGCCGTCCTCGCGCTGGCGATGCTCGCGCTCGTGTCCACAGCGTCGGCGCAGAGCGTGGAGGTCTCGCCGCTGCGTGTCGACCTCACGCTGGCTGCAGGCGGCAGCCAGACGCAGGCGGTCACGCTGAGCAACCAGGGAGAGCAACCGCTGCGCATCCGCGCACGGCTGCAGGACTGGTTCATCTCGCTCGACGGCACGCCGCAATTCGACGCCGCGCTGCCCGACGCGGAGAAACCGTTCTCCACGGCGTCGTGGGTGCGCGTGGCCCCGCCGGAGCAGATCGTCAAACCAGGCGAAGAGGGCATCGTCCGGTTCACGACCACCGTGCCGGCGGGCGCCGCCGACGGCGGTTATCGAGCGGCGATTCTCTTCGAGTTCGGCCCCGCGACCGGCGACCCCCTTGCGCTGCGGCGGCAGGTGCAGTTCCGCAGCCGGGTGGCGACGCTCGTGTACGTCACCGTCGGCAAGCCGGCGATCGCCATCGAGCTGACGAACCTCGAGGGGCGCGTGCGGCCGCAGCAGCCGCCCGCGGTCGTCGCGACCCTGAAGAACAGCGGGCGCGGGAACGTGCGCACCAAAGGCACGCTCGTGATACGCAGCAGCGGCGGCGAGTCGGTTCGGACGCTGGACGTCCCGAACGTGCCGCTGCTGCCGATGAGCGAGCGCGAGGTCGCCATCCTCACCGCTGCCGAGGGTCAGGAACCACTGCCGCGTGGTGAGTATCGCGTGGAGGTGCGGCTCGACGTTGGCATGCCCGAACTGCTCGTCGGCGAAACCACCGTCACCGTTCCGCAGTGACGCATGCGCCAGTGCCTGGCGGCGGTCCTCGTTGCGCTCGCGCTCGCGCGCACGGGGTACGCCCAGCAAGGGCACGTGCAGCTCGCGGTGGCCGCGCACGCGGTTGCCGCCGACGCGGTCCGGCGCGCCGGACAGCCGACGCTGGAGCCGGACATCGGCCTGACCGTCTACCGGCCCACGCTCCGCGCCGGCAACCTGTTCGCTGACATCCACCTGACCCCGCGCGACGGCAAGGCGCACCTGGGCCAGGTCGCCGTGGCGGTGCGGGACGTCAAGGCCGCCGGCCTGACCTGGACCCTGTCGGGCGGCGATTCCTCCACCAGGCCGGTGCTCGGCGAGTACGGGTTCCCCAACCTCTTCGCGCCGTACGTGACGTTCGTCGGCGGGAGCCTCTCAGGAGTCGGACCGCGGGGCTCGATCGCCGCGATGGCCGGCCGCGTCACTGCGCTGCAGAACCTGTTCGGGTCGGATCCGCAGATGCTCGATCAGCGGGTGGCGGAGCTGCAGGCGCGCGTCCGTCCCACGTCGCGCCTCGAGCTGCTCGGCCGCGCGTCGCGCGTCCGCACGCGCGACGTGAGAGAGTTCGCGTACTACGTCGACGCGGGGGACAGCGTCGGAATCGGCGCGCGGCTGCGCGTCGTGCCGACGCTCGAGCTCACAGCGGATGGAGGCGTGAGCTGGTTCGAGCGGCGCGGATCCGGCACGCGCGAGCGCGGTCCGGATGCGCTGGTTGGCGCGCAGTGGATCGTGCGGCGCGGGTGGCTGCAGCTGAACGCCCAGCGGTTCTCACCCGGGTACTTTGCCGTCGTCAACACGCCGTTCCTGGATCGACAGGGGGCGTTCGCGGCGGGCGAGTACGTGGTGTGGTCGCGCCTCCGGCTGTTCGGGGGTTTCGAGCTCTTCGAGACGAACCTGGATCCAGAGGCCGCCGACCGCGCGCTGGCGAGCCTGCCGGACGGGGAGACGCGCCGCGGCTATGGCGGCCTGCGCGTGCACCTGGGCGGGCGGACCTTCGTCACGCTGCGAGCGGAGGACGGCGATCGCGCGGCGCGGCCGACGGGGCTCACGCGCACCGCCTACGACAGCGACACGGGCGTTGTCAGCACGGAACTGCAGACGGGCAGCCGCACGGTTTCCGCGTTCGGGCGCTACGAGCGGCGCGAGAACGTGGACAACGCGAACGGGCAGGGGACCTACACGCAGCACACCGCGAATGCGCAGGTGTTCAGCCAGATGTCGCAACGATCACAGATCTTCGCGAGCGCGATGTTCCTGCGGCGCGCCGATCGCACGGGCGGGCAGACGTTCTGGCATGCGGGCGGAGGCGCGCAGTGGCAGCTGCCGCGGCGACAGTTGTGGCTGCGCGGCGAGGGGCTCTTCAGCCTGAACAGCGACTGGGCGAGCGATGTGTCGATCCCGCACCAGCTGCTCACGGTCGGACTGTCGGGGCAGCTGACGCTGCGGACGACGGTGACGTTCGACGTGTCCTTCGACCGCGCGCCGCAGCCGATCGCGAACGGATCGCCCTGGCTCACGCGTTCGATGCTGCGCCTGCGGCACACCGTGCACACGGGCGCGGCGCGCGTCGGCGGTGCGGCGGCGGTCGCGTCGCGCCGCCGCGGCGGCGGCACCATCGCGGGCGTCGCGTACGCGGACTGGAACGCGAACGGGCTCCAGGACGCGGGAGAGGAGGGGCTGGCCGGCGTGTCGCTCCTTTATGGCGCGGGGCCAGGCGCATCCGCGGGCACGCAGGTCACCACCGGGCTGGATGGACAGTTCGCGTTCGTGGACGTCCCGCTCGGGCGCGCGACGGTGGGGCTCGATATCGCCGCGCTGCCCGTCGATTATGACCCGCCGCCGCTGACGCGGCACGACACGGACGTCAGCGCGCGCGGCGGCGCGCGCCTCGCGTTCGGGCTGGTTCCGCTCGGCTCGATCTCCGGCGTCGTCGTGGAGGACGCCGACAACGACGGCAAGCCCGGTGCGGCGGACGCGCCGGTTGGCGACGCGGTGGTCGTGCTCGACGGGGGAGCGCGCTCCGAACAGACGCGGGCGGGCGCGTTCCGGTTCGACGCGGTGCGGCCCGGCGCGCACACCGTCGAGTTGCTGCGCGAGTCGCTGCCGGAGGCCTGCACCATCGTCAGCTCGCCGATCGCGGAGATCGAGGTCTCGCGCGCGCGCCTGCACGGCGAAGCGTACTTCCTCGTGAAGTTCGAGAAGCGGCCGGAGATCAGGCGGACGTTCCCCGCGAAGAAGGAACCGGCCGGGCCAGGCTCGCCGGCGTCGCGCGCACCCGACGCGAGCACCTCGCGGACAACACCGACGAAACCGGCGCCCGTCGCCCCGAAAGCGGCCGCGAAAGCCGCCGGGCCCGCACCGGCGCAGCGCGCGCCGGCGACGTCCGTCGCCCCCGACGTTCCGCGCTACGCCATCCAGTTCGCCGCGCTGCGCAACAGAACACGCGCGAGGCAGATGGCGGAAAGCCTGCGCCGCCGAGGTGTCGAGGCCTACGTGCTCGAAGATGTCGACCGTCTCGCGAAGGTCCGCGTGGGCTCGTACGAGTCGCGCGAAGAGGCCGAGCGCGAGCTGCTGCGGCTGCAGCAGACGCTGCGAATCGAGGGCGTGATCCTGCGAACGGGAGGATGAACCTCGAGGATGACCTTCAGGGTGCCGTCAGGACCAGCCTCACCGGAACGGCGTACCTCCCGGGAAGCGGCGCGCGCAACATGAAGCGGATCGTGCCCCGCCGCACGCCGCTGCCGATCCACCGCGCGGCAACCGCCGGCCCGCCGAGCGCATCGATCTCGCCCTGATCACCCCCGGCGATCGACAACTCGGTTCCGACATCCGATGCACCGCCCGGGCCGTGCACCGGCCCGCACTCGACCGCGAGCAGGACCTCACCATCGCTCCGCGTGCGGGCCGACGCCACGTACTCGATCGTGCTGATCGTCTTCCGCGAGTGTCGCCTCGTGCCGGAGCGATCAGGCGAGTCGGGAACGATCGTCATCACCAGCGTGTCCGCCGACACGCGGAGCGACGTTCGTGTCTGGACGTCGGCGCGGACGAGGAGCTGCCGGACCGCCTGGTCGGCATGCAGCTGGGGAGAGGCTGCGGAAAGAAGGCCGACCAGGACGGACGCAGACGCGAAGCGGAGATGCTGGGGAGCACCCATCGCGCGTGGTCATTGTGTTTGAGGGCGTTGCCCCGGCCAATACCACTGGCGACAGCGTCGCGGCGCACTCGCGACGCCACCGCCGATCTCTATGGACGTTAATGTCCGCGCGGGCGAATTCTCCGACAGGCGCCGTGCACCCGAAACCAGGGTTTATTCACGAGATCGCGCTGGGCCGGCGCTCCGGTGAAATGTCGTTCCGGCGGCGCCTTTCCGAAACCGGGAACCCCCTATCCTCTTGACGCACGAGCGCTTCGGCCATGCGGAGGGATGGGACCGTAGCTCCGACCGGGGAGGCCGATTGGGTCAACCCGCCAGACCGCGTCTGGAACTCCAGTCGCCACGGCCCGGCCGCTCACGTGCCATCGCCCGAACCAAGAATGTGTCACCGGCGCGGCATACGCGCTCGGGTCGTACGAAAGTTCGATGGAAGGTACTGAAGTACCACGCGCTCGGGTACCCCTGAGCTACTGCCTTTCCCCAGCTCTACTACTACCTTGGGGATGTTTTCGAGGAGGCTCCCTATGAACAGGCGCGACTTCGTCAAGTTGACCGCCATGGCCGGCGCCGCTGCAATGTGGCCATGGCGGATGGCGTACGCAGCCTTCGCCCAGACCACCCCGCCGCTGATCAAGTTCTTCGGTGACGGGCGGTTCGGTACGGCGCAGAAGCTGCGTCTCTTCGGCATCGACATCCCACTCGCGACACCCGACACCCTGACGTACCCCGGTGTCGACTACTACCAGATCGCGATGCGGCAGTACACCGACCAGCTCCACCCGGCGCTCGACCCGACCACGCTGCGCGGGTACGCGAACCTGAATGCCGCCGCCCCGCAGAAACACCTCGAGGGGGCCATCCTCGCGCAGGTCAACCGGCCCGTCAGGGTGAAGTGGTACAACGAGCTTCCGGATGCGATGCCGCTTCCAGTCGATACCAGTCTCGTGCAGCCCTACGCGTTCGGCCAGACACTCGGCAACGACCGGGCTGCGCCACACCTCCACGGCGGCCTCGTCCCGTGGCCAAGTGACGGCGGGCCGTTCCACTGGTTCAACAAGGAATCGCAAGTGAGGGGCCCGTCAGTGATTGACTGGTTGCCGGGCGTGCCGGATCCAATTACCGGCGTCGCGCCGATGACCGACGACTACTGGTACCCGAACGTCCAGAGCGCCCGGTTCATGTGGTACCACGACCATGCCGTCGGCATCACGCGCCAGAACCCGTACCTCGGGTTGGCAAGCGGGTACATCCTCACGGACAGCAGCGAAGGGCTGCTGCCGGCTGCGGGTCCGACGCTCATGAAGATGCTCGGTATTCCGGAGGGCGACCTGACGCGCCAGGTGCACCTGGTCGTGCAGGACAAGATCTTCGGCCAGATCCCCGGGGTCAACAACGGCGCCAGCGATCTGTGGTACCCGAGCACCTACGACACCCAGTTCTTCGGCCTGGCGCCAGGTGCTCCTCTGCCCATCCCGTCGCTGGTCCCCGAATTCTGGGGTGACACGATGCTGGTGAACGGCACCGCGTATCCGTACTTCGATGTCGAACCGCGGCGCTACCGCTTCCGGATTCTGAACGCATGCAACACGCGTGTGCTGAGCCTCCGGCTGGTCGGTGCGCTCGGCAGGACGTTCCCGCTCAACACCGAGCCCGATCTCGCCATCCCGGGTCCTGTCATGACCCTGATCGGCACGGAAGGCGGCTTCCTCGACGGAACGCTGGCACCGAAAGGCGTGGTCTACGACAACACCGTCGCGATGCCGCTGGTGTTGGCGGGAGCAGAGCGCGCGGACGTCATCATCGACTTCTCGGTCCTGGCGGACCAGGCGGCCAAATGGGCGCTGAAGGGCAAGGAGCCTTTGTGCTTCATCCTCCACAACGACGCCCCGGTGCCGTTCCCTGGCGGGACGCCATTGGCGGATTTCCACCCGGCTAACAGGAAGCTCGCGGTGCCGCCGGCTCCCGGCTTTGGGCCGAACACCCGGACGCTCATGCAGTTCAGGCTCCACCCGCTCGGGGCGTTGACCGGCAACGCGACTCCCGATCCGGCGCCGGATCCTGCCTGGGCGCTTCCGCCGGATCCCGCACCGCCGCAGACCGTCCCCGGCACCAGGGACCTCGCTTTGTACGAAACGGTCGACGCGTTCGGTCGCCTGGCACAGAACCTCGGGACGCTGGCCGGGCCGGCCGCTCAGGTCGATCCGGCGACTGAGGTGGTGCAGGCGGGCACCGTGGAAGTCTGGCGGATCTTCAACACCACGGCCGACACGCATCCGATCCACTTCCACTACTTCAACGTGCGAGTGCTCTCGCGCCAGCCGTTCTCGTGGGGTGGTGCCCTCCCGAACGTGACCGGCCAGCCGATCCCGCCCGATCCGTCGGAGCTGGGGTGGAAGGAAACGGTGAAATTCCATCCCGGCGAAGTCACCACGATTCTCGTGGAAATGCCGCTCACGGACAATCTGGCGCCGACGGGCGTGACCATTCCGAACAGCCCGCGTCTGGGCAATCCCGACGCGGGTGCGCCCGGCACGGCTGTCGGACACGAGTACGTCTGGCACTGCCACATCCTCGAGCACGAGGAGCACGACATGATGCGGCCGCTCGTCGTGTTACCCTAAGGGAACCCAACATCCCTGCGGAAAGCCCCGGCGCGCCACGGCGCGCCGGGGCTGAACCACGGTCCGATGACACGCCTCCTGAAGGTCGCCGTCCTCGTCCTCGCGCTGCTTGGCGCGTTTCTGGCCGGCGCTACCCTTTCACATCGCTCTGGCTCCGCCAGTCCGAACCCTTCCCAACGCGCTGTGCTGCACTGGCGCTGTCCGATGCACCCAGATTTCCAGGCTGCCAGCCCGGGGAGTTGCGGTTCGTGCGGGATGGCGCTCGAACCGGTATACGGCGGTGGCGGAGCGGCCGATTCCAGTGTGAGAACCGATCTGCCGGCCGGCACGGTGCGCGTCACACCGGAACGCCAGCAGCTGATAGGGGTTCGCGTCGAGGCAGCCGAACGTTCTTCTGGTGCGGTTGACGCAAGGACCGTCGGGCGCGTCGCGACCGACGAACGTCGCATCTTCCGCATCACGGCCGCGACGTCCGGGTGGATCGTGGATGCTTTCCCGAACTCGGTTGGAAGCCTAGTACAGAAGAACGAGCCACTCGCGACCTTCTACGCGCGAGAGTTTCTCGGCGCTCAGCAGTCTTACTTCTATGCCCTCGACGCGCGCGATCGCTTTCGCGCCCAGAACGCTGGCGAGGCGCAGATGGCTTCCACCAATACACAGTTGCAGTCCGCTATCGACACTTTGCAGAACCTGGGGATGAGTCTCACGCAGATCGAAGAACTCGCGGAAAAGCGGGAAAAGGTGAATACGATCGCGATTCGAGCGCCAGCAACCGGCTTTCTCCTCACCCGCAACGTCTCGCCGGGCCAGCGCTTCGAGGGCGGCACAGAGCTTTTCGTGATTGCGGATCTGCGCCGCGTGTGGGTCCTCGCCGATCTCTTCCAGCACGAAGCGAATTTCGTCCGCGCCGGCCAAGTGGTCCTCGTGACGCTCACGCACCAGGGACGCGAGTTCCGCGGACGCGTCAGCGAAGTGCTCCCGCAGTTCGATCCGACGACGCGGACGCTCAAGGTGCGCGTGGAGGTGGACAACGCCGATTACGCGCTCCGCCCGGACATGTTCGTGGACGTGCAGTTCCCGCTGAACCTGCCCGAGGCTCTGACCGTGCCGTCCGACGCCGTGCTCGACACCGGGCTGCGCAAGACCGTTTTCGTCGACCTGGGCGACGGCTATTTCGAGCCGCGCAGCGTGGAGACCGGCTGGCGCTTCGGCGACCGCGTGCAAATCGTCCGCGGACTCATGCCCGGCGAGCGCATCGTCACGTCCGGAAACTTCCTCATCGACTCGGAGACGCGGCTGCGGGCGGCCGCTGCCGGTATCCGCGGGCAGATGGAGCGCGACCTCGTGTGCGCAATGGACGTGGATGTCGCGCACGCCAAAGCAGCGCGCAGGACGATCACGCACGAAGGGCGCACCTACTACTTCTGCTCCGACGACTGCACGAAGCAGTTCGCCGACAGTCCCGCGAAGTTTCTCAAGCGCTGAGCGGGCGTCCCAGACGCCGCGGGCGCGACACGCATCTACTCAGCCAAAAAGGGAGGAAGTCCATGCGCAAGCGTCTGTTGATCGCATTGCTCGTGATCGCCGGCATGCTTTCCGCGGCGGCGATGGTGCCGCGCGCGCAGTCATCAACGCCGTTCAACGTCGTGGTAATTTGCGTGAAGTGCGTCCCGGAGGACATGCCGCAGGAGGCCTACAACGCAGGCAACATTCTGCTGGACCAGAACACGGGGAACCTCTGGTTCTATCCCGCGCTGAGCCGCGGCGTGAAGCCGCGCCTGCTCGGCCGGTTCCCGGCGATGGGAGAGCCGCTGCTGCCTCCGGACCAGGCGCCAGCGCGGCGGTAACGCGCGCCCGCGTGCTAAAATAGAGCGTTTCTACCGCCCGGAAAACGCATGGCTGTGTGCGGCGCCGCGCAGGAGACGGCAGCCGGGGCGGCGCTTGACCGATGATTCAGCTCGCGAACTTGACGAAGGCTTTCGGGGACCGCGTCCTCTTTGAGGACGTGTCCTGGCAGCTTCAGCGCCGCGACCGCGTCGGCCTGACCGGCCCGAACGGCGCCGGCAAGACGACGCTGCTGCGCATGCTGGCGGGGCTCGACGAGCCGGACAAGGGAGAGATCGTCGAGCCTTCCAGCCTGACGATCGGCTACCTGCCGCAGGACGGTCTTGACCACAGCGGGCGCTCCCTTCTCGACGAAGCGTCCCTCGCCTTCGCGCCGCTCCTCGAAATCAAGGCGGAGCTCCACGACCTCGAGCACAGGCTCGGCGACGCCACGCTGTCGCAGGACGAGCACGACGCCGCGCTCGCGCGGTACAGCGAGCTGCAGGAGATCTTCCGCGCTCAGGAGGGCTACAGCATCGATCTAAAGGTCGCCACCGTCCTGCGCGGGCTGGGCTTCGCCGAGGAGGACTACGAACGCCCGACCGAAACCTTCTCGGGCGGCTGGCAGATGCGCATCGCGCTCGCCAAGCTGCTGCTGGCGCGTCCGGGGCTGCTCCTGCTCGACGAGCCGACGAACCACCTCGATCTCGAGGCGCGCAACTGGCTCGAGGAGTACCTGCTCGCCTACCCGAACGCCGTCATCCTCGTGTCGCACGACCGCTTCTTCCTCGACGCGGTGGTGACGCGGATCGCGGAAGTCAGCCTGCGCACGCTGACCGACTATCCGGGCAACTACTCGGAGTACCTGGAGGAGCGCGACGCGCGTCTCGCGCGCCTGCGCGAGGCGAAGAAGCGGCAGGACGAAGAGGTGGCGCGCGTCCGCATGTTCATCGACCGGTTCCGCTACCAGGCCACGAAGGCGGCGCAGGTGCAGAGCCGGGTCAAGATGCTCGAAAAGGTCGTGCCGATCGAGGTGCCGCCCGAGCGCAAGAAAGTCCACTTCAGTTTTCCCGCGTGCCCGAAGAGCGGCCGCATGGTGCTCGAGCTCAAACACGTTGCGAAGGCATACGGCCCGAAGACCGTCTTCCGCGACGTCAGCCTCCACATCGAACGCGGCGACCGCATCGCGCTCGTGGGCCCGAACGGCTCAGGGAAATCCACGCTGATGCGGATGCTCTCGGGCGTGGAAGCGCCTGACCGCGGCACGCGCGCGGAAGGGCACCAGGTCGTGACGCAGTACTTCGCCCAGGACGAGGCGACGCGACTGGAGCCCGCGCTCACGGTCTACGAAACGCTCGAAGCGGGCTCTCCGATGACGATGGTGCCGATGATCCGCAACATCCTCGGCGGCTTTCTCTTTTCGGGCGACGACGTCTACAAGAAGGCGGCCGTGTTGTCGGGCGGCGAGCGGACCCGCCTCGCGGTCGCGCGCATGCTGTTGCGGCCGGCGAACCTGCTCCTCCTCGACGAGCCCACCAATCACCTCGATCTCGACTCGAAGGACGTGCTCCTCGATGCGCTCATCGACTACGGCGGCACGCTGATCTTCGTGTCGCACGACCGGTACTTCGTCGATCGCCTCGCGACCAGGGTGATTGAAATCGGCGGCGGTAACGCGCTCCTGTATCCGGGCAACTACGAGGAGTTCCTCTGGAGCAAGAAGCAGGGAGCGCAGCGCGCGCCCCAGGAGCCCGTGGCGGCCCCGAAACGCGGGCCGGCGAACCAGCAGCACCGCCCGCCGCAGAAGCGCTCTCAGGCGCCGCAGGAGCAGCGCGCCGCGCAGAAGCGCGCAGAACAGGAACTCCGCCGGCAGAAGCGCGAAAACGAGAAGCTCCGCGCGCGCATCGCCGAACTCGAGGCGCGGATTGCGGACCGGGAGCGTTTGATCAAGGAGCTCGAAGCATCCATGTCGCAGCCCGGCTTCTATGAGGACCGAGAGGCGGCCCGGCCCGTGATCGACCGCCACCAGGCCCTGATGTGGGAGGTCGGTGACCTCATGCACCAGTGGGAGGAGGCGAGCCACAGCGCGGAGCGTCTTACAGATTCGTAAGCATTTTCCACCACCGGCTTCCTCACCAACTCGACAACTCCATACGGTTCAGCTACTTACAATTTGAGCTTCCGAGGCACATGGTTTGCCCCTCAAAGCCTTGCTTCGGCCGAAATATGCCCGTAAATGGGGCGGTTTCGCCAAAAGCTGAGCTGTAAACAGTTGAGGGAAAACACATTGGCTCAGTTGGCGAGACCGATTACAATCTTGCAACAGGAGCTTCCCACCAGCATGTCTGACGGCGCACAGCCCCCCGCGCGCGGCGACGGGGAACGGCGCGAGCGGTCGAAACCTGCGCCCGACGCATCCCGTCCGGCGAGGGGCGCCCGGAGGGGGCGCCCGCGAGCCGATGCGGCAGCGGTCGCGCCCGATTTCTACCGGAACATGGTCTGGAGCCTCAGCAACGGCGTGATCGCCATCACGCGCAATGGCCTGATCGCCGTGATGAACGAGACCGCCTATCGCGTCCTCCGGCTGGATGCCAGGGAGAACGACATTGGACGCCCGTTCGCGGAGGTGCTCCGGGACCAGCCGGACATCGTCCGGATCCTGGGCGGCGCGTTCGACCTCTCGACGCTGCCGAACCGCGCCGAGCTGCGCCTGAAGAACACGCGGAAGGTGATCGGGTACACGCTCTCGCACATCGAGGACGGCGCCGGGCGCCGCGTCGGCGCGACGCTGTTCTTCAAGGACCTGACGCGCGTCGAGCAGCTCGAGGAGCGCGAGCGGCTGCGCGACCGGCTGGCCGCGCTGGGTGAGATGGCCGCCGCCATCGCCCACGAGGTCAAGAACCCGCTCGCCGGGATCGAGGTGATGGCCGGCATCCTCCGCCGCCAGATGTCCGGTTCGCCCGATGTGCAGGGGGTGCTCAACGACATCATCAACGAAGCGAAGATGGCGAACGCCATCGTGCAGGACGTCCTCGAGTTCGTGCGGCCGATCCGGCTCGAGGTCGAGCGCGTCTCGCTCGGCGGGGTGCTGCACGACGCGGTGACGATGGCCGAGAGCCACGTGCCGCGGGGGAACACGCTCGTGTCCGTGCAGCTCTCGCCCGACCTGCCGTCGATCCAGGGGGACGATCACCAGCTTCGCCAGCTGTTCACGAACCTGCTGACCAACGCGTTCGAGGCGCTGAACGGCGCCGGGCGCGTAGACATCCGGGGCAGCCTCACGGAGGAGGACCACGGCACGGCCGCGGAGCCGCGCCCGACCACCATGATCGTCGTCGAGGTGGCGGACAACGGCCCGGGCGTGCCGCGCGAAATCCTGGAGAAGGTGTTCAGCCCCTTCTTCACCACCAAGGCGCAGGGCTCGGGCCTGGGGCTCGCGATCGTCCGCAAGATCGTGGACGCGCACGACGGCCGCATCGACCTGAGCACGCGCCCCGGTGGGGGCGCGTGCTTCCGCATCACCCTGCCCGTGAGTTCGACGGAGTCGCTGTTCGCCTAGAGGGACAACACATGGGACGCATCCTAGTCGCCGACGATCATGATTCGCTCCGCCGAGGGCTCGTGCGGGCGCTGACCGAGGCAGGGCACGAGGTCGACGAAGCCCCGAACGGCAACATCGCCATCGAGCGGCTGCACGCCGGCTCGTACGACGTCGTGGTGAGCGACCTCAAGATGGGCGGCAGCGACGGGCTCGACGTCCTGCGCACCGCCAAGTCGATGCACCCGACGACGACCGTGATCCTCATGACGGCGTTCGGCACGGTCCAGACGGCGGTCGAGGCGATGAAGATCGGCGCCTTTGACTACGTCCAGAAACCGTTCGAGATCGAGGAGATGGAGGTGAAGATCGAAAAAGCGATCGAGCACCGCCGCCTCCGGCACGAGATCGACTACCTCCGCCACACGCAGCAGGACATCTACGACTTCGATCGCATCGTCGGCGCGAGCGGCGCGCTGCACTCCGTCCTGAACATCGTCCGCAAGGTGGCGAAGAGCAACACCACCGTGCTGATCCGCGGCGAGACGGGCACGGGCAAGGAGCTGATCGCCGGCGCGATCCACCACAACTCGCTGCGCTCGGGGCGCAACTTCGTGAAGGTGAACTGCGCGGCGTTGCAGGAGAACCTGCTGGAATCGGAGCTGTTCGGCCACGAGAAGGGGGCGTTCACGAGCGCCGACCGGCAGCGCATCGGCCGGTTCGAGCAGGCCGACGGCGGGACGCTGTTCCTCGACGAGATCGGCGACATGAGCGCGAACACGCAGGCCAAGATCCTGCGCGTGCTGCAGGAGCACGAGTTCGAGCGGCTCGGCGGCACGCGGACGATCCGCGTGGACGTCCGGCTCGTCACCGCAACCAACCGCAACCTGGCGCAGATGGTCGCGTCCGGCCAGTTCCGCGAGGACCTCTTCTTCCGCCTCAACGTCGTGTCGATCGACATGCCGCCGCTCCGCGAGCGCAAGGAGGACATCGAGGCGCTGGCGCAGTTCTTCATCCGCCGGTTCACCGGGGAGCTGAAGAAGAAGATCGACGGCCTCGCGCCGGACGGCACGAAGCTGCTGATGCGCTACAACTGGCCCGGGAACATCCGCGAGCTGGAGAACGCCCTCGAGCGGGCGGTGCTGCTCACGGAGGGCCCGCTCATCACCGCCGGGGACCTGCGGCTGGGCGAGTTGTCGACGACCCCGACGCCCGGGGACGCGAGCCCGGTGGTGAAGATCCCGCCAACCGGCATCGCGCTCGAGGAGATCGAGCGGCAGGCGCTCATCGAGGCGCTGAAGATGTCGAACTGGGTGCAGAAGGACGCGGCGGAGCTGCTGTCGATCAGCCCGCGCGTGATGAACTACAAGATCAAGACGCTGGGCATCGACTTCGCGCGCGGCCGCCGCGCGCCGGTGTCCGAGCCGTCACCGGCCGGCGACCGCAGCGTCGCCGTCTAGGCGTGTCCCGCGGGGCGAACCCTCCGGGTTGGCCCTCGCGAGCCTCAAGGCTCGCGCTACCCGTACCTCTCCCTCAGGTGCGCTTCGCCCGCGGGTGCGCTTTCCGATACGTGTCGATCAGTTCTGCGGCGTTGACGTGCGTGTAGCGCTGCGTGGTGCTGAGCCGGGCGTGTCCGAGCAGCTCCTGGATCGCGCGCAGGTCGGCGCCGCGCTGGAGCAGGTGCGTCGCGAACGAATGGCGCAGGGCGTGCGGGCTGATGCCGAACCGCGTGCTGCACATCGCGACGTAGCGCCTCACCAGCCGATCGACGCTTCGCGTCGACAGCCGCCCTCCCTGGTAGTTCACGAACAGCGGATCGCGGCGTCGAGCACCGCGTCCGCCGGGCCGGCTGCTCTTCGGCTCGGGAGACGGCGTGGCGAACTGCGCGCGATCGCGGAACCAGTCCCGCAGCGCCGCTTCCGATGCCCGGTTGAACGGCACGAGCCGCTCCTTGCGCCCCTTGCCCAGCACGCGCAGCATCCGCGCGGACAGGTTCACGTCGTCGAGATCCAGGCCGACCAGCTCGCTCAGCCGCAGCCCGGACGCGTAGAACAGTTCCAGGATGGCGCGGTCGCGGCGGCCGAGCGGGCGCGAGCCATCCGGCATCGCCAGCAGCTTCTCCATTTCCGCGATGTCCAGGTGTGCCGGCAGCTTGACCTCCCGCCGCGGCGCGCCGACGAGCGCCGACGGATCGTCCTCGATCAGCCCCTCGCGGCGCAGGTACCGGCAGAACGTGCGCACCGCGGTCAGCTTGCGCGCGGCAGACGCGCGCGAGTTGCCGCGCGCGTGCAACTCTCCCATGAACGCCCGGATCCCCGCCGGATCGATGTCCGCCGGCGTGAGCGCGCTCACCCTGCGCTCGCGCGCGCGCGCGAGCACGTCGAGAAACTGCGAGAGATCACTGTCGTAGGCGCGAATGGTGTGGACCGAGGCATTGCGGTTCAGCTCGAGGTGCTCGAGAAAGGACTTCAGAAGATCGCGCATGACAGTCTCGAGGGTCAGGGCACGGCGCCGCAACCCTCCGCCGCCTCGCTCGGGCTCAGGGCTGCGGCCCACGCCTTGAGCTGCTCCAGCGCGCGGTCGGCAATCGCCAGGTTCCGCTGCGCACGGTTCCCGACCTTCTTCGCGAGCGGCGTGATGATGCCGAAGGTGATGTTCGTCGGCTGGTAATGCGCGGCGTCCGCATGGGAGACGTAGTACGCCAGCGCGCCAAGGGCGGTCGTGCGCGGCGGCACGCGCAGCGGCCGCCCCTGCACGAGCGCCGCGGCGTTGCGGCCGGCAATCAGCCCCGACGCCGCCGACTCCACGTACCCCTCCACGCCGGAAATCTGCCCCGCGAAGAACAGGTCGTCGCGCGCGCGGGTCTGCCACGTCTCGCGCAACACGCTCGGCGCGTTGATGTAGGTGTTGCGGTGGATCATCCCGAACCGCACGAACTCGGCGCGCTCGAGCCCCGGGATCATCCGCAGCACGCGCGCCTGCTCTCCCCACTTCATTTGCGTTTGGAAGCCCACGAGGCTGAAGTGGTCCCCGGCGAGGTTGTCCTGCCGGAGCTGGGCGACCGCGTACGGCTCGGCGCCGGTCCGCGGGTCTCGGAGCCCGACCGGCTTCATCGGGCCGAAGCGCAGCGTGTCGGTACCGCGGTGCGCCATCACCTCGATCGGCAGGCAGCCCTCGAAGAACTTCGTGTTGTCGATGTCATGAGCGGCGGCGCGTTCCGCGCCGAGCACCGCCTGGACGAAGCGCCCGTACTCGTCGCGCGTGAAGGGGCAGTTCAGGTAGTCGCCGTCGGCTGCGACGGGGACAGTCACACTTTCGTCATGAGTCTCCGCGAAAGTGTGACTGTCCCCCTTTTTGCCCAACGATCGCCCCCAGCGCGACGCCCGGAACACCTTCGACATGTCGATCGTTTCGGCGAGCACGATCGGGCTCACCGCGTCGAAGAAGTAGAGATGGTCCGCACCAACGAACGCCGTGATGTCGGCCGACAGCGCGGCGGCCGTGAGCGGCCCGGTCGCGATGATGACCGGCCCGTCGAACGCGCCGGGCGCTGGGATACCGGTGATTTCCTCACGCGCGAAGGAGACCAACGGATGCGCCGCCAGCGCCGTCGTGGTTTCGGCTGCGAACTTCTCCCGATCGACCGCGAGGGCGGCTCCCGCCGGCACGCGGGTCGCGTCAGCAGCCCGCATCACCAGCGACCCGAGCCGGCGCATCTCCTCCTTGAGCAGACCGACGGCGTTGTCAAGCTTGTCGCCGCGAAAGGAGTTGCTGCAGACCAGCTCCGCGCAGAGGCCGGTCTTGTGCACGGCGGTCTGCCGCACCGGCCGCATTTCGTGGATGACCGCCGGCGCGCCGAGCGACACCGCCTGCCAGGCCGCTTCGGAGCCGGCGAGCCCCGCGCCGATTATGTGGACTCGTTTCACTAGGAGCCTACCGGCTCGAGCTCCGCGGACCTCACGTACGAGCAGTCCTCGTTATTGCAGATAACCTGGCGGCCGTGGCGCTTGGTGATCTTCTCGACGAGGAACGGCGCGCCGCAATCAGGGCACTTCTCCGGCACGGGCCTGTTCCACAGCGTGAAGTCGCAGTCCGGGTATTTGCTGCAGCCGTAGAACGCCTTCCCGCGGCGCGACTTCCGTTCGACGAGCTCGCCGCCGTCACCCTTCGGGCACATGACGCCGGTCGTCTTGTGCTTGACGTAGCGGCACTTCGGGTAGTTGCTGCACGCGGTGAACTCGCCGTACCGCCCGTGCTTCACCACGAGGTTCGAACCGCACTCGGGGCACTTCTCGTCCAGCACCTGGTCCGGTTTCGCCGCCGTGAGTCCCTGCTTCGTGTTCAGCAGCTTCCGCGTGGTCTTGCACTCCGGGTATCCCGTGCACGCCAGGAACTGCCCGAACCGGCCGCGCTTGACCACCATCGGCCTGCCGCAGTTCTCGCATTCCTCCGAGAGGTCGTCCGCGGTCTGCTCCGGCGCCTCCAGCTCGCGCGTGTTCTCGCACGCCGGGTAGGCGCTGCACGCGAGGAACAGCCCGAACTTGCCGGCTTTGATTACCATTGCCGACCCGCACTTGTCGCATTCGACCGGCGGCTCGGGAGGCATCCCCTCGACCTTGATGTCGGGCATGCGCTTCTTCGCGTCCGCCAGGTCCTTCTTGAACTGCTTGTAGAAGCTCTTGAGCGTGGAGGCGTACTTCTGGTTGCCCTGCTCGATCTCGTCGAGCTGCTCTTCGAGCTTGCGCGTGTACTCGACGTCGAGGATGTCGTCGAACGTCGGGCTGAGCAGCTTCTCCACGAGGATGCGCCCCAGCATCGTCGGCTTGAAGCGGCCCTCGATCTTGTTCACGTACTCACGCGCCTGCAGCACCGTGATGATCTGCGCGTAGGTGCTCGGGCGGCCGATGCCGTTCTCCTCGAGCGCCTTGACCAGGGTTGCCTCGCTGTAGCGCGGCGGCGGCTGCGTGAACTTCTGCTCCGGCCTCAGCTCGCGCAGCTCGAGCCGGTCACCCTCCGCCATCGCCGGCAGGACGCCGGACGCGAACGCGTCCTCGTCATCGCCGGCCGACACCGCGTCCGGCCCCGGCCCTTCCTTCTGCTCGTCCTTCTGCTCGGTCGCAACCTCGATGTTGTACACGGCCATCCAGCCGGCGAACTTCGGCACCGAGCCCTTCACGCGGAACGTGTAGTCTCCCGCTTCGATATCTACCGTGGTGTCGTCGAAGACGGCCGGCGGCATCTGCGAAGCGGTGAAGCGGTTCCAGATCAGACGATACAGGTAGAACTGATCGGGCGTGAGGTGCGGCCGCACGCCCTCGGGCGTGTACAGCATCGAGGTCGGCCGAATTGCTTCGTGCGCGTCCTGCGCGTCCGCCTTCGCCCGGAAGGTGTTCGGCTGGTCCGGCACGTACTCGGGGCCGAACCGCTCGCCGACATGTGCGCGCACCTCCTCGAGCGCCTGCTGCGAGACGCGCGTCGAGTCCGTGCGCATGTAGGTGATGAGGCCGACCGCCCCCTCTCCCGGCAGCTCGATGCCCTCGTACAGCTGCTGGGCGAGCATCATTGTCTTCTTCACAGGGAAGCGCGAGGCCTGCTGCAGCTTGCTGGTAATGAAGGGCGGCAGCGCCCCCTTCTTCCGCTCCTTTGTCGTGACCGACGAGACGACCCAGGACGCCTGTCGCAGGTCGGCGAGGATGGCGCCCGCTTCGGCCTCGTTCGCGACCTTGATCGCCGCACCGCCGCGTTTGAGCAGCCTCGCCTCGAACTCCGGGGGCGTTCCAGCAGCGAGGCGGGCGAAGACGTTCCAGTACTCTTCCGGCCTGAACGCTTCGATCTCGCGCTCGCGGTCGCAGACCAGTTTGAGCGCAACCGACTGCACGCGTCCGGCGCTCAGGCCGCGCCGCACCTTGTCCCACAGCAGCGGGCTGATCTTGTAGCCGACCAGTCGATCGAGGACGCGGCGCGCCTGCTGCGCGTCCACCATCTTCATGTCGATGTCCGACGGGTGGTTCAGGGCCTCGAGGATCGCCTTCTTCGTGATCTCGTTGAACATCAGGCGCCGGACCTTCTTTTTCCCGGTGCCCAGCTCCTCGGCCAGGTGCCAGCCAATGGCCTCCCCTTCGCGGTCGGGGTCCGTCGCGAGGTAGATCTCGTCCGCCTTCTTCGCCTCCTGCCGCAGCTCGGTCAGGACCTTCTTGCGGGAGGGAATCACCTCGTACACCGGCTCGAAGTCGTCGTCCACGTCTACACCCAGCCTGCTCTTGGGCAGATCGCGGACGTGGCCCATCGAGGCCATGACCTTGTAGTCGTGTCCGAGGTATTTGTTGATGGTCTTCGCCTTGGCGGGCGATTCGACCACGACCAGTGCCTTTGCCATAAAAAGGAGACCTTACACTCTTTTGCATGCCAGGGCGAAACGGCCCCCCGGCACACGCGTCACAACGCCCTGCAGCTCCAATTCGAGCAGCCTCGGCAGCAGCGCCGCGGCGCCGAGGCCGCTGGCGACACACAACTCGTCCAGGCCGTACGCCTCGCCCGGCTGCAGAACGCGCATCAAACCATTATGCATCAATGACTTACCATCGGCAACCGGGACGGGCGGAATCCTGGAGAGACCCAGTTCTTCCAGAATATCGTCCACTCCCTCGACGAGCTTTGCTCCGTCCTTTAGCAGGGCGTGCGAGCCCCGGTTCCGCCCGCTGAGCGCGTTGCCCGGCACCGCCATCACGTCCCGCCCCTGCTCGAGCGCCCATCGGGCGGTAATCAGCGAACCGCTCTTTTCCCCGGCCTCCACGACAACGACCGCCCGGGATAGCCCCGAAATAATGCGGTTCCTGAGCGGAAAGTGATGCTGATGGGGCGCCGTCCCGGGAGGGAACTCCGATATCACACAGCCGGACTCCACGATACGGTCCATGAGCTGACGATGTTCCGCGGGATAGGCCACGTCCACACCGCATCCCAGCACGGCGACCGTCCGCCCGCCGGCGTCGAGCGCCCCCTGGTGGGCCGCTCCGTCCACGCCGCGCGCCATGCCGCTCACCACCACGACGCCGGACCGCACGAGGTCGAAGGCGAGCGCGGTCGCGACCTCCACCGCGTACTGAGACGCCGCCCGGGAGCCGACGATGGCAACGGACGGGCAGAGGAGCGCTTCGAGGTCTCCGCGTACCCACAGTTCATCGGGCGCGTCCGGGATCGCGGCGAGTTGCGGCGGATAGCGCGGGTCGTCACGGTAGACCGCGCGAGGGTTGATGTGCGTCATAAGGTTCGGGGCTGTGGAGATTCCCAGCAATGGAGGTGTCGCAACCACCGTGCCCTGCGGCCCCTTACGGGGCAAGGTACGGATAACCGTCTGCCGACGTGGACGATTTCACAACGCGAGGACGGCGCTGGGCGTAAGTGCCTTACGATTCCTGCGCACTGCGCGGCCAAAAACGGAGGCGTTTTCTGCCTCTTCCGATGGTACGACCGTTGCTGCTGGGGCTGCCGAGGAGGGTGGAAAACTGCTTGTCCGCCCCAGACCACGCGCGTATAGTGAGCCACACCCGATGCGGATCCTGATCGCGTTCCTGTTAGCCGCCGCCGCCGTCGCCGCCCCGTCAGTCGTGTTGGCGGACGGGGCCAAGAACGCCAAGTCGCAGGTCGACTTCGGCATCGCAGTCGCACAGAAGGGCCTGTGGAAAGAGGCGTTGTACCGGTGGCTGCGCGCCGTGGAACTCGATCCGGGGTACGCCGCCGCCTGGAACAACCTTGCGATCGCCTACGAGCACGACGGGAACTTCGAAGAGGCCCGAAAGGCGTACGAGAAAGCCCTGAGCCTCGATCCGAAGAACCTGTTCATCAAGCAGAACTACGAGCTCTTCAAAGAAATCAATGACCGCGCGAACCGTCGCCCTGCTCGGTAGTCTCGTGTCGGCGGCGGCGGTAGCCGCGTGCACGAGCTTCTACGAAATCCCGATCGAAACACCGATCCAGCCGAAGATGGACGTGTCCGCGTTCCAGCGCGTGCTCGTCGCTGGCTTCATCGCCGGCGGCACCGACGACGTGGACGCGAACCAGGAGACGGTCCGGCTCCTGCGCAGCCAGCTCCGGAGCAAGTCGAATCTGAAGGTGATCGAGGCGGACGCGCTGCCGCTGCTCTCCGTGGTGAACGAGCAGCGCACGGCGCCCGTCGGCGCTGCCGCGACGCGCCTCGAACCGATCGTCTTCCCGGCCGGTGACGGCCAGGAGCAGCCCGCGGCGCAGCCGCAACAGCCGCAGCCACAGGAGAAACCCGCCGAGGAGGCGGAACCGAAGATCCGGAACGAGAAAGATCTCGAGGCCTACGAGCGGATCTTCGCGGACGTCAGCTACTGGAAGAAGATCGGCGAGGAGTACCAGTAGCCGCTGATCATCACCGGCACGATTCTCTTCACGCCGCACACGCGCGCCGGAATGGTGCAGCGGGAGCGCGAGTCGTATGACGCCTTCGGGCGCCGCCGGACTGAGCCGATCCGCACCTACATGGAGCGCAAGGGCTTCATCCTGCAGCCGAAGTTCATCTTCATCGACGGGCGCACCGGGACGGTGCTGTACTCGGAGCGCTTCCGCGAGGAGCGGCTGTACAACCCGCAGCAGAACACGCCCGCCCTCTCGTCGTACTTCGAGCTGATGGACCAAATCATGCCGAGTTTCCTCAGCACGCTGTCGGCACAGAAGATCCGCGGCACGCGGGTACTGCTCAAGTAGCCACCGACTCCCGCACGGGCGGCCCTGCGGCCGCCCATTTCCTGTCCCCTCAGCGGTTTGGCGAACGGCGTCGGGCCGTGATAAACTTCGATGTTTCCGCCCTGAAGGGGAGAGAAGACTGTGTACGCGATCATCAAGAGCGGCGGCCGTCAGGTGAAGGTTGGCCCCGGCAGCGTCGTCGAGGTGGACCGGATTGACTTCCAGCCGGGCGACGAAGTCACGATCACTGAGGTGCTGCTCGTGTCACGGGACGGGGGCGAGGTGACCGCCGGTGCGCCGTTTGTCGCGAACGCGCGCGTCGTCGGCGTGGTCGAAGGGGAGTCGCGCGGTCCCAAGATCCGGATTTTCAAGAAGAAACGCCGGAAGGGCTATCGCCGCACGCGCGGGCACCGCGCCACGCTGACGCGCGTCCGCATCAAGGACATCCAGGTGTAGTCATGGCTCATAAGAAGGGACAGGGCTCGTCGCGAAACGGGCGCGACAGCAACTCGCAACGGCTCGGCGTCAAGCGGTTCGACGGCAATGTCGTGACGGGCGGCTCCATCCTCGTGCGCCAGCGCGGCCGGCGGTTCCGCGCGGGACTGAACGTGGGGCTCGGCAAGGACGACACGCTGTTCGCGAAGATCGACGGCCGCGTCAAGTTCGAGGACCACGGCACGCGCGGGCGCTTCATCAGCGTGCATCCGGTGGAGCAGTCAGCAAAGTAGGAGAGGCTTGAACGGGGTCTGACCCCTTTCACTACCGTGTTCGTTGACGAAGTCGACATCAAGATCGCGGCCGGCCACGGCGGCCGCGGTTGTATGAGCTTTCGCCGCGAGAAGTTCGTTCCTCGCGGCGGACCCAACGGCGGCGATGGCGGGACCGGCGGGTCGGTCTACCTCGTCGCCAGCCCCCACCACAACACACTCGTCAACTACCGCTTCCATCCCGAATTCCACGCCGAGCGCGGCGGGCACGGCGAAGGCTCGAACCGCACCGGCGCCACGGGGGCCGACCTCGAGCTCCAAGTGCCGGTAGGGACCGTGGTCTACGAGCAGACGGCGGACGGGCTCGTGCGCCTGGCGGACCTCGCCGAAGTGGGCCAGCGCGTGCTCGTGGCGCGGGGCGGGCGTGGCGGCTTCGGCAACGCGCATTTCGCGACGGCGACGAATCGCGCGCCGCGCAAGGCGCAGCCGGGCGAGGAGGGAGAGGCGAAGCAGCTCCGCTTGAAGTTGAAGCTCCTGGCGGACGTTGGCCTGGTCGGGTTCCCGAACGCGGGCAAGTCCACGCTGATCTCCCGGATCTCGGCGGCACGGCCGAAGATCGCGGACTACCCGTTCACGACCCTCACGCCCAACCTGGGAGTGGTCGGCCTCAGCGATGATCGCAGCTTCGTTGTCGCGGACGTGCCGGGGCTCATCGAGGGAGCGCACGCGGGGCACGGCCTCGGGCACCAGTTTCTGTCGCACCTCGAGCGGACGAAGGTGCTGGTGCACGTGATCGACGTGTCGTCCGGCTCGGGGCGCGATCCGGTGCAGGACTTCGAAGTCATCCAGCGCGAGCTGGAACTGTTCCCTGGCACCGAGGAAGAAGCGAAGGCGCGCGGCGTCCCCGCGCTCGCCGGCAAGCCGCGCCTCGCGGCCGCCAACAAGATGGACGCGCTCGACGACCCGTCGCGGCTGGAGCGGCTCGATGCGCACCTGCGAAAGCGCGGCGTTCCACTGTACAGAATTTCGGCCGTGACCGGCGAGGGGCTTCCCGCGCTCCTCGAGGGGATGTGGCGCGAGGTCGCGCGCGCGCGCGAGACGCGCGACGAGACGTCTGCCGGCGCCGCGCTGTCCAGCGACTGATATGGGCAACGCCGCCCGCGCGCGCATCGGGATCCTCGGCGGGACGTTCGACCCCATTCACCGCGGACACCTCGACGTGGCGCGCGCCGCCCGCGATGCGTTGCGGCTGGAGGAAGTCTGGCTGGTGCCGTCGCACATTCCGCCGCACCGTGCCGCGCCGCCGGGGGCCTCTCCCTTTCATCGCTTCGCGATGGTCGCACTCGCGGCGGCCGAGTCGGGGGCCGAGTGGCTCCGGGCCTGCGACCTGGAACTCTCGCACGAGGGCCCGTCCTACACGACCACGACGTTGCGCCGCGTCGAGGAGTCCGGCCACGAGCGCTCGCAGATTTTTTTCCTGACGGGCGCCGATGCATTCGCGGAAATTGCCACGTGGCGCGATTATCCAGGCATCCTCGATCGCGCGCACTTCGTGATCGTGTCCCGTCCCGGTTGGCCGGTGACATCCCTGCGCGGGCGCCTGCCTGCGCTCGCCGCCAGGATGATCGAGCCCGGGCCGAACGGCGGCGTTCCGCCACAACCCTCGATCCTGCTGCTGGATGCGAAAACCGCGGACATCTCCTCAACGGAAATTCGCGAACGGCTCGCCTCCGGGCGACCGCTTGACGGCCACGTGCCGGACGCCGTCGAGCGCCACGCTGTCCGGCACGGCTTGTATCGTGCATGAAGACGACTGAGCGCAAGAAGAAGGGTCTACGGATGACCGCCGCCGCGGCGAAGGCGCCCACCCGGTTTGCGAAGCGCAGGGCCCCCGCGCGGCTGCCAGCGGCGCTCACGGTCGCGATCGAGGCCGCGCGTGAAAAGAAGGCGCGCAACGTGGTCGTGCTCAATTTACGCCGGTCGTCGGCGTTCACGGATTACTTCGTCCTGTGCACAGGGCAGAACGTCCGCCAGGTGACGGCGATCGCCGACGCCGTCCAGGAAGCGCTGCGTGTGCTGCGGCTGCGACCGACGCACGTGGAGGGATACGATCGCGCGGAGTGGGTCCTCATGGACTACTTCGACTTCATCATCCACGTGTTCACACCCGGGACGCGCGAGTTCTACTCGCTGGACCGGTTGTGGGGCCAGGCCGAGCGCCTCGAGATCCCCGATGCCCCCTGAGCACGGGGTCCGCCGACAGGCGGACTTCGTCGCCCGCAGCGCGCCCATGCGGCGGCTGCTCCAGGAAGTCCGCCGGTACGCCCACGCGGACGCGAACGTGCTCATCACCGGCGAGACCGGCGTCGGAAAAGACCGAATCGCCGAGGCGCTGCACCGGTCCGGCCCGCGCCGCAACCAGCCGTTCGTCACCATCGCGTGCGCGAGCATGCCCGCGAGTCTCATGGAAGCGGAGCTGTTCGGGTTCGAGCGCGGCGCGTTCACCGACGCCGCCACGGCCAAGGCCGGTCGCTTCGAGCTGGCCGGCGCCGGCACGGTGTACCTGGACGGAGTCAGCGAGCTGCCGCTCGACTTGCAGGGCAAGCTCCTGCGCGTCGTGGAAGACAAGCGCGTGGAGCGGCTCGGCGGCGTGGCCGTCATCGACGTGCGCGCGCGGATCGTCGCGAGTTCCCCCGAAGGGATCGAGCAGGCGGTCCAGCAGGGAGCGTTCCGCGATGACCTGTTCCACCGCCTTCGCGTTCTGCCTTTGCGTGTGCCGCCGCTGCGGGCCCGCCACGCGGACATCCTGCCGCTCTCCCGGGAGTTTCTGAAGGAGGCGTGCGGGCGCGGGGGACGTGACCTGGTCCGATTGACCCGGCCCGCGCAGGAGATCCTGCTGCGGTACCCGTGGCCGGGCAACGTCCGGGAGTTGAAACACACGATGGAGCGCGCGGTGCTGGATCTCGATCCCGATGAACGGGAGATCGGCGCCGAGCAGCTCCCGGCGGAGCTGCTGGCGGATCCGGAGACGTTCCTGGTCGCAGGGGCGGCCGAGCGCCCGACGCTGCAGGAGCTCGAACGCCGGTACATCGAGCGGGTCCTGAGGGAAACGCGCGGGAAGCAGACGGAGGCGGCGCGGCTGCTGGGCATCAGCCGCAAGGCGCTATGGGAAAAGAGGAGGCGGTACGGCTTGGAGTAATCGCGAGACGCCTCGCCGACGGCCTGATCAGCGTCCTGCTGGCGCCCCCATGCGCGGCGTGCGCCGCTCCCCTCAACCATCCCACGGCCGGCCCTGTGTGCGACTCCTGCTGGCGAAGCGCCGCGGTCGCGGCCTCACCCTTCGAGGTGCCTCACGTCGAGCGCGGACGCGGAGCCGGTATCTACACGGGATCGCTCCGTGAGATCGTCCACGCGCTGAAGTACCAGCACCGTACCTCCCTGGCCAGGCCGCTCGCGACGCTCATCGTCCGGCACTGCGCGGACGTGCTCGACGGGGCCGATCTCGTCGTACCGGTACCGCTGCACCGATCGCGCCTGCGCGAGCGGGGGTTCAACCAGGCGGCGTTGATCGCGCGCGAACTGCCGCTGCCGTGCGCCGACGTGCTCGCGCGCGTCCGGCCCACGGCCTCGCAGACCGATCTCCCGGCCCACGAGCGCCGGCGAAACGTCCGCGACGCGTTCGCGATCGCTGATCCGAAGAGCCGGGCGAGCGTGGATGAACGGGTCATCGTCCTGGTGGACGACGTCGCGACGACCGGCGCGACGTTGAGCGAATGCGGCCGCGTGCTGAAGCAGGCGGGCGCCGGCGAGGTGCGGGCGGTTACGGCAGCCCGAGCCCCGTGACGGCAGACAGCACGTCGGCCGCGACCGTCTCTTTCGGTCGCGCGCCGTCGATGCGGACCCACGCCGGCTGCCTCGCCTGGCGCAGGTAGCTCTCGCGCACGCGGGCGAGCAACGCGAGATCGCGTTCGTAGCGGTCGCGGTCCGCGGACTTCCTCCGTGCTGCGGCAGCCGGCTCGATGTCGAGCAGGATGGTCAGCGCGGGTGGGGGGAGAAACCGTTGGATGTCCGCCAGCCAGGTGGGATCCAGCCCGTGCCCTTCGCCGTAGGCAACGCTCGAGGCAACGTAACGGTCGCAGATGACGCGCGTTCCGGCGCGCAGGCTCCCCGCGATGTGCTCCCTGCGTTCGTACCGATTGGCAATGAAGAGGAGCTGCATCACGTCGGGACCGAACGCGCGCTCGCCCAGAAGCGCGCGCTCCAGCTCTCGGCCGATTGGCGTGGTGTAGTCCGGGAAGGTCAGGTACTCGACCGCGACCCCGCGCCCCCTCAGCGCGTCGCGCAGCATCGACGCCTGCGTTTCCTTGCCGCTCTGATCGAGTCCCTCGAACGCGATAAGGTCGCTCACGCGCGCTCCAGCGCCAGCATGTCGTCGATGGTCTGGCGTCGGCGGATCACCCTCCACGCGCCGTCCTCCACCAGGACCTCCGGCGGGAGCAGTCGTCGATTGTAGTTCGACGCCATTGCCGCCCCGTATGCGCCCGCGTCCATGACCGCCATGACACTGTCGATTGCGGGAAGGGGCAGGTGGCGATCCGCACCGAGCATGTCGCTCGTCTCGCAGAGCGGACCGACGATATCGCAGCTGACGCGCCGGGCGTCCGTCTCACTCACCGGCAGGATTCGATGGAACGCCGAGTACAGGGCCGGACGGATCAGTTCCGTCATGCCGGTGTCCAGCACGACGAAGTGGCGATCGCCGGGGCGCGCCTTCACGTCGACGACACGGCCGAGCAGCACGCCGGCGGGCCCGACGATCGCGCGCCCGGGCTCGACGATCAAGGGAACGCCCCATGGGCGCAGCACCTCGAGGAGCGCCGCCGCGTACTCCTGAACGGCGGGCACGGGCACGCCGTCGTACGAGATCCCCAGCCCACCCCCGAGATCGAGGTGCTCGAGGGTGATCCCCGCGCGGCGCAGCTCGCCCGCGAGCGACACGGCCAGCTCCGCCGCCCGGCGCAGCGGCTCGAGCTTCGTGATCTGCGATCCAACGTGGACGTGAATGCCGACGACCTGAAGGCCGTCGCGGCCGGCGGCGTCGCGCAGGACCGCCACGGCGTCGCCAGCCGGGAGGCCGAACTTGTTGCGGCTGAGCCCCGTAGAGATGTGTGGATGGCTTTCCGCGTCGATGTCGGGGTTCACTCGAAGCGCGACGTTCGCGCGCGTGCCGCGAGCCCGCGCGGCTTCGTCGATGCGCGCGAGCTCGCCCGCCGACTCGGCATTGATCGCCTTGACGCCCAGCGACACGGCGCGGTCGATCTCGGCTCGCGTCTTCCCGACGCCTGTGAACACGATCTGCTCCGGCGTAAACCCCGCGCGGAGCGCGAGCTCGATCTCGCCGCCGGAGTTCGCGTCGGCGCCCGCGCCGCACTCGCGAAGCAGCCGCGCAATCGCCAGCGTCGAGTTGGCCTTCAGGGCGTAGTGCAGCGCGTGAGGGTACGTGGCGAACGCGCACGTAAACGCGCGGTAGGCGCTCCGGATGGTCGCGGCGCTGTAAACGTAGGCCGGCGTACCCACCTCTGCCGCGATGGCGGTCAACGGGACGCCGTCGCAGGACAGGGCGCGGTCGGCATACTGGAAGCCGGGAGCGACGGAACGCTGTGACATGGGGATGTTCTCGGATTCTACGGGGAAATGTTATGATTTCCAAACGCCCCCGCCCTCGATCTGAAGCGCATGTCGTTCGACTCTCCGGCGACGCAGCCGGCTACGCCGGACAGTCTCATCCAGGAATGCCTCAACGGTAATCAGGCCGCCTGGGAAGCGATCGTCCGCCAGCACTGGCGCAAGGTGTTCAATGTCGCCTACAAGTTCGTCGGCAAACACGACGAGGCGGAGGATCTCGCGCAGGACATCTTCCTGAAGATCTTCAAGGCGCTGAAGACGTTCGACCGGCGGGCGAACTTCCAGACCTGGATCATCAGCATCGCGCGGAACCTGTGTATCGACCATTACCGGAGCGTGCGGAAAGAGCGCGAGACCATCGCGCGCGAGGTCGACGCCGGCGAGCTGTCGCCAGTGTCCACCGAGGCAAGCCCGTTGCTTCAGCTCGAGCGGAGCGACCTGCGCGACATGCTGCGGCGCGCGCTCGATCAGCTCCCGGAGACCTTGAAGACGGCGGTCGTGCTGCGAGATCTGCATGAGCTGGCATACCAGGAGATCGCCGAGCGCCTCGGCTTGCCCGAGGGAACCGTCAAGTCGCGGATCAACCGCGGCCGGCTCGAACTGGCGCGCCAGATCAGGCGCCTGCAGGCGGCCAGCGCCACGCGGTCGGCGGCAGCCTCGCGCCGCCGCAGAAACCGTTCCAGCGGAGTGTCCGAATGAACCTGACTACTGATACCGCCCAGGACGTCGCAATTGTCCGCGTCGGCGAGTCGAGACTGATGTACCCGCTCCTCTCCGAGTTCTCCTCCGCCATCACGGGACTGATCGCCGGGGGCCAGCGGAAGATCCTCGTCGACCTCTCACCGGTCGGCTACGTCGACAGCGCCACCATCGGGTGCCTCATGGACCTGTACCGCCAGGCGAATGCGGCGGGCGGCACCCTGAAACTCTCTGGCGTGCAGCGGCGCGTCGAGACGATGCTGACGATGACCGGCGCGCAGAACTTCATCGAAGTTCACGGCGACGAGGGTATCGCGCTCAAGAGCTTCGGAGGGTAAACATGCGCACGATCAAGACGACGACCGGCGCGCCCCTCGACGTCGACGGCGACCTGTTGACCCTCCTCGAGACGCTCTACCGCGAGGTGACCGTGCGCAAGGACCTCGACCGCTCGTTCGAGGACATGGTGCGCGAGATCCAGAACGTCATCGATCAGATGAGCGAGGAGGAGCGCCGCCAGTACCTGGCCGAGAGCCTGTTCCTCAACGCGGTCTCCTATGAGAACGAACGGCTCGGCGCGTACGTGCGGAAGCTCGCGGAAACCGAAGAGACCGCCGACGCGGAAACCGAGCCCGACTAGCACGTCCACCGGCCCTGCCCATGTCCCTGAACTTCCTGGCGACCCGCTTCACGTGTTCCTGGCCGTGGGACATCCTCGTGCTGCTCTGCGACGGCCGGGTGGTCTGCGGCTGCGCGGATCCGTACGGCAAGCGGGTGCTCGGCGACGCTCGGACGTCATCGGTGAACGCGATCTGGACCGGTGAAGCGCTCGGGAAGCTCCGCGCTGACATCAACGCCGGCGGATCGAGATTCTGCGGCGACTGCCCTCTCAAGCTGCCGCTCAAGAAGGACGAGGCGCCGCCCCAGCGGCCGCTCGACGCCGGGTCCCTGCCGGCGCGGCTGTTCATCGAGTGCACCGCCGCCTGCAACATCTCGTGCAACCAGGCCTGCTGCGCGCCCGAGACGGGCATCACGCGGACCCGCCAGGCGGGGATGCTCGACTTCGACCTGTTCACGCGCGTCATCGACGAAACAGGCCCGTCGCTGGTGCGGATCGACTTCTTCAACTACGGCGAGAGCTTCCTGCACAAGCGCGCGATCGAGATGTGCGAATACATCAAGTCGCGCTTCCCGCGCGTGTATCTCTACACCAGCACCAACGGCCTCGCGTTCGACGAGGCGGGCGCGCGGCGTCTCGTGCAAAGCGGCATCGACGAGGTGACGTTCTCGATCGACGGCGCGACACCCGCGTCCTACGCGATCTACCGGCAGCGCGGCGACTTCAACAAGGCCATCCGCAATCTGACGGCCGCGGTGGACGAGAAGCGAAGGACCGGGGCGGACGTCCCCTTCATCAACTGGCGCTACATCCTCTTCTCGCACAACGACAGCGACGAGGAGATGGACCTCGCGCGCCGCATGGCCGCTGAGATCGGCGTCGATCGGCTGTCGTGGGAGATCACCGATCACCCGGAGAACATGTTCTCCCGGCGATTCGCGCCAGGGACGCCGGACCATAAGCGGGTCGAGCGGGAGATCTGGGACAACAACTACCTCGGGAACGCGATCCCGGGCGCGACCCCGCGCGCGCAGATCGACGTGCGGACCCGCATTCCCGGCATCCCGCTGGTCACGCGCCCGGGCCGGACGATGAAAGTGCGGACGCGCGTCAGGAACCTGTCGGCCCGCCCTTTCCCGGCGCGGAACTCCTCCGGGCGCCGTCTCGTGCGGCTGGGAGCGCAGCTCTGCGCCGCCGACGGCAGGCTCCTCGAGTTGAACCACGCCCGGGCCTTCCTGCCGAGCGACATCAACGCGTACGCCGAAGCCGACATCACGATCGAAGTCCCGGCGCCTGGACAACCCGGCAAGTACGCGCTGAAGTTCGACCTGGTCAGCGAGGGGGTTGACTGGTTCGAGAACTGCGGCAGCCCCGTGACGTTCAAGACCCTGCGAGTCTTCTGATCCTCACGCCTGCCGGCGCGCCAGCGCCGCGCTCACACGCCGCAGCACCGCCAGCGCCGTCCCCACGTCCGCGGTCAGGACGCGGGAAAGGTCCTTCATCATGGACTGCTCGCATTCGATCAGCGTGTCGCAGACGGCGCGTCCGCGGGGCGTGAGCTCGATGAGCGGGGAGCGGGCGTGCGCCGGATTCGGCAGGGCGACGCAGAGTTTCCGGGCCGCAAGGGCCGTGACCAGTGCCTGCACGTGCTGTCGCGACACGCGCCGCTCGCGGGCAATCTGCGGCACCGTCCGCGCACCGGCGGCCAGCGTCGCCATCACCCCCTGCAGCGGGCCGGTGACCCCTAGTTGACGGCGCACGGCTTCGTCCGCCTCCTCCAGACGCTCGAACACGGAGCGGAGCTCGGCGACGAGGGCGCAGACGTTCTCCTCGTGGGCCATCAGATGACAAGCATACTGTCATCTTGTCAACAAAGATGTCAATGTGCTTCAGAGGCAACAAAAAGGGCCGCGATCACTCGCGGCCCTGAACCCTGAACCCTGCCTGAACTCTGGATCCTGGTGCTTGAACCTGTCAGTTTGCCAGCCTGGCTGCGCTCGTGACGGGCACGCGAACCGGGACCCGGACAGCCGCCGGATCAATGGTCGCCTCGACGAGCTTCCACGCGTCCTGCTCTTCCAGCACCCTCGCCGCGAACGCTGTGTGGAGCGCGTGACCCCCGCGGTGCGCCACGACGTGGCCCAGCACGGGGTAGCCGATCAGCGCCAAATCGCCGAGCACATCGAGAATCTTGTGTCGCACGAACTCGTCGTCGAAGCGCAGCGTGTTGTTCAGTACGCCGGTTTCGCCGAGCACGATCGCGTTTTCGAGCGATCCGCCCAGGGCGAGGCCGCGCTGCCGCAACATCTCGATTTCCTTCAGGAAACCAAACGTTCGCGCCGGCGCGATTTCCTCCACAAACGAATCCTCGTCGATCCGGATCGTTCGGGACTGGTGCCGCAGCAGCGGGTGATCGAAGCTGATGCTGTAGGTCACCTTGAAGTGGTCCGACGGATACAGCGCGATGTGCTTGTCTCCCTGGGACAGCGTGATCGGCCGGATCACCTTCATGTAGCGCCGGGGCACCGGCAGGCGCTTGACGCCCGCCTCGTGGACCAGGTACACGAACGGCGCGGCGCTGCCGTCCATGATCGGTACCTCGGGATAATCCAGCTCGATCCGGACGTTGTCCACGCCGAGCGTCGAGAGCGCCGCCAGCAGGTGCTCGACCGTCTCGACCGAGCCCGCTTCTCGCGCGAGCCCTGTCGCGTAAGCGATGCCGCCCAGGTGTGTGACCGTGGCCGGAATCTCCAGCCCGCCAAGGTCGGTCCGCACGAAGCGGATCCCGGAGTCGGCCGGCGCCGGTTTGAGTGAGAGGGTGACCTTGTTGCCGGAATGCAGTCCAATTCCGGCGCACGAAATCGATCGGCGAAGGGTGCGCTGCGCGCTCATCAGGGTCTCGACGCTGAGTGGGTGAGCGCTTCGGAAGGCAGCAAACCAACTGCCAAGATGAGCTGTTTCGAGACCTGGTGTATAAGTGATTGACTCCTAAGGAAGTTAACGTCAGATCTCACGTGTCAGGCCGACTGGGCAATCACGATTTTGTGGCTGAGTGGCCACAGGTTCCACGCCGAAAAGTGTGGCTATTGTACCACAGCGGTCCTCAGAGATCCGCCCTCGAACAGATTTGCCAGGAACACGCCGGTATGCGAGTCGCGCACTCGCGCAATCTGTTCGGGAGTCCCCTCCGCAACGACCTGCCCACCGGCGTCCCCCCCTTCAGGCCCGAGATCGATGACCCAGTCGGCGCACTTGATGACTTCGAGATTGTGCTCGATCACCACAATCGTGTTGCCCTGGTCCACGAGCTTGTTCAGGACGTCGAGCAGCTTCCTGGTGTCCTCGAAATGCAGGCCGGTCGTCGGCTCGTCGAGGATGTAGAGGCTCCGTCCGGTCCCGCGCCGTGACAGCTCCCGGGCGAGCTTCACGCGCTGCGCTTCGCCGCCGCTGAGGGTGGTCGCCGACTGTCCCAACTCGATGTATCCCAGTCCAACGTCCTGCAGCGTGCGAAGTTTGTTCGCGATAGCCGGGAAGTTCTCGAGCAGCGGCAGCGCCTGGTCCACCGTCAGATCGAGCACCTCGGCGATCGACTTGCCGCGGTATTTGATCTCGAGCGTCTCGCGGTTGTAGCGCCGTCCCTTGCACTCCTCGCACGTGACGTAGACGTTCGGCAGGAAGTGCATCTCGATAGCGATGACGCCGTCCCCCTGGCACGCCTCGCAACGGCCGCCTTTTACGTTGAAGGAGAAGCGTCCGGGCCTGAACCCGCGCGCCTTCGACTCGGGCAGCCACGCGAACAGCTCCCGGATGAACGTGAAGAGGCCCGTATACGTCGCCGGGTTCGATCTGGGCGTGCGACCGATCGGGGACTGGTCGATCTGGATGACCTTGTCGAGCAGCCCGATGCCTTCGATCGAGCCATGCGCCCCAGGATCGTCTGCGGCCCGGTAGATTGCGCGCGCGAGCGCACGGTAGAGGATCTCGTTGACCAGGGTGGACTTCCCGCTGCCGCTCATGCCGGTGACGGCCACGAAGAGGCCGAGCGGGATCCTGACGTCGATGTTCTTCAGGTTGTTGGCCCGCGCGCCCCGGATCACCACCTCGCCGCGTTCCGCGGGGCGTCGCGTCCGAGGGATCTCGATCGCGCGCTCGCCGCGCAGGTACATGCCCGTCAGCGACTGCGCCGCCTTGCCTATCAGCTCCGCGGGCGGTCCCTGGAAGATCAGCTCGCCGCCGTGCTCGCCGGCGCCCGGACCCAGGTCCACCACGTAGTCCGCGGTGCGGATCGTCTCTTCGTCGTGTTCGACCACGATGACCGTGTTGCCGAGGTCGCGCAGCCGCGACAGCGCCGAGAGGAGTTTGCGGTTGTCACGCTGGTGCAGGCCGATGGACGGCTCGTCGAGGACGTAGAGCACGCCCGTGAGCGTGGAACCGATCTGGGTCGCGAGCCGGATCCGCTGCCCTTCGCCGCCCGACAGCGTCGCAGCGCTTCGGCCGAGCGTGAGATAGCCGACGCCGACGTCGTTCAGGAACCGCAGCCGATCCCGGATTTCGCGCAGGATGCGCCCCGCGATGAGCGCCTCCCGATCGGTCAGCACCAGCTCGTCGAACGCGCGAAGCGCGTCCACGATGGGCAGGTCCACGTAATCGGCGATCGTCCTGCCCTTCACGCGGACGGCGCCGCTGGATGGCTTGAGCCGCTGCCCTCCGCATTCCGGGCACGGGCGCAGCGCGCGGTACGGCTCCAGCGCTTCCTGGTCGGCCCAGGTGCCTTCCTCGTAGCGGCGTCGCACGTTGGGGATCAGCCCTTCGAACCCCGCGCCAAACGGATCCTGTTTTCGCGCCTGCGCCACGGTCCGCCGCCCCCTGGACGCCGACGCGTCGGAGCGGGCGCCCCTTCCGTTCGCTGACGGGCCGTAGAACAGCAGGTCGCGGTGCTTCTTCGCGAGTTTCGCAAACGGCACGTCAACGGGGATGCCGAAGTTCTTCGACAGCGCGAGGAGGGCCTCGCGCACCAGCTTCTTGTCTCCCCTGGCCCAGGGCGCGATGGCGCCGTCCAGGAGCGCGACCGATTCGTCCGGGATGAGGCGCGCCGGATCGAAGTCGTACACCGCGCCGAGCCCCTGACAGCCGGCACATGCGCCGTGGGGTGAGTTGAACGAGAAAGCCCGCGGTGTCATCTCGGGGATGCTGACACCGCAGTTCGTGCAGGCGAGCCGGCGTGAGAAGAGACGGTCACCGCCCCCCCACGTGTTGATGATCACGACGTCGTCGGCGAGGTTGAGGGCGATGTCGACGGCATCGGAGAGACGCCGCTCCACTCCGCCCTTGAGGATCAGCCGATCGACGACCACTTCGATCGTGTGGTTCCGCCGGCGGTCCAGACGGATGTCATCGTCCAGGGATCTGAGCTCGCCATCGACACGCACCTTGGTGAACCCGCGCGCCCGAAGGGCGGCCAGCTCCTTCTTGAACTCCCCCTTGCGTCCACGAACGATCGGCGCGAGCACGTTGATCCGCTCCTCGGGCGGGTTCAGCATCACCATGTCCACGATGCGCTCGAGCGACTGGGACGTGATCGCGCTGCCACATTGCGGGCAATGCGGCACGCCGATGTTCGCGAAGAGCAGGCGCAGGTAGTCGTAGATCTCGGTGACTGTGCCGACCGTGGAGCGCGGGTTCGAGCCGGTCGTCTTCTGCTCGATGGCGATGGCAGGGGAGAGGCCGTCGATCAGATCGACGTCGGGCTTCTCCATCTGCTCGAGGAACTGCCGCGCGTACGCGGACAGCGATTCGACGTAGCGGCGCTGCCCCTCAGCGTAGATCGTGTCGAAGGCGAGCGACGATTTGCCCGATCCCGACAGGCCGGTCAGGACGACGAGCGCGTTCCTTGGCAGATCGACGTCGATGTTCTTCAGGTTGTGGACGCGCGCACCGCGCACCGCAATCCAGTCGTGGCCCATAGATGAAGAAATCGGGAGAGCAGGTAAAAAGCCATTCTAGCAGGCCTGTCGCCCTAGCGGATCCTGCTGTGCCCATACCCGTATACGACGTAAATGATGAGTCCCAGCGCCAGCCAGAGCCCGAACCGCTCCCACGCCTGCGTGGGGAGACCTCTCATGATGAAGAGGCAGCCCGCCGCTCCGAGCAGGCCGACGGGCCACACGAGCGGCACGCGGAACGGCCGCTCGCGCTCGGGTTCGGTGATGCGCAGCACGAGCACGCCGATGCACACGATCATGAACGCGAACAGCGTCCCGATGTTCGTCAGGTCGTAGGTCTCGGCGGCGTCGCCGATGAGCGACGCTGCCGCGACGAGGAGCCCCGTGAGCAGGGTCGTCACATGCGGGATGCGGTGCACCGGGTGCACCTTGGCGGCCCACTTCGGCAACAGTCCGTCGCGCGCCATGGCGAAGAAGATTCGCGGCTGGCCGTACTGGAAGACGAGCAGCACCGCGGTCATGGACACGGCCGCGCCCAGGGCAACGATCCAGCCCACCGTCTGGAACCCGGCGAGTTGCAGCGCCCGCGCGAGCGGGTCCGCGACCGCCAGTTCGGTATACGGCACCATGCCCGTCAGTACCGCGCCGATCACCACGTAGATCACCGTGCAGACCGCCAGGCCGCCGAGAATCCCGATGGGCAGGTTCCGTTGGGGGTTCTTTGTTTCTTCCGCGGCGGTCGAGATGGCATCGAACCCGATGTACGCGAAGAAGACGATCGCGGCCCCCTGGTGGATGCCGGTGAAGCCGTTGGGCGCGAAGGGGGAGTAGTTCGCGGCGTCGATCCGCGTGGCGCCCGCCGCCACGAAGAGTCCAAGCGCGAGCAGCTTGATGACGACCATGATGTTGTTCGCGCGCGAGCTCTCGCGGACGCCGCGCAGGAGCAGCCAGGTGATGAGCATCACGATCGCGAACGCGGGTACGTTGACGAGGATCGGGATGCCCAGGACGCGCGGCGCGGTCGCGAGGAGGCCGTGGACCGCCGGATCGGAACTGAGGAGCGCGGTGCGATAGCCCGTCGTGAGCCATGATGGCAACGAGGCGCCGAGCCCTCGGAGCAGCGTGTTGAAGTAGTCTCCCCAGGAGATCGCGACCGCGACGTTGCCGACGGCGTACTCCAGGATCAGATCCCACCCGATGATCCATGCCACGAGCTCGCCGAGCGTGGCGTACGCGTAGGCGTAGGCGCTCCCCGCCTGCGGAATCATGGCCGCGAGCTCCGCGTAGCAGAGCCCCGCGAGGGCGCAGGCCCCGCCGAGCAGCAGGAACGAGAAGACGAGCGCCGGCCCTGCGCCGGCCCTGATCAGCGTGCCGTCCGGCCCGACCTGGCCGGCGGCAGCGGTTCCGATCGCGCCGAAGATCCCCGCGCCGATCACCGCGCCGATCGCGAGCATGACGAGATCGCCCGCCCCGAGGGCGCGCTTCAACGCGTACGGATCGCTCCCCTCGTGCAGCAGTTCGGCAATAGGCTTCCGGCGAAAGAGGTGCGGCATACGGTGGGTGAGTCTATCGCAGAGTGCGGAGCTCAGAGGTCAGAGGCCAGAGGCCAGAGGTCAGAGGCCAGAGGCCAGAGGCCAGAGGCCAGAGGTCAGAGGCCAGAGGCCAGAGGCCAGAGGCCAGAGGTCAGAGGCCAGAGGTCAGAGGTTAGAGGTCAGTCGCTGGCCCGGTGAAGCGGTGGATCGCGTCGGCGGAGGCGACGGCGAAGCTCCCGTCAGGGCCGAAGCACAGCCCGACGACGTGCGGCGCGGCGACGACTTTCTCCATGGAGAAATCCTCCAGCGAAACGCGGAAGATGCCGGCGGCCCCTGCGAGCGCGTCCGCCACGTACAGCCGGCCCAGGTGATCGAAGGCCAGCCCCTGCGGCCGGCCGAACGTCACCGGGAGCACCTCCACCTCTCCATCGGGGGTCACGCCGTACACGGGGTCGCGCGTGTCGAGGGTCGGCGCGGTGACATAGAGGCGTCCGTCCGGTCCCCACGCAAGATGAAATGCTGCAACGGAGGGGGGCAGGGCCGCAACGACAGCGCGCTCGGCGCCGTCGCGCAGGCGGATGATCCTGCCCGATCGATCGCCGACGTAGAGGCTCCCGTCCGGCCCAAAGGCGAGGCCGCACGGTACGCCAAGGTCGCTTGCGATCGTCTCGACCCGGCCGTCGTGCTCCACGCGATAGAGCGTCCCTTCGAACCGATCGGTGATGTACAGCGCGCCGTCAGGGGCCGCGGCCAGCGATGTCGGATGCGCGATCGAGGTGACGAACGGCTCGCGGGCGCGCCCGGCTGCGACCCGATAGATGGTGACCGCGGATTGTTGCGAGCGCGTCCCGCTGAAGGTTGCCCAGATGATGCCGGCGCGATCGATCGCGGGGCTGTCCACCATGTGCAGCCCGGTCGCCACCGGCGCACCGACCTCGAGCATCGCCGCCTCCTCGGGCGCGTCCGCCACGAAGACCGGCATGCGCCCCGAGCGGGCGACGGACCGCTCCTCGTCGCGAGCGTCCGCGCCCGGCACGATGACGTGGATCTCGGAACTCGACGCACGCACCACGCGCGCGGGCGCATCGCCGATGCGCACCGCCGGGAGCGCATCAGCCGAAGGAACGAGGTCCGTTCCGGAAATGATGAGGCGGCCGCCGTGAAGGGCGCACTGCGGCCTGATTGCGATAATGCGGGCGGGGGGCACAGATGGCGTCACGATCCTCGCCGGCGGTCCAGGCCGGCGAGGCAGCTGGAACCCGGGATGGACGATTATGTATCGTCGAGCGAGACGTTCCAGTAGATGTAATCGCGCCAGCTTTCCGGCGCATGGCGCAACCCGATCGTGATCCGCAACGCGGGCGCCTTCTCCGGGCGCTTCGGATATCGGATGAGGCGCATGCCCGCCTGCTCAGGCGTGCGTCCTCCCTTCTTTCGGTTGCAGGTCACGCAGCTCGTGACGATGTTCTCCCAGTCCTTGCGGCCGCCGTGGGCGACCGGCAGGACATGGTCGAACGTCAACTCGTTTGTGGGGAACGCCTCCCCGCAGTACTGACACGTATACTCATCGCGCGCGTAGATGTTCGCCCGCGAAAACGGCACGTAATCCAACCGCCGCTTGATGTGCACGAAGCGGAGCAGCCGGATGACGGACGGGAGCTTGAAGGAGAAGGAGACGGCGTGAATCTCGCGGTCGTAGACCGAGATGATCTCCACCTTGCCCTGGCACCACAGCGTGACGGCCTTCTGCCAGTGAACGACCTTCAGAGGCTCGAACGTCGCGTTCAGGAGGAGCGTCTGATCCATGGCTGAGGTCATTGTGCCGGATGCGCGGGCGAAGTGTCAACTTCACGAGCCTGTAACCGGCACCGGCTCTACAGGTTACAGCCTCTCCGTCCGCATCGTTCGCCGAGGAGCCCCGAGGTCACTTCGCATCGCCGGCATTCTTCTGGCGGCTCTGGCCGGCGCGTGCGCCTCGCACGTCGTGCGGCCCGAGCCCTTCCCCCAACCGGAGCAGCCCGCGGAGGAGACGGGCTGCGGAGCGCCGCATTCGCCGTGCGCAGGAGAGGCACCGACGATCGCCGCGACGCCGGACGTGGTGCGGGCCGCGCTGGAGCTGCGCGGCAGGCCTTACGCTCCCGGCGGCGCGGGTCCCGATCGGTTCGACTGCAGCGGCCTCGTGCAGTTCGTCTATCGCCAGGTCGGGATCGATCTGCCGCGCACCGTCTCGATGCAGTTCGCCGCCACGCTCGCCGTGCCCCTGGTGAGCATTCTCCCCGGCGATCTGCTGTTCTTTCGTGTCTCGGGCGCGAAGCCCTCGCACGTGGCGATCGCGATCGGCGACGGCACGTTCGTGCACGCGCCGAGCGCCCGGGGGACGGTGCGCGTCGAAAGCCTCAGCGCGCCGTACTGGCGCGATCGCTTCGAAGGCGCGCGCCGCGTGCAAGCGGTTCCGGGATCCGATCTTCGCCCGGACGACCGGACGCGACGATAGGTCCCCGCCGCGATCTCACGCCGCTCCGGCGTGCTCGAGCGGCGCCTGCAGGCGTCGCGTGCCCGCTCCAGTGAACTCCCGAAACGCCAGATCGCGCTCGGTGTACACCTGCGGCTGCACGTTTCGCCGCAGCGGCTCCACCGGCACGTTCAGCTCGGGCTCGATCGGCTGGTCCGACAGCCGTTCGTCGTACCGCTGCGGGAACGAGGGGAAGTTGCGGAACGTGGAGCACGCGATCCGGCCGTAGCGCGCCTGCAGCCCGGCGAAGTCGTACTTGAGGAACTCGTAGCGTTGCGGGTCCGGTTCGCTCGCCAGGTACATCCGCACCATGTCCGCCACCTGCTCGTAATAGCCCGGTCCGTGCGAGCGTTCCATTCGGCGGCCGTCGGCCGCAATGAACTTGCGGAGCCCGGCGTCCTCGGGATCGATGTGATAGAGCTCGTGAATGACCGTATCGAGTTTGGCGATCCAGGGCTCCGCGTTCGGGTGGAACTCGGCCTTGCGCGACCTGCTCAATGTCTGCTCGCAGAAGCGTGGCAGGACGAACGAGATCAGGTACTTGATACGGCGATCGCCGATGCGGACCTCGGGGGTCTTGGTCACGAACCATTCGGTCCGCCTCGTCAGGGAGCCGGTCGCGCGATCGCGCCAGAAGTAATAGCCCGGCTCGCTGTTCGGCAGGGTCAGGCTGTGGCACGTCGCGAAGGCGCCGTCGGCGCCCCTGCGGCCGAAGCGAGCGAATACAAAGAGTTCCTGCGTGTCGATGAAAGCGAGCTTCGGCACACGCGCGATAACGTCGTGCATGAGCCGCCAGAGTTGCTCAGTGTAGTTGAGCATGGATGTGGCCGCAGACACACCTGGCGGTGCGAGCAGCGTCTCCTTAATTGGGCGGAGTCGAAGGGGAACGATGTGACTATAAAGACCTGCGGCACGGGGTGTCAAGGTGTGCCGCGCGTTTTTTGGCCCGTAGAGCTGCGTTTTTCAACGATCTGCGGGCGGCGGCTCCCGCGGAATTGGCCGGACCGGCGGCAGCGGCCGTGACGGGAGCGGTTCACCTGGCAGGATGTCGCCCGGCGCGACCGGGATCGGCTCCACGTCGAGCAGCTCTGGCGGCGGAATCGTGACCGGCGCTGGCGGCGGCGGTTCAACGTAGCGCATCCGGCGAAGAATGAGGCGTTGCCGTGAGCGCAGCCGGGCGTTCGGCCGTGCCGGACTGTACACGCGCGGGTTGATGATCGCGCCGGCGAGCAGCGCCGAATCGGGCCCCGACAGCGACGACGAGGAACGGCCGAAGTACGTGCGCGCCGCCGCTTCGGCGCCGTACACGCCATCTCCCCATTCGATGACGTTCAGGTAGATCTCGAGGATGCGGCGCTTGCTCAGTTCGGCCTCGAGCCGCCGCGCGATGAGCAGCTCGCGGAACTTCCTCATCGGGTCCTTCGACGGGGAGAGGAAGAGGTTCTTCGCGAGCTGCTGCGTGATGGTGCTGCCGCCGCGCGTGACGGTCCCACGCTCGAGGTTGATCTCCATCGACTTCTGCAGCTGCTCGAGATCCACTCCCTCGTGCTCCCAGAACGCGCTGTCTTCAGCCGCGAGCACTGCGCGCTTGAGCTGTTCCGAGATGCGGTTGTACGGCATCCAGACCTGCACGCGACGCGGGCGCGCGCCGCGGCGGCGCGCCTCGCGCGCGCGCAGCTCGATGAAGGCGGTCGTGGAGGGATTCGCGTCCCGCAGCGGGCGCACATCGGGCAGCGTGAGGTACGCGTACCAGGCGATCGAAAACAAGACGGCCGGGATCGCCACGAGGATCCTGGCCACTCGGCGCATGTGCCGGATTATAGATTAGCCTGCGACGACGATCTTGATGCGCGAGCCGGGGGGCGGCGGCTGGTCCGGATCGTGATGGTTCATGATCGCCAGCGTGGACGGTTTGATCAGCCCCTCGCCCGCGCGCGCCGCGATCTCCTCCCAGGTGTCGCCGCGACGGACCGTGTAGAGATCGATACGGTTCGGGTGAATGTTCGCCGCCGCCTCGCGCGAGAGCGGCTCGAAGGACTGGACGGCGCGCGACAGCTCGTTCTCCATCTGCTGGAACACGCTCGGGGGCGCGATCCCGGCGACGAGAAACACGCGCCGCTCGTGCACGACGTGCGCGGCGCGCACGACGGCGTTGCCGATTCCTTCCATGTTGCCCTGGTAGGTTCCGACGAACGCCTCGAGGCCGTTCACTTTCGTGAGCTGCCCGTTAACCGGCCGGAACCCCGCGTTCTGCATGCCGCCCACCGCGACCTGTTCGAGCGTGCCCTTCGGTTCCGGCACGAGCTGCAACAGCACATAGGCGTCGGCGTTGGGCGCCTTCGCAACGACCTGCTGCGGCGAATTCTGCACGTCCCAGCCGCGCGGAAAGGTTAGCGCAAAGCGCATGTCCGCGTGCAGGAAGCGGTTGCCACGGACAACGCCCTGCTCTGGGCTATCGCCGTACACGAGGCCGTCCACGCGCTGCAGGAACTCACCACGGTCGCGCACCGCGTCGCCGCCGCCGGGCACCGCGAGCTTCGCGACATACGCCTGCACTTTGTCCACGCGGTCGGCCGGCGCGGGGTGCGTCGAGAGCCAGTTCGGCACGCCTTTGCGGCTGCCGGACGCCACGTCGAGCCTCGCCAGCGTGGTGAGCATCCCCGCGACGCCGCGCGGGTCCCAGCCTGCCTTCGCCGCATACTGCGATCCGAATTCGTCGGCCTGGTTTTCCGCCTCGCGGCCGTACCTGAGGAACAGCACGCCGAACGCGGTCTCCGTCAGGCCCTGGAACGGACGCGCCTGGGGAACGAAGATGCTGAGCAGCGTCACGCCCAGGCCCGCGCCCGTCGCGCGCGAATACTGCTGCGCGGAGTGACGCGCCGTCACATGGCCGATCTCGTGGCCGAGCACGCCCGCGAGCTCCGCCTCGTTGTCGAGAAACGGCAGGATGCCGCGCGTCAGATAGATGTAGCCGCCGGGCAACGCGAACGCGTTCACCGCGGGCTGATCCACGACAGCGAAATGCCACTGGAGCTGCGGCCGGTGCGAGACCGCCGCGAGCTGCTGGCCGATCCGTTCGACGTACCGCTGCAGCTCGGGGTCGTTATAGACCCCCATCTCGCGGCGCACCTCGGCGTCCAGCTGGCGTCCCGTCTCGATTTCCTGCGCCTCGCTCATCAACGAGAATTCCTTCTCGCCGGTAGCGGGGTTGGTGGCGCAGCCCGTCGCGATCGCGAGGCCGCTCGACAGTGAAAGCGCACAGACGAACGCTCGAGTCTTGTTGCCCATCTCGTTCACCTGAAGCAACGCATGTACCTCTCGTCAAAAGGGTGCCGTCGAAGGTCCTGCCGTCGAGCTTCTGGACCGACGGAACTTACGCGAGCGCGAGTGACGCCGCGCCGACGGCCTCCCCGCGGCCCAGCTTGTACCCGCTCGCGCTGAGCGCGCGCTCCAGCGCGGCGAGGAACTGCAAGACGATCCGCGGATCAGCGCCCGACCCCATGATCCCGACGCGCCAGATCCTGCCGGCGAGCGGCCCGAGCCCGGCCCCGATCTCGATGCTCGCTTCCTCCAACAGGTGTTTCCGGACCGCGGCTTCGTCGACTCCGCTCGGCACGCGGACGGCGTTGAGGTTCGGCAGCCGCTCGCCTTCCGGCGGCAACAGGCTGAGGCCGATGGCGGACAACCCGGCGACGAGCGCGTGGTGACAGCGCTCGTGCCGCGCCCAGCGCGCCTCGAGACCTTCCTCCTCCACGGCCGCCAGCGCCTCGTGAAACGCAACCAGGATCGAGGAGCAGAGGGTGTGGTGGTACTTGCGACGCAGCCAGTAGTCCTCGAGGAGCTGGAGATCGAGATAGAAGCTGCGCGCCTCCACGCGCCGCTCGAGCGCGCGCGGGCCGAACGTCACCGGCGCCATGCCCGACGGGGCGCCGATTCCTTTCTGGCCGCAACCGTAGCAGGCGTCGATCTGCCACGCGGACACCTCGACCGGTACCGCGCCGAGCGACGTGACGGTGTCGACGATCGCGACCGCGTCGTGCTCGCGCGCCAGCGATGTCACCTCTCTGACGGGGTTTCTCACGCCCGTTGACGTCTCGGCGTGGACCACCGTGACGAGATCCACCTTGGAGCGCCGCAGCGCGGCCCGAACCACGGCGGGGTCGATCGCGCGCCCCCACTCCCCCTCGACGCGCTCCACCTCCGCGCCATAGCGTTCCAGCATCTGCGCGATCCGATCCCCGAAGTAGCCGTTCACGACCGCCACCGCACGCTTCCCCGGCGCCGCGAGATTCGCGACGCACGTCTCCATGGCGGCCGTGCCGGTGCCGGAGATCAGAAGGGAAAAGGAGCCCGCCGGCGCGCGAAAGAGACGATCGAGGCTGGCGCGGGTCTCATCGAGCAGGGCGAGCGTCACCGGATCGAGATGGCTCAGGATGGGCGCCGACAGCGCGCGCAGGACGCGAGTGCTCACGGGACTTGGGCCGGGGCCCAGGAGAAGACGGTCGGGGACGTCCATAACAGGCTTCAGGCTTCGGGTTCAGGCTTCAGGGTTCGGGTTCAGGGTTCAGGCCGCGACGGCGATGCCCAGCCCCGCGAGCTGTCCCTTGATCACGCCAACCGCTTCCTGCGTTGCCGGCGCGAGCGGCGCACGCGGCGGGCCACCCGCGTAGCCAGCCAGGTCCAGCGCCGCTTTCAGCCCCGGCACTCCGTACACGGATGTGACGGAACGCGCGAGCGGCGTGAGCCGCTGCTGCAGCACGCGGGCCTCGTCATGACGGCCTGCCCGCGCAAGCTCGAACAGCTCCACGACCAGTTCCGGCACCACGCATGCCACCGCGAGAATACCGCCTGCGGCGCCCGACACCACGGCCGCGTGCAGGATCGGCGCCGAGCCGCAGAGCACTGCAAACGAGCGTCGCAACGCCGACATGCGCGCGACGTCCTCGGCGATCTTCGCGAGGTCGCCGCCAGACTCCTTGATGCCGACGATGTTGCGGTGCTCCGACAGGCGCTCGACCGCCTGGATCGCGAGATCAACGCCGAACGCGCCGGGGAAGTTGTAGAGCAGTACAGGAACGGGGGACGCCTCGGCGACGGCGGTGAAATGGTCGATGAGGGCGGCCGTGGACATCTGCGGCTTGAAGAATGCCGGCATGCGGACCAGCGCAGCATCGGCGCCAGCGCGGGCGGCACGAGCGGTGGCGGCGATCGTCGCCCGGGTCGAGTCTCGCCCGGTGCCGGCGATCAGGAGCCTGCCGCGGGGCACCTCCTCCCTGATGGCGGCGACGAACGTCTCCGCTTCGTCCTCGTCCACGTAGGGCGCTTCCCCGTTGGTGCCAAGCGCGACGAGGCCGGACAGGCGTGTGGTCATCCAGCGCCGCGCGTTGGCCCTCGCGGCGGCCGTGTCGAGATTGCCATCCTTGAAGGGGGTCGTGATTGGAGGAAAAACTCCGGCAGGCTGCATGCACCGAGCCTACCGAACCTCGCGGGCAAAAACAAACGCCCCGGCGGACCATCCGCCGGGGCGTCTGTTCTGGAGGGAGGCCTGCTTGCCGCGTCAGTGAATTCGTTCTCCGGACACCGCACCCCTGCGGGTCCGTCTCCAGTCCTCGTCGACGATCGACCAGAGGATCTGGTCGAGATACTCGCCATTGCGGAGGAACGACTTGCGCAGGATGCCCTCCTGAAGCGCGCCGATCTTCCGCAGGGCGCCGTTGCCACGTCCGTTCTGGACCGCCGCGCGCGCCTCCAGCCGGTGCGTCTGCAGGACGTCGAACACGAAATCGACGACCAGCCGCGCGCCGTCCGAGAACACGCCCGTGCCCCAGAATGCCGAGCCGATGGCAAACCCCCACTCGGCCGTCGCGAACCCGGGCTCGAGCTGTCGCACCTGGAAGATGCCGACAGCGGTGTCCATTCCGTGCGGCACCACAGCGAAGCAGGCGTAATTGCCCGCGGCTCGCTCCCGGTGCGTCCACGCGATGAACCGCTCGAAACCTTCGACGGTCGTTGGAGGCGGCGAGATGAAGCGCGCCACTTCCTCCGTGGCCAGCATGGCGAGCAGCGAAGAGGCGTCGGAGAGCCGCAGCTCCCGCAGCGTGATCTTGCCGCCGGCCAGCACCGGGAGGCCCTGGCGCCAGTCGGTCGAGGTGACCTGGGTCGTCTGTGGAAACGCGGTCTGCACGTCCAGAGTCATCTCTCTATCGCGATAAGGCATCTTTTCCATGACTAGATACCTCCCGCCATGATGTCGGTGGACGTGGTGGTGATCGGCGTGACCGGGGTCGGTGAGGTGCCGCTCTCCGTGGCAGGCGCCGCCTCGATCACACCGAACAACGACTCAATCGGCACAACGGGGATCGCTTCTTCGGTGGAGGTATCCGTGCCCCACACGATGTTGTCGTCCGCGACCGTGCCCCAGACGATGTTGTCGTCCGTGGCCGTGCCCCACACGATGTTGTCGTCGTTGGCCGTGCCCCAGACGATGTTGTCGAGGTCCGCCGCGGTGCCCCAGACGATGTTGTCAAGGTCCGCAATGGCGGTGCCCCACACGATGTTGTCGCCGTCAGCTGCCGTGCCCCAGACGATGTTGTCGCCTGACTCGGTCAGCATTGCCGCGCCCCACACCACGCCGGTGCAGTCGGCGCCGCCGCAGTCCGTGCCCCACACGATGTTGTCATCGCCGAGCACGGTGCCCCACACGATGTTGTCGAGGCTGTCGATCAGCGTCCCCCAGACGATGTTGTCGAGGTCGGCCGCCGTGCCCCAGACGATGTTGTCGCCCGTGGCATCCAGCGTGAACTGGGTGCCCCAGACGATGTTGTCGAGGTCCGCAACGATGGTGCCCCAGACGATGTTGTCGCCCTCGGCATCGAACGCCGTGCCCCAGACGATGTTGTCATCCCACGCGCTCGCGGCCGGCAGGATGGCGCCACCCTTGAGCTTGTGGTTGCCCCAGATGATCGCCTTGCTCCAGAACGGCGAAGTCGGGTACCTGCTTCCCTCCGGGTGCACGCGGAAGTACTTGGCCAGGGTGACCGCGCCATACGTGTTCAGGAACCCGGCGCCCTGCGTCAGGCTGTCGTAGGCGCGCTCCTCGGCGGTGTACTGCAGGATCGCCTTCACCGCGTTCGGCGTCAGCGATGGATTCGCCTGCATCATCAGCGCGACCGTGCCGGACACGACCGGCGCCGCCATGCTGGTGCCACTCAGCGCGATGTACGGCCTGTAGGCCGTGGACCGGAAACCGTCCACGAGGAACGACGACTGCATCTCGTACAACGTGCTGCCGGCGACCGCCAGCGAGACGATTCCGGTGCCAGGCGCCACGAGATCCGGCTTGGCGAGGAAATCGACTGCCGTCGGCCCGCGCGAGCTGTAGGACGCGATCGTGTCGTCCCCCCGTGCAAGCGTGCCGTTGTGACTGGACGCGCCGACGGTCAGCACCCACGGCGCGTTGCCCGGCGCCGTGATGCCGCCGTACTGCGATTCGCCGTCGGCGTTGCGCCCGCGGTTGCCGGCCGCCGCGACCACGACGATGCCTGCGTCAACAGCGCGCTTCGCGGCGAGTGCCAGCGGGTCGACGTTGTACGACATCGTCACCGGCGCACCGACCGAGAGGTTCAGCACCCTGATGTTGTGAGCGGCCTTGTTCGCGATGGACCAGTCGATCGCGGCGATGACGTCGCTCATGTAGCCGACGGACTGGCCATCGAGCACCTTGAGTGAGACCAGGTGTGCGCTCGGCGCAATGCCTGCTCTGAACCCGAGAGAGTCGTAGCCGTTGCCGGCGATGACGCCGGCGACGTGCGTGCCGTGGCCGTTGTCGTCGTACGGAGCGGTCTGCCCGTTGACGAAGTCCACGAACGCCGTCACCCGCTGGCCGCCGACCACGGGCACCGCGGAACTCATTCCGTGGAACGTGAGGTCGTCATGCCAGGACGTGATCCCCGAGTCGATGATCGCGACCCCGACGCCCGCGCCGGAGTACCCCATCAGGGCTCGCGACGTGAGGGCGCCGGTTGCCATGGAGGCGAAGGTCATTTCGCCTGCCGTGGGGCGATCGAGGTAGATGACCTTGATCAGCGGGTGGCGTTCGAGCTTCGCGAGCTGCATCGCGCTCACGACGGCAACCTGGCTCGGGAAGGACACGAGCGTGCGCCCGGCCTTCCCACCCGCCTGCCGGATGAGCGCTTCAGCATTCCCGTGCTCGACCGTCTCGATGATGACGCGGTACTCGCCTGCGCCGGCCGTGCGCTTCAGTTTCGACTGAAGGGCGCCGTCCAGCTTCGGCCCGCCGGCGAACGCCGGTGTGGCCCAGGCGAACACCACGGCCAGCATCGCCGCCAGCCAGGTCCGCTTGTTTCGCCAGAAAGTCACGATGAATCCTTTTGAAAAGGGCTTGCGTTCAGTGAATCGCCGAACCCCACACAGCTTTGCTCTGCGTCAACATCCAATCCTCCCGGACGATGGACCACAAAATCTGATCGAGGTACTCGCCGTTGCGCAGGAAGGACTTGCGCAACAGGCCCTCGCGCACCGCACCCAGTTTCATGAGCGCGCCGTTGCCGCGGCCGTTTTGTGCAGCGGCGCGCGCCTCGAGGCGGTGCACCCCGAGGACACCAAAAGCAAAGTTCACGGTCAGCGTCGCGCCGTCCGCGAACACTCCGGTCCCCCAGTACGGCGACCCGATCGCGAAGCCCCACTCGGCGGTCGCGAACGACGGTTCGAGCTGCCGGACCTGGAAGATTCCGATCGCCGAGTCCATACCCTCTGGAACAACGGCGAAGCATGCGTAGGTGCCCTGTGTGCGCTGCAGGTGCGTCCATTCGATGAAGCGTTCGAACCCCGCGACCGTTGTCGGGGGCGGCGTAATGAACCGCGCCACCTCTTCGGTGGCCAGCATGGCGACGAGCGACGCCGCATCCGAACGGCACAGCTCGCGCAGGGTCACGCGCTCCCCGCGGAGCGTCGGCAGGGCCTTGCGCCAGTCGGTCGTGACGACCGGGGCGGGTGTGCTCACGAAGCTGGTGGAGGCGGTCATGGTCTGCATGGCTTCCTCCTACTTCTTCTTCGTGGCCGGACCCGAACGCGTGCCCCAGACAATGTTGTCGCCATTGTCCTTGCGGCCGCTGCGCGTGCCCCACACGATGTTGTCGCCGTCGTCACCGCGACGCGTGCCCCACACGATGTTGTCGCCGTCACGTCCCATCGCGGTGCCCCACACGATGTTGTCGCCGTCGTACGTCCCCCACACGATGTTGTCGTTGTCCAGCGTGCCCCAGACGATGTTGTCGCCGGCGACCGTTCCCCACACGATGTTGTCGTCGCCGACCGCCGACGTGATCAACCCGGTGCCCCACACGATGTTGTCGCCCCAGGTCTCGGCGGCAGTGCCCCACACGATGTTGTCGAGGTCGGCCGCGGTGCCCCAGACGATGTTGTCGTCCACCGCGGAGCCCCACACGACGCTCGTGCTCCACACGATGTTGTTCGCCCAGATGGCGCTCGTGGACCACACGATGTTGGTGCCCCACACGATGTTCTGCGACCAGGCGTACTCACGACCACCGATGGTGCTCACCGGAAGCACGGGCGCGGACTGCGCCGGCGCGGAGGTGTCGGTGAAGAACGCGATGTTGCCCGCGCCGATGGCGTTGATGCCGCCGGCCCCCTGCGTGAGCGCGTCGTACGGGTCGCCGGTTTCCGGGTTGACGACGGGAATGGCGGTGTACTGCAGGATCGCCTTGACGGCGTTCGGGCTGATCGGCGGATTGTTCGCGTTGCTGTAGCGGCTCGCCTCGAGCATCAGGGCAACCACGCCGCTGGTGACCGCGGCCGACATGCTGGTCCCGCTCAGTTTGATGTAGCACGCTCCGCGCTTCCCCTTCTCGCGGAGGCTCGGGTACAGGTTGACCAGCGTGGAGGTCAGCGCGCAGTTGGACACGAGCTTGTCGCCCGGAGCGACGAGGTCGGGCTTCGCGTAGGCGTCATACCAGGACGGCCCGCGGGAACTGAAGTTCGACACTTTGTCGTCGGACCGATCCGACGTGCCGTTGGTGCGAAGCGATCCGACCGTGAGCGCCGATGGCGCGTTCGCCGGCGAGGTAATCCCGGCGTAGCCCACGTCACCGGTCTCGAGGCTCTGGCCGAAGTTGCCGGCGGACACCACGACGACCAGCCCGACGCGGGCGGCCCGCTCCACCGCCAGCACGAGGGGGTCGGTCCCGGCCGGCTCGAAGATCGGATGGCCGAGCGACAGGTTGATGATATCGATGCCGAACAGTTCCCGGTTCGCCACCGCGAAGTCGATCGCGGCGATGACGGCGCTGCTGTAGCCCTTGCCGTCTTTGTCGAGCACCTTGAGCCCAATGAGGCGCGCCGAGGGCGCTACCCCCGAATACGCGGCGCCCGTGGACTGCGAGCCGGAACCCGCAATCAGCCCGGCCACGTGTGTGCCATGGCCGTAGTCGTCGTAAGGATTGACCGTCAGCGGCGTTCCGGTCCTGGAGAAATCCCGGAAGGCGACGATGCGCGTGCCGAAGTCCGGGAGCGGCGCGATGCCCGAGTCAATGATCGCGACGCCGATCCCTCGTCCCATCTCCGTGTCTTCGTCCAGGCCCAGCTGCGCGTGCAGGGTCTCGTAGGCGCGCCTTTCGGACGCGCCGCGAGGCGTCTGCTCCGGCCGCGCGCCCGGCTCGACGATGGCGTCTATCGAGACCGCCTCGATGATGGGATCGTTCGCGAGAGCCTCGATATCCTCGCCGTGCACGACGGCGGTCAGCGCGTTGATCGAGGGATGCTCCGCGATGAGATCGTCCCCGTGCTTGCGCAGCGCGTCGCGGAGCAACGGTCGCGTGCCGGGTTTCACGGTGATGATCACGCGCTGCTGGGCGGGGGTTCCTTTTCGGAGTTCTTGTCTCAGCGCGCGATCGAGCTTCTGGTGATCCGCGTCGGCCGGCGTCGCCCAAAGCGCGACAACCAGGGCCGTGAGGAGCAAGCGGACGGATGTACGCACAGACATCTCGCCCGAAAGCTGAGCAAGGGGGGGGCCACACTCAGCGGTATCCCGCACGCTGGGGTTAAGTGGCTGATCTGAATGAGTTAGGGGTCTTCGGTCGGTCGATCCAGCGCACACGTGCGCGGGGGGAGCTGTGCAGTTTTGGATCACCACAACCGCGCCTTGTCGGTGAAATTCCTACAACCATCGCGTGGTTATTGGGAGTTTTGCTGCTGTGCCGTTCTTGGACATCGATCTCAAAACTGAACACGAGAATCCTGTCTGTAAGACACTGACATTATGAGACTTAAGGCGAAATTCACAGCAGCGATGGCCGCGGCGGGCGCCAGGAGCCAGGGGAAGTCGCCAAACGCTCGTACGCTTCCCGCTTCCTGCAGCATCGTTCCCCAGCTCGGTATCGGCTCGGCGAACCCGAACCCGACGAACGACAGCGTCGCTTCGGCGAGCACGAACGCGGGAATCAGCAACGCGGCCTGCGCGCCAATGAAGCCGCGCGCCGCCGGCAGCACGTGGACGAGGAGCACGCGCGCGGCTCCCGCGCCGGCCGCGCGCGCCGCCTCCGCGTAGTCGCGCCTGCGTTCGACCGCGACGATCGCGCGAACACCGCGCGCGACCATCGGCCAGCCCACGAGCGCGAGCACGACGGCGATCGCGGCGAACACCTGCGCGGGCGTCAGCACGAGCGGCAAGGCGGCCCGCAGCGCCAGCGCCACGTAGATCGCGGGCAGCACGAGAGCGATATCGGCCACGCGCATCGCGGCTTCGTCGAGCAGGCCGCCGGCATAACCCGCCAGCGCGCCCGCCAGCGTTCCGATCAGGATCGCCCCGAGCGACGCGGCGATGGCGATCCCGAGCGACGCGCGAGCGCCGAACAGCAGCCGTGAGCACACGTCGCGGCCGAGCGCGTCGCTGCCGAGCAGGAACAGCGGCGCATCCTCGTCGAAGGCCTCGAAGAGGCTGACGCGCCGCGCGCGGTCCTCGGCGTACGTCCGCTCCAACCTGTTGGCCAGCACGAGCCGGTAGGCGAACGGGGCATGCCATTCCCCCTGCCCGTCCACGAGGCGCAGGCGCATGGGAGGCGCGTATGGGTAGTCGGCAAACTGCCGGTGCGGGTCGGTCGGCGCGATGGCCGGCGCGAGCGCCGCGGCGAGCGTGATGATGGCGAACAGCGCGACTCCCGTTCCGCGCGACCAGGTCATGACTCGCGCACCCGCGGATCCAGCCAGAGGTGGAGGAGGTCGGACACCAGAATCGCCACCGCGAGGAGCAGCGAGACCGCGGCGGCGCAGCCGGCGACCAGGAAAACATCGCGCGCGCGCAGCCCCTCGGCCATCAGCAGGCCGAGGCCCGGCCAGTCCGTCACGATCTCGACGACGAAGGAGCCGCTCAGGAGCGTGCCCGCGACGATGCCATACGTGCCGGCGAGCGGGCCGAGCGAGTTGCGCAACGCGTGCTTCCACACGAGGCGCCGCGGCCGCACGCCCCGCGCGAGCGCGGCGTACACATGCCGCTCGCCGAGGGCCTGGCGGATCGCCTGCGACTGCATCCGCTCGATCACGGCGGCGAGCGGCAGGGCGAGCGCGAGCGCGGGGATGACCGCGTTGGCGGCGCTCGCGCCGCCCGGCGCGAGCCAGCCGGTCCGGGCCGCCAGCGCCGTCAGGGCCAGCGCCGCGACCAGCGGCGGCACGGCGAGCATCGTGACCGACGCGGCGCGCACGAGTTGCGAGAGCACGCCGCGCGAGCGGGACCCGGTGAACACCCCCAGCGGGATGCCGATGCCGGTCGCGAGCACCAGCGCCACGGCGCCGAGCGTCGCGGTGTTCCGGGTACGCTCGTCGAGCAGGTCCGTGACGGGCCGCTGGTACTTCAGCGAGCGGCCGAAGTCGAGCCGCGCGGCGCGCGACACCCACGCGGCGTACTGCGCCGCGAGCGGCCGGTCGAACCTGGCAGCGGCGCGCTCCGCGCGGATGCGCGCCGGATCGGCGCCGGGACCGAACTCGGTGAAGAAATCGCCCGGAGCGAGCTGCACGAGGAGAAACGAGGCAGAGGCGGCGCCGACGACGAGCAGCGCTGCGAACACGACCCGCCTGGCGAGAAAGCGCGTCAACGCGAGCCGCTCACGGCAAGGGAATCGGCCGACCACAGCACAATCGGCTTCAGTGGCACCGGCCTGGCGTTCGCGACGCGAGGGGTCATCGCGATCACGATGCGTGGCGCGGCAAAATACAGGATCGGGACGTGCTCCGCGAAGATCCGCTGCGCCTCCGCGTAGAGCCGGCGGCGCTCGGCCGGGTCCGTTGCGGATGCCTGCTCGTGCATCAAGGCGTCGATTCGCCGCTCCCACGGCGTCGCAGGTGTCTTCTGGCCGGGATCCCACACGTGGAACCCGCCGGAACTGAGCCAGAAATCCAGGTTGTTCGCCGGATCGTGCGAGCTGGCCTCCACGCCGAAGTAGATCGCATCGTAGTTCCCGGTGGTCCACCGCTGGATGATCGATCCCGCGTCGAGTCCCACGATATCGACCGCAACGCCGACCTTCCGCAGATGTTCCTGGATGACAGACACCGCGCGCATGCGGATCGTGTCCTGCTGCTGCGACACGATCGAGAAGCGGACCGGCCGCCCCGAGCGATCCTCGAGCACGCCATCGCCGTTGCGGTCGGCCATGCCCAGCGGCCCGGTGAGCAGCGCGCGCGCGCGCGCCGGGTCATGTTCGAACCGAGGGAGGTCCTCGACGTACCACTCACGGTTGCCCGGTGTGACAGGTCCATACAGCGGCACTCCGGCCCCGAGGTACACCTGGTCCACGAGCGCCTGGCGATCGACGGCGTGCGAGATCGCCTTCCGGAAATCCTCGCTTTGCAGCCACGAGCGTCGGGCGTCTCCCGCGAGCGCCGGCGAAAGGTTGAACCAGAGCATGTTGGGATCGAGCCCGACGCCGGCGTCGGTCAGCCTCACGCGCCCGCGTTCCTGCTCCCGGCGCAGCGGCGCGTAGTCTTCAGGGCGGATCTCGCGCGCGCTGATGTCAATCTGGCCGTTCTGGATTCGGAGCACTTCCGTGTTCTGGTCCCGCACGATGGTCAGCGTCAGGCGATCGAGATACGGCAGCCGTGTGCCTCCATCGTCCTGCCGCCAGTAATGCTCGTTGCGCTCGAACACCATGCGTTCGGCCGGGACGTAGGAGACGAGGCGGAACGGCCCCATCCCGACGAGGTCCGCCGGCGCGACCGAGGGGCCCCATGCCTCGCCGAGCGTGCCGGCCCGCAGGCGTGGCTCCAGCTTGTGCCGCGGATAGATCACCAGGTTGTCGAGCATCCGAAGGCCCGGGCCGAACGGCGCGGGAAAACGCAAGACGACCGTGCGGGAGTCCGTGGCCGAGACCTCGATGGGCTTGCCGTGCACCAGCATCGACGTTCGCATCGAGCTGTTCACGCGATCGTCGTAGACAGCCTGGAACGAGAACACGACGTCTGCGGATGTGAAGGGCGCGCCGTCCGACCAGCGGATGCCGTCTCGAAGCGTGAGCGTCCAGGTCAGCTGGTCGGGAGTGCCGATCCAGCGTGCCGCCAGCCAGGGCTCGAGCACCCCTGTCACGCGATCGACGCGCGCGAGCTTGGCGTGGAGCAGGTGCGTGATGACTTCGACGGTGTTCTCGCCGCCCGCCGGAGCGTAACGGTTGAAGGTGGGCGGATCGTTTCGAATCGCCGCCACGAGCTCTCCGCCGCGCGCCGGCCAGCCGCCCACCTGGCCGGCGGGCCCGGCCCCTGCCCGGTCGCCCGAGTCCACGTCGGTCCGGCGTGCGAGGACGAACAGCAGCGCAGCGATGAGAAAGCCGAGTACGAGGGCGACTGCCCAACGGCGAGTTCTGCTACCCACCCCTTGCCTTTCCGGCCAATTTCCTGTCCGCGCGAAACCCGCGTGATTTTTCGGTTTTTCGCGCCGCCGCCGATACGCAGGGGCGCGTAGGCGAACGGAGCCAACAACTTAGCCTTGTACCCGTTCGGGCCGCTGTGTGGCGGTGTCGCCCATCCTAGCGCTGGAACCGCCGATCCGCAAACACGCTGGCGCACGCTGTCGTCTCGAGTCACTCCGCTGCACGGTGGAAGCAGAGTGCCGCGAATCCTCCATTTCCTGGTACGCGCCGTGCCAATGCATGAGGCAGTTTTCGAGGGTCGAATTCTATCGCGGGTTGTCTCGCGTTTTCCTCACGACGGATGGCTGCCATGATTTCTTGCCCACTCTCCCCGATGGTCAGAAAGGTCGCCGCCGCCGCTGCCGCGGCCGCCTTCGCCCTGGCGCTCGGCGCCACGACGGCGACGGCCGGCCACCGCGCGCGCTTCTCGGCGGACTTGGAGCAACTCGCGCGGCACTCGGCCGGCAAGGCCCGCGTGATCGTCGACGCGACCGCGGCGGACGCCGAGGCGCTGTCGGCACGTCACGGCGGCCGGCTGGTGAGAACGCTGGCCCGAGGGGCCGTCATCGAGCTCGAGGCCGCGGCCCTGGAGTCCCTGGCGGAGGATCCATCGCTGGAGCACGCGAGCCACGATGCGCGGGTCGAGCGGATGATGGCGAACGCGGTCGTGTCGACCGGCATCGACCAGGTGCACGCGGGCGCGTTCGGCGGCCGGTACACCGGCGACGGCATCACGGTCGTCGTCATCGACTCCGGTGTCAGCAACCACCCCGACCTCCAGCATCGCGTGGTCGAGAGCGTCGATTTCCTCGAGACTGGCGGCCGGGCGGTGGATCACTACGGCCACGGCACGCACGTGGCCGGTTCGGTGACGGCGATGGCCCCCGGCGCCAGGGTCGTGAGCCTGCGGGTTCTGGACGAGACCGGGCGCGGGTACACCAGCGACGTGATCGCCGCCATCGACTGGAGCATCGAGCACCGCGAGCGCTACGGGATTCGCGTGGTGAATCTCTCGCTGGGGCACCCCGCCTTCGAGTCGTACCGCGACGACCCGCTCTGCCAGGCGGTGGAGCGCGCCGTGGCGGCAGGGCTCGTCGTGGTGGCGGCCGCCGGCAACATGGGGCGGCTCGAGGACGGGAGGCTGGTGGTGGGCGCGATCACCTCGCCGGGCACGAGCCCGTGGGCGCTGACGGTGGGTGCGCTGAACGGCCAGGGGACGCCGCAGCGAAGCGACGATCTGGTGCCGGACTGGAGCTCGCGGGGCCCGACGCTCGACGGCGTGCTGAAGCCGGACTTGGCGGCGCCGGGGAGCCGGATTGTCTCGACGGCGGCGGCGGGGTCCACGCTGTGGCGGGACTTCCCGGATCGGCGGGTGAAGGGCCCGGGCCCCGGTTACCTGACGTTGTCGGGCACGAGCATGTCGGCCGCGCTGGTGAGCGGCGCGGTCGCGACGCTGCTCGAGGCGAACCCGGCGATGACGCCGCTCGACGTGCGGATTGCGCTGCAAATAACGAGCGGTTTTCTGCCTGACGCGGGGATTGTGGGCGGCGGGGCAGGGAGCCTGAACGTGGCGGCGGCGCTGCTGGCAGTGCAAGGGGCGGCGAGTGTCGTCGACATTGCTGGCGAACGAGCCCCAGGATCCGGACTGGCATTCGGTGGACTGCCGTTGGCGGCTTCTACGCTGGTCTGGGGAACCACACTGGTCTGGGGCACAACCCTGGTTTGGGGCACCGGAGTATCGGGCGCAACTCTGGTCTGGGGTACGACCTTGGTGTGGGGGACGTGGGTAAGCGACACGACGCTCGTCTGGGGGACGACCCTGGTCTGGGGCACCACCGGCGCACTCGAAAAGGCTTTGATATGGGACTCCACTCTGGTCTGGGGCACCACACTGGTGTGGGGTACTGTTCTGTAGCTTCGAGCTTGGCGAAATCTGTAATGGAGACGGAAATGATCACGCAAATCATTGTCTGGGGCTAGCCGTCGCGCTATAAATCGGGAGGCACCCCCAAGTCCGACAAATGGGCCTCCTGACGCTAAACCGCAAGACGCGCTGGTATGTCTCGGCGGTCGTACTCGCCGGCCTCGGGGCAATTGCCGAGTCCGTGTATCGACTAGCGTCCCAGCCGGTCGACGCGCGATGGCTTCTTCTGGCTGCCCTGACGCTTGTCAGTGGCTCCGCAAACTTCAAGCTGACAGCCGCCTCGGCTACGATTTCGCTATCCGAGACGTTTGTATTCACTTCGGTTCTTCTCTTCGGCGCCGCCGCGGGTACGGTGACCGTAGCGCTGGACGCATTCGTCGTCTCGCTCTGGCTCAAACGACAAAACCGCAGCGAACTCTACCGGCTGTTGTTCAACATTGCCGCTCCTGCTCTGTCAATCTGGATTGGCGCTCAGACGTTTTTCGCGCTTGCGGGAAAGCCGCCCTTAGCAACCTTCACGGGCCCGATTCGAGTCGTAGATCTGGCCTGGCCGCTATTGACCCTTACGCTGCTTTACTTTCTGCTGAACAGCTGGCTCATCGCGTTCGTTGTGTCGCTGAAGGATGG
>DATHTE010000135.1:0-16313 GCA_035463475.1 Vicinamibacterales bacterium
CGAAATAGTTGCGCGCGTCGAGCCTGGAGTTCCGGTGGAACTCGAAGGCCGAGCCGTGGAACGCGTTCGTGCCCGAGCGCGTGACCGCGTTGATGACGCCGCCCGCCGATCGCCCGAACTCGGCGGAGTAGGCGTTCGTGAGCACCTGGAACTCGAGCACGGCCTCGACACCCAGCAGCACGCCCGCGGCGGAGCCCGGGGTCTTGTTGTAGACGTTGTTGATGTCGGTGCCGTCGAGCAGGAAGTTGTTCTGCTCGGGACGCGCGCCGTTGATCGAGATCTTCGGCGTCCGGCCGCCAACCACGTCGTTCCCCGCTGCAAGGGCAGCGGTCACGCCGACCTGCAGCAGCGCAAGCTGCTGGAACGACCGCCCGTTCAGCGGCAAATCGCGGATCTGCGCGTCGGTCACCAGGCCGCTGACGGCGCCCGTGGTGAGCTCGATCCGCGGCGCGCTTCCGGTCACCGTCACCTCCTCGGCGACCTGGCCGAGCTCCAACTTCACGTCGACGGCCGCTTCCTGGCCCACGGCCAGCCGCAGCCCACGCCGAGCGAACGGCTGGAATCCGGTCATGCTGACGTGGAGCTCGTAGTCGCCCGGCGGGAGGATGGGCGCCGTGTAGCGGCCGTCTGCATCGGTCTGCAGCTCACGCCTGGCGCCCGTGTTCACGTTGACAATCGCAATAGTCGCGCCGGGAAGGGCGGCGCCCGTGCTGTCGCTGACGATGCCGCGAAGGCTCGCGCCGACCGTCTGCGAGTGCGCCGCTAGCGGGAGGAAAGAAACGGCCAGCGCGAAGGCCAGCCACAGGGGAGCCCGTCGGTCCATGACGCACCTCACTGATGATGCAGGACACAGACCTCCTCCTCCTTTCGAGATCGGAGGGGGATCGGCATCCTTCCGCGGAACAGCGGGGCGGCCAGGCGGCCGCCCCGCCGTGCGTGAGATCAGAAATCGACGCTGAAGCCGACGCGCACGATCCGTGGCGCGACGATCTCCCCGGGCCGCAGGTAGGTCTGCCCGACAGACGCGCCGTAGCTGACGATCGTGGACGCGTTGCCGATGTTGAAGATGTCCACCTGCGGCGAAAACCGCCGTCCGTTCCCCAGGCTGAACGGCCGTGAGATGCGGAGGTCCACCATCGTCACGGCCGGGAGGCGCTCGTCGCCGCGCGAGCTGAGGAGGACGGCCTGGCTCGATCGCACGAGGCCGGGGAAGATGCTGCGGGTCACCGTGTACGTGGAGACGTACGGGTAGCCGGTGTTCGCGATGACGCTTCCCGCCACGGTGATGTCGAACGGCGCGCGGTAGCTGGCGGCGAGACGAAACGCCGCCCTCGAGTCGTTGCCGATCACGCCGTTTGGGTAGCGCGTGTTGTTCGGATCGTTGAGATCGAGAGTCCCCGACTGGCCGCTTCCGCCGCTGCTGTTGACGCCTCCCTTGTTCTTTCCGATCGTGAGCCCCGCCATCATCTGCCAGCGACGCGAAAACCGCTTGTTCGCCGTGAACTCGACGCCGTTGTACGAGGTATCGAGGTACGGCTCGTTGTCGAGGACTGTGTCCTGTTGGCCCAGGTAGGCGCGATCGAGGTTGAAAAAGGTCGCGATTCCGCCGGGGCCGTTCGGCGCGCCGGGGACGGCGACGGTGGCCTCGGTGTAGGCGCTCGGCGGCACCGCCACGTTCCGCGTGCCGACCTGATTGCGGTTCGTGCGATGGTAGTACATCACCCCGATGCGCATGTCGCGGCCGACCTCACGTTCGATCCCGGCACTGATCTCGTCGGAGTACGGCCAGCTCGGTCCGTTCGCGTCTGCATATCGGATCGACCTCGTCGGGAACCCGGAACAGGTGCCGACCTCGGAGGACTGTGCCATTCCGTCGTGGTTGCCGTCGCTCCACGGGCAGGTCTGGCTCGCGAAATTGAACGGGTTGATGTTCTGCACGCGGTCGATCCCAAGCTGCGAACCGTAGCGGCTGTAGCTCGCTTTGATCGCGGTCGCTCCGTCACCGAACGGATCGTACGAAAGCCCGGTCCTCCACACGCCGAGCGTCTGCTTGATCGGCGTGGACTCCTGGAGCGTTCGCTCGCCGATGAAGCTCCCGGCGGGGTTGGATTGCGCCGGGATGATGCCGCGGTTGATGTCGACCCGCACTCCCAGGTTCAGGGTCAGCCTGCTTCCAATGGTCCAGGCGTCCTGGGCGAACAGTCCGAGCGCCCTCTCGATGTTCAGGTTCGACGTGGGGGTGTTGAACTGCCGCACCTGGGTCGCCACACCGTTGCTGTACTCGAGATACATGTCGCCCTGGACCGTGTACTCGTCGAGGAACCGCAGGCGCGCGAACTGGACGCCCACCTTGAATAAGTGGTCGCCACCCCAGCCCGATCGCGTGTACGAAAGCGCGTTGTCGAACTGAATGCGGGAGTTCGGGTTGATCTCCTGGTATTGCGCCGCCTTGTCCGCCGTTGACAGGGTGTTGTCCACGACCCGGATGGCATCGGGGGGCGTGCCTTCCTGGTACAGGTATTCGGTTTTCCCGGACATGACGCTGAACGAGGATTCGTACACGGCCGCGCCGCGGATCGCGTTGGTGTACTTCACCTGCGTGCTCGTTGCCGGGTTGTTCTGGTGCAGCGAGGCGATGTCCGGCGCGAAGTTGGGCGGCGTGTTCCGCCGGTGGCCCCGTACCTTGTTGTTGTAATTGACCGAGACCGCGATCTTCTGATCGCTCGTGGCCTGCCACACGCCCTTGCCGGAGTAGTTGCTGATGGTGTTGTCGTCAACCGCGCGTGTCCCGTCGGCGTTGAGGGCATTGGTGACCTTGTCCACCACCCAGCGCCGGAACGAGCCGGTCACCCAGACCCGGTCGCGCACGAGCGCGCCGCCGCCGTTGACGTTGAAGTCGTACAGCCGCTCGATCGGGTTGCCGAGAAAGCTCCACTTCGTGAGCTCCGGGACGTCGGTGTTGTCGCTCTGCAGGTGGTCGCCGTTCGAATAGTAGTACTTTGCGTTGCCGCGCCACGTGTTGCCGGCTTCTTTCGTCACCATGTTGATGGAGACGCCCCCCACCATGACTTCGGCCGGCACCGCCGACGTCGTGTAGTTCACCTCCTCGAACATCCCCTGGTCGTAGTACAGCATCGTCGCGCCGCCGCCACCCCCCGGCCAGTTCACGGTGCTGCCGTCGATGTTGTAGTTGACGTCGCTCGTGTTCGATCCGTGCGCGGACAGCGAACTCTGCTGGTAGGACTGCGTGCCGCCGACATCGTACGTCGAGATCTGCACGCCGGGGATGATCTTGGCGAGCGACCAGGGGTCGCGGCCTGTCGGCACCCCCTCGAGGATGTCCTGGTTCATCACCGTCTGCTGGACGTTCGACTTCGTATCGATCGTCGGCGACTCGCCGGTCACCGCGACGGTCTCATTCATCTGGCCGACTTCGAGCTTCGGGTTCACCGTCGCGACGAACGATGCGCTGACGAGGATGCCGTCGCGCTGGACGGTCCTGAACCCTGGCATCTCGAACTTGAGGGTGTAGGCGCCGGGCGGCAGCCGGTCGAAGCGATAGGCACCGTTGGCGTCCGCCGTCTTCGTCTGGACTCCGCCAATCAGTTTTTCGCCCGACAGCGACACGGTGGCGCCGGGAAGAATGGCCCCGGTGGTGTCCGCCACTACGCCGGTGATCGATCCTGTCTGGACCTGCGCGTACGCGAGCGTCGCGACGAGCAGGCACACGCCTGTCACACCCACGACCCGACGAGTGAGCGTCATATCCCCCTCGCTTTCATGGCCTGTCCCGCGACGCCGTGCTGGCGCCCGAGTATCAGGTACGCGGCGAGCCTGCCGTATACAACCAACCCGGCGGTTTGCGCAAGAAACATGTGACGGGAGACACGAAGCTCAACAGTGCAGGGCCGGGAGGTAGGTGCCGATATGGTTCTAGACACCTCATGATCCCGTCGGTTGGGGTTTCAACTCCGCAGGCTACCTCTGTTGCCGGGCGAATCGCGTTCAGGCTGCTGCTCGTGGTCTGCCTCGGCAGCCTGCTGCTGGCGGGTTTCTTCGCATACCGCCACTGGTCCTACAGGCGGGAGGTCACGGAGTCGTCGAAATCGCAGCTCGTGTCTCTCACCGCGAGGGCCGCGGCTTCGATCGACGCCATGGCGCGGGACACCACGGCAGTCGCCGATTCGATTGCGGCCGACCTGACGAGCGGCAGGCTCGGGAAGGCAGGCGTGCTGCAGCGGATCAGGGAGGCGACGGCAGAGAACGCCCACCTTCACGGCGTCTGCGTGTCCTATACGCCTTTCGCGTTCGACGCGAACAGAAGGCTCTACTCCGTCTATTACGCGAAGATATCCGGCCGGCTGCAGTTCGTGCAGGCGGACGCCATCTACGATTACACCCGGCCGGAATTCGAGTGGTTCTCCCCGGTCATCGAACACGGCGCCCGGTGGACCCAGCCCTTCTACGACGAGGCGGGGGCCACCTCGATGATCACGTACGCGACGCCCTTCTCCCAGATCGACCCGGCGACACAGGCGCGCACTCCCATCGGGGTGGTGAGCGTAGACATCTCGATGGACGAGATCAGGCGGATCATCGAAGCGCTCGACCTCGGGCCGACGGGCTTCGGCGCGCTGGTGTCCGGCAAAGGGATGTATATGTACCATCCCAATCCGGAGCTTATCCAGGCGCGAAAGTCGCTGCAGGACGTCGCCCGCGAACAGAACGACAGGGACAGGCTTCTCCTGGCCGACAAGGTGGTAAACCGTGAGAGCGGGCTCCTGGAGCACCGGAGCATCACGACGGGACTTGCGGCCTGGCTGATCTACGCTCCCGTCGCGTCTACAGGGTGGTCGCTGCAGAACACCTTCATCCTCGACGATCTCCCTCTGGATATCGATCGTCTGCGGCGTCAACTCATCCTGGTGGCCATAGCCCTGCTCGTCTTCGCGGCAACGTCACTTGCGTTGCTGACTGGCGCACACCGGGGGAAAGAGACGAACCTCTGGGTGATGTCCTCGTTCGTGGCCGTCCTGATCGCGATCGCTGTGGGGTGTGTGTGGGCGCTGTCGCTCGCCTACGACTCGCAGAGCACCGGGGAGGGGACCAGGATCACCGACAAGGCGACGCTCAACAACGTGATGAGCGCGTACGTCCGCGCGAGCGCGGAGAGACACACCGAACCGCCGTTGTACGTGCCGACCGGCATCTTCCTCGAATCGGCGCACTTCGGCGCGCCCAACGACCTTTCGGTGACAGGCTATCTGTGGCAGAAGTACACTCTGGGCGCTCACGATGTCCTGTCGCGTGGGTTCACCATCGCCGAGGCCACCGACATGGAGGTGACGGAGAACTATCGGACCACCGAGAAGGGGGTCGAGATCGTCCGCTGGTACTTCCACTGCACCGTCCGGCAGCGGCTGGACCACAGCAGGTATCCGCTCGAGCAGGAGAAGATCAGCGTTCGAATCCTGCACAAGGACCTCAATCACAACGTCGTTCTCGTCCCGGATCTTGCGGCCTACACGTTCGTGAATCCGTCCTCCCGTCCGGGCCTTGAGAGAGAGCTGGTCTTCCCCGGCTGGAACGTCACGCACAGCTTTTTCGAGTTCAGAAACAAGCGCTACGATAGCAACTTCGGCATCGAGCGGTCGCTGTCCAAGGAAGCGTTCCCGTCGCTCTATTTCAACATCATCATCAAGCGGAACTTCGTTGACGCGTTCATCTCCAACCTGACAGCCCTTATCATCGTCTCGGTGCTGCTGTTCACGCTGCTGATGCTGACGGTCGCGGACGAACGCGTGGTGGGGCGCCTGCAGGCTGGCAGCGGGCGGGTTCTCAGTATCTGCGCCGCGATGTTCTTCGTCATCGCGTTCAGCCACATCGACATCCGCAGGAAGATCGCGGCCGAGGAAGTGTTCTACCTCGAGTATTTCTATCTCCTCATCTATCTGACGATCCTCTGGATCTCCGTCAATTCGGTGCTCTTTTCCATGGGCACCCGGATCCGCTTCATCCAGTACAAGGAAAATCTCATCTCGAAGCTGATCTTCTGGCCGTTCCTCTTGCTGCTGTTGTTGGCAATCTCGGTCTATACCTTCTATTGATGCGGCGTCTGTCAGGGGCCGATCGCCCGGGACGCGTGCGCTGCGCCGCCGCGGTCCTCTCGATGCTGCTCACCGCGCTGCCGGGCGCGGCGGAGCAGTTACGGGACGTCTCTGCGCGCCGGACGATGACGGCGGTCCGCCTGCAGCCGGAAGAGTCGATTTCCCTCGACGGCCGCCTGGACGAGGAGATGTGGCAGCGCGCCGAGCCCGCCACCGATTTTCTGCAGCAGGACCCTTCGACCGGCGCTCCCGCCACCGAGCGCACCGAGGTCCGCGTGCTTCTGGGCCGCCACAATCTCTACCTCGGCGTGACCTGCTACGACTCGGAGCCGAACCGCGTGCTCGGCAACCAGCTGCAGCGCGATCAATCGCTGGAGGCCGACGATCGGTTCATGTGGACGATCGATACGTACCTCGATGGCCGCACCGGCTACTTCTTCGAGATCAACCCGTCGGGAGCGATGGGTGACGGTGTCCTGGCGGGCGGGGCGGCCGCGAGCGGCGACAGCGCGCTGAACAAGCAGTGGGACGGGATCTGGACCGCGCGGGTCCGCCGCACCAGTGAGGGGTGGACGGCCGAGATCCAGCTGCCGTTTCGCACGCTGAACTTCGAGCGGGAAGGTCGCACCTGGGGCATCAACTTTCAGCGGACGATTCGCCGCCGGAACGAGGAGACGCTGTGGTCCGGGCACGCGCGAAACCAGGGACTGTTCCGGATGGCGCATGCGGGGCTCCTCAACGGCCTCACCGGGCTGGACCACGGCATCGGTCTCGACCTGAAACCGTACCTGGTCGGCACGTTCACCTCCGCGCCCGGGCGCGGCGCGCCGGCCTCGGTCGGCGATGCGGAGATCGGACTGGACGCGATCTACAACATCACGCCGGCCCTGCGCGGGAACCTGAGCCTCAACACCGATTTCGCCGAGACGGAGGTCGACCAGCGGCGCGTGAACCTCACGCGCTTCCCACTGTTCTTTCCCGAAAAGCGCGAGTTCTTCCTCGAGGGCCTCGGGTTCTTCGACTTCTCTCGTGAGCCCGGGAACGCGGTCGTGCCGTTTTTCAGCCGACGCATCGGGATCGATCCAGACGGGAACCCGCAGCACGTTGATGTCGGCGTGAAGATGACGGGGCAGGCGGGGCGGCAGGACATCGGCGTGCTGCAGGTGCGCACAGGCCGTCAGGGAGACGCTCCGGGCGAGGACTTCACCGTCGCGCGCGTCAAACGACGGTTCCTGACGCAAGGCTACGCCGGGTTCATCTACACGCGGCGCTCCGCACGCGGTGTCGGCACGGAGCCTCTGCACACCGCGGGGCTCGACTTCGCGATGGCCACTTCGCAGTTCCGTGGCAGTCAGAACCTCGAGCTCAGCGCGTTCTGGCTCTGGAACACCAACCCGCTCGGCACCGGTCAGAATCACGCGTACGGCGCGCGGCTCAACTACCCGAACGATCTCTGGAACGCGCGCATCTCGTTCCGCGAGCTTCAGGATCACCACGATCCCGCCGTGGGATTCACCGAGCGGGCCGGTTACCGGCGGCTCAATCCTGTGGCCCGGTTCTCACCCCGCCCGTCGCGCCACCCCTACCTGCGCCGTCTCTCGTTCGAGGTTCACCTCGATCTCATGGCGGACATGGCGAACGACCCGCTCACGCGGAAGTGGGACCTGACGGTCCTCGAAATCGACTTTCATTCCGGAGACAAGGTCGAGGCACATGTCATTCGCGACTACGAGCGGCTCGATCGCCCCTTCCGCGTCGCCGACACGATTATTCTGCCCGTGGGCAGCTCGCACGACTTCACCCGTTATCGTGTCTCCGCCGAGACGGCGGGCCGCCGGATGGCTTCCGCCACGGCATTGTTCGAGGCGGGCCGGTTCTTTTCAGGCGAGCGCCGGGAGATCGCGGTCGGCCTCGTGCTGCGTCCCCGTGCCGGTCTCCTCGGATCGCTGGAGGTGGAGCGGAACAGGTTGGACTTCGGTGCGGCGCATCTCCAGACGCGCCTCTACCGCGCGCTTCTGAACACGCAGTTCAGTCCCTGGATCTCGCTCGGCAACACCGTTCAGTACGACTCGGTCAGCCGGTTGCTTGGATGGCAGATGCGGTTTCGCTGGATTCCCCGTGCCGGAAACGATCTCTACCTCGTTTACACGCACAACTGGCGCGACGACCCGCTGGAGCACTGGCAGACACTCGATCGCCGCGCGGCCGCGAAGGTGATCTACACGCACCGGTTCTGAAGTCGCCTAGCGCATCAGGCAGTCCAGGAACCTGTTGCCCCCCGAGGAGCCGATGAGCAAGCGGCGGCCGTGCGCCGCGGCAGCGCTGGCATTCCCGATCTCGTCACCCTTGTTGACGTAAACCTCTTCGACGCTCGCGGCGCTCGAGCCCGCGCGACGGATTCGGACCACCTGTGACGGCTGTGGCGACTGCAGGTATTGCGCGCGGCCAGCCACCCAGAGATCTCCATCCTGCGACACGTTGACGTTGTCGAGCCGCGTCCCGACCTCGACCTCCCGCCGGAAGGTGAGCGCTCCGGTCGCCGCGTCACGCCCATAAACACGAACACTCTGATCGAAGGACGAGACGACGTACAGGTCTCCCGTGCGGCGATCGACGTCAATGCCGTTTGGAAAGGCGATAGCATCGAGCGCCGTCGAGAACCGGGCCCCGTCGTAGTAGACGACGTTGCCCCACGAGAGGCGGAGGTTGGACTCCAACCAGCCACGCACGCCAGTTGTGTGCCGGCGGGAGTTCGTCACGAAGAAGCGGTTGCTGTCTACCGCGACCAGATCGTTGGCCGAGGCGAGCGCCGGATCCCTGATGGTCCGCAGATGCCTGAGCCCGTCCGCGCGCAGGTCGAACACCTCGACGACGTCGCCGCCGGGAGGATGGTTGATCACGAACAACCGTGCTCCGTCGGCGCCTCGATAAAGGCTCATTCCATGCGGACGGAAGTCCGCTGCGGCGCGAGGCGTCAGGTTCACCGGGGCAGCATCACGACGATTCAGGTCGTAGGCGAGTATGGCGCCCGGCACCGGTTTTCCCGCCCGGACCGCAGGGCGGTCGTAGGAACTGACGTACGCGATGCCGGTCGTGCGATCGACCAGCAGGTCCTCCGGGCCGGGGACGCCTTCGACCGGGCGGCAGGCGCCGGCGAAGTGCGGGGTCACCGTTCGGAACCCTCCCGCCCATCGATAGCGTTCCAGCCACCAGGCGGCCCAGATCGCCACGACCACCAACACGGCGATCACTATCGCGCGCCGCACGTCGCTCGCCTCCTGGTGCCCGATTGCTCGTTCATTTCGTGTGCATGGTGTGCACGCCGTCCCACGGCTCGACCGGCGGATGCGCGGCGTAGTGGTCGCAGCGTGACAGAAAGACCCGGCTGGGTGCGTCCGCCGGATCGAGATCGAGTGCGGCGGCGAATGCCGCGCGCGCTGCTGGCCAGCATCCTTCGCGATACCGAGTCAGGCCAGCCGCGAAGCGCTCGAACGCCGCGCGCCGGCCGGTGTCGAGCTCGCCCCGTCGCGCGGCCAGTTCGTAGATCGCCACCGGTTGCTGCTTCCCTTTCACGCGGATCCAGTCGAGCTCGCGCGCCTCGAATTCCGCCCGAACGCGGCTCCAGGTGTCCTCGGAAACGATCGTCAGGCTTCCATACTCTTTGTTGACCCCCTCGAGCCGTGATGCCAGGTTCACGCAGTCGCCGAGCACCGTGAAATTGAAGATCGTGTCCGTGCCCATGTTGCCGGCGATCACCGGGCCCGTGTTGATCCCGATGCGCGTGCGCAATCCGCGCAGCCCCTGCGCCCCCCACGCGCGATTGAGATCGATCATTCGGCGCTGCATGGCGAGCGCCGCGCGGCAGGCTTGCGCGGCGTGGTCGGGATCGGCGACCGGGCAGCCAAAGTACGCCATGATTGCGTCGCCAATCAGTTTGTCGAGCGTGCCACGCTCCGCGAGCACCTGTTCGAGCATCTCCTTGAAATAGCCGCTCAACCTTCGCTGCAGATCGCCCGGCGTCAGCGTCTCGGCGAGCGCGGTGAACCCTTCAATGTCGCTGAAGAGCACCGTCACCTCGTACTGCTCGCCGCCGAGCCGCAGGCGCGCCGGGTCGCGCAGCATGATCTCCACGATGGCCGGCGCGACGTAATGCTGGAAGGCCCGCTTGATCAGGCGGCGCTCGCGGCTGACGAGCGCGAACCGATAGGATGCGCCCGCCGCGTAGACGCCGGCGAGCGCCACCACCGGCGTCAGGACCGGCACGCGCATCCTTGCGCCCGCGAGCAGCCCGTATCCCGCGGCGGCCAGGAGAAGCGCCGTCGAGGCGAGAAGCACGAGCGCCAGAAGAGGGCCCGCGCGGAACAGCACGATCGCCGCGAAGAGCGCAACCCCGAGCGACAGGAGCACGATCGGCACCAGCGCGCCAAATGGATCGGCAACGAACCGGCCGCGCAGTAGCGCGTCGACGATCGTCGCGTGCACCTCCACGCCGGCCATGCGAAGCGCCTGGGGCGTGCGGAAGTGATCGGTCATCTCGTCGATGGGCGGCGCCGCCAGCGATCGTCCGACGAGCACGATCTTGTCCCGGAAGATCCCGGGCGGCAGCATCCGTCCGGGATCGAGCGCCTGGTAGTACGACACGGTCAGGATCCCGCGCCGGGGTGGCCCGTTGAACCAGACCAGCCGGGGCGTCCCGGCGTCCGCGGGCGCTCGAAGGCCTCTCGCGTGCATGACCGCCGCGGCGGACAGGGTCGGTCGATCCTCGACGACCAGCGGCGCGCGTCGCAACACGCCTTCGGGATCGAATGGCAGCCGGACCACGCCCAGGCCCGCGGCCGCCGCCGCGAGCGCGGGGAACGGGTCTGCCCACTGGGTCACGGAATACCCGCGGTCCTCGACCACCCCGAGGTCCGTCGCGAGGACGACGTTCCGCGCGGCGCCCACAGCCTCGACGAGAGCGCGATCGTCGTCAGGACTGCGGCCGGGAGTATCGAAGAGCAGATCGAGGACGATCGTGCGCGCGCCGGCGTGGGCGATTGCTCCGATCAGTTCGGCATGAAGGCTGCGGGGCCAGGGCCACTGCAGGCCAACCTCGGCGAATGTCGGCTCGTCGATGGCTACGACCACGATCCCGGGCGCCGGCGGCGAGCCGGCGGTCGCGACCCGCATCGACCGGTCGTAGATCTCCCACTCGAGCCGCTGGGTCGTGTCGGACAGGGCGGCCGCGAGACCGATAGCGGCTCCCGCCGCGGCGACGACCGCGTACGGCCCGGGCCGCAGGGCCGCCCGTTCGGGTAAGAAATAGCCGCGTAGGCGTCTCAGAATCGCCAGCGTATCCTCAGAACCGCGTGACGCCGGGGGCGGTGCGGCTCGATCGAAAGCCCTTCGACGACGCTGGTGAAGCGCTCGCCGGACAGGTTGCGGACGGTGAGCGAGACGAGCGCGCGCTTGCCGGCGAACTCGTAGCTCGTCTCCAGATCGACGACATTGTACGAACTCTTCGGCAGACCGACGATGCCGGTGTCGGAAAAGCGCTGGGTGATGTAGCTGTCCGTCAGCCGCACGAAGATCCCGCGCGGATGGATGAAGTTGGCGCCCACCCTCGCCTGATGATCTTCCCGGACGAACGGGGCGGTCGATGTGTGAATGAAGAGGTCGTCGCCGAACACGCTGAAGCGGGGCGCGACGATCCAGTTCACGAAAACCCCCGATCCCTTCGCGTCCGCCTCCGCGTCGGGGTTGGCGATGAGCGGATTGCTTAGCGCCTGCAGCAGCGGGACCTCCGTTTTGCGCGCGAAGCCGCGCGCCGCGACGAACACGGCCCCGAAGGAGTTCTCGAGTGACACATTGAACTCCCGCCGCCTGGCCGTCGGGAACTCGTTCCGCTCGATGATGAAACCGGCGACGGTCGTTGGCGAGATCTTGGCGCCGACGAAGTCGGAGTTGACGTTCCGGAACGCCGCCGCGCGGACGACGGTCGTCCGCGACAACCGCGCGGACGCGCCCACGTGCGGATCCCACCGCCGGCTCGTGAAGGTCCGGTCGCCGAACTGGTCTTCGTACTCGATGTCCTGGTACCGCGCGCCCATCGTGACATGCAGCCGCGACCCAAGCGCGATCTCGTCGCGCACGTAGCCGGTGACGGTGCGGTCCTGAGCTTCAACACTCTCGCTGACGTCCGCGTAGGGCTCATCAAAAAGCGTGAGGCTCTCCCGGCAGCGCCGCTCCTTCTGCTGGCGGAACAGCTGCACGCCCGCCAGGAACTGGTGCCGCCCTGCTCTCAGGGTCTGTTGCGCCTGAAGGTCCCACGAGCTGATCGGGTTCGTCAGCTCGTACGACGACACCATCGGCAGGAACAGGAAGAGCGGCGCGTAGATCGATTCGCAGGCGGCTTCGGTCGAAAACGGCTTGCGCTCGACCACCTCGAGCCGGAGGATGTTCGCCGCCGCGGTCAGCGTCGCGCCGGGGCGCCACGTGTGCTTGAAGCCGGCAGTCCCTTCGTCCACGCTCGTTTCGTTCGTGAGGATAGGATCGGGATCGTCGGTGAACTGGCGCAGTTGCACGATCGGAAACGCGTACGCCTGGATCGCCACCTCGTCCGCGCCGGCATCGCGCCGGACGCTGCCCACCTTCAGAAAGAGATCGCTCTCGGCGCCGATGGCGAGTTTGCCCTGGAAGAACGCCTGGACGCGGTCGTCCCGCTTGTCGAGGCGCGCGCCATCCTCGCGGCGGATCTCGACGAAGGCATTGTGGGCGAAGCGATCGTTGCCCGAACGGCTCACGACGTCGCCGAAGCGCCAGTCACGCGAGCCCAGCTCGGTGCTTGCCGAGAGCTGCCGCCCCGGCTCCTCGAGGAGCGCGGTGTACTCGTTGAACGCGTGGAACGAGTTGCGGTTCACCGGCGCGTACAGGAAGTACTGGAGCAGCTCGCTGCTGAGCGCCTGCGTTCGATCCGGCAGGCGCCCGTACGTCTCCGCCAGGAACAGGTGGGCGCTGGCGTTGGTCACGTCCGCCTCGAGCGAGTTGAGCGCCTCGTACGCGCCCCACGCCTCGAACCCGAGCTGCCGGTAGACCTCCGCCAGGCTGACGTTCTTGGTCGCGAGGTCGCGGTCGAGGAGGAACCGGCTGCGGTAGACGGCGCGGTTGTCGTTCAGGGCGATCGCGCGCTTCAGCTCCCGCAGCGCGTCCGCCTGCCGGTTCTGGTCGCGCAGGAACATGCTCGTGTAGAGCCACGGCGTCGGGTCGCGCGTGTCGAGGCGCTTGGCGGTGTCGAGCGCCGCCAGCCCCTCGGGGAAACGCCCGGCCTGGTAGTACGCCTTGCCCAGGTAACTCTGGTAAAGGGAGACCTTCGGCTCGAGCAGCGTGGCCGTGAGCATCTCGAGCAGGCCGTCGTTGACGCGCCCCTGTCGGAAGTGGAGGAGCCCGAGGCCAAGGTGCGGCTCCGCCGACGCCACGTCCCGTCCGATCGCGGCCTCGAAGTCGAGGCGAGCCCCTGCCTGGTTTCCAGATGCCAATTTGATGAACCCCTGCAGCGTGCGCACCTGCTCGTCGGACGGGGCGAGCCCGGCAGCCCGTTCGACGTCACGCTGTGCCGCCGCGGTGTCGCCGTTGCCGAACCGGAGGCGCGCGCGGTTCACCAGCGCGCGGACGTCGCCGGGGTCGACCGCGATCGCGCGGTCAAGATATCGTTCCGCCTGGCGCAGCTCGAAGCGCGACTGCATCACTTCCGCGATGGCCACGAGCGCGGAGACGGACTCGGGATGCGCGGCCAGCGCGCGTCCGGCCGCGTCGAGCGCGGGGGCGGCGCGATTCTGGCGCAGCTCGATCGACGAGAGGAGCACGAGCGGACGGAGCGCCGTCGGATCGAGAGCGAGCGCGGCACCGATTTCGGCGCGAGCCGCGGGGACGTCGCCAGCCGCGAGGGCCGCGGCCGCCAGCTGCGCGTGCCGTTGCACGGCCGCCTCGGTGGGCAGCCCCTCCGCGTCCGCGGGTGGCGCAGCGAGCACCGCGCGGGCCTGCGCCGCGTCTCCGAGCTCGGCGTACGCCATGGACGAACCGATGCGCGACCAGACGTCGGTTGCGAGGTTCGGCGCGAAGAGCGGCAGGGCCCCGGCCGCGTCCCCCGCGCGCAGCCGTTCGAATCCTGACGCGGCGGGTGAGCTGGCGGCTGCGGGTGGCAGATCGCGCCACCCGAACTCCGCAGGGTAGTAGAGCGCCCATTGCACCGCGTCTTCGGGATTGAGGATCACGCGCTTCGTGGGAGCGACGCCCGGCCGCGCCGATCCCTCCTCGCCCGCGTTCACCAGAATCGAACCCTGCGCGTTGGAGAACTCCGCCGCCCCCTCCACGACCGTGAGGACCGTCTCATCGTCGGGACGGACGACGAGGTTGATCTCGGTCCCGCGCACCGCCGCGGCCGCCGCGGGCGTGCGGATGGTGAGACCGCTGCGCGGATTCTTCGTGCGGAACCACCCTTCGCCCCGCAGCAACTCGAGGACGGTGGGACCGCCGCCGGTCCCGCGGATGTCGTGCACCGTCAGCACGGCACCCGCGTTCAACTTGACCTGCGTCTCGTCTATGAAGAGCACCGCGGCACGGCTTGCGGCGAGCGTCCGGACGCGTTCGGCGGTGAAGAGTGGTTGGAAGATCTGCGCGCGATTCCAGACATCACGCGCGGGCAGCGCGTGTTCGACGCGCCCGTGCAGCGCCACGATCTTGCCCTGGGCGTCGGCCTGCGCGGCGGGCGCTGGCTGGGGCGCGCCCGCAGGCTGACCGTGGGCCGGCGCAACAACGGCCAGCATGGCACAGAGAAGCGAGGAGAGGGACCGCGCGCCCGGTCGCATGCAGAACCTCCGGAGGGTGTGTGCCGGCAGGCTGTTTGAGTAGGCGAATTCTGGACGTGGGGGGAGCGGGATGTCAACAGCGAAAGTAGACGATACCGCTCATGGTTTCACCGTCTCGCTCGTCGTCACCGTGAACTTGCGCAGGTTCGAGTAGGTGGCCAGGGCTTCGACGTATGCTGGCAGCCCGCGCCGGTCCGGCTCGGGAAGGACGTACCATTCCCACATGCGCTCGGGCACCAGCACCTCGGCTTGCGCGTGCGGCGCGTACGTGACGTCGATCACACCGCGCACCGTGTAACGCGGGTCGAGATCGAGCCGCGTGCTCCACACCGCTCCGTCTTCGGCGACGCAGAGCTGACCTCTCATCGGAACGTCGCGTTCGGTGACGGACCGGACCAGCGTTGGCGTCGTGGTCTCGTTGAAGGAGACCAGGCGGCAGGCCGCCGGGCTGCGCTGCGCGATGTTACCCGCCTCGAACGCGAATCGCTGCTGATAACGCGAATGTGCGACCAGCAGGCCGGTCGTCGGGAGGTTGATCTCGCGATAGAACCCCCCCAGGTTGAACTCGGCGCTGCGCTGATGGATGCGACGGAGCTGGCGTCGGCTGTCCTCGCTCTGCTCGAGAAAGAGCTTCCGCAAGCGATCCTCGCGGCGACGCTGCTCCCGTCCGTTGACTTCGAACGTGTCGCGGAACGCCGTCCACCGCTGGTCGGGAAGCTGCACGAGCAGCAGGTCTGATCGTGTCTGCCGCCGCTGCGACACAATCACGTCAGGCCGCACCGCCGACGGATCGTCGAACCACGCCAGGTGCTTCTCGTCGGGCTCTCGCGGCGGAAGCATCCACGGCTTGACGATCTGCACGTAGCGTTCTTCCAGGACCACGGTGGACATCGAGCGTTCGAAGCGGCCCACGTAGGTCGCGGCGCGAGCGAGCACCTCGTCTTGCGTGAGCGTCCGCAACAGGTCGGGCGCGTCCTGATGCAACCCGGCCGGCGCCACGGCAGACATCGCCAGCGCGCAGCCGGCCGCCAGGGCCGCGCGCCTCAGGGGTGAGGTCAGGTCAGCCACGCGGCGCCTATTCTCGCACCCCGCAGGCAGGGAGATGCCACGGTCCTCCGGCGTACGCGGGACGGGCGTGCTAGAATGCTCGGACCCCAGCAGTATTGCGAACGGCGCGTGCGGTAAATGGTGCGAGGACGTCGACGAAGCCGTTCAGCGGCACGTCCCGGACCGTGACGTCGGCCCACTGAAATTGAAGATGCCGGCCGCGAACAGGACAACGGACGCGCGTAAGGACGTCAAAAAGGGCCGCCGCGCGGCCACGGTCCCCCTTTCGCCCGGGGCGCAGGGTGATTCAGGCATG
>DATHTE010000136.1:0-80338 GCA_035463475.1 Vicinamibacterales bacterium
CGCGCGGCCCGCGAGATGCGCGCGCAAGGAACGTTCACGTTCGCCGACGATGCCGTCACGTATGCGGATCTGAACGCGATGTTCGCGTGAGCGCATGACTGACCCCGCGAACCTGGAGCTGACCGGCGGCGAGATGCGCGAGCTCGCGGAGCTGACCCTCTCACGCGTGATCGCTCATCTCGAGAGCCTGCCCACGCAGCCCGCCTCCGGGGACGTCCGGGCCGAAGCGCTTTGCAGGGAGATGCGCGAGGCCCCGCCGCTCACGCCCTCGCCACTCGGACCCCTCCTGGACGATCTGTTCGAGAGATGGATTCCGCGTTCGTTCACCGCGCCCGGGCCGGGGTACCTCGCGTACATTCCGGGCGGAGGGCTGTTCCCCGCCGCGCTCGCGGACTTCATCAGCAACGCCGTCAACCGCTTCACCGGCATCTGGCAGGCCGCCCCCGCGCTCGTGCAGCTCGAGGCGAACGCGCTTGACTGGCTGCGCCAGTGGATGGAGTTTCCACAAGGGAGCCGCGGCCTGTTCACGACGGGCGGCTCGATGGCGAACTTCAACGCGATTCTGTGCGCGCGCGAACGGCTCGGGACCGACATCCGCTCCGGCACGCTTTACACGTCGTCGCAGGTCCACCACTCCGTCCTCAAGTCCGCAAGGCTGGCCGGGATCTTCGGCGACCGCGTGCGCGAAATCGACGTGGACGACGACTTTCGACTGCGGCTCGATGCGCTCGAAACGGCGGTCGCTGACGACCGGGGCGCTGGCCTGCGGCCGTTCATGCTGGTCTCGACCGCCGGAACGACGAACACCGGCGCCGTCGATCCGCTGGACGCGTGCGGTGACTTCTGCCGCCGGGAAGGCCTGTGGCATCACGTGGACGGCGCCTACGGCGCGTTCTTCTATCTCGTTCCCGAGATGCGCGGACCGCTGCGGGGGCTGCCTGAGGCTGACTCGCTCACGCTCGATCCGCACAAGGGGCTGTTCCTGCCGTACGGCACCGGCGCGTTGCTCGTGCGCGACGGCCGGGCGCTGCGCGTCGCGCATGCCCTGCCGCACACGGCAGGGTACCTGCCAGACATGCCGGACGCCGACGAGTTCTACGACCCCAGCTCGCATGGCCCGGATCTCTCGCGCGGCTTTCCGGGGCTGCGCGTCTGGCTGTGCGTCAAGCTGTTCGGCGAGGAGAAGCTGCGCGCCGCGATCGCCGAGAAGCGCGCGCTCGCCGTCGAGGCCGCCGGCCGCCTCGAGCGCGTGCGCGGCCTTCGGATGATCGCGCGGCCGCAGCTGTCGCTGTTCGCGTTCTACGTGACCTGGCCGGGCGCGCGGCGAGACGAGGAGAACGCGGCGACGACGGAGTTGCTGGCGCGGGTCACCTCGCGCGGACGCGTAATGCTCACCGGGTGCACCGTGGACGGGCGCGTCCTGGCGCGCGTGTGCGTGCTCGGCTTCCGCACGCGTCAGGATCGCATCGACGCCTGCGTCGAAGACGTCACCGAGGTCACCGAGGAGCTGCTCGCCGCGCGCTGAGACGCCGCGTGTCAGGCGTGGCGCGCGGGACCGGTCACCTCGCCCCGCCAGGCGAGCGCCAGGCCCGAGACCAGGGCGGCGACAAAGACCGCGTGGATCGCGTAGTCCACGCCGCTCCGCGGCCCGACGCCGATGGCAATCATGACGAGCCCGACGCAGGTCCCCAGCAGCGCGAACGCTTGCACGGCAAGCGCCACACCACGGCTGACCCCGGGCGCCACAAGCGTCAGCAGCGCTCCAGCGAGGAGCACGGAGCCGATCACCGTTTCAGCAGTCGCGGCCTGCTGGTGCTCGTAACCACGAGCGAGCACTCCCGCGTGCAGGAGCGCGGCACTGTAGAACGCGGCCGCCTCGAACGACAGGATCCATCGGAGCACAGGTGTCATCTCGCATCCTCTTCTATAAGACGCGGCGCGGTCGCAGTGTCGTCGTTCGCGGTGCTTCATTGGACTGAGACGTGTCCCCCATCGCGTTCGTTTCGCGCGCGTCGCGTGCTCCGGATGAGGTTGCTGTACACTAGAGGAACTCCCCCAGCAAACGACGCGGCCGCGGGCACTCGGATCTCAGGAGGTCATTCCGTGCCAAAGAACGCGTACATCGTGTCTTTCGTCCTGGCGGTGTCACTGCTTCCGGCCGCCGCCGCCGCGCAGCAGCAGGACGCGAAGGGGTGCAAGGACCACCCGCTCTTTACCAGGATGCAGGGCTACTGGATTCGCGGCTGCGTCGAGAAGCAGTACGACGAGCGGGCCTTCGAGGTGGGCGAAGGCAAGAAGGAAACCATCGGAGGGCGGAGCTGGACCGCGCGCTATCTGCCGCAGTCCAACCTGCAGGCGAAGGCGAGCGACCTACAGATCCTCCGGAACTTCGAGAACGCGGTGAAGGCGCTCGGCGGGAGCGTGCTCGCAAGCCCGAAGAGCCGCAGGACTATGAAGGTCGCGAAGGACGGAAAGGAGTTCTGGATCGACCTCGTGGCCGACTGGACGGGCAGCTACGGGTTGACGATCATCGAGCGTGAGGAGATGGCGCAGGACGTCGCCGCCAACGCCGAGGTCTTCTCGAACGACCTGAAGAACACCGGGCGCGCCGCGGTGTACGGCATCTACTTCGATACGGGCAAGTCCGAGGTCAAGCCGGAGTCGGCCGGTGCGATTGAAGAGATCGCGAAGATGTTGAAGACTGACCCCGCGCTCGAGATCTACGTCGTCGGCCACACGGACAACGTGGGAGTGCTGGAGAGCAACATGCGGCTGTCGCAGGCAAGGGCCGAGGCGGTCGTCCAGGCGCTCGTCGGCACGCATGCGATTCCCGCCTCGCGGCTGAAGGCGTTCGGCAGCGGGCCGTATTCGCCGGTCGCGTCGAACGACGCCGAGGAAGGACGAGCGAAGAACCGCCGCGTGGAGCTCGTGAAGCAGTGACGCACGGGCGCGGGACTGTGTGAGCTCGAACGGCGAGAGGCGCGTCGCTACTCGGCCTCGGGCACCTCGATCACGACGAACCCTTCTTTGCGTGCAGCGGCGGCAAGCCGATCGTCCAGCGTGACCACCTCGAGCGCTGACGGCTGCCGTTCCGCCGCAACGAACGCCGCGGCGAGCTGCAGGGCATCGGCCGCGCGCATCGAGTGGACCCGCAGGAACCGAACCGCGGCTTCACGCACCGAGTCGCTCGGATCGACCTCGTGCCACCCGTTCGCGAGGCGCTTCAACCGATCGAACGCTCGAATCGCGCCTGGTTCCGCGAGCGTGCCTTCCGCACTCCAGGCGCGCCACCGCCGACGCGCACTCCGCTTCGGTCGCCCACCACACCAGCATGGCGGGATCCTTCGCGGCGAGCGACTGCACGGCAGCCGTCGTGGGTTCCGCCATGATGAGGGGGACGATCGCGGACGCGTCCCACTTATAAACACGCTTTCGCCGCCTCAACCGACGCCTTCCGGCTCGGCATGCCGGAGCTCCGCCACCGGGGCGCCACGGCGCGCCCACTCCGCGCGTCCAAGTTGAGAGCACGATGTTACGGGTGGAGGCGTGCCAGCGGGCACCTACCAGCCCCGGTCAGCGCCGGCCCTGAGTTCGGCGCTTGCGTGAAGCCGGCCTGGCGGTCCGGCGGCGGGGCCCCGTTGACGGGCGTTGACGGGGCTTCGCCGCCACGTTCTGCCAGGCCAGCAGGAGGGCTCCGCGCGCGGTAGCCCTGTCCGCCGCCGCGAGACGGATCATCGTCCACCCCTGGCGGCCCCAGGCGCCGCTCGCGGCAGTGAACAGCTTCGGGTGCGTGCGCATCAGCTCCTGCTGTTCGTCAGGCGAGAGCTTGAGGGCGCCGGATCGCTCGTCCGCGCGCAGGGTCGCGAAGATCCTGCCGTTCGCGCGGAAATCAGGATGTCCCATGTGCGCCTGTTCGGTTGCGCCGGGCACGCTGAGCGCGATCTCCCGGAAGTCGTCAGCGGTCATACGCGTCACGTGCGGCTCATTGTGCCACGAGACGCTTCGCGTCATCTCTTGACGACGACAGCTTCGACGGGCAGGCGGACGGCCCGCAGACGACTGACGACTGACGAGCCCACAAAAAAAGGCGGCCCCCGTAGGGACCGCCCTCTCGTGCCGTGAGACCGCTCTCCTAGAACGTGAACTGGATGCCGGAGAACACGTAGCGGCCGAGGTGATCGTACGTGCCGTAATAGCCCGGCCCGTAGTCGTTGTCCGACATACCTGGAGCGAGCGGAGGTTCCTTGTCGAACACGTTGTTCACGCCGAACATCAACCGGTAGTTCTTCACCAGTTGGTAGCTCACCGCCAGATCGAGATAGTGGTAGGCGTCGAACTTGTAGACGTCGTTCTGCTCCAGCAGAGCGATGTTACTCGGCTCGCCAATGGCATCGTTGGGGCTCCCATCATCGTTGGTGACGGGACCGACCATGCGCCATCCGGCAGAAATCGAGGTGTTGAAACCGGGCTGCCACGTCACGCGAGCGAAATGGCGCCAGTTGGGCTTGGGAATCCCGCACTGGTTGCCGAAGTAACCCACGCAATCGTAGGCGAACAGGCCCGTGTCAATCTTCGAGTTCTGCAGGTAGCTTCCCATGAGGCTGACGGTGAACGACCCTGCGCCCCCTGCCGAAAACGAATAGTTGGCGTTCACGTCGAGACCTTGCGCTTCTCGTTTGCCGATGTTTACATTGGTCGTGATCGTGTACGCGTCCGGCGTGAGCCACAACGTGTAGAACCTGTCGCGGTGGATCAGGCCGCAGAGCGTCGGATTGCCCGTCGCGGCACACTGATTCTGGATATCCTCCGGACCAAACGAGCCGATAGTGTCCTCGATCTTGATGTTGTAGAAGTCAAGGGCGGCCGTAAAGCCAGGCAGTTTCTGCGGTGTGATAACCAGTCCGACGGTGAACGTGTCGGCGACCTCGGGATTCAGCCTCGGGTTGCCGCCGCCCCAGGTGTTGTACTGGTCAGCCGGATTCGAGAGGACCCGACCGTAGAAGGACGTTGGGACGCCCAATAGCTCGCACTGGGCCTGAGTCGCCGAGGGGGACGAGCCTGCACAGATGTCTTCGCTGCCGCCCAAGCCGAGCTGTTGCGGAGTGAAGAGCTCATTCACGTTCGGCGAGCGGGTCGCACGGTTGAAGCCCCCGCGGAGCTTCAGATCGTTGACGGGCGACCACGAGCCCATGAATTTGTACGTGGGCCACCCCCCCGTGCTGCTGTAGTCCGAGTAGCGGTAGCCAAGCTCGAGGCTCAGATCCTTGAACCCGGGAGCCTCCTGCACGAGAGGAACAAGTCCCTCGGCGAAGAACTCGTTGACATCGTAATCCCCCTCGACCGGCCCGATGGGACCGCCCTGGCCCGCACCGATGCCGAGCCTGTACGCGAGGTCGGGATTGAGGAACAGCTTCTCGTGCCGGTACTGGCCGCCGAACGCGACGCTGATGCCCTCGACGGCGCTCGGGAACACGACTCCGTAGTCCTTGAAATCAGCGGTGAGCGTTCCACTCACAACCCGCGTCCTCGTGCCGGAGTCCAGAATCAACGGCAGCTGGAGGTAGTCCAGCGCACCCTGGGTCACGCCGCCCATCGTGAAGATGTTCCACGGCACACAGCCTTCATTCCCCGAACGGCACTCCCAGCTGGCCGGATTCCCCGCGTCGCCGTCGACGATCAGCGCGTCCTGGATTCTCTGCGAGTTGAAGTCGTTGGCGTACGACTGCGGCGAGTGCATTTCAGCCTGCAGGCCGTAGATGTCGTAGGTCCAGAGATTGTTGATTTCCCCCTTCATGCCGAACGAGTAGCGGAGGGCGGTGTGGCTGATCTGGGCAATGCGGCCGCCACCCTCGACGTTGCGCCTCCCGATGATGACGGTCGCAATGTCATCCGGACCGTATCCCATGTCGGTGCAGAGGAGCTTGCGCTGCTGGGCGCTCAGCATCGGGTTGTCGCAGTTGAGTTCGCTCGTGCTGAAGAAATTTCCCGACGGCGCAATCTGCGCGTCGGTGTAGTCGTCCATCAGCATCACTTCAGCGTAGCCCGTCGCCCTCCTGTTCCACTCGTAGGTCAGGAAACCGCCGGCGGTCCATTTCTTATCGGGGCGTTGCATGAAGTTGGCGGGCGCGTAGTTGTAGACGTCGTTCGCCGTGCGCGGTCTCAGCTGGTTCCCGCCAGGGGAGTTCCGGTCCAGTACGTAGTCCGCGTCCGACTCGCCGTCCGCTGAAACCACGATGAACCGTCCATCCTGCCACGTGCTCGAACCGCTGCAGCTGGGGCCGGCCGAGCCCAGTCCAGGCGAGCAGTTGGTGTAGTCGCGCGCATCTTTCGTAATCGCGGGCGTGTCGCGGTAATCGAGATACGCGGCCGCGTGGCCCCTCCGGTCGGCAAACCTGCCGCCGAGCGCCACGTTGAAGCTGGCGGGTGCCCTGTTCCAGGTGCTACCCGCCGGGTACTCGAACGCCTTCGCCTTGTTCATCGACGCTGCCACGTCATTGCGGTTGTTGTGCTGGAAGGCGCCCCATTGCACACCGCCTCTCACGCCCTGGAAGTCCCGGTCAAGCACGAAGTTGACGACGCCGGCCACGGCGTCCGCGCCGTAGACCGACGACGCCCCGCCGGTGAGCACGTCGACCCGCTTCACCAGCGCCGACGGGATGAAGTTCAGGTCGGGAGCCGTCTCGAACGCATCGCCGGCCGACATCCGGCGCCCGTCGATCAGGACGAGCGTGCGGTCCGTTCCAAGGTCCCGCAGGTCCACCGTCGCGGTGCCGGACGCGCCGTTGGCGATGGTGGAGTTCTGCGCAGCGAAGACCTGCGGCAGGCTGGTGAGGAGATCTTCGACGCGGTTCAACCCTCGATACTGAATCGCTTCAACGTCAAGGGCAGTTACCGGACTCATCCCTTCCAGTGCCGGGCGAGGAATCAGCGTGCCGGTCACCTGGACGACTTCTTCCACGCCGCTGACGGCCAGCGTCGTTTCGAGGTTCACCGGTTCCGCCGCGACGACGACTTTGCGTGTCTGCTTGGCGAGCCCCGCAAGCTCGAAGCTGAGTTCGTAGGATCCCGGCGCTACGTTTTCGAAGACGTACCGCCCCTGTGCATCGGTCACCGTCGAGGTGACCTGGCCCCCCTCACCCGTGAGAGTGACCGCGACCCCGGGCACCACGGCGGAAGTCTCGTCGGTGACGACACCCGAGACGCGGACCCCTCCGGCCTGGGCTGCCGCGATCGCTGGCAGCGCAAGGACCATGAGGGCGGCCATGAGCCATGCCATTCTCCTCATTCGCATCCTCCGCACCGGTCCCTAGCCTCGGGCCCGGCGAATAGATGAATCGAGTTGGACTGGAAACTCCTCATCGTACGCAGGGACTATGCCAGAGCTTGCCGGATCGAGCGTGTTGCTAAGAGTGACAAATTCAACAATCTCAAAGAGTTACGGGATGGATCGAGTGCCGGAATTCCGTCAGCGCGTCGAGCCTCCTGGATTCCACGGTGTTGGATCCGGAAGGTTGAATTAGTGCAAGGCCCAAGGCCAAATGCCGAATGCCGAATGCGGAAGGGGGAATGCCCAAAGCGAGAAACGAAGGCAGGAGACAGAAGGCGGAATCCCGACACCGCATGGCGCGGGCTCCAGCCCGCTGGCTCTACCTTCTACCTTCTACCTTCTACCTTCTACCTTCTACCTTCTACCTTCTGCCTTCTGCCTTCTGCCTTCTACCTTCTACCTTCTACCTTCTACTGATCAGGAGTTCGTCAGCTGCTTCAGGATCTCGCGCGCGGTTGCGGCTTCCTGGCTGTTCGGCGCGAGCGAGACGAACTTCTCGAGATGTCGCCGGGCCGAGGCCGCGTCTCCCTCGTTCACGTACAGCATGCCGAGGTAGTAGTGGACCAGCGGCTGGTTCGGATCGAACTGGAGGACTTTGACGAACCGGTCCTTTGCGCGGATCGTGTCGTTCGCGTCGTAGGCTTCGAACGCGAGCTGCAGGAGGCCCTTGGTTGCCACCACGGGCTCCACCGCCGCCAGTCCGATCAGCGACTCGAACAGCCGGTCCTTGTCGCCAAGCGTCAGGCACGCGTTGTAGCGAAGGCGAATGGCCTGCTCGTTGTTTGGATTGCCCTTCAACACCGTCTCCGCGGCGGTGGCTGCCTCCGCCGCGCGTCCGATCTTCAAGCCTGACGTCGCGAGGCCCAGGAGCGCTGGCTCCAGATTCGGATCGATCTTGACGGCGTCCTGGAACTTGGCGAAGGCGCCGGCAGCATCGCCGGTCTTCATGAGCGCGACAGCCTCGTTGTGGATCTTCTTCGCCTCTTCCGCGAGGCGGCCGACGCTCTCCAGTTCTTTTTGCGCCTCCGCAGCCTTGGCGTCATCTTTGAGGTTGCGATAGGCCTGCCACCGCGCCAGGAGGACGGCCTCGTCCTTGAGGCCGAGAGCTATCGCCTTCTCGGCCGCCTCCGCCGCCTCTTGATTGTTGCCCGTCTGGACCTGCACGGCGCTCAGGGCCGCCCACGCGCGGGCTAGTTTCGGATCGTGCTGAACGGCCTCCTTGAACTTCGCCTCGGCGGCCGCGTAATTCTTCAATCTGACTTCGCTGACGCCGAAGTTGTAGGCGATGACCGCCGGCGCCGACGTCGAGGCGGGCGCGCCGCCGCCGGCCAGAACCGGCTCTCCTGGCACCATCGTCCACTCGAAGCGCTCGGTGCCCTCGAGCGACCACTCCTGGTCGACTTCAAGGGTCTGGTAGCCGGCCTTGATGAATCGATAGTGGTACGTCACGCCGAGGTCGCGGAAGTCGATGATAAAGGCGCCCCTCTTGTCGGTCTCGCGCTCTTCTTTGAAGCGCGGCACGTGCGGAGAGGTCACGGTCACGGCGACGTCCTGAATCGGCTTGCCGTTGGGATCGACCACCTTGCCAATAAGACGTCCTCTCCGTTGCGCCAGGGCCAGCCCGGGGATCGCCAGGAAGACAATCAGAAGAAACGCCGTTGTGCGCTGCCGGGTGCGCATCGTCGGTCACCTCACAGGAATTAGAACGGGGAGTACCAACTATGGTAGCTCACCCGGGGCGGTACTGCGAGCGTCCGACCAGGTGCGCCAGAAAGTGGACGCTACTTCAGCGTCTTCTTCTCCGCTTCCTTGACCGCGGCGTCGGTCTTCGCCTGCATCAGGCCGGCGATGTCCACGCCGAACTGGTCCTTCAGCATCGAGAGCATGGCGGTCATGCCGCCGCCAACCGTGCCCATCACCTTGCCGATGCCGCCGGAATGGGCCGCGCCGTTTCCCATCTCGATGATGTTGATCTTGTCGATGCCGGCGAGCTGCGTCGCGAACGCCTGCGCGAGCTCGGGCATCTTCTCGACCACCAGGTTGATGACCGCGGCCTCGTTGAAGTTCTTCCAGGCCTCGGCCTTCTTCTGGAGCCCCTCGGCCTCCGCGAGCAGCTTCTTCTTGATCACCTCGGCTTCGGCTTCGCCGATCGACAACACCTTGGCCGCTTCCGCGCGACCCACCTTCTCGATCTTGGCCGCTTCACCCGCGCCTTCGAACTCCAGCTCCTTCTGCGTCGCCTCGGCGCGGATGATGGTCGCCTGCTTCTCTCCTTCGGCACGCAGGATCGCTGCCTGGCGCTCGGCCTCGGCGGGCCGCACGACGGTGGCCAGCAGCTCCTTCTCCCTGCGCGCGGCCTCCTGCTCCTGCACGAGCACTTCCTGCTGCTTGCGCACCTGATCGATCCGGGTCTCCTGCTCGGTGACGCGCTGCTTCGCGATCGCGGTGGCGAGCGGGCCCGCCTGCTCGGACTCCGCCGTCTTGGCCATGACGGCGGCGTTGAACTCGGCCTGCTTCGTTTCCTTGTCGCGGAGCGCCTGCGCGATGGCGACGTCCGCTTCGTACCGCTTCGTCTTGCCTTCCTGGTCCGCCAGCGCGGACTTGATCATGGCGTCGCGCTGCGCCTGCGCCTCGCCGATCACCGCGTCCCGCTTGACCTCCGCCGTCCGCTTCTTGCCGAGCGCGTCGAGGTAGCCCTGCTCGTCGCTGATCTGCTGGATCGTGAGGATGTCGATGTTGACGCCCATCTTCTTCAGATCGACGGCCGCCTCGTCGGTCATCTTCTGCGCGAACGCCTGCCGGTCCGCGTTGATCTCTTCCACGGTCAGCGTGCCGAGGATGGCACGCAGGTGCCCTTCGAGCGTCTGGAAGATCACTTCCTTGATCTTGTCGGTGCTCATGCCGAGGAACCGCTCGGCGGCGCTGCGCAGCGACGTGTCGTCCCCCGCAATCTTGACGTTCGCGACCGCCTCGACGGTGACGGGCACCCCCTCCTTGGTGTAGGCGCGCGAGATCTTGAGCGGGATGGAGATGACGTTGAGCGACAAGTACTCGACCTGCTCCAGCACGGGCACGCGCAGCGCCGCGCCGCCGCGGACGACACGGAAGCCGACCACGGACTTGCCGCCCCGCTCGTCCACGATCGTGTGCTTGCGGCCGTAGAAGATCGCGACCATCGACGGCGGCACCTTGATGTAGTTGCGGGCGAAGAGCGCCATCGCGGCGAACACGCCGAGCAGCCCCAGCAGGACCGCGATCGCCACGGAAATCGCGGAGAGCTCGATCCCCAGCAGATTCATTTCGACCCTCCCGGCGCGCCCGCCGGACGCGCGACGATGACCGAATCTCCCCGCAGGGCGGTGATGACCACCTCGGCGCCCCGCGGGACGCTGCGCCCGTCGGCCGAGCGGGCGATGTGCTCGCTGCGCTCGCCGCCGGCGGTGATCATGATCTGGCCGACGCCCCCCTCGGCGATCGCCACGGTGACCTCGGCGGACATCCCGACGAGGCCTGCCATCCGCACCTCGCTCGACGCCTGCTGCGAGTACAGGATTCTCGCGAACTCGAACACCAGTGCGGCCATGATGACGCCCGCCACGACCCCGACACCCGATGCCGCGGGGTGCGAGAGCCCGTAGTAGCGCGCTACCACGCCCCCGACGCCGAACGCCGTCAGGAACGCAGCCATGATGCGGACGCTGAAGACGCTGGGGCCCCCCACGTCGCCGTGCTCGAACCCGCCATGGTCGGCACCGACGTCGTGGTCTCCCCCGAACATGTCCCCGGCGACCAGCATGGCGATCAACAGGAGGAAGCCGAACGTGGCTATAGCCGCATAGATGAACATGGATGGGGTGACGCTACATCCGCGACACGTCTCTGTCAACGGGCGGGCCGAGGGCGCACCTGATCTACACTGGCGGTACTGATCCTGCCATGAAGTCGTTGCGCGATACGCTGGTCCTGGCCTGTCTGCTGATGTCCCCCGGCGGGGTCGCGCCCGTCGCGCAGGACCCGGCAAGGAGCCTCATCCCGCTCGAATTGGGGCGCGCGATCGGCGCGTCCGTGCGCCCGTCCGCGGCCGAACGCAACCAGATGCTGTCCGGGTCACCCTTCACGAAGCTGCTCGACGCGGAACCGAGCCGGGAAGTAGCGGTGTTCGGGTCCGTGTGGATCGAGGCCGCGCCGAACCTGTACGCCGAGGCGGTCAGGGACATCGAGACCTTCGAGCGCGGCGGCGGGTTCCGGATCACGAAGCGGATCAGCGACCCGCCCCGGCTCGAGGATTTCGCGGCGCTGCGGCTGTCCAAAAAGGACCTCGACGATCTCGAGAAGTGCCGCGCGGGGAACTGCGAGATCAAGCTCGGGAAAGAGGCGCTCGACACGATCCGGGCCGAGGTCGATTGGAGGGGCCTGACGGCGGGCGCGGATGCCGAAGCCGTGTTCCGGCGGCTCCTGTTCGAATACGTGAGCGCGTACCAGAAGCAAGGGAACGCCGCGCTGGCGGTCTACCGGGACAAGTCGAAGCCCCGTTCCGTCGAGACGGAGTTCCGCACGATGATCGAGGGGATGCCCGTGCTGGCGTCCGGCATTCCCGGCCTGCACGCCTATCTCCTCGACTATCCGAACACCGCGCGAACAGACGTGACCGACATCTTCTACTGGCAGGAGACGGAGTTCGGCCTGAAGCCGACCACGCGCATCAGCCACCTCATGATCCACGAGACCGGGGAGCGCACGATCGTCGCGTCCAAGATGCTCTACGCGAGCCACTACTTCTGGACGGCGCTCGAGCTGCGCGTCCTGGTGCCGGACCCGGCGCGCGGCAACGGGTTCTGGTTCGTGACCGTCAACCGGAGCCGCGCCGACGGCCTCAGCGGATTCACCGGCCGGTTCGTCCGCGGGCGCGTGCGCTCGGAAGTGCAGAAGGGATCGCTGGCGGGTCTCAGGGCCACGAAGGCGAGGCTGGAAGCCCAGGCCCGCTCTGCCGGTTTCTTACGATGAGACGCTCAACGAAGAAGCGCGACACTCAAATCGACGAGGCGCTCGTCGCGCTGTTCATCGGCGCGATGAACGCGAACGGCCACGTCTCCGCACACGAGGCCTGGCGCGCGCACCATCTGATCTGGTCCACACGTCGCTTCCGCCGCCGGTCCGGCGAATCGATCGGCCGCCTGATCCAGCGGGTCCGCGCCGGGTTCGAGCGAGGCGGCTCGACCGAGTTCGTCGCGGCCGCGACCGCGAGGATCCCCCCGAAGCTGCGGCAATCGGCGTTTGCCGTCATCGTCGACCTGCTCCTCGACGACGGACGGATCGATCCGCAGGAGCGTCGGTTCCTGCGCCGCCTCGGGTCGGACCTGCGCCTGAAACCCGAAGTCGTGCGGCAGGTGATTTCGGTGATGCTCCTCAAGAACGGCCTGTGAACAGCTCCGACGTCGTCGGGCTCCTGATCGCCACGCTGGGCGGCGCGGCCGTGGGCCTCGAGCGCCAGTGGTCGGGGCATGCCGAGGGCCCAGGTGCACGCTTCGCGGGCATCCGCACGTTTACGATGCTCGGCGCCCTCGGCGGCTTGAGCGGCTGGCTGTGGATGACGGGCGTCGCCGCGCCCGCGGCGATCCTGCTGGCGGGAACGGTCACGATCGTTGCGGCGGCGTACGTTGCAGGCAGTCGCCAGGACATCGACGGAACGACGGAAGTCGCCGCTCTCGTGGTGCTGGCGGCCGGCGTGCTCGCCGGCCTCGGGTGGATTCGCCTGGCGAGCGCGGTGATCGCGCTCACGACCCTCCTGCTCGTCGAGAAGTCCAGACTGCACGCGCTCGTGAGGCGGGTCGAGGAGGTCGGACTGCGATCCGGCGTCCGGTTCGCGGTCATGGCCCTCGTCATCCTGCCGCTGCTCCCCGCGGGACCGTACGGGCCGCTCGGCGGCGTGCGGCCGCGCGAGTTGTGGGCGCTGGTCCTCTTCTTTTCGGGTCTCAGCTTCGCGGGCTACGTTGCGCGCCGGCTCGTTGGCCCCGGCCATGGATATCTCGTGACGGGGCTCCTCGGAGGCCTGGTGTCGTCCACCAACGTCACGTTCACGTTCGCCCGGACGAGCCGGATCGATTTGCCGATGGACCGCGCGCTCGCGTTTGGCGCCGTGGGCGCGAACGCGGTGCTCTATCCCCGAGTCCTCGTCGCCACCGCGATTCTCAATCCGGCGGTCGTGGGTCCCCTTCTTCCCTACGTCGTGCCACCTGCGCTGGTGGCGGCGCTCGCGGCAGCGCTGGGCGCGCGACGGAGCGCAGAGACGGCTGCCCGTGAAATGTCGCAGGAGAATCCGCTGCAGCTCGGCGCGGCGCTGCAGATGGCCGTCATCTTTCAAGTCGTACTCATGGCAGTGGAGCTGGCTCGGCGGCTCTGGGGAACATCCGGGGTCATGACGTCGGCGGCCGTACTGGGTCTCACGGACGTGGACGCCCTGACGATCTCGATGGCGAAAGGGATCGCGGAGACGTACTCACCGGCGGTGGCGGCCACGGCGATTGCCGTGGGCGTACTGACGAACACCGCGATGAAGCTGGCCCTGGCGCTGTTCCTGGGCAGCCGGAGGTTCCGGGCGATCGCGGGGAGCGCGCTGGCGCTCATGCTCCTGGCGATCGGAGCCACCCTCGCGTTCCGCTTCCTCTGAGGCCGCTACGATACCGTTGCGCTCCTCGGCGGGACGATCCGCCGCCAGCTCCGACGCCTGCGGTAACATCGCCGCGTGTGGCGTACCGCGCCACTGCACGGCAGCTAACCTGATGACCGCCGGGAGCGAAACGCCGGCGTCCGGCCCTGCCTCTCGCCAGCCTGTTGACAGGTGAAAGAACGAGCCTCAGTGTGTCATCGAGGAACCGCGGATGTTACGGCCCCATGCGGCCGTGCCGAACAACGTCACCGGTTTGCTGCCGCCGAAAAGCGGTTGATCCGCGTCTGCGACGCGCGGCCGTACTACGCGAGCCCCGCGGCGGCGAGGCCGGGACTCGTGGTCGGCTACGGCGGACTGCCGGAACGCGCCACGCGGCCTGCCGTGAAACAGCTCGCGCAGGCGCTCGGCGAGGCCGGGGCCGCGCAGCGGCGCGCGTCATGGCGCAGTCGGAAGCGTATAATGCCGCGTACCGCCAATCCTCACGGTTGACTGGGCAGCGCGGGAGGCGCGCGTTGACCGACGTCACACGCAAGGAGTTTCTGCGCGCGTGTGCGGGATATCTCTGGATGCCGGCTCTCGGTGTGCCCGCTGATCGGTTCGAGCCCTCGTACCTGGCGCTCCTACGAAGTGGAGAACTGCGGCGCCGCGCGGACGCGCTGCGCGGGCTGATGCGCGAGTGCCGGATGTGCCCGCGCGAGTGCGCGGCGCGACGCCTCGACAACGAGACCGGCTTCTGCGGCGCCGGGCGCGATGTGGAGGTGGCGAGCGTCGGGCCGCACTTCGGCGAGGAGCGCGGACTGGTCGGCCGCGGCGGCTCCGGGACCATTTTCCTCACCCACTGCAACCTGCGGTGCGTGTTCTGCCAGAACTGGGAGATCAGCCAGCGCGACCACGGCGAGCGCGTCACGCCAGGCGACATGGCCGGGATGATGCTGCGACTGCAGGGGCGCGGCTGCCACAACATCAACTTCGTCACGCCGACGCATTACACCGCGCTCATCGTGCAGGCGATCGAAGAAGCCGCGGCGCGCGGGTTGCGGCTGCCGGTGGTCTGGAACACGAGCGGCTGGGAACGGCTCGAGACCCTCCGGCTCCTCGACGGCATCGTGGACATCTACATGCCGGACTTCAAGTACGCCGATCCCGCGATGGCGGACCGCTATTCGTCGGGCGCCCGCACGTACCCGGAGCTGACGCGGGCTGCCCTGCTCGACATGCAGCGGCAGGTGGGCGTGGCGCATCCGGCGAGCGACGGCATCATCCGCCGCGGCCTGATCATCCGGCACCTGGTCATGCCCAACAACGTCGGCGGCACCGAGCAGGTGATCGGATGGATCGCGGCCAATCTGCCGAAGGACACGTATCTGAACCTGATGTCGCAGTATCGCCCCGCATTTCGGGCGTTCGAGCACCCGGCGATCGCACGCCGCGTGGAACGGCGCGAATACGATCGGGCGGTCCAGGTTGCGATCCAGGCGGGGCTGACGAATCTCGACGTGCAGGGCGGGCTCCGCTGAGCACGCGCCTCGCGTCGCGGGCTCCTTATCGGTAGGCGGCGGCCTGAATGCCGTAGAGCTGCGCGTATTGCCCGCGCTGCGCCATCAGCTCCTCGTGCGTCCCCACCTCCACCACCCGGGCGCCGTCCAGGACGACGATCAAGTCGGCCATCCGGACGGTCGAGAATCGGTGCGACACCAGGATGGTGATCCCGCCGTTGCCGTTGTCCTGCCGCAGGGCGGCCGCATAGCGCTCGAACAGCGCGTGCTCGGTCTCGGCGTCGAGCGCCGCGGTCGGTTCGTCGAGCACCAGGACAAGCGGCCGTTCGCGCATGAAGCCGCGCGCCAGCGCGAACTTCTGCCACTGGCCGAAGCTCACGTCAACCCCGCCCGGCCATGTCGATCCCAGTTGCGTGTCCAGCCCCGACGCGAGCCGCACGATGACATCGTCCGCCCCGGCCCGGGTCACGGCCGTGGCGATCGCCGGGTCGTGATCGAGGCGAGGCAGATCGCCGATCCCGACAGCGTGACGCGCGCGGAACTCGAAGCGGAAAAAATCCTGGAACGCCCCGGAGAGACGGGCGCGCCAGTCGACAGCCGGCAGGCGCGCAAGGTCCGTGCGATCGACGAGAATGCGGCCGCTCGTCGGCTCGTACAACTTGGCGAGCAGCTTGACGAGCGTGGACTTGCCGGCGCCGTTCTCGCCGACGATCGCCACGACGGCGCCGGAGGGCAGCGTGAGAGTGACGTCGTTCAGGACGAGGCGGTCGGTCCCGGGATAGGCGAACGAGACGCGCTCGAAGCGAATACCTTCGACGAGCCGGTCCGGTACCGGCGCGTCGGCGGTCGCGATGCACGAGCCCGCGTAGTCCTCGAGCCACGCGAGACGCCGCGCCGCGTCCATCCAGATCCCGCGCAGGAAACCGATTTCGCCGACGGTGGCCCCCACGTAGTGCGAGAGGCGCGAGCCGGCCGCAAGCGCCAGCAGCACGTCCCCCGCCGGCGCGCCGAGTCCGGAAGACACGAACACGATCGCGGCGACGTAGCCGGCGCCGAAACAGGCCCACGCGGCGGTGTGCCACGCCGCGGAACCCCAGCGCGCCGCGGCGATCGGCCGGTTCCCGGACTCCCATGCGTCCCGCCGGTCCTTCACCAGGCGATTGGCGATGCCGGTCACGCGCACGTCCTTGCCCGGCGCGGCGGTGGTGGCCATGTCGAAGAGGTGGCGCGCCAGGCGGCTCGCCGACGCGCCGCGTTCGAACGCGCGCCGCTCCACGGCCGGGCGCCAGGTGGACGTCAACACCGGCGGCAGCGCAAACACTGCGAGCAACGCCAGCGCCGGGTGAATCGAAACGAGGAGCGCAATGGTGATGCCGAGGCGCAGGACCCATCCGCATGTCGTGAACAGCGACAGGTACATGTGGTCCAGCATGAACACCTGATTCCGCAGCACCGACAGGCGGTCGAGATACTCGGGACGCTCGTGGTGCGCGATCGTGGGAATCGAGGCCAGGAGCGTCGCTACGTGCGCCTCGAGCGCGATGGTCACCTTGTCGCGGAACCGGCGCTGCACGCGCGTGCTGACCGTTAGCAGGAACCACGTCGCGGTGGCCGAGATGCCGAGCGCCAGCACGCCGAACCGGACCAGGCGCCAGTTCCCCTGGAGCGCTCCATCGCCGATGATCTTGAACCAGTACGCGAGCAGCGCATCGGGCAGCGCCGCCAGCAGCGCGAGCAGGAAGGCCGTCACGATCAACGCCGGTTCGTAGCGGTAGCCGAGCTTGCAGAGCCGCCACATCGACGCGAGCGCCGGTGGTAGGCTGTCGTGTCTCGCGTGCGTCTCAGACGAGGACGTCATAGCTCTTCCCTTCCTCGTCTTCGCTCGCGAAGCGCTGCGCCTGCATCTCGAACATGGTCCGATAGCGGCCGTTGAGCGCCATCAGCTCCTCGTGCGTGCCGAGCTCCACGACCTTGCCCTTGTCGAGGACACAGATCCGGTCGGCATGGCGCACGGTGGAGAAGCGGTGCGAAATCAGGATGGTCGTGCAGTGGCGCGTCACAGCGAGGATCCGTTCGAAGATCTCCGCTTCGCCGCGCACGTCCAGCTGCGCCGTCGGCTCGTCGAGGAGCACGACGCCCGCGCCCAGGTTGACGGCGCACAGCGCGCGGGCCAGCGCGACGCGCTGCCACTGCCCGCCCGAGAGATCGATCCCGCCGGCGTACCCGCGCGCCAGGACGGTGTCGAGGCCCGCAAGGTTGGAAGCTCCCGCCGCCTCGAGCGCGCGCTGCACGACCTCGTCCGGCGCTCCGTCTGGCGCGACGTTGGCGCGCAGCGGCAGCTCGAGGCGCATGAAGTCCTGGAAGACCGCCGCCAGGCGCGAACGCCAGGAGCCCAGGTCCAGATCGCGCACGTCGATGCCGTCAATCTCGATCTTGCCGCGCTGCGGGTCGTAGAACCGGCACAGTAACTTTGCGAGCGTGGTCTTCCCCGCGCCGTTCTGTCCCACGATCGCGAGCGAAGAGCCCGCCGGAATCGTGAGGTCGAAGTCGTCGAGCACGATGAGACCGCCGGGATAGGCGAAGGTGACCCCGCGGAAGCGGATGTCCCGCGCGGGCAGTCCGGCCGCGGCGCGACGCCCAGAGGCCAACCGGCCCGCGGACGCCATCGCCGGCTCCAGGCCCTGGACCGCTGCCACGGGCGCCGACGCGCCATCCAGCGCCCAGTTCAGTCCTCCAAACGCGATGAGCGATGTGCCGACGGCGCACTGTGCGTACACCACCAGCTCGCCAAGGCCAATGCGGCCGTTGGCAGCCGCGGACGCCAGCGCCCAAAGGACGACGACGTTGGCGGTGGTGGCCAGGAGCAGGCTCCACGCGAGCGGCCGTTCCCGCAGGCGAGTCGCTTCGTACTGAAGCTGGTGCAGCCGCGCGCGCCTTGCTGCAAAACGCTCGATGGTCCAGCCAACGAGGCCGAACAGCCGCAGCTCCTTGCTCGCCGGCGGATCGACGGCGAGGCGGTACGCGTACTCGGCGTCGCGCTGAGCGCTCCGCACTTCATCGGTGTTGCGGTCGCGCCAGACCGCGCTCTCGCGCAGCAGCCAGTGCGTGGACAGCCACCCGCTCGCGAGCACGAAGGGCGCCCACCACGCGAACCCCAGGAGCACGGCGGCCGCGGCGAGCCCGCCGATCATCCCGACGAGCCCTCCGGCGATGAAGTCCATCGAGTAGGACAGCGGCGGCCCGGTCATGCCGCGGTCGAAATCGCGGGCCACGGTGAGGTCGCCGGCGAGCGACGCGTCCTCCAGGTGTGCGGTCCCCTCGGGCCGGACGCACGCCTCCGTCAACCGGTCGTACAGAAACGCCGCCGTGCGATCGCCGAGGTTGTGGCTGACCGCCGTCTGAATCGGCGCCAGCACCTGCAGGAGCACGAAGGTGATGCCGACGATGACCAGGGGGCCCGCGACCGGGACGCCGCGCTCGACGGCGCCGACCAGGACGCCCATCGCGATCGCGAACAGTGCCGGCACGATTCCGTGCAACAGCACGACGGCCCACCAGGTGTACGCGAGGCGCCGATCGGCCTTCGGCAGCAGCGCGAAGAACGCCCACTCCTTGTGCCGGCGCAAAGGCTCAAGCACTCGCCACGCCTCCTCCGTCCCCGCGTGGATCTTAATCCCGAACGGCGCTTGTGTTGACGTAGCCGCGCCGCGAAGCCCGGCTCCGGTGGCCGGACCGCGCTCCGAGGACGTCTGCGACCGTCTGCCGCCAGCTCCGTGAGCTGGCTGTCGCCCAGAGTCTTCTCGCGCGGTCAGGCGATGCGGGTCGGCCTGACCTCCGCAGGGCTTCGCGTCACAGCCACGTCAACACAACTGCCGTTCGGTGTAGTCGGTATCACGCCCGGCGGTTGTGCGCGGCGTGTCATTGCTGAGCCGGTGGAACGAGCGTCACTCCCGTCGGTCAGAACGCCGGACGGAAGCTCACCCCAAACGACCAGCCGCGTGACGGCCGGTCGGTCGCGCGCACCAGGGCCCATTCGAGCGGGAGGCCGAATGCGTTGAGTCGCACGCCCATTCCGAAACTTCGGACGAGCCGGCGCTCCGAGGCCGCCGCCGAGAATTCCGGCGCGCGAGACCAGACGAGACCGCCGTCGGCGAACAGGAAGACTTCGGCAGGCACCGGACCGTAGTGCAGGTCGCGCGAACGAAGACCCAGAAGCGGAGCGCGAAGCTCCACGTTTCCGACCATCACGCGGCTCCCCAGCAGCTCGTCGTAGCCGGCGCACTGCCCCTCTTCGTTCGGCTGGCACTTGATCGATCCCCGGTCGTACCCGCGCAGGAAGTAGCGCGACCCGAGGAACGTCGGCAGCAACCGCACGTCGTCCACGTCTCGCCCGTACTGGCCGAGGTGCATGAGACGGAGCGCCACCGTGTACGGCTTGAACGGCATGACGTAGCGCCGGTGATCCAGGAGAACGCGCGTCGCCGAGAGGCCGCCGAAGGTTGACGACACCTGGACGCGCGACCGGCCGCCGAGGATCGGACCGGCCGGACCGAACACGGCGGTGTCGCGCACGTACGCGGCGCCAGCTTCTCCAGCCGTCGTCGGGTCTCCGCCGGACGCCTCCGTCGTCGTCCGAGTGAGCACGCGGCCGTCTGGCAGCGATCGGACGACTGCGCTGACGGTCTCGCGATAGAGGCTGTGCCGTGCACCCGCCTCGAACTCGAAACGCTGCGCGCGATCGAGCGGGTAGGCGAGCAGTCCCATGAGGCGAAGTTCCGTTCGCTGGAAGTAGTGGGTCTCGCTGGTAAGCGTCGCGCCGGTGCCGGCGGTGTTCGACCACATCCGGGGAACCAGCCGGAGCGCCGGTTGCGCCTCCACGAACCCGCCCCAGTTCCAGCGACGTTCGCGATTCAGGAACTGCACGCGCAGCGCGAGGTCGCGCAGGCGATTGCCAGCCTGCGCAAACACGGCGACCTTCCGGTCGCCCAGGAGATCGCTGAAGAGAAGAGAGCCCCCGCCGCGAACGAAGGTCCCGAAGGGGCCGCCGCCCGAGCTGACGTACGGCGGTCCCACCGCTTCGAGAAAGAAGTCGGGGACATATGCGCGAGCACGAACGGCGCCTTTCTCGGCGAGCCCCGTGTCATGATCATCGAGCACGCCGTCAACGACGGCGTTCACGCGCTCGAGAGGCGGCAACACCGTGACATCCTCAACCGTGTCCGCCGCGGCCGGACGGCCCGTCATCGCCGCCTCGCCCCGCCGGATCTCGATCTCGTACTTCCCGTTCGTGTAGCGCGAGTAGGCGAGCACCGGCGCGCGCCGGGCCACTGACAGGGCCGGGCTCGTTGGCGTCAGTCCCGCGACTCCGCCCGCGACGTCAGTGACCTGGTGCACGTCACCCGACTGGAGTTCGATCCTGTAGACGTTCGTGACGCCGGTCGGAGCCGCCGTGAAGTACAGGCATTCTCCATCGGCGGACCACTGAGGATTGAAGTGGTCGGACGAATCGATCGCCGCAACCCGCTGCACCGAGCCGGACGTGACATCCACGAGCGCGAGCTCGGTGGGACCGAAGCGGAGCGCGGACAAGTCGGTCGAAAAGCGGTCGGTGACGAAGGCGAGGCGCCGGCCGTCCGGCGCCCACTCGGGATGCAGGTCTGCGTGCGGATCGTCGGTGATTTGCCGCAGTTCTCCGGTGGCGAGGTCGTATACGTAGAGATCCGCAAACCCTCCCTCGAGCGCGGAGAAGGCGATCGCGCGTCCGTCCGGAGAGAACGACGGGCCGAGGATCTGGCCGAACTGCGGCAGCCTGATCTCGGTCTGCCGCCCGCGCCCAAAGATGTCGAGCACCACGAGCGCGGGTTTGCCGCGCCCGATCGCGGCGAAGACGAACCGCTTGCCGTCCGGGCTCCACGAGCCCGCCGAGCGAATCGCCTGCAGGCTTTCGAACCGGACCGACGCCGCCGTTGTGGCGAGCTTCCGCGCGATCGTGCCGCGCACCGCGTCGGCCAGGAACAAGTCCAGCGACAGGCGGTCTCGCTCGGAGAAGAAGACGGCGTGTTTCCCGTCCGGGCTGATCGAGGGCCCGAGATGCAGCCGGGCGCCTGTCGTCGCAGAGAGCAGCGGCGATCCGTCGTCCTGAGCGTGGACCGGCGCCCGCGCGTAACGCTCGTTGGCGGCGGCACGCCAGTCCGCAAACAGGGCATCGAGCTCCAGGCCCGTGACGGCCTTGATCCGGCGGGGCAGGCTGCCGGCGTCCCTGGCCTTCAGAATCTCCGGAATGGCGCGATCGCCGAACCTGCCGCCGATGTACGCCCACAGCGCGTGCCCATATCGGTACGGAGAGAACTTGCGTGCGGCTTCTTGTTGACGCCGTGGCAGGAGATCGTGCGCGACCGCGTCGCGCAGCCACATCGCGGTTTCAGGATCTGCGGCACCGAGCGAGAGATACTGGGCCAGCCCTTCGACCGCCCAGAGCGGCCACGCGAGTCCTCCGCAATATCGCCGGGCCATGTCGAACTGGAACGCGTGCGTCAGCTCGTGCCCGACGATGCGATCGGTTTCCGCGAGGGTCGTGGCGAACGGCATCACGATCCGGCGGCGCGCGGATTCGGTGACGCCGCCGATCCCCTCGCCGAGCATCCCGCTCACCACGTTAGTCTGCGTGAACTCCGGGTGGCTCCCGTAGAGAATGAGCGGCTGGCGGCCGTCGATCTGGTGCTCGAGCACCTTCGACAGCCTCGCGTACCACCGCTCCGCAAGGCGGGCGACGATGCGCGCGCCGGCCTCCTCGCTGGAATAGTGATAGACGGCGAAGTGATCGGTCTCGAAGACCTTGAAGTCGAAATCGACGTATTCGACTTTGTTCTTGCCGAAGTACTGCGCGCTGGCTTCCCGGGTGCCCCAGCTGGCGAGCAGGGACACCAGAATCAGCGCCGCCACGCGTGACGGCATGCCACCCCCGGACTCGGTAGCGGGAATTGAGTGCTGTGTGGCCGTTTCTAACGTAGAGCGCAGGGGCAGTCAAGTGATTGTCGAGTCGCGCGTTTGCGCCGCCCGATGAGTTGCACTAATCTCATGCTCCCCGCGTCGGCCAGGAAAAGGCGAGGAAATGGTGCGGACCGTTCGATCAGTCTCTCTCGTCCTGTTGTTCGCGACGAACGCGTTCGGCCAGGAGCACATCCGCGTTCCGGAACGGCAGACCCATACCGACGTCAAAGCCGGTCCCTCGTCGGGCTCGATCGTGCTGGTGCTCATTCCGAGCGGGACAGTACTGCCGGTCACGAAGCGCCAGGGTGAGTGGCTTCAGGTCCGGCTTTCGCCGGAGCTGCGCAGGCTCGGGATTCCGATGCGCTGGTACCGGAACGAGGACCTCGGGTTCGTCCATGAGTCCACGGTTGACGTGATCAGGGGAGCGCCGCCGACGAAACCCGTTCCATCGGAGCCGCCCGCCAGCCAGCCGCCGCGCGAATACGTTCGGGTCCCCGCGCGTCAGTCCCACACCGACATCAAGGCAGGCCCGGGCTCCGGCTCGATCGTGCTGTTGCTGGTGCCAGGCGGGACGGTGCTGCCGGTCGTCGGGCGCCGGGGAGAGTGGATCCAGGTGCGCCTATCGCCGGAACTCCGCCGCGTCGGAACGCCGATGCGTTGGTACAAGAAAGAGGATACGGGGTTCGTGCATGAGTCGACCGTCGAGGTGTTCAAGCAATGAAGACATCGGTGATCCTCTCCGGCCTGGCGGCCTCGGCGTTCGTACTCTCGATGACAACGCAGAACGCCGACGCTCAGCGGCGTCGCCTGACGACCGGCGCAGCGAACGGCAGGATGGGCGGCTACGAAGTCGTGGAGAACTGGCCGAAGCCGCTGCCGGACACGGATCTCTCACACGACGGCTGGACGTGGGGATCGGGCTGCGGCGCCTGGGCCGAAAGCCCGGATAAGGTCTGGATCTGCCAGCGTGGAGAAATCGAGCTTCCGCCGGGCGCGAAGCCGTGGACTTTCGCCGGACTGCTCACGCCGCCTCGAACGAACACGGGCCGCTGGCCGTACTCGGGCAACGATCCCGGCTACAAGCTCCGCCGCCACCACGTCGTGTTTGCCGTGGACCGAGAGGGCAAGACGATCGTCGAGTGGCTGCAGCACGACAGGTATCTCGCGCCGCCGCAGGCGTCGGGTCCCGGATCTGTGTCCCGAGGCCCGCACAAGCTGCTGATGAACCCGTACGATCCCCAAAAGCACATCTGGATCGTCGATGACGACATGCACGAGATCAACGTCTTCACGAACGACGGCAAGCTGGTGAAGACCATCGGCGTTCGTGGAGTACCGGGACGAGGGCCGAACAACTTCAACCGCGTGACCGACATCGCGTGGCTGCCGGACGGCGCGTTCTTCGTGGCGGACGGTTATGCGGGCGTGCGCGTCGCGAAGTACGACAAGGACGGCAAGTTCCTCTTCGACTGGGGGCAGGTGCCGTACAACCCCGACAACCCGGGTCCGAACGAGTTCTTCTCGGTCCACAGCATCGGGATCAGCCGCGACCGCCGCATCTTCGTCGCGGATCGCGAGCATCACCGCATGCAGGTGTTCGACGAGAACGGCAAGTTCCTCGACATGTGGCCCACCGGCCACAATTCATCCGTGCTGGCCCACGTCGTCACGGAGGACGACTACGTGTGGGTGGCCGATTGGACGACGGACAGGCTCGTCAAGTACGACTTGAACGGCCGGTACATCCTCGACATCGGCGGCCCCGGAGCGTTGCCCGGCCAGTTCGACGGAGTGCATCAGATTCATGTCGATCGGGAGGGCAATCTCTACGTAACGGAAGTCTCCAACGACCGCTCCCAGAAATTCCGGCCACGGCCCGATGCCGATCCGGCCCAGCTCATCGCGCCGATGGTGGGCGCCAGGACGCACTGGTAATGCGCGGCGGGCTGCCGCGATAAGAGTTCACGTGCGTTCGTAGAAGGGCGGCGGGGCGATCCCCATGGCGCGCAAGTACACATAGCCCTGTCCACGGTGGTGAATCTCGTTGTCGATGACGTAGAGCACGAGATCGTGGACGGCGGCCGTGTACAGGCCGAATGCCGTCACGGTCTCGTTGAACCGTTCCGGCTGGATCAGTGGCCAGAGCGCGTTGAGCTGCTCCGTGCTGTCGTCCCACATCTGAAGGACGTCTCTCTTGGGCCGCGCGCTTCGATCCCGCGGGCTCTCCCACTCCCCTGACACGACTCCCCGAACGGCGGGCACGGCCATCGACAGCATCTCGAGGGCGAGCGCGCCGAACGGGCGCATGCCTCCGAGGGAGAACGTGAACAGCTGATCCTCGGGAAAGGCGTCGATGACGCGACGGGTCAGCCGTCGATGACCCTGCCAGTGGGAAAGCAGGGCTTCAGGAGCGATGAACGAGTTGTCCTTCATCAGAAAGTCCATCCCCAGCGAAGAGAGAGCAGATTGTCGGACGGATCCTCCCTGCCGGGGGTCCGGTTGATCATGTACTCTCCGCGGATTTCGGTGCTGCGACTGATGCGGTAGCCGGCGCCGAACTGCCAGCGCCGCACGTCGTAGTCCCAACGATCCGTGCTGCCCGACGCGCGCTCCAGCGTCACGAACCGAATAGCGTTGTAGCGGACGGCAGCAAAGAGCCCGGGCGCGAGCGTCACCCTGGCCTCCACGTACCCCGACACGTCCCGGGGATGCCCCGACGTCCGGAAAACCTGCCACTCATTGAAGAGTACTTCGCCGCGGACGCCGACGTGGCCGCGCGTGAAGTTCGCCTCGAGCGCGTACGTTTCCTGCAACTGGCGGTTGACCGCGACGGGCCCTCGATCGTCGGCGACATCGGGGCGCATGTAGGCGCCGCGGTTGTACGACGCGCCGACCTGCAGTTCGGGCACGACCTGGTAGCTCGCGCGGCCGATAAACGACGGACCCGCCGGCGCCTCGAGGTCGAAACGGTTCCAGTCGTCGGGTTCGGCGGAGGGCGCGGTGTTCAAGACCGCGGCCGTCAAGGTCCATCCCCGTCCGCCGCCCCCCGCCATGGCGCCGATCGGGTACGGCACCTCCCAGGCGATCGGCAGCCCCGTCGGCCGGAACCGAGGGTTGTTCTTCCAGTTGAAGACGCCGTCCACGGCCGCGGGCACGAAATCCGCCTGCAGGACCGTGCGGTAGTCATAGAGCAAAGGTGGACGGATGAACGGGTCGGCTGCCGTGTGCGCGCGCTGCGGATAGCTGCCGAACGGCGAGACGAACTTGCCCGCCTGCAAGGTGAAGTTCTTTCCCACGACGGGCGTGACGCGCACGAATGCCTGCTGCAGATGACCCTGGAGCGAACCTGCCCGCGCGGGCTGGCCGCGATCGGCGCGCAGTTCCGTTGACAGGTACACCCTGCGGCCGACGAACACGTCCACGAACAACCGCGCGCGCCCCGCGATGAAGGGATCGGTCTCGGCGAGATGCCACGCGGGCGCGTCCTGGGGAAAGTAGCCCTCGAGATCGGTCTGCAGGCGCGGGCGAACCTGGACGAGGCCTCCGGGCGAAATGTACTGCACCCCAAGTTCCGAGAGCGTCGGGAATTCGAGGATCTGCGCGCCGGCCGCGGCCGGGCACAGCAACAACCCGGACAGAACCAGCAACGCCACGGGCGCGCTGGCGGCCGCCGAACTGCCGGGGCGCTGATGTCGATACGCGTGCACGGAGTACGGCGTGACGGGCCGCGAGAAGCCCTTGAACACGCGCGGTGGCAACGGTGTGGCATCTACCTGCTCCGCCACGCGCCGGTAGGTGCCTTCTGCGATCAGCACTTCGCCAGGGCCGGCGTCCGAGCACAGTCGCGAGGCTTCGTTGACCGATGCGCCAAGCACCGTGTAGTTGAGCCGCTTCGATGACCCGGTGTTTCCCGCCACGGCCGCGCCGGTATTCACCCCGATACCAATGCTGAACGGAGGATCGCCGCGGGCCTGCCGGCGCGCGTTCAGCGCTTCGGTCCGCTCGCGCAGCTTCAGGGCCGCTCGCACCGCGCAGAGCGCGTGATCGGGTTGCGCCATCGGCGCGCCGAACAGCGCCATCACCTCATCGCCAACGTACTTGTCGACCACCCCTCCTTCCTCCTCGATGGACAACGCCGCGAGCTCGAGCCAGTCGTTCAGCATCGCGATGACCTGCTCGGGCGCGATGTGCTCCGTCAGCGCGGTGAATCCCCGGATGTCGGCGAAGAGCGTCGTGACCTCGCGTGTCTCGCCGCCGAGCCGGATCTCCCCTTTCATGAGCTCCTCGGCGACGCGCGGCGACACGACCTTGTCGAGCACGCCGCGATAGCGCTCCTTGAGGAGCAGACCCTGCGTCATCTGGTTGAAGGCGTCGGCGAACGTGCCGAGCTCGTCGCGATACGGAACGTGGACGCTGAAATCGTAATCGCCGCGCCGCACCCGCTCCGTCGCGGCGACGAGCGTGCGTATGGGGCTGGTCAGCCCCTTCGAGAGGACACCCCCGAGAAGGAGCGCGAGGCCGAGCGCCACCATGGCGGCGATGATCTCCACGAACTGAATCCGGTCGAACGGGGCGAGGACATCGTCCAGCGGCACGGCGACGACGGCCGAGATGCCTGCGGCGCCGGGCAACGGGCTCGACACCAGCGCGAGGCGCCGGTCGTCAACGGTGGTGAAGACCGCGCCGCTCGCCCGCGTCGCGTCGAGCATGCGATCGCGAAGCGCGGAGTCTCCCACATCCGGCGTTGCGGCGACGCACCGGCCGTTCGCCGCGAAGCAGACGGGCGCTTCGACGATGTCGCCGAGCCGGGAGGCGACTTCCTTGTCAACCGGGAAGCCGATGGTGAGTGTGCCGACGCTTTCGCCGAACAGCTCCAGCCCGTGGCGCTGGACGGCAAACAACGTTCCGTGAAACACGCGATAGCCGGTCGCGACAGCTTCCGGGTCTGCGCCCGCCTGGGCGAGCGCATCAACACCCTCCTCGGAGTCGGCAACGCGTTCGCCGTTCAGCAGCGTGACGACCGGCCGTCCCGTCCTGTCGGCGAAGGCAACGAGCCCCTGCTGGAGCTCGGCGAGGGTGAGCTCGTAGCGGACCTGATCCACGAACTCGCCGGCGTCTGCGCCGCCGAGCGCGGCGTCCAGGGCCGCGGCGATGCGGATGGAGCCGGTGAGCCGCCCGGCAATCCGTTCCAGATCCGCGCGGCGCATTCGCTCGACCTCGGCCAGCGCCCGGAGCGCGCGGTCCGCCGCGCGGTGTACCACCGACTCGACCTGCCGATCGGTGTAATAGCGGACCACCGCGAGGCTCGCGAGGCCGAGCAGGGCGACACTGCCGACGAGGGCGATCAGGAGCTTGATCCTGAAGCTGACGTCGAGTAGGCGCGCCAACCTGATCATGTCTTCGGGGTCACGCGAGCCACGCCGCCCTCCGGCACGTCGACCTCGACAACGCGCGCGCGTCGATCGAAGTGTTCGATCGCCACGCTGTGGCGGCCGGCCGGGATGCCCTCGATCCGGAAGCGCCCGGTTTCAGGAACGATGGCGTAGTAGGGGTTCTCGACGACGACGACCGCGGCGCGCATCCATTTGTGGACCTCGCACAGGACCTTGACGTACCCGGGCCGGTCGAAGGCGACCGTCTTGAACTCGCCGCGCCGGTACCTCCCCAGGTCAAAGCGTCGGGGGCGCGAATAGGAAAAGACGTTGTGAAACACCGGGTCGGCGTTCGGGAACTTCACTTCCGCGCCGACGGGCACGACGAGGATGCTGGGATCGAACGCCTCGCCGCGTTGCGTGAGTTCCAGCCGGCCGGACGGCCGGCCGGGGGCCGCCGGCATGACTCCCTGCACGGAGACGACGACCGGGATGGGCTGTATCTCGCGCGCTTCGCCGGTAGCGGACACGTACATCTCGCCGGTCCTGGCGGCCGCGTGGGCCGGGAGCGCGATCTCTCCCTCGATGGCGCCCGTGCCTGGAAGGCCCGTCCGATGGCGTGCGGGAGCGCCGGGCTCGCCGGCGACAGTGACCGCGAGCAGCACGCTCAGCAGAATGGCGATCGTGGGTGGCGGCCAGAAGGCCAGACGTGTCGATTCGATCCTCGTGCGCAGCGGCTCCATCGCATTCAGCTCGGCCATCGTTCCCGCCCCGCGGGCACTCATGAAAGAGGGCGGGTATCTTAGCAGATTGAGGGAGCCGCCTCGGCAGGGGCGGTCGTGGCCGCCCCGCGCCCGCGTCAGCGTTGACTTTTCGCCTCGGTTTGGTCGGTCTTGAGGGTGAAGAGGCCCCGGCGCTCATCGCCTCCGGGGCCTGACTCAGCTCGGACGTCGCGGGTGCGCGAAGCGCCCTTCAGGCGTGGTGGTGCTCGCCTGTTCAGGTGGTCCTTCTCTGGGCCGGCGCCATCGTTTCCAGCACCTCCTGCACCAGCCCGCGGAACATCGCGAGCTTGTAGCCGTTCTGCTCGAGCGCTACCGCGCCCTTGATCGCCGCGGCCGCCGCCAGGCCGATTGTCTTCGAATCGAGACGGCTGCCGACGAGCACCTTCTCCGCGTCCATGGCGCGCCACGGAACCGGCGCGGCCGCTCCAAGCACCACGCGCGCGCCAGCGACCTTACCCTGTTTGAACGACAGCGCCACGGCGAGGCCGGCGAGCGCGAAGTCCCACGCGCCGCGCGCCCGGACCTTGCGGTAGGTGCTCACGAAATCAGGGGGCGGCGCTGGAACGATGACCTCGATGAGGATCTCCCCCGTTTCGAGCACGTTCTCCTTCGTCGCGTCCTGCTCGGGCAGGACGAAGAACGACTCGATCGGCACCGTCCGGCTACCGCGCGGCCCGGCAATCCTCACGCGCGCGCCGAGCGCCACTAACGCCGTCGCCGTGTCCGAGGGGTGGACCATCAGGCAGGAGCTGCCGCCGAAAATGCAGTGATACTGGTTCTCTCCGCCCATCGCGAAGCAGGAGTCGCCCCCCTTTCGCGTGCACGGGAAGTCGCCGCGGAAGTACCAGCAGCGCGGACGCTGGCACAGGTTGCCGCCGAGCGTCCCCTGATTCCGCAACTGCGGGCTGCCGACCGACCCCGCCGCCCGTGCCAGCGCACCGTATCGCTGGTTCACCAGTGGGTGGCTCGCCACCTCCGCAATCGTGGCGAGCGCGCCGATCCGCAGCGCCCCGTCCGCCTCGCTGATCCCGCGCAACTCCGCGACGCGGGTCAGGCTCACCACTGTCCTGACCTCCTGAACCCCATCGCGCAGGCAACCGATCAGGTCCGTCCCGCCGGCGAGCACCTTCGCTCTGGCGGCGCCCGCGTGCGCGATCGCCTGGCCGAGCGTCGCCGGTCGCACGTAAGCGAAATTCGGAACCATCGCTCACCCCTCCTTCCGACCGGACTTCGACGCCGGTTTGTTGAGCGCGGCGCAGATGGCCGCGGGACTGATCGGCGAGTCGGTCATCCTGACGCCAATCGCGTTGTAGATCGCGTTCGCAACGACCGACGCCGCCGGAACCGTGGCCGGCTCGCCGAGGCCCTTCGCCCCGGTCGTGTTGCACACCGCGTCGTGCGGATCGATGGCGATCACCGTCTTCTCCCCCGGCACGTCGAGCATCGTCGGGATCTTGTAGTCGTGCCAGTTCGCGTTGACCATCTTGCCCGTGTGCGCGCGGTCGAGCACACGCCCTTCGGTTAGCGCCAGCCCGATGCCCATGGTGATTCCGCCGATCACCTGGTTGTCGTACGTGAGGCGGTTCATGACCCGACCGCTGTCCTGGGCAGCCACGTATCGGACCAGTCGCACCTCGCCCGTCAGCGTATTGACCTCCACTTCGGCGAAATGCGCGGCGAAGGGGTTGATGGCCCTGCCTTCCGGATTCGGCCCGCGATAGCCGACGCCGACGATGAGACCGGAGCGCTGTAACCCGGTGATCTCGCCGATCGCCAGCTTCTTTGCGGGGTCCTTTGCGGACACGACGAGGCCCTCCCGCAACTCCAGATCGCCCGCCTCCACCTTCAGCTGTTCGGCCGCCAGCGCCAGGAGTTGCCGCTTGACCTCGAGCGCGGCGGCCCTGCCCGCGGGCGCTTCGGTGGGAACCGTTTTCGAGCCGCCGCTGGGGGTCGCGAACTGCGTCGTGCCGGTATCCGCGTGCTCGATCGAGATCGTCGAGAGCGGCACGCCCAGCTCCTCGGCCACGATCTGCGCCATCCAGGTCTTGGTACCGCACCCGTTGTCGCTCGCGCCCATGTTGATGTTGACGCTGGCATCCGTGAACAGCTTCACGATCACCGTGGATGGAGGACTGCCGCCGCCTCCCTGCCACATGCCGCCCGCCACTCCGACGCCGCGTCGGATGTGCCCCGTCGCTTTGACTCGGCGGCGCGCTTCCTTCCAGCCGAACGCCCTGGCGCCCTCGAGGAGGCAGTCCTTGAACCCCGTGCTCGTGTACGGCAGGTTGTTGCGGGCCTGGCTGACCGTCGGCACGTTCTTCACCCGGAACTCCACCGGGTCCATGCCAATCGCTTCCGCGAGTGCGTCCATCATCTGCTCGAGCGCCCAGTTCCCCTGCGGGTGCCCCGGTGCACGAAACGCACGCGCGGGTCCGGCGTTGGTGTAGGCGTCGGTGGCCTCCGTGCGCACGTGAGGACATAGATAGAGGTCGCGCACCTGGAAGTCGACGCTGCCGACTCCCGCATAAGCCCCGCCTGTGCCGAGCGTCTTCAACTCGAGCGCGGTCAGCGTCCCGTCCTTCCTCACGCCCGCCTTGATCTTCATCGTCACCGGCGGCCGGTTGCCCTGGCAGAGCAGGCTCTCCTCGCGCGTGACGAACAACTTCACCGGACGCGCTGTCCGCTTCGCGAGCAGGGCCGCGATGATCGTCTGCTTGCTTGGTCCCAGCTTGCTGCCGAACCCGCCCCCCATGTAGTGCCCGATGACGCGTACGCTCGCCAGCGGCAGCTTCAAGGCGCGCGCGACGCCTGCCTGGACGGCGTAGACGCCCTGCGTGGACTCCCACAGCGTGAGGCGATTGCCGTCCCATCGGGCCACGCAGCCGTGTGTCTCGGTCGGCGTGTGAATCTGGCACGCCGTCCGGTACGTCTGCTCGAGGACGACATCCGCCGCGGCGAACCCCTTGGCCACGTCGCCGCGCTCGTAGGGCTGGGGCGTGCCGGCGCGGTTGCCCGCGGTGTGGATCGCCGGCGCGTTCCCGTCGAGCGCACGTTCCTCGCTGACCACGTACGGCAGGACGTCGTACTCGACCGCGATCGCGCGGATCGCGTCCCATGCCTGATACGGAGTCTCCGCGGCGACCGCGGCCACCTCATCCCCCTCGTACCGGCAGTGCGGATCGAAAAGGCGGCTCAAGGATCCCGCGCGTGTCGAGTACCACGGCACCTCGAACCCGGACGTCGATCCGCTGACAACGGCGTGCACGCCCGGCATCTTCTCCGCGGCGGCGATGTCCACCTTCTTCACCATCGCGTGCGCGTGCGGGCAGCGCAGGATGGCGGCGTGAAGCAGGTCGGGCATCGTGACGTCCGAGGGAAACGTGGCGGATCCGCTGACGCGTTCGTACGCGTCCACGCGAGGAAGCGGCTTGCCGATGACGGCCGTCTCGCCCCAGGGCTCGGGCGCCTCCGCGGGCTGTGGCGTTTCGGGGACTGGACCTTCGATGTAGTACCGATCGTTGTCGCTCATGGTCGTTCCCCTTCACGCTTTCCGCAGTTCGGCCGCACGTTCGACCGCCCGGCAGATGTGCCCGTAGGACCCGCAGCGGCAGACGTTGCCGCTCATGCCTTCGCGGATTTGATCGAGCGTCGGGTGTGGATTCGCGCGGAGCAACCCCTCGGCGGCCACGACCTGGCCTGGCGTGCAATAGCCGCACTGGAATGCATCCCGCTCGACGAACGCCTGCTGCACCGGCCCGAGATCTTCGCCGCGCATCAGCCCCTCGACGGTCGTCACCTCGGTGTCTTCGGCCTCGAGGGCCAGCGTCATGCAGGCGTAGCGCGGAACGCCGTCGATCAGGACGGTGCAGGTGCCGCACTCGCCGCGCTCGCAGCCCACCTTGGTGCCGGACAATCCGAGTTCGTGGCGGATGACGTACAAGAGCGACCACCGCGGCTCGACGAGCAGACGGTGACGCCTTCCGTTGACCGTCAGCGAGACGGCCGTCATGTCTTCCGGCCGCTGAATCTCTTGTGGCGGACGTGCCTCCGCCTTTCCGAGAGCGACAGCGCCGATCGCGCCTGCGCCCGCGGACTGGATGAAGCTCCGGCGGCTCACCCCTTGCGGGGACTCCGTCCTCGCATCGCCAGATTTCTTGCCCATGTGGAATCCTCTGCAGCCCGCGGGTCTACCGGGGCGACTGCGCTCGCACGGCTGGCAGGCTCGCCGGACGGGCTGCGGTGAGTTGTGGACGCGGTGATTGGCTTATAGTGCCGTGCAGCCGGCGTTGTCAACGCCTCGTTCGCGACGCCTGCGGAGGCCCTGCCATGCGACCACGCCGAAGCGTTCGTCCCGCACTGGTTTCCGCCTGTCGGGCCCTCGCACGCGCGGCGGGCGCGGTGGTCGTCCTCGTGACGGCCGCCGCCGCCGCGGACCTGCCCGCCGCCGGCGAGCGGCGGGCTAGCTTCGATGCAGGTTGGCGGTTCTCGAAGGGGGACCTTGCTGGTGCGCAGGCGCCGAACTTCGACGACAAAAAGTGGCGCGTGCTCGACCTCCCACACGACTGGGCGATCGAGGGCCCGTTCGATCCGAAGATCGACCCGCACCAGGGGTCGCTGCCGTCCTTCGGCGTGGCGTGGTACCGCAAGCGCTTCACGGTGCCTGCCTCGGCGCAGGGACGCTTCTACGCGGTGGAATTCGACGGAGTCATGTCGAACGCCACGGTGTACCTGAATGGACATGAGCTCGGAAGCCGCGCGTACGGTTACAGCAGTTTCGGCGTCGACCTGACGCCGCACCTGGTGATCGGAGGAGAGAACGTGCTGGCCGTGCGGGTCGCGCCCGAGCTCGAGTCCTCGCGGTGGTATCCCGGGGCCGGCATCTACCGTCACGTCTGGATTGACGCGACGGGCCCGGTGCACGTGGCCCGCTGGGGAGCGTATGTGACGACACCGGAGGTCAGCGAGGCGGCGGCGAAAGTGTCGGTCCGCACGGAGTTGCGGAACCGCGATGCGCAACCCGTGCGCGTGAGCCTGGACACGACGATTCTCGATCAGGAGGGCAAGGAAGTGGCGCGCGTTGTCGCCGAACACGAGGTCAGACCCGGCGAGCCTCAGGCGGTGCCCGTCGCGCTGACCGTGCCGCGGCCGCAACGCTGGGATCTCGACCGGCCGTACCTCTACACAGCCGTCAGCACCGTGCGCCGCGGCGGCGAGGTGCTCGACCGCTACACGACGCCGTTCGGCATTCGCACGATCGAGTACGGGCCGAACCGCGGGTTCCTGTTGAATGGCCGCCGCGTGCGGTTCCAGGGCGTGTGCAACCACCACGATCTGGGCGCGCTCGGCGCCGCGATCAACCGGCGCGCGCTCGAGCGGCAGCTCGAGATCCTCCGGCGAATGGGTACGAACGCGATTCGCACGAGCCACAATCCGCCGGCGCCCGAGCTCCTCGACCTCGCCGACCTCATGGGGTTCCTGGTGATGGACGAGGCGTTCGACATGTGGCGGAAGCCGAAGGTCAGGAACGGCCACGGCAAGTACTTCGATGAGTGGGGAGAGCGCGATCTTCGTGACATGATCCGGCGCGACCGCAATCACCCCAGCGTCGTCCTCTGGAGCATCGGCAACGAGATCCTCGAGCAGGCGGAGGCGGATGGCGCGAAGCTCGCGCGCCGCCTGACGGAGATCAGCCACGAGGAGGATCAGACGCGACCCGTGACCGCGGGATTCAACCAGATCGACAACGCCATCAGGAACGGCCTGGCGGACGCCGTGGACATTCCCGGATTCAACTACGGCGTGCGGGAGTACGCGCGCATCCTGAAGGAACACCCGGACTGGACGATCGTCGGCGCGGAGACCGCGTCGTGCGTCAGCTCGCGCGGCGTGTACCACCTGCCGATCGAGAAGTACGAGAAGCATCCTTCGCTGCAGATTTCGGGCTACGACGTGATCTCGCCGCGGTGGGCGTACTGCCCCGATGTCGAGTTCGCGGGGCTCGAGGAATCGCCCGCGGTGCTCGGCGAGTTCGTGTGGACGGGGTTCGACTACCTGGGCGAGCCGACGCCGTACTTCGGCGGAAACCGCTCGGAGAACGAGAGCGACTGGCCGGCGCGCAGCTCGTACTTCGGGGCCGTGGACCTTGCGGGCTTCCCAAAAGACCGCTTCTATCTTTACCAGAGCCAGTGGACGAGGCGGCCGATGGTGCACCTCCTGCCCCACTGGAACTGGGCCGGCCGCGAGGGCCAGGCGATCCCCGTCATGGCGTACACCAACGCGGAGGAAGCGGAACTGTTCCTGAATGGGCGCTCGCTCGGCCGCAAGCGCAAAGGCGAGCCGTACGTCATTCCAGTCGGCGAGAAGATCAGCAAGGACCGGCGCTTCACCAGCAGGCACCGGATCGTCTGGGATGTGCCATACGCGCCAGGCGAACTGAAGGCGATCGCGTACTCGGCGGGGCGCCAGGTGGCCGAGACGAGGGTAAGGACGGCCGGACCTGCGGCGCGCGTGGTGCTCTCGCCCGATCGCGCCGGCATTCGCGCGGACGGCGAGGACCTGTCGTTCATCACGGTGCGGATCGTGGACGCGGACGGGACGCTCGTGCCGGGTGCCGACAACCTGGTGCGCTTCGAGGTGTCGGGACCCGCGCGGATTGCGGCGGTGGATAACGGCAACGCCGCTTCGATCGAGCCGTTCCAGGCGGAGCAGCGGAAGGCCTTCAGCGGATTGGCGCTGCTGGTCCTGCGGTCGAACCGCGGCGAGCCGGGCGCCGTGCGCGTGCGCGCGATCTCGGACGGACTGCGCGCCGGCGAGACGCTGATTTCAGCGAAGTAGCCGCCTGCCTCATTGTCCCGTGCCGGCGCTGGTGGATGGACCGAAGCCGCAACGGGTGCGCATGCCCTCCCGAAATCGTTCCCGCTCCTCGGGGGTCATCTGCTCCCAGCGCTCCGCCATGCGACGGCGGTAACCGGAGCGACCGGAACCGCGAAGCCCAAGCCCTCCGAAGAGGATCCGGCACAGCGCCAGAAGGCCCAGGGCCTGCCAGAACGTAATCTCGCGAAAGCCAAAGAGCGGCGGCAGCAGCCAGTTCCACAGTTGCCGCACGACCTCCGCGCCGATGGCGATAAAGAGCAGAAACACCAGGATCACCAGGGGAGCCCAGAACACCCATCTCCTTCTCATGTTCGTTTCCTCATCGCTTCGTGAATTCGTCGTACATGCTTTGCAGCCGCTCTCGCAGATGCCGCACCGCATAGCGTTTGCGTGAGAGCAGCGTGTTGACGCTCACGCCGGTCGCGGCGGCCATCTCCTTGAAGCTGCGCCCTTCCAACTCGTGGGCGACAAACACGTCGCGCTGCTCCTTCGGAAGTTCGTCGAGCGCCAGCTCGAGTTCCTCGAGCAGCACGTGCCTGGCATACATCGCGTCGGGGCCCGCCTCGGGTGACGGGAGCAGGTCCTCCAGCCGCAGCCGTTCCTCGCCGACCTCCCCCGCGGCACCATCGCCGAACCGTTCCGGCTTCCTCCTGCGGAACAGATCGGTGATGCGATTGCGCGCCACGCGAAACAGCCAGCCCGTGACGTGCTCGATCGGCATCAGCATGCGGTTTGCTTCCACGAGCTCGCACCAGACGTCCTGGAGAATGTCCTCGGCGTCGCGCGGGTCCGGCACCCGGCGGCGAATGAAGTTGCGCAGCCGGGACCGTTCCCGCGTGATCACGTCGGAGATCCGCTGGTCCTGGTCGAGTGCCATCCGCTGCAGGCTCGCCGCGTTCTTCACCTACTGGTGTAGACGAATGAGGGGTGGGGATATTGTAGGGGCGCTCGCGTACCAACAAGAAAGGCCCGCGAACGTTCGCGGGCCTTCGTGAGACCTCGTTCCGCAGCTCGCGACCGCGTTGACGACTCAGATCACCAGGACCTTCACGTCCGGGTAGCCCATCAGCTTCAACATGAAGTAGTTGGCGGCCGCTTCGCCAGGATCGTCGGAGTAGCACACCAGCTCCGCATATCTCGGGACGCCCGCCTTCTCGAGGATCTTCCAGACGTCCTTCGCGGCTTTGGGCGTGCCGTCGGTATTCAGAAGCTCGGTGTACGGGACGTGGACGACCGTGCCGTCCTGCGTTTTTGCAGGCATGTTCGCGCCGGACGCTACGAACACTTTCGGGTAGAGACCCGTGGTGCTCTTCGCGTCCGCGATGATCACGTCCTTGAGGTGACGCCCTGAATACGTCGTCGGCGCAGCGGCCGTTGGGTCCTTCGTGATGGCAAAACCGAGCGTTGCCCAGTGATCGAGGGAATCCATGAGGACCGAGACCCGCTTCTGTCCGAGCTGCTCCAGCGTGACGAACGCCAGGGCCGCGTCCTTGGTCAACCCCGCGCCTGAGACGACGACCGCCTCGTGAGACGGATCGACGCCTGCCGGGCCGAGAATCCCGGCGAGCTTTTGAGGAGCGGCGAGATGGCTCTTGAAGACGTCCGCAGGAATGTTGAGCGCGAATGGCACGTGCCCCAGGTTAAACGCGTCTGGGGGCCGCACGTCGACGATCGTGACTTTCGCGTTTCCGTACATTCTCATCATCCTGCCGCCCCAGGACTGCACCCACTGCGCGCCTCTCAGCAGAAACGGGGCGTCGTAGGTCCAGTACGGCAGGTCTCGTTGATCGGACAACCACCCCATCTGGGATTCCGTGTAGAGCGTGACCTTCGGGTAATTCAGGATGAACTTGAGCGCGAAGAACGGAACGCTGGCGGCCACTCCGCCGCCGCAATGCGTGTGGATCCGCTGTTCGGGCCTGATACCCAGGTAGGCCAGCATCTTCCGGATCTCGTCGGCGGACTTGAATGTCTTGTCCGGATTGAAGAAATCGGCGCTCGGCAGCAGGATGGCGTTCGGGATATGGCCGGCCCGGTCGAAGGCGAGGACTTCTCCGAAGTGCCAGTTGGCCCCCAGCGCCTCCACCAACGCGTTGTTGACCGGATCACCTGACGCGGCCAGGAACTCCGGCAGTCTGATCCTCACATCTTCGTTGATGTCCTCGATCTTGAAGGAGCCTGCCCTGGGTGGGGGCGTGGCGTCCTTCGTCACCGGCAGTCCTTGCTCCTCCCACTTGGAGAGGCCGCCGTCGAGCACGAAGAGGTCCTCTGCGGGGAAGCCGTGGTAGTAGAGCGAGAACAAGAGCCTCGTCGCCAGGAACGTGCCGCCCTGGTCGTACATCACGATCTTCTTGCCGGGACTGACTCCCCAGGACTGGTAGCGTCGTTCCATCTCCGAGACGGGCTTCTCCGGGAAGCCGTAAGTGAGGAAATCGACGCCGATGGCTCCCGTGATGTGTTTTGCCGAGTAGATTTGACCTGGCGACGCATCGAGCACGAGGACATCGGGATCCTCGAGATGCGTCTCGAGCCACTTGACGTTGACGAGGCGCCCGTTGATGCCTTCTGCCGCCGTCGACGGCTGGGGCGCACATAGACCGCCCGCCAAGGCGATGAAGACCCCGAACCGAATCGCCTTCAACATGTCATCCTCCCGTTTACCGGCAATTGGGCACACTAAGCGATGAACAAACTGACGAGCGCCGGCGGCGGGGGGTTCCGCTTTTCGTCGGAATGGGCCAATTGCGCGTAGAATGGGCCTGTCCCCGCAGCTCTACTGTCGTCGCCACTGGAACCGAGTGATCGGTTGGCCGCGCCCTGGCGCCGGTGAAAGGTTGGTCCGATCATGGTCGGCGATCCAATCGAAGGGGTCGCGAGCTACGTGCCCGCGAGGGTTGCCCGTCAGGTGGCCGCGAACCCGTCGCAACCCGATGGGCCCCGGGCGGACCGATTCACCGGCGCTGTTCTGCTCGCCGACATTTCCGGATTCACCGGCCTCGCCGAGTCGCTCGGCTGCCGCGGCGAGGTCGGCGTCGAGGACCTGACCCGCTGCCTCAACGTGTACTTCGGCCGCCTGATCGATCTGATCGTCGAGCACGGCGGCGACATCGTGAAGTTCGCCGGCGACGCTCTCCTGGCCATCTGGCCCGCCGACGCCGAGGACCTCGCCTTGAGCACGAGCCGGGCCGTGCAGTGCGCGCTCGCGACCCAGGCGCGCCTGCAGGATTTTCCCGTCACCCCTGACGTCCACCTGTCGCTCAGAATCGGACTGAGCGCGGGACCGCTCTCGATCCTCCATGTCGGAGGGGTCGAAGGACGACGGGAACTCGTCGCCACCGGGGAGCCGCTCGCCGGGATGAGTGCGGCCAACGCGGAGGCGCGACCCGGAGATCTGGTCGTGTCAGCCGAGGCCTGGGCGCTCGTGCGCGACCGGATCGTCGGCGAACCGCTGACCGGCGGCGCGTTTCGCGTGGACGGCTTGCGGGATCCGGTCCCGCTCCTGCCGCCTCTACCCATTCCGGCCGCTGATCCGCAATCGCTCCTCGCCTACGTCCCGCCTGCCGTCGTCGATCAGGTGGGGCGCGGAGATTCCGGCTGGCTCGCCGAGCTGAGACACGTCAGCGTCCTCTTCGCCAACTTTCCCGGCCTGACCCCGGCGACACCGCTCGAGCGGGCTCACACCGTGATGCGCGAGCTCCAGACGATCCTGTACCGGTACGAGGGCACCATCAACAAGGTGAGCGTAGACGACAAAGGAGCGTCGGTCGTCGCCGCGATGGGATTGCCGCCGCTGTCGCACGAAGACGATCCCGAACGCGCCGTGCGGGCCGCGCTCGCGATCCGGGACCGCCTTGCCCTGATGCAGGTCCGGCACTCCATCGGCATCGCCACCGGGCTGACTTTCTGCGGCATCGTGGGCAACACCACCCGCCGCGAGTACACGATGATCGGCGACGTCGTCAATCTCGCGGCCCGGCTGATGCAGGCGGCGAAGGGTGGCATTCTCTGCGATCGCGCGACCTGCGAGGCCAGCCAGGCGCGCCTGGCGTTCGAAGCGTTGCCCTCCATCCACGTGAAGGGCAAGGCAGGCGACATTGCCGTTTACCATCCCCTGGAATCCGTGGCTCGGCCCGGCGCGCATCGAGCCGAGGCGACTCACGCGACACTCGGACGAGTTCGTGAGCAGCAAGCGATCGAACAGGCGCTCCGCGACCTGGCCGAACGGGGCGAGGGCGCGGTGATCGTGTTCGAGGGGATGGTCGGCCTCGGCAAGTCGCGGCTCATCGACGAGGCAAGGCGGCGCGCCCGGAGATTCGGGCTGTCGTGTCTCGAAAGCGGCGGCGACGCGATGGAGAAGTCAACGGCGTTCTACGCCTGGCGGAATATCTTCGAGCATGCGTTCGGTCTCGACCCGTCCGCGGACACCGGCGAGCGCCAGGTCCGCGTCTCGGCCCGACTCGCGGCGCGCGGCCGCAAGGAGTGGGGAGACCTTTTGCCCCTGCTCAATCCGGTCCTGCGGACGTCCTTCCCGCCAACTGAAATCACAACCTCGATGGACGAGCGGGCGCGAGCGTCCGCGACGTACGACGTCCTGGCGGACCTGCTGGTCGCCCTGCCGCAGGACGGCTCGTGCCACGTCGTGCTGCTGGAAGACGCGCAGTGGATGGACTCGGCGTCCCTGGCGCTGGCATCGCGCATCTGCGCGCGGGCGGAGCCGCTGGTGCTGGTCCTCGCCACGCGTCCGATTCCCGGTCCCGCGCTCGAGGAGATCGAGGCTCTTTCGCGCACGGCAAGGGGCAGGCGGTTCGACCTGGAGCCGCTCGGCCCGGACGAGGCTGTCGAAATCGCCTGCCGGGCCCTCGGCGTCGCGAGCGTGCCCGACGCGGTTGAAGCCATCATTCGCTCGAAGGCCGAAGGCAATCCGTTGTTGATCCAGGAGCTTGCCGGCGGGTTGAGAGACTCTGGGCTGATCCAGGTGACCGACGGCGAGTGCCGCCTCGCGCCGGGCGCAGGCGATCTGCGCTCTGTGGATCTGCCCAACAACATCCAGGCGGCGGTGGCCGCCCGAATGGATCGCCTCTCCCCCTCGCAGCGGCTGGTGCTGAAGTTCGCCAGCGTCGTCGGACGCGTGTTCGAGTCGGACGTCGTGGTGCGTCTCCACCAGGGTCAGGCCGACGAGGCATCGGTCCTTGCCGATCTGCGCGCGCTCGAGGGGATGCGCGTCATCGCGCTCGAGCGATCCGATCCGGCGCCGGTGTACGCCTTCCACCACCTCGCCTTCCAGGAAGTCGCCTACCGGCAGATGCTCTTCGCGCAGCGCCGTCAACTCCACCAGGCGATGGCCGAGTTGCTGGAAGAACGGCATGCGGCCGCGCTCTCGGCCGCCTATCCGCTCCTCGCGCTCCACTGGAGGAGAGCGGTGGAAGAAGCCGATGCCGAACCCGCGCTGGTGTGGAAGGCGATCGACTACCTGCAGAAGGCCGGGGAACAGGCGCTCCAGCAGTTTGCGAACCATGAGGCCGTGGAGTTCCTGAACGGCGCGCTGCGCTTGCTCAAAGGACTTCCGGAGAGCGTGGAACGCTCGCGCAAGGAGCTCGGGCTCTGCTGCCTGGTCGGTGCACCGCTGCTCGTGACCAAGGGAATGGCCGCCCCCGAAACGGAACGCGCGTACTCCCGCGCTTCGGAGTTGTGCCAGGAGGTCGAGAACAGCCCGGAACAATTCCGCGCCGTCTATGGGCTCTGGACCTTCGCGCTGATGAGTACGCACCTGAGCCGCGCCCGCGGGCTTGCCGCGGAAGTGTTCCGCATCGCGCAGGCCGCAGGCGATCCGGAGCTGCTACTGCCGGCCCACAGGGCGGTGGGCGACACGTCGTTCTGGCTCGGCGATCCGACCGCGGCGCGAGCGCACCTGGAACAAGTGATGGCCCTCTACCGTCCCGAGAACCACGCGCACGAGGTCTTCCGAAGCGGCCAGGATCAAGGGGTGGTCGCGGGCGCGCTGTCGGCGTGGGCCCTATGGCTGCTCGGCTACCCTGACACCGCGTTGGCGAGAATGGAGGAGACAATCGCGCTCGCCCGCCGCGTGTCCCATGCGCACACGCTGGCGATGACGTTCCAGAACTTCACGATGATGCACCAGTTTCGCGGCGAGGCGGCGCCCGTTCTCGAGAAAGTGGAAACGCAGATGAAGCTCTCTCGGGAGGGAGGGTTTCCGCTGTGGCTCGCGGCCGCGACGATTATGCGCGGGTGGGCACGGGCCAGACAGGGGGCGTCGGAGGAGGGCATCGGGGAGATGCGCCGCGGACTCGACGAGTGGAGGGCCACCGGCGCCGAACTGGCGGCGCCGTACTATCTCGGGCTCCTTGCCGAGGCGCACGGCGCGGCGGGACAGCCCGAAAAAGGATTGGAAGTGGTCCTCGAGGCGCTGGATTCTTCGGCCCGCAGCGGAGAAGCCTGGTGGCGTGCCGAAGTCTGGCGAATCGACGCGGAGCTTCGCTTGAAACTCGCGACACCGGACGAGAGCGCTGCTGAACGCCGCCTCCTCGATGCCCTCGAGCTTGCGCGCGCCCAGCGGGCGCGGTCGCTCGAGCTGCGAGCGGCCGTCAGCCTCTTCCGGCTCTGGACGAAACAGCGAAAGCCTCTGCACGAAGCCGTGCAACCGCTGGCCGACGTATTCAACTGGTTCACAGAAGGGCACGGGACCGCGGACCTCAAGGAGGCTGCGAATCTCCTGGGCGCGGTCAGCGCCTCCTCATCGGCCTCTACCCGCGGCAGGTGACGCAGGCGCGCACCTCACTTCACCACGCCGGGAGTGTCCATCACCGCGGCCTGGATCTCGGCGGGCAGATGGGCCAGCGCCGCGAGACCCAGACGGTCGGCCGCGGCATTGTCCCCCTCGAACGACAGCAGCGACGCTTCCCAGATGTCCGCACCCCGCTCGCGCCACTCGAGGTGCTCGGCCTGCAGTGAGTCGGCCGCCGTGCCCGCAAGCGGACGCGAGCTGATTTCGTCCAGACGCGCCTTCAGGGGCCTGGCGACGAAGGCGGCCGCTTCTCCGCTCGCGATGCGAAGGTGCAGCCGCGGGCTCGCCAGTTCGACCCACGGGCTGGCGTCGCGATTGCGCGGCGCCGACCGGAAACGCTGCTGCGTGGGATCGAGCGGCCCGACGCAGTAGAGCCACAGCCCAGCCGGGTGAGAGAGATAAGGATTGCTCCGATCGGGAGCCGCCGCCAGCGCGCGGGTGCGGGCATCCGCGTTTCTCGCGTCGAGGCCGCGCGTGTCGGTGTGGCCAACCAGGGCGACAACCGCCTGCCCGGCGTTGAAGTCCCCTCGCCAGAGCGTGGTGCGAGGGAAGACGTCGAGGAACGACGCGGCGATGCTGTCGAACTCGGTCTCTGAAATCTGGTAGAGCGGCACCCACTGACAGTACAGCCCGCCGGGCGCCAGCACGCGCCGCACGGCCTCGAAGCTGTCCCTCGTGTAGAGCGAGGACTCGCCGCGCCGCCACGGGACGACGAGGTCCCCGACGACGACGTCGAAGCGCTTTCGCGTGGCGGCCACGTAGCTGCGCGCGTCCTCCTCGCGTATGCGCACGCGCGGGTCGTCGAGCACGTGGTGGTTCGCCTCACCAAACCAGTCGCGAGCGGCGCTGACCACCTCCGGCACCAGTTCCAGGGCCAGCACCTCGCGGACCGGGTGAAATCGGATCGCGCTCAGCGAGATGCCGGTGCCAAGACCGAGGTAGGCCACGCGCTCGGGACGCGGGTGGAGGAGGAGCGGGATGTGCCCCTGGAGGCGCTCGTCTCCCGCCGCCGCGCTGCCTCCCAGCACGTAGAAGTTGTTCAACTTGATGCGGCGATGGCCCTCGTGCTCGACGACGGCGACGCTGCCGAAGGGGCCCTCGCGCAGATCGAGCAGGCGATCCGTGCCGGAGAGCTTCATCGGGGGCAGCGACCCCGGAGGAACGACGAGGAACGCGACGCTCGCGATCGCGACGGCGGCCGCCAGCGCGCCGCGGACCGCTCGACCCGCGCCGCGTGATGCAATCCCTGCGCAAGCGATCGACAGCGCGCCGAGAAGGCTCACGGCGGTCCAGAGCCCGGTCGCGGGCGCAAGCGCGAAGAGGGCGAGGAGCGGCCCCACGATCGCGCCGGCCGTGTTCGCCGCGAGGACTGATCCGACAGCAGGTCCGCCTTCGCAGGAAATCTGCCCCTCTTCCTCCATCAGCGCGGGCAGCACCAGTCCCAGCAGGAAGCTCGGCGCCAGCAGCGCCGCGGCGACGAGCGCGGCGAGATGAGCCTCGTGCGCGAAGAGCCGTCCGCCGGCGAGGTAGTCGAGGCCCGTCGCGCGCACGAACAGCGCCGGCAGAACCACCATCCAGGCGCCGGCCCCCGCCCAGCCGAAGGCGACGAGCCCGCGCGCGGCGGCGCCGCGCTGCAGCGCCGCGCGCGCCAGGGCCGCGCCGGAACCGAGTCCGGCGAGAAACACCGCGACGACGGTGGCAAACGAGTACACGGAGTTCTCGTGAACGAGCGCAAACGCCCGCGTGGCGAGCGCTTCGAGCGCGAGCGTGATCGCGCCAGAGAGGAACGCGAGCGCCAGGGTGCCGCCGCCGAGTGGCCGCGGCGTGTCACGTGCCGCCTTCGCCTTCGGCTTCGGCGCGCCGGGAGCCGCCTTGAGCTTCGGCCTCGGCGAGCCGGGAGCCGCCTTCGCTGGCCGCGTCCCCTCCTCGATGGCGGCCGATCGCGTTTCCGGCGCACGCGCGAGAAGCAGGGCGCCGGCCGCGATCACGAGGCTTGCCGTGACTGCCGCGGCGAGCGCGCCCGGGGCGCCGAGGTACGGAAGCAGGACCACCGGGACGGTGAGGGCCCCGCAGGCGGCCCCCAGCGTGTTGACCGCGTACAAGCCGCCGGCGCGAACGCCGAGCGACTGCGCGCTCGCCGCGACGAACTGCGCGAGCACGGGCAGCGTTCCACCCATGCATGTCGCGGGAACCAGGACCGCGAGCACCGCGACGACGACACTCAGTGTGAGGCGCAGAGCGACGCTCTCGCCCGAGGCGTCGTAGAGCCACGCATAGGCAGGCTGCACCGCGCGGAGGAACGGCTCCACGGCCAGGGCCGAGAGGGCGGTGAGGAGCTCGAGGGCCGCAAACACCCGCAGCGGCCGGGTGAGGCGCGGCGCAAGGCGGCCGAGCAGGTAGCTGCCGAACCCGAGCCCTATGAAGAATGCGGTGAGCGCCGCGGCAACCGCCGGCGCCGTCGCGCCGAGCAGCACGGAGAAGCGACGCATCCACAGGACTTCGTACGCGAGCGCGGCTGCGCCCGACAGAAAGAAGAGGATGTGGAGAGGCGGTCTCAGCCGCCGCAGCATGCAGCCGCGGAAGGGGCCGCTTCGGCGAGGATCCGGTCAAGCAGCGTGCGCAGCTCGGTCGCGTCGGTCGCGCCCAGGATCCGCGCTGCGACCCGGCCTTGCGGATCCACGATCACCGTCGAGGGGAGCCCGACGCCGACGCCAAACGCTTCCAGGTGGTCCGCTGACGCCTCGAGCCAGATGGGAAACTGGATCTCGTAGCGGCGCACGAACTCCTGCACCTTGTCTCGCGCCGAGCGGGGCTCGTTTGCGGCGCCGACGAACTCGACGCCGCGGTCCCGATAGTCGGCGTGGACCCTCGTGAACTCGGGCATCTCACGCTTGCACGGCCCGCACCAGGTGGCCCAGAAGTTCACGACCACGACCTTGCCCTTGAGGTCTGAGAGCTGGCGCTTCCGCCCCTCCAGATCGCGGAGTGAGAGCGTGGGCGCCGCCTCGCGTTTGTCCGACGGCACCCATGCGTCCGCGGGCCCTGCGAAAGCGAGCCACGATCCGCCTCCGCAAAGCCCCAGGACAACGAGCAGCAGAACACGACCGAACCGCATCGCCAGTCGTCAGAACCGGCGCGAGTAGCCGGCCATCACGAGGTAGTCGGCGAACGCGGCGTCGCCGTGCGCTCCCCTCGCCTCGTCCGCGACGCTCACGAACCGGTTCCGGTAGATCGCAAACGGGATCCCGAACGTGACGACGTGCTTGCCGTTGATGATGTTGATCGCGGGCTCGATCGAGACCGCGACCCCCGGACGCCTGAAGCCATCGTCTGGCCCCAGAAGATCGCGTACGGGAACACCTTCCACGCGGATGCCGGCGCTGAACGACAGCCTCTTGCTCTTCGGGATCGGGAACGCCGCCCCGGCGCGCAGCAGGTATTGATCGGCGATCGACATCACCTGCTCGCCCGGTGCGCCGCGGTAGGTGAGCACCTCGCTCCGTCCCTGGGGGTTGGCCAGATACGCCCCGCTCGCGTAAATGGACACGTTCCCCCCCGCCAGGCCTTTGAACGTGCTGAAGTCGGCCAGGATTCCGAACCCGCCGTCACCCGGCTGGATCGACTGATCGACGGTTCGGATGACGCTCGTGATGCTGCCGTTCGGCGCCGGCGCCGACGAGAACACCCGGAACGAGTCGGTCACGTTATTGGTGCCGGTAGGCAGCTTCACGCCTAGACCGAGCTGCAGGTTGGCGCCAAGGTGCGTGTCCGGGTCGAACATCCAGCGCCGTGCCGAAACGACAATGTCGCCGATGCCGCGCGCCTGCGTCTGGTAGCGCTCGATGATCTCGCGCTGCGCGTTGCGCAGCGGTTGCGAACGCGTGCCCATGAAATACGGTACGCCAGCACTCAGCTCGATGCGTCTGGTGGCCTGGTACCTGATGCTCAGGTCCGCGAGATTGACGCTGTTGATGACCTGACTGCTTTCGTGGTCTCGCTCGGCCTGGTACTCGGACCCGACGAAGTGCCGGTCTGACTTCTGATAGCGCCAGCCCATGGAGAACGACCAGGTTCCCTGGGCCGGGTACGCTCCACCCTGCACGCCTAGCACGGGCGTGCCCATTCGTGCGGCCACTCAGCCTTGCGCGAAGGCGTGCCGCGGGGTGGCGAGCACCACAGCCGCGCCGAAGGCGGCGACAAAACAGAAACGAAGGACCCCACTCATCGATGTTCCTCCCCCTGCCGATGAGCAGCGCACGATATCCGGGAGGGTGCCGGGTGTCAATAATGCGAAAAGTGAATTCGCTCCTGATGAGCTTTCGCTCCCCGTCCGCTCATCGGAGCCGAGCCGACGGGGGGCGCGCAGCGGGATCGAGGCGAGGCTGCCCGCGCGACCCTCGATCCAGCGACTGGTCGTCCCAGGACGACGAATCCTCGATCGATTCCAGGTGCGTGAACACCGTCGTCCCGGGCAGCGCCGTGCGGATGTCGGACTCGACCTGCTCCAGCAGTTCGTGCCCGCGGTGCACGCTCCACTCACCGGGGACGAGCACGTGGACGGACACGAATCTCCGCACGCCGGATCGCCTGGTCCGCAGCGCGTGGTACTGGATGCCCTGCGCGGCGTGGCGCTCGAGAACCGATCGCAGTTGCTCCCGCTCCTGCGCCGGTAGGGCGGTGTCCATCAGGCCGCGCACGGAATCGCGCACGATGCGGAACCCGGTGACCACGATGTTCGCCGCCACCGCCAGTGCCACGATCGGATCGAGTTGCAGCCATCCGGTGAGATAGACCGCTCCAAGCGCCACGAGCACGCCGGCGGACGTCCAGACGTCCGTCAGGAGATGACGGGCGTCCGCCTCGAGCGTGACGGAATGAAAACGACGCCCGGCGCGCAGGAGCACGCGCGCGACGACGAGATTGACGAAGGACGCAGCGGCCGAAACCGCGACGCCGATGCCGAGGGCGTCCAGCGGCCGCGGCGCCAGCAGGCGCTGCACGGCGGCAAATGCGATGCTCAAGGCGGCGAACAGAATGAGCGTACCTTCCGCACCACTCGAGAAGTACTCGGCCTTGGTGTGCCCGTACGCGTGGTCTTCGTCCGGCTCGCGCGCCGCGACCGTCAGCATCCACAGCGCCATCAGCGCGCCGGCCAGGTTGACCAGGGACTCGACGGCATCGGAGAGCAGCCCGACCGATCCGGTCAGGAGATAGGCGGCCGCCTTCAACGCCATCGTCACCAGGGCGGCGACAATCGAAAGCCAGGCATAGCGGCGCAGAAACAGGGGATCGGCCGGGTCGGGCGTCACGCCACGATCATAAGTGATTCACGTCGCGGGCATAAGATAACCGGCGTATGGCAGCGGCTCCCGAAAACAACAGTCTCGTCCTGCCCCAAAAGGGCAGGCGCACTGCGGGATCTCGCGACAGCGCAGCCGCACTCCCCGCCGACGTCCTCAGCCAGTCGGCCGAGCGGCTCCGTATCCTGGCATTGCTGTATGCCTTCGTGTTCGTGATGGCCGGGTACGTTCCGGCGCTTCTGCTCCCCGCCGAACGACCTCGTTTGTTGTCCAGTTTCCTGCTCTGGGGACCCGGCGTCATCGCGATCGCCGTCGCGCTGCTCGTGGCCGCCGTGATCCGGAGCGCGCGCGTGCCGCTGCCCGCAGTCATGAACATCGGCCTGGTGTTCGAGGTGGTGGGCAGTTACGGCATCGCCGCCGCCGAGTTCCTGGACCCAATGGGGATCACCATCGGGACGGGCCATTTTGGCCTCTCATGGGTCGCGGTCTGGACGCTGCTTTTCACAATCGTCGTGCCGACCCCGCCGCGGCGAGCGCTCGTGGCCGCGTTGGCCGCGGCCAGCTCGGTGTCCGTCGTCGTCGCACTGGTGATCGTGGTGTATCCGAACTCGTCCACGATCACCGGGTTGCAGTTCTTCGTCGGGCTCGTGCTCCCCTACCTGCTGATCGTACTGATGGCGTACGTCGGTGCCCGTGTTGTTTACGCGCTGGGAACGGAAGTCAGCCGCGCGCGCGAGCTGGGCAGCTACCACCTGGTCGAGCGGCTGGGACAAGGCGGAATGGGAGAGGTGTGGCGCGCGAAACATCGAATGCTCGCGCGTCCCGCCGCCATCAAGCTGGTTCGGCCCTCGCGCACGGGAGACGCGCGAAGCCTCGCATCCGAAGATGCACGCCGGCGCTTCGAGCAGGAGGCGCAGGCCATCGCAAGCCTTCGGTCGCCACACACGATTGAGTTGTTCGACTTTGGTGTGGCCGATGACGGCACGTTCTACTACGCGATGGAACTTCTCGAGGGTCTCGACGCCGACGCCCTCGTGCGACGGACCGGCCCCATGCCGGCCGAACGCGCCATCCACGTGCTCCAACAGGTCTGTCACTCTCTCTCGGAGGCGCATTCGCGCGGCCTCGTGCACCGCGACGTCAAGCCCGCCAACGTCTTCCTGTGTCGATACGGCGAGGACTACGACTTCGTGAAGATGCTGGATTTCGGGATCGTGAAAGCGGCTGAAGAAGGCGCGGACACCCAGCCAGCCCTCACGCTGGAGAACGCCATTCACGGCACCCCGGCGTTCATCGCGCCCGAACAGGCTCTGGGTGGATCGACGATCGACGGCCGCGCAGACATCTACGCCACCGGCTGCGTCGCTTACTGGCTGTTGACCGGCGAGCTCGTGTTCACCGCCGACACGCCGCTCGGGCTCGTGATGCAGCACGTCCAGACGGAGCCGACGCCGCCGTCGGCCAGAACGGAGCGGCGGATTCCAGCGGCGCTGAACGACCTCGTGCTGTCATGCCTCGCGAAGGACCCCGCACAGCGGCCGCAGACGGCGAAGGAGTTGTCGCACCGCCTGGCTGCGATAGACGGCGCACGTGCCTGGACCGAGGATCAGGCGCGGACGTGGTGGACAACGCACGAAGCGGCGTTGGGCGATCGGGCACAGGCGCTCAACCCGTAAACGAGACTGTTCACACCTCAAAGCGCTCGGACCGTTCCTTCATCCGCCGAATCAGTTCCTGAAAGCGCCCGTCGTCGTGAAGCGACGACATGACCCAGGTGTTCGACAGCGCGACGTGATAGCCCACCCCCAGGCGATCCGCATTCTCCAGCCACCTCAGCGCCTCGCCCTTCTCGCCGACGAGTGCGTAGCACTCGGCGAGGCGCGCCGAGAAGTAGTCGTCCCACGAGGCTGCCTCGGTCAGCGATTCCGCTACCGCGATGGTGCCCGCCTTGTCATGACGGAGCGCCCTCGCCAGGCAGAGAGCCAGCCGCCCGAGGGGCGCGTCCGGCAGGTCCGCCGCAAGGCTGTCCAGAATCGGGAGTGCTTCGTCGAAGCGCTTGTTCATCGCGAGCACCCAGCCGTAGAGGCCGCGTCCGAGCGGGTTGTCGGGCGCCATTTCGTAGCACGCGCGGTACGCGTCGACAGCCTCGTCCCAACGCCCCTCGTCGTTGTCGGCCCAGCCCGGCAGGCAGTGATTGACGAACGTCAGCGGATCGACATCGAGAAGCCTGCGAATGAAGGGGCGCGCCGCGGCTGGTTTTCCGACTGAGAGGTATGCGTACCCCAGCGACCTGAGGGCTTCCGGGTCGTTCGGGTCGGCCGCGAGAAACCTCTTCAGCTCGCGCACCCCCTGCTGCATGTTTCCGCGCTTGATATTGATCACTCCACGCAGCAGGTACGCGTGCGAAGATTCGCCGTTCAACGCCGCAATCTTCGCCGCGCATTGATCGGCCCGTTTCAGGCTGGCCTCCGGCCTGATGCCCACGTTGGCGTAACGACAGTACGCCATTCCCATGGCGGCGTAGAGGAGCTCGTTCTCGCCGACGATCCGGAGGCCCTGCTGCGCGAGATCGATCGCCCGCCCGAGCGACGCCTCGTCCATACTCCAGATCTCGTGCCGGGCGCGCAGGTAGCAATCGTAGGCAGCGATGTCGGTGAGGGGCCGCGCGGCCATCCGGTCGTGTTCCTCAGGCGTCAGGTTCAGCCGCAACGCATCGACGATGGCCCGTGAGACCCGCTCCTGCATCTCGAAGACGTCGTCGAGCGTGCCTGAGTACTTCTCCGCCCACAGGTGCGCGTCGGTGCCGGTGTCGATCAGCTGCGCCGTAATGCGAAGGTTGTTCGCGGCCCGGCGGACGCTGCCCTCGAGGACGTACCGCACGTTCATCTGTCGTGCGATCGTCGGGACGTCCTTCTTCGAGTCTCTGAGCAGCATGGCGGAGGTCCGCGAAATCACCCGCAACGAGCGGACCTTGGAGAGGTCCGCGATGATCTCCTCGGTCAATCCGTCCGCGAAGAAGGCGTTGTCGGGATCCGGACTGAGGTTGTCGAACGGGAGCACGACGATCGAGGCCTGCTCGCTCGAGACCATGCCGCTTTGCGTCCGCGACGCGGCGTCCATGCGACCGAACCGTTCCAGGTCGATGCGGAGTTCCGTCGCCGATTGGTACCGCAGTCGACGGTCCTTCTCGAGGAGCTTGGTCACGATGCGGCCCAGTTCCGGCGGGATACCAGGGCTCCGCTGCGCGGCCGGCGGCGGCGCCGATGTGAGGAGGTCGCCCACCACGCCGCCCGGCCCGGTTTCCGCGAAGGGATGCACGCCAGTCATCAGCTCATAGAGGACGACCCCGAGGGAGAAGAGGTCGGTGCGGCCGTCGAGCGTGTCACCGCGCAGCTGCTCCGGTGACATGTACGCGATGGTGCCCGCGAGTGCGCCAGTGGCGTCGCGCGTCGCTGTAGGCGCCGACGCCGCAACCGTCCGCTCGGCGACGAGCTTCGCGATGCCGAAGTCGAGCAACTTCACCGTTCCTCGCGTGCTGAGGAAAATGTTCTCCGGCTTGATGTCGCGGTGAACGATTCCCTTCGCGTGTGCCGCCTCGAGAGCATCGGCGAGCTGGCCCACGATATTCAGGATCGCCGGCGTTTCCAGCGGCCGCCCCCGCAGGCGCAACCGCAGCGGCTCGCCTTCCAGCAGTTCCATCGCGATGAACGAGCGGCCCTCGGCGGCGTCGATGTCGTAGATCGTGCAGATGTGCGGGTGGTTGAGCGCGGAAGCGGCCCTCGCCTCGCCTTGCAGGCGGCTCAGGGCGTGACGGTCGCTTGCGAGATGCTCGGGAAGAAACTTCAGCGCGACCAGCCGCCCCAGCCGCGTGTCCTCGGCCTTGTAGACGACGCCCATGCCACCCGTGCCGAGGTGCGCAACGATCCGATAGTGCGACACGGTGCGGCCGACCATGGACGCTCCCGGGTAACGGAGGTTCTCCGCCGCGCGACTGGCAATTATGGGAAGAGGGGGCGATTATAGCGCGGCCGGCTTAGGCGTTACCGGGCAGCAGTAAGTGCGCGCCCCCTCGATGTGTTGCCCTGGGGACTGGAGGGCCGGCGTTTCCGTGATAGACTAGCTGTTCGGATCTTGCCACGTACTGTGCCGCCTCCGGCGTAACGAGCCACTCCTGACTCGCTCCTCCTGAAGTTCAGCCTAGCTACGAGACGACATCCACCGGCGTCCGTCCGAACGATCGAGGCGGACACCAGACCATCGACTGACCGACAACACAGGGACGACAAATGGCGACACTCAACGGCACAATCAAACGTCTGACAACGAAGGGTTTCGGGTTCATCGCGGCGAGCGATGGCAACGAGTACTTCTTTCACAGCTCGGCCTGCACCCAGGCCCGCTTCGAGGACCTGCGCGAAGGGCAACCGGTCACGTTCGAGCGGGGCCAGGGCCCCAAGGGCCCCCGCGGCGAGAACGTCCGTCCCGCGTAGGCGGAAGCGCGACGGCGAAGCGTCGTGACGTGCGTCGTGGCCGGATCGCAGCGGCCGCGACACGGCCGCGACGGCTTTGCCCGACAGACCGCGCCCGTGATGGGCCGGGGCGGGCCTCGACGGATCGCCGGTGATCCCCGTGACTACACCGACACCCAGGTTTCAACCTTGCTCAGGTTTACGCCGACGCTGCACTCGCCGGAGCGCGCGCACACGTAGATCGTGGACCCATATGTGGTGGCTCCCAGCTTTCGTTGGATCTTCGTCTGCGGGTGATGGCAAACGGGACAGTCGTGAACAGACGGCGGCAGGTCTTTGCGTTTTGGCTGCATCATGATTGGTCTCGATCTTTCTGGGTCGTCGCGGCCCGGGCGCATCCGATCGGCAGGAACTGCACCCCGGCGGCCAGACGCACCGCGCTGGCAGGTATGAACGCCGTCCGGGCACGGCGCTGAACGCGCGCCTCGCTTTCGCGGGCGCGCTGCTCCAAGCGCCGCCATCTTTCGTCAGAAGTCAGGATTCCGGGATCTGGAGAAGGACTCTCGACCATCGCTGCACCCCGTAGCGTGGAAACACTGACCTCAGGTGCAGCGGCTCGCCCGGTGACGGGCTACCACATCGAAGTTGAACTCACTGTGGACGTCTGACCCGCCCTCAGCGTATCACGTCCTCGTGCGCGGTCACTCCTTCACGACTTTCGCCACCTGACGAATCCCTTCAACGTGAACGCCGGCCCGACGCCGCGCGGCCACGCACTCGACCTCGCGCACCGTCCATTTGTCAGGCGTATACCGGTAGTCGACTCGCTCCGCCGGCACCCGCTCGAGCAGCGCCAGCGTCTCAGGCAACTGCGCTTCCAGGATGGCCAGGATGTCACCGTCGGGGACGAGGTCGATGTACTTGAAGTAGTACTCGGCCGCCTCCCCGCGGTCGGGTCTGCTGTTTCCAATCATCGTTCCTCCACACCTTTTCGCCACCTGATGTCGTGTCCCTCTCGCCGGTCCACGAATCCAGTGACTGCCCCTGTGGCGTCCCGTTGAAAGATCCGGCGCGTGCGCGGCTGGCCAGGAGCGAAGAAGACGTCCGCGGTTTCCGGGCGGTAGGTGGTCGCCGCACGTCCCGTCCGCTCCGAGATCAGTTGGCCTGACCCACACGTGATGCGAGTGCTGATCTGCGCTGTGAGCGCATAGGTTCCGGCGTACGCGCACAACTGCTCCGCCGTCAGTCGCGCGGCGGGCGGATCGTCGAGCACCGCCATGACGTGGCTGGCGATCAGGCGCCAGCCGGCCGGCGTCTTGAGCCACGTATCAGTGGTACGAAAGCGGGTGGCCACCAGCTGCCCGAAGTAGTCCAGGCGTTCGTGATCCTCGTGAGTGGCCACGGCAAGGTCTCCATGGAGCGCCAACCGGAACGAGGCGACCCTGATCGAGCCCTCGAGTCCCGCGGGCAATGGCGTCAGCTCCTTCAACAGCTCGGACTTGCCGCGGACGATGCCGTTCTCGTCGACGTGGATCATGGAGTCGTGGAGGAGAGTGCGCCAGACCTCGACCCGTCCAGGCGCAATCGCGTCGAGCAGGTCCTGCGTGGCTTGCCGCAGGTGCGCCTCGACGTCGGCTGAAGGCGCCTGGTCTCCATTGGCGCCGGCCGGCCACCACAGCAACAGGCACACGAGCAACGTACGTGTCATGGTCTCAGGACCTCGATTCGCGCGATGAAGCGGCCAGGCTCCGTGCGAACGTACACTGGTCGGCCTGCGGGATGCGCGTCGCAGGTATGGGATTGTAAGTGAACAGGATGCGGTCGTGGCGGTGAGCGGCGGCCGGATCTAGGCATCCTCTTACGCCGGGGCTTCGTCGCCCGGCGACGCGACGCGAGTAAGAGATGTGTCGAGAACCACTTTGCCGATGCTGCGGCCGCTCTGCAGGAATCGCATCGCCGCCGGCGCCTGATCGAATGGAAACTGCCGCCCGACGAGCGGCGGCTCCGGGCAGAGCGAACGAAGCGCGGCGTAGGCCTCGGGCAGACGATCCGCCCGGTCCCACAACCAGATCAGGTTGTAGCCGATCACGCTCCGGTTCAGGGTCATCAGCCGCAGCGGGTCGATCCGGTGGCGGCGCAGGTAGCGCACGAGGAGCCGTGGATCGACTGCGCGTCGGCCGCCCGGCATGAAATCCGCCGCGCCGTACACGACCAGACGGCCGCGAGGGCGCAACCGTGCGAACGCCGGCTCGAGAAACGGGCCGGCGACCGCATCGAAGACAACGTCGAAGCCGTCGGATGTCACGGCGTGAAGCGCTCTGTCCAGCTGATCGCCGAAGCGCCGGCGATCGCGAACGATGACGAGCTCGGGTGAGAACCCGTAGCGCTTCACCAGAAACTGTCGCTTCTCCTCGCGGCCGACGGTCGCCACGATGCGGGCGCCAATCGAGCGGAGGATCGCGAGCGCACACAGGCCGACGCCGCCCGCCGCGGAATGCAGCAGGACCAGCTCGCCATTCGTGACCCGCGCCTGCTCAACGAGGCCATACCACGCGGTCAGCCCCTGCGCGGGGAATGCAGCCGCCTGCGCCATCGTCCAGCCCGGTGGGATGCGCGACAGCAGATGGGCGGGAGCGTTCAGGACGGTGGCGTACGCGCCAAAGCGTATCAGCCCGGCCACCGCATCACCTGCGCGCAGGCCGGCGTGGGCGGAGGCCTCGTGTCCTCGTGCGGGGGGGACCGTTTCCTCGATCACGCCGGCGAACTCGAGGCCGGGAACGAACGGCCCTTTGGGCGTGGCGGAGTACAGGCCGAGGCAGGCAAAGATGTCCGCGAAATTGAGGCCGACGGTTTTCACGCGGACGCGCGCCTCGCCGGCCGCGGGCGGCGGCAGCGTCTCGCTCTGTTTTCTCAGCCGGGCGAGCGACCCGGCCCGGTTGATCCGCCAGACGTCACGTGTCACGGCCGACCCCGCCAATCCTGGTACGATCCCGGCCTTGCCCCGATGGCAGATTGCCCGAGCATGTCGCGGCACCGCAGATTCTCGCTCCTCTTTGTGAGAAGATGCGCCCCACAAACCCGAGAGAGGCCTGCCGTGACCGACACGAAGATCACGTTACCCGAATCGGAGATCCCGACACACTTCTACAACATCGCCCCGGACCTGCTTACGCCGCTACCGCCGCCGCTGAACCCCGGCACTCGCCAGCCGATCGGCCCCGAGGCCCTCGCGCCGATCTTCCCTGCCGGCCTCATTGCGCAGGAAGTGTCTCAGGAACGGTTCATCGAAGTCCCCCACGAGGTGCGCGACATCTACCGTCTCTACCGGCCGAGCCCGATGTTCCGCGCGCGCGCGCTTGAGGAAGCGCTCGATACGCCCGCGCGCATCTACTACAAGTCGGAGCACGTGAGCCCCGTCGGCAGCCACAAACTCAACACCGCGCTCATGCAGGCGTGGGTCAATAAACAGGAGGGCGTCAAGCGTCTGGCCACGGAGACGGGCGCCGGGCAGTGGGGCAGCGCGCTCGCGTGCGCCTGCCAGCTCATGGGCCTCGCCTGCATGGTGTACATGGTGCGCGTCAGCTACGACCAGAAGCCGTACCGCCGCGTCATGATGAAGGCCTACGGCGCGGACGTGGTGGCGAGCCCGTCGCCGCTCACCGCCGCGGGCCGAGCGGTCCTCGCCGAAGAGCCGGACACGCCGGGAAGCCTCGGCATTGCGATCTCCGAGGCGGTGGAAGATGCCGCGGGGCGCGACGATACGAAGTACTCGCTCGGCAGCGTGCTCAATCACGTCCTGCTGCACCAGACCATCATCGGCCAGGAAGCAAAGAAGCAGATGGAGCTCGCCGGCGACTACCCCGACATCCTGATCGCCTGCCACGGCGGCGGCAGCAACTTCGCCGGCCTCGTCTTCCCCTTCCTGCGCGACAAGATCGCCGGCTCGCGAAAGGCGCTGCGCGCGATCGCCGTGGAACCTTCGGCGTGCCCCAGCCTCACGGCAGGCGTTCGTGAGTACGACTTCGGCGATCGGGCCGGCACCACGCCGCTGATGATGATGCATACCCTCGGACATACCTTCACGCCGGCACCCGTCCACGCCGGGGGGCTGCGTTACCACGGTTCCGCCCCGCTGGTGAGCCATCTCCTTGCCGCGGGCCTGGTGGAGGCCGAGGCGTACCACCAGGGAGAGGTCTTCGAGAGCGCCGTGCAATTCGCGCGCTGCGAGGGCACGATTCCCGCGCCCGAATCCGCGCATGCGATCCACAGCGTCGTCCGTCACGCCCTCGAGGCGCGCGAGGCGGGTCGGCCGACAACCATCCTCTTCAACCTCTCCGGTCACGGGCTCTTCGACCTGGCGGCGTACGAGTCGCACCTGACCGGGAAGATGGACGCATCGGCGTAGAGGGCATCGCCGGCCAGGCCGAAGGCATGACGAATGTTCCGACGCACAGACGACCTTCGCATCAAGGAGGTTCGCCCGCTCATCCCGCCCGCGATCCTGCAGGAGGAGATCCCGCTGAGCGAGCGGGCGTCGAACGTCGTCGCGGACGCGCGCGCGGCCATCGCCGCGATCGTCGGGGGCGGGGACGATCGGCTCGTCGTCGTCGCCGGGCCGTGCTCGATCCACGACACGCAGGCCGCGCTCGAGTACGCGTCCAGGCTGAAGCGAATCGCGGATTCCGCTGCGGACGCCCTGCTCGTCGTGATGCGCGCGTACTTCGAGAAGCCGCGCACGGTCGTGGGGTGGAAGGGCCTCATCAACGACCCGGACCTCGACGGCAGCTATCACATCAACAAGGGGCTGCGACTCGCACGTCACCTGCTGCTGGACGTGAACGAGCTCGGCCTGCCGACGGGATCCGAGTTTCTCGACACCCAGATTCCCCAGCACATTGCCGACCTGACGTCGTGGGTGTGCATCGGCGCCCGAACGACCGAGAGCCAGGTACACCGAGAGATGGCGTCCGGATTGTCGATGCCCGTGGGCTTCAAGAACGGCACGGATGGTGACACACAGGTCGCCATCGACGCCGTGCTGGCCGCGCGCCGGCAGCACTGGTTCCCGGGCGTCACGAAGCAGGGCGTCTCCGCCATCCTGCAGACGACTGGCAACGAGTCGTGCCATGTGATCCTCCGGGGTGGGACGCGGACCGGTCCGAACTACCACGCCGAGCGGATCGAGACCGTGACCGGCGCGCTGGCGCGGCTCGGCCTCCCCGCACGGCTGATGGTGGACTGCTCCCACGGCAACAGCGAGCGCGACCCCACTCGACAGGCGAGCGTGGCCTCGGACCTCGCGCGACAGGTCGGAGCCGGTTCAACCCGCATTTTCGGCGTCATGCTCGAGAGCCATCTGGTTGCCGGCCGGCAGGATCACGGACCGGGGGTGCCGCTGGTGTACGGCCAGAGCATCACCGACGCCTGCATCGGCATCGACGAGACCGAAACGATCCTGCAGGAGCTGCGGGAGGCCGTGAGGCGGCGCCGCGGAGCGTGAAGGGTGCCCCTATCCGATCGTGAGCGCCAGGACGTCACCCGTGGTGTCGCGGGCGGTCACCGCGGTTCGGCTGACCCGCGTCGAGCCGCCCGGAGCGTAGACAAGCTGAACACCCACGACCATCTCGCCGGCGCACGTGATGAACTCCTGAACGCGTTTACACGGGACGCCACTCGTGCTATTGCGTGGTCGCGCAGGAAGGTCGCCGCCTATGCACGACTACGGCTTCACACGCCGCGAGTTCATGAAGTGGGCGCTCGCGGCAACGGCGGTCACGGAGTTCTCTCGCGCGTTTCTTCCCAAGCTGCAGGCTGCGGTTCAGCAGGCTGTGAAAGAGTACCCGCTCATCTGGATGCAGGACTCCGCCTGCAGTGGCTGTTCCGTCTCCGTCATCAATACCATTCATCCCAGCATCAAGAACGTCATCCTCGATCAGATTTTGCCGGGCCATCAGCTCTTCCTGAACTACCACTCCACGTTGATGGCCGCGACGGGGGCGATGTCAACCGGGGCCGCGATCGAGACGGCGCGCGCGCACAAGGGGAAGTACATCTTCATTGTCGAAGGGGCAATCCCGACGCGCGAGGATGGCATCTACGGCACACTCGGCGAGGAGCATGACGCACCCGTGTCGATGATGCAGTGGCTCCGGCGGCTCGCGCCGGACGCGATGGCCGTGCTGACCGTAGGTACGTGCGCGGCGTACGGCGGCGTGGCGGCAGCACGGCCGAATCCGAGCGGGGCCGTTGGCGTCGGCGAGTTGCTGAAGACGCTGAGCATCTCGACGCCGGTCGTGAACATCCCCGGCTGTCCGTGCCATCCCGACTGGTTCATTGGGACCGTCGCCCGCGTCCTGCTGTACGGGCTGCCCAAGCCGCAGGAGCTCGACGCCGCAGGACGGCTGAAGATCTACTTCGGCAAGAGCGTGCACAACCGGTGCATCAACCGCGACTACCTGGACGAAGGCGTCTTCGCCACCCAGTTCGGAGAAGTCGGCTGTCTGCTGGAGATCGGCTGCAAGGGGCCGTTTACCTACGGGGACTGCCCCGTGCGCCAGTGGAACAGCGGCGTGAACTGGTGCGTGAGCGCCAACGCGCCATGCATGGGGTGCACCGAGCCGGGATTCCCGGACGCGCATTCGCCGCTCTATCAGAGGAGGTAGCCGTGAGGACGCGCGTGGTCGTTGATCCGTTGACCCGGATCGAAGGGCACCTCCGGGTGGAAGCGGTCGTTGACAACGGGGTTGTCGTCGAAGCGCGCTCGAGCGGCACACTGTACCGCGGGTTCGAGCAGATTCTCGCGGGACGCGATCCGCTCGATGCCGTGCAGCTCACACAGCGGTTCTGCGGGGTCTGCCCGACCGCCCACGCTGTGGCATCGTCGCAGTGCCTCGACCATGCCTTCGGCATCATGCCGCCCGACAACGGGCGGATCATTCGCAATCTGATTCAGGGCGCGAATTACATCCAGTCGCATGTTCTGCATTTCTACCACCTGGCGTCGCTCGATTTCGTGCGTGGCCCCGACGTCCCGCCCTTCGTGCCGCGCTATGAAGCGGACTACCGCCTGCCGAAGCGGACGAGCGACGACATCGTGAATCACTACGTGCAGGCGCTGCACATCCGCCTCAAGGCGCATGAGATGTCCGCCGTCTTCTCCGGGAAGATGCCGCACTGCGCGTCGGTGGTGCCCGGCGGCGTCACCGTGACGCCGAGCGTTGACAAGGTGACTACGTTTTTGTGGCGCTTGCGTGAGCTGCGGGACTTCATCGACAACGTCTACCTGCCGGACGTGCTCGCCATCGCCGAGGTATACCGCGACTACGCCGAGGTGGGTCCGGGCTGTCGGGCGCTGCTGTCGTACGGCGCGTTCGATCTCGACAACGTGCCGGATGTGACCAGGCGCAGTCGGATGTTCGCCATGGCCCGCTATCGCGACGGCCGTGTGGACTCGGTCGATCCGTCGCTCATCACCGAGGACGTCAGATACAGCTGGTACCGATCGCCCAGCCATCTGCGGCCGGCCGCGGGTGACACGGTGCCGGATCCATCCAAGGAGTCTGCGTACTCCTGGCTCAAGGCGCCGCGGTACGACAACGACACGTACGAAGTCGGTCCCCTTGCGCGCGCGGTCATCGCGCGCACGTCGGGCCAGAACACCACCTACATCAAGGCCATCGATTCGGCGCTGGCTGGCCTGCGGCTCTCGCCGAATCACCTCTTCTCGGTGATGGGACGGCACCTCGCGCGGGCGCTCGAGACGCAGGTCGTCGCCAACGCCATGGCTGACTGGGTGCTGCAGATCAAACTCGATCAGCCGGTGGCGACGGCGCACGTGATCCCCGACGAGGCCCACGGCTACGGCCTGTGGGACGCGTCACGCGGAGCGCTGGGACACTGGATCGCCATCAAGAACAAGCGCATCGAGCGTTATCAGGCCGTGGTCCCGACGACGTGGAACGCCTCGCCGCACGACGACCGGGGACAGCCTGGCGCAATGGAGCAGGCCCTCGTTGGTGCGCCCGTCAAGGACTCGGAGAATCCTTTTGCAGTGGCTCGCATCGTGCGCTCCTTCGATCCCTGTATCGCGTGCGCGGTGCACCTCGTCACGCCGAAACGAACGTTGCTGCAGGAGATTCCGCTCGCAGCAGGGCGATGGCTGCCGCACCCGACCGGACCCTGATCGTAGGAGTCGGCAACATCCTGCTGGCCGATGAAGGGCTGGGCGTGCACGTCGTGCGCGCCCTGCTCTCAGCCGACGCCGCACTCCCGTCCGAGGTGGATCTTCTCGACGCCGGGACGGCGCTGCTGAGTGTCCTGTCCGAGCTGCCTCGCTACGCGCGCGTGATTGTCGTCGACGCGATCCGGGCGGGCGGCCGCCCCGGAAGCGTCTATCAGCTGGACCTGCGCGCGGCGCTTCAGGAGCCGAAGCGTCCGCCCGATCAGTACTCGCTGCATCAGTGCGAGTTGATGGACGCCCTCCTGGTCGCTAGCCGGCTCGAGCTGTTGCCAGGGGAGCTTTTCCTCGTCGGTGCGGAGCCCGCGACATGCGCGCCGGCCACGGATTTGTCGCCGGCCCTCGCGCGGGCAGCGGAGCGCATCGTGTCGATGCTCCGCGGGATGGCGGCAACAGGCGCTTCTCCGGATAAGCGCCACACCTCGTGCGCGAATCGTTGCGAACCTCTGCGGGATTACCCGTGAATGGCGCCAAAGGGCTGATACCGGCTCACGAGCGCCGAGCTGCTGAGCTTAGCCGCCGGACGGTGCACAATAAAACGGCCGTCGGCTACGATCCAACCGGCGTCCGGCTTCCCGGGCCCCGCGCCGCGACACCGGAACCGGTCGCTCGCAAACCGGCGGTTTCGCGCGGTCGGGGCGAACGCGCTTCGGCAAGCCGCGGCGAACCCCGACCGGGTGTTTCGTCGTATTAACACACTGAGAGCTCCGGCATCACGTGCCTCCGCTGTAACGCCGGACGACACCGTCACGCCTATGGCCACGCCTCGCCAAAGTCGGGACCTGGAACCGCCGCACCTTCCCGCACGTGACCTCATCGAGGCAGTGGTCGAGAACATGCGGCGAAATCTCGAGCCGCTCCGGTACTCGACCCTCGCGCCAAGCCGGTTCGTCGTCTACCTTCACCCCGACGAGTTCTCGCGGATCGAGCCGATCATGCCGGTCCTGCGGGCGCAGACGTCGCTCGCGCTCGACGAAGAACTCGCGAAGCTGAACGAGCCATCCCTGCTGCAGCGGTACGCCGGCACGCTGTTCGGCCCGGCGGTCCCGGTCGAGAACGTCGCGCGCGAGTGGCAGGTGGAGTTCGTGGCCGACGCTGATGACGAGTTGAAGCCGGGTGACATCCTCGTTCACTCGGAGCTGGCGCTGCCCGGTGGCGAGACGCTCGGGGCGGGGCAGCTCACGCGGCGCATCGAGACGCTGCACGTGGGCCGGAAGACGACGACCCGGGAACTGACGGTCACGAAGGCGAGCACCGCCGTCAGCGGGGAGCCGACCGCGAGGCTGCACTACGAAGACGACTCCGGGAAGCACACATTCGTGATGGTGCGCGACCCGATCACCGTCGGCCGCGGCGGGCAGGCGCATCGCGTGGATCTGCAACTGGACTCGTCGGTCGACGTCTCGCGCGAGCACCTCCGCATCCGGCGTGATGCGGCGTCCAACCGCTTCTTCATCACAGACCTGAGCATGCTCGGCACGACCGTGAACGGCCAGGCGGTTCCGCGCGGGTACGAGGAGGTGGACGGCACGCGCCGCGAGAACGGCGTCGAGAGCGAGCTGCCCGACGGCGCGCGGATCGCACTGGCCGGCGTCGTTCACATGCAGTTCGAGATCGTGCGCTGAGGCCATGACGGTCACGACCGCGCTGCGCGCTGCCGGCAACACCCATCCCGGACTCCTTCGGGACAGCAACGAGGACCGCTGTCACTACGACCCGGTGCGCGGCCTGTTCATCGTGGTCGACGGCATGGGCGGCCAGGCCGCGGGGGAGAAGGCGGCCGACATCGCGCTGGCGCGAGTCCGCGATCGGCTCGAGGGCGGCAACGGCGCCGTCGAGACCCGCATCCGCGAGGCCATCGCGAGCGCCAACAACGAGGTGTACCGCGTCGCGTCGCTGCGCCCCGAGTGGAAGGGCATGGCGTGCGTGCTGACCGTGGCGGTCATCGACAACGGCGACGCCGTGATCGGGCACGTCGGCGACACGCGCGCGTACAAGCTGCGGCGCGGCACGATCCAGAAGCTCACGCGCGATCACTCGCCGGTCGGCGAGCGCGAGGACGCGGGAGAGCTGTCCGAAGAGGACGCCATGCGCCACCCGCGGCGCAACGAGGTGTATCGCGACGTCGGATCCGAGCCACGCGTCGCGTCCGATCCCGAGTTCATCGACGTCGTCCGCGTGCCGTTCGAGCCCGACGCGGCGCTGCTCCTCTGCAGCGACGGCCTGACCGACGGCGTGCCCTCGGCCACGATCAAGGCTATCGTCGCGGAGTACGCGGGGCATGCGTACGAGATCGTGCGCGCGCTGATAGAAGCGGCGAATGCCGCGGGCGGCAAGGACAACGTCACTGTCGTTTACGCAGAAGGCAACCGGTTTGCCGAGGGAGAAGACACACGGGACCTGGGCCGCAGCCGGTTGCCCAGAGGTCACGACCCGTCCGTATCGGACCCGCCTGTAGCGATGGTCGAGCCTCGCCGCGCCACGCGACGCTGGCGGCTCGTCCTCATCCTGGCGGCGCTCGCCGTCGCCCTCGCGCTGGCAGGATACTGGACGCGCGACTGGTGGGTCCCGCTGCTGCCTGCAGGAGCGGGTGCGGACCAAACCACCCGGCTGATCGTCACCGCAAACAGCTCCATTGCCGCAGCCGTGGGTTCCGCGCCTGCGGGCAGCGAGATCCTCGTCGAGCCGGGCGAGTATCGCGAGCAGCTGGTTCTCAAGAGCGGCGTCAGAATCCGCAGCCGCGTTTCCCGCGGTGCGTCGATTCGCCTGCCGGCAGGCGCTTCGGAGTCGGACGCCGCGGTGCTCGCGATGGACGTCATGGACGCGGAGCTTTCGGGGTTCCGGATCGTCGGCGACGCTGCCACGCCGCTCGGTACCGGCGTCCTGTTGCGCAATGCCCACGTGGCGCTGGTCGACCTGGAGATCAGCGGAGCCCGGACCGCGGCAATCGAGTTCGGGACGAACGCAGGCGGCGCGCTGCTCGCGAGCGAGCTGCGCGACAATCCCGGGCTCGCGGTGCTGGTACGCGGCGGCGCCGCGCCACGAATCGCGAACAACGTCTTTGCGCGCAACGCGACAGCCGCGAAGTCCCCCGGATCGCTTGTCGTCGAGGCCGGCGCACAGGTCGACCTTCGTCACAACGTCTTTCACGGGACGACGGCCGAGGGCGTCCTGCTCCCCGGTGGCGCCCCCGTGTCCGTGTCTGACAACTGGTTCGTCGCCGCGCCGGATCGCCCTGCCTCGTCGGCGCCGCGTCGCGGTCCGCGAGGGCGGCGATGACGACCGTCTTCAAGCACGTGGGCCCCTACGACATCGTCGAGGAGATCGGCCGTGGCGGCATGGCCGCCGTGTTCCTGGCGGAGGACACGAGGACGCGCCAGAAGGTCGCGCTGAAGCTCGTGCCGCTGCGAGAGGCGGGAGAGGGACGCCAGATCCTCGACGCCGAGCGATGGGGCGCACGGCTCCAGGCCAGCCTCTGCGCCGAGTGCACACTCGTGCCGCGGGTGTTCGAGGAGGGCGACATCCCCCCGTACTACTTCATCGCGATGGAGTACGTAGAGGGCGAGAACCTGTCCGACATCATCGCGCGCGGGCCGTCGGCTCCCGCCGACGCAGTCGCGATCGGCACACAGCTGTGCCGCTTCCTCCAGGCCGCGCATCGTTTGGAGACCACGATCGACGGCCAGCCGTTCCGCTCGCTGCTGCACGGCGACCTGAAGCCTGGCAACGTGCGTGTGAAGGCCGATGGCGAGATCAAGGTGCTGGATTTCGGCATTGCGAAGGCGCTGTCGCTCTCGCGGAAGGTGACCCGCAACGACTTCGGGAGCATGCCGTACATGTCTCCCGAGCGCTTGGACAGCGACGAGCCGAAGGTGGATGCGCAGGCTGACCTGTGGGCGCTGGGTGTCATCCTGTACGAGCTGCTGAGCGGCGCGCCCCCGTTCCACTCGAGGGACTCGGCCGGCCTCGAACGGCAGATCAAGGGCGGGTACGGCGCGCGGCCGCTGAACGGGACCGTTCCGCAGGGCCTCCGGGCCATCACGGCGAAGCTGCTCGCGCCCGCCCTTGACGAACGCTACCCGTCTGCGGCGGAGGTGCTCGAGGATCTCCAACGGTTTGCCGCGGGTAGCGAGACGCAGGCCGAGACTGCCGGATTTCCCACGCGGCTCCTCGACGCGCCGACACGCCGAACGCGGCCGGCCGGTGAGGACGATGAGGCCGCCACGAGGCGGACACGGCCGGAGCGGCAGCCCGCCGCGGCAGTGTACGTGCCCCCGCCTCCGCGGCCGCGCCAGCCGATTCGCTGGCCGCGATTGCGCACGGTTCTGACCGTCATCGCGCTCCTGCTCGTCGCCAACGAGTGGTCGGTCGGCTTTGCCGCAAAGCGCGTGGGCGCCGCGGCGACCACGCAGACACTCGACGAGCTCGGTGGCGCGTGGGACGACTACCAGAGCCTGTCGCGGCGCAGCTATCTCCGCATCGGCGTGATCGGCCTGGAGCGCACGATGCGCGCCCGCGTGCGCCAGTTGACCGACGAGGTGATCGCCAACTATCGCAGCCGGGTACCCTCGGTGCGCGAGCGCCAGTGGCTTGCCGCTCAGACACACTTGCAGCAGGCGCTGACGCTGTCGCCGGGTGACCGGCGGCTCCGTGCGGCGCTGCGTTACTGCGAGGGACATCTCGACCGCATCAACGGTGAGGCGGAGAAGCATCGCCGCAACGCGACGCTCGCGAACCGTCACTTCAACGATGCGATCTCAGCGTTCAGGGAGGCGGCGGAGCTGCGGGCCGACTGGCCGGATCCCTTCCTCGGTCTGGCCCGCACGTTCATCTACGGTCTCGAGGACGTCGAGCGCGCCGCCGACGCGATGAAGCAGGCCGAGCGGCGCGGCTACACCATCGGCGAGCGGGAGGCCGCGCAACTCGGGGATGGCTATCGCATCCGCGGCGAGAACCTGAGGAAAACGGCCCAACAGCTCGCCGGGATGCCGCAGGAGGAAGAGTACCTGCAGCGTGCCACGACCGCGTACGGGGAAGCGATGTCGCAGTACGAACGCATCTCCGGATTCCCCGGCGTCGCAACCAACCTGCGCAGGACCCGGCGCGCGCTGAACGAGATCGAGCGCCGGCGCGCCGAGCTCTCGACGCCGAAAGTTGAGGGCGCCTTCGCCCCGGGCCCGTCATGGGAGTGAGCTACACGACGGCCGCGGAGCGTGACCTGCGCCGGACTCGCGACGCGCGCTGGCGATTCGGACACCTCGACGCGGCACTGGCTGGCGTATCCCTTTTTGCGATCATCCTGCTGATCGCCACCTACCACGGACGCTTCCGGGCGCTCGAACACGGCGCCCGCGGCGCGGCGGCTGTTTCCGTTCACCTGAATCAGGTGTCCGACGCCGTGACCCTCGAACCCGTGCTGGCGCCGTTGTTCGAGACCGCGGGCGACAGCCGTCTCGCGGCACGCGAGCTGTTCGCCTTCCTGGTGCAGGACGGGGGCGGGCGCCGCACGCTCAAAAGCGTGCGCGCGCTGGCCCAGGCGCGCGTGACGGCAGAGACGATCGATCGCTCGCCGGGTGCACTGGCATACCGGGCGCGGCTGGCGGCCGACCGCCAGCGCGCCGTGAACACCAGGCAGCCCGCGCCCGATTCCGTGCCGCTGCTGGACGGAGCCGAGATGGCCCAGCTCCGGCTGTCGCTTCGCGTGCGCGATCGCTCTGACGTTCGTCGCGCGCTCGTCCTCTGGGGTGCGCTGTACGTGATCGCCTTTCACATGCTGCCGCTCGTCTGGCGGGCTCGCGGGATCGATGGCGACCGCCTGCTGTTGACGATCGCACACGCGCTCACGGTCGTCGGCCTCGCGCTGATGGTGAGCCGGATCGATCCGCTGCGGGACGAACTGCTGTTCATCCGCTTCGCGCAGGGGGTTGTGATCGGCCTCTCCATCGCTGCCGCTCTTTCCCTCATCGCGCTGCCACGGCTCGCGCTGCACGACTTCAGCTATCTGCCCCTCCTCGCCGCGGTGCTCCTCTCTGTGGTGTTGTTCGTGTTCGGCGATGGGCCTGGCGGCAGTCGTGCGAAGGTGAACCTCGGGCCCATCCAGCCGACCGAGGCCATCCGCATCCTGCTGGCGCTGTTTCTCGCGGGGTACTTCGCGCGGAACTGGGAACTCCTGCGCGCGGTTCGTGTGGAATCACTGCGCGGCGTGCGGCTTCCACTACGCCTCAGCCTGCCGAGCGCGCGATACGCCGCGCCCGTGCTGGCGGGCGTTGGCGTGGCGGTGGGCTTCTTCTTCCTCCAGCGAGATCTGGGCCCGGCGCTGATCCTCGCGCTGGTGTTCCTCGCGGCGTACGCGGTCGCGCGCGGGACCGTCGGTCTGGCGATCGCCGGCCTCGTGCTGCTGACGGCAGGGTTCTACGCGGGTTACCGTCTCGGGATTTCGCCTACACTCGCCGACCGGGTGCGCATGTGGGAGTCGCCGTGGGACAACATCGCTCGGGGCGGCGACCAGGTAGCGCATGCCTACTGGGCCCTCGCCTCGGGAGGCGCGACCGGCAGCGGACCGGGCCTCGGCGACACGCGCTATGTGCCCGCAGGCCACACGGACCTCATTCTCGCCGCTGCCGGTGAGGAACTTGGCGCCATCGGCGTGCTCGCGCTCGCCGTGCTGTACGGCGCGCTCGTCTGGCGCGCCGGATCGGACGCGAGGAAGAGCCGTTCGGACTACGGCTTCTTTCTCGGGTTGGTCCTGATGCTCTTCTTCGCGGTGCCGGTGCTGTGGATGGCCGCGGGCATTCTCGGCCTGGCGCCGCTCACGGGAGTCGTGACGCCATTCCTCAGCTATGGCGGGTCCGCCATGGTTGCCAATTTCGTCGCGCTCGCGCTGCTCGCGGGCATCCGGTCGGAGGCGGCCGCGCCGGCCGACACTGACGTCCTGCGCCGGCCCGTTCGCGTGATCGCCGCCCTGTGCGGCGTGGCAGGCGTCGCCGTCACGATGGCTGCGTTGCGCGTCCAGACCATGAGGGCCGACGATTACGCGGTGCGGCCGCAGTTGGGCCTGCAAGCCGACGGCGCTCGGCGCTACCAGTACAACCCGCGCCTGCTCGACGTCGCGCGCCGCGTCCCGCGCGGGACGATCTTCGATCGCAACGGCCTGCCGCTCGCGACTGACGATGGCACCGTGTTGCGGGAGGCGGCGGCGGCCTACCGCAGGATTGGCGTCGCCGTGAAGTCGGAGTGCGCCGACGCTGACGCGCGCTGCTACCCACTCGGTGGCCGAGCGTACCACCTGCTGGGCGACGCGCGATCGCGGGTGAACTGGAGCGCGAGCAACAGCTCCTACGTGGAGCGGGACAGCGAAGCGCGTCTCCGCGGATACGACGACCACCAGATGCCGGTGCACACGACGAACGGCGACGGCGTGGGCTCCTGGACCGTGCGGCGTGATTACAGCGAGCTGCTGCCGCTGCTGCGGCACCGCTACGATCCGGAGCATCGTGCGGTGAAGGCATTCCTCGCGCGGCGCCGGGACGTCCGCCTGACGATCGATGCCCCCTTGCAGGTAAAGGTCGCGGCGATCGTCGCGAACGCCGCGCGGCGGTCCTCGACCGGACGGGCGGCCGCCGTCGTGCTCGATGCGGACACCGGGGAGATCAGAGCCGCGGTGAGCTATCCCTGGCCTTCCGACGAGACGTTCAGGCGCGGCGCGCGGCGCGGTGGAGACGTTCCTGACGCGTGGCTCGACCGGGCCCGCTACGGTCTCTATCCACCCGGATCCACGTTCAAGCTGATCACGACGGCTGCCGCGCTGCTCGAGCCGTCGGCGAGGAACAGCACGTTCACCTGCACGCGGCTGCCCGACGAACGCGTTGGCGCGCGCATCCCCGGCTGGGCGCGGCCGGTCCGCGACGACGTGCTGGAACGGACACCGCACGGGACGATTGGCCTCGAGCGCGCGCTCGTGATCTCGTGCAACGCGTATTTCGCACAGCTCGCCGTGCAGTTGGGGCCCGTCCCTCTCCTCCGCACCGCCGCGCGGGTCGATGTGTCGCTCGCGCGGGGCAACGACCCGAAACGGCTCCGCAACACGCTGCCTCACGCGGGTTACGGACAGGGAGAGGTGCTCGCCTCTCCGATGCGGATGGCGCTCGTGGCGGCCGCAATCGCGTCAGGCGGGGCGCTGCGGGAGGCGCATCTCGAGCCCGGGCAGCCGACGGGAGCACCGCGTGTATTCCTGCCCGCGGACTCGGCGCGTGAGCTGGGCGCGTGGATGCGCCGCGTCGTGGTCGAGGGGACCGGGCGCAGCCTGAGCGGGCACCCCATCGCGATTGCGGGCAAAACCGGAACCGCCGAGATCGCCGGCGCGCCATCACACGCCTGGTTCGTGGGCTACGCGCCGGCTGATCGCCCCGGGCGCATTGCGTTCGCCGTCGTGGTGGAGAATGCCGGGTACGGCGGCCGCGCCGCCGCGCCCGCGGCCGGCGAGATTGTGTCTGCGGCGGCCGCCACCGGGCTCCTTCGCTGAACTGCTTCTCCCGGCTCGCCTGCGAGCAGCACGGGAGAAGCCCGCTTGAGAGAGCGACTATGGATATCGTCGGCAAGGCTCGACAGCTGGAACGGAAGATCGCCCGGTCGGTGGATGCCGCCGTCGTGGAGTTCGTGGGACGGAAACGACTCGAGCCGCTCGAGATCATCCACGCCGTCCTGGATCACGCCGAACGGCAGGTCCAGGAAACGGGACGCGGCCGGCGCGTGTTTCCGTTCAACCGGCTGATTGTTCACGTGCTGGTGCCGCACCGCGACCGGGACGCGCGCGCGCGTTTCGCGGCAGTCGTGGATGGCCCGCCATCGCTCCCGACGCGGATCCAGGACCGGCTGCAGTCAGCCGGATGCAAGCTGGCGCGTCCCATCGTCGAGATTGTGTACGCGTCGAAGGCAGGGGCGAGCTGGCTCGCCCCGGAGTTCCATGTTGAGTTCCACAGAGACGCCGCGGTGCCGCCGCGCGAGGCTCCCACCGCTCGACCTCCGCAGATCAAGCTGATCGTCGTGGCGGGGAGGGCCGCACAGCGCGTCTATGTTTTTTCAACGACGCGGGTGGATATCGGCCGGCGCGCCGACGTGCTCGACGCCCGGCAGCAGCTCGTCCGGACGAACCAGGTCGCCTTCGAGGAGGACGGTCCCGACGTGAACCGCACGGTGTCGCGCAGACACGCGCACGTCGAATACGTGGACGGGGCCTACCGGCTGTGTGACGATCGCAGCGCGCAGGGCACGAGGATCCTCCGCGAAGGGCGGATGATCACGGTGCCAGCCGGCCCGCGCGGAGTGAGACTGCAGACGAGCGATCACATCCTGCTCGGCCAGGCGCGCCTGCGTCTGACGATCGAGCCGTCGGGAACGGCGCCCTAGCAGGATCACAGTGGCAGCCACGTCCCCAGGCCGCGACCTTTCGCGCGCCGGTAGACCTCTGGTGCGACAGCCATGTCGTCGAGGGCGAGGCCGAGATTGATGGCGAGGGTGCGTTCGGTTGGCCGTTCTCGCCCTGGCTTCTGCCCCGCGACGATCTCGCCGAGGTCGGCACAAGGATCGGGCGTCTCCCGGAAGTAGCCGGCGCGCTTGTAGTACTGGAACTGCGCGTGATCGTCGGTCGTGACCTTGTCGAACTCCGCGAGCGCGCCAGCGGTCCAGTAGCTGTCAAAGTCCACCGCGCTGGCAAAGCTGCCCGGCCGCAGCCAACCCGCTTCGATCGTCGGCGTCGGATGCTTCAGGATCGGACCTGAGGTCACGACGAGGTCGGCTCCGACGACCGCGTCCCTCGCGCTCGTCGTGCCGACGACTTCGAAACCGAACGTCGCGCGCATGTCGGCCGCAAACCGGACCTGCGCGTCCCGGCGCGTGTCGTAGGCGAAGACCCGCGAGATCTGAAACAACGCGGCAAGCGCTTCGAGGTTGCTGCGCCCCTGGACGCCGCAGGCGAGAATCGCGACCGTGTGGCTGTCGGCTCGCGCGAGGTACTTCGCGGAAAGCGCAGTGGCCGCGGCGGTCCGATAGGCGGTGATCCAGGTACAGTCCATGACCGTGTACGGCATGCCGGTGTCGATATCGTTCAGCACGAGCAGCCCGGTGATGTAAGGCAGACCGCGTTGCTGGTTCTCGGGGTAACCGCCTACCCATTTGATGCCCGCGGATGCGAGCGCTGGGATATAGGCGGGCATCGCGTGAAGAAAGGCATCGGGCCTCGTGTGGATGCCGGGCTTGGGCGGCATCTCGACGCGGCCCAGTCCCTTTTCGCGAAACGCCGATTCCAGCAGGTCGATCATCGTCCTGATGTCGAGCGCGACCGCCTCGACATCCGCGCGAGAGAGATACAGCAACTGCCCGTCGCTCATGTCTCCTCTCCGTGAAGCCGCCAACTGTGGCATCATCAGTCACCCGATACCCTGCAGCGGGGCGCACACCCGGGGAGATCACCGTCATGCGGCCAACGTTCCGATTACTCGACGATGGACTGATCACGCGCATCCTGACCGAGGCGCGTGACATCCTGGCCACGCTCGGCGTCGAGATCCACAATCCCGGCATCCTCGACATGCTCGACGCGCACGGCGCACGCGTGGACAGGAGCGCCGCCCGCGCGTTCCTGAACGACACCGTCATCGATCGCGCGCTCGTGAGCGCGCCATCCAGCTTCAGGCTCTACGACGTCCACGGCCGCGAGACGCATCACCTGGGCGACGACCGCGTGTACTTCACCCCGGGATCGGCGGCCATCAACATCCTCGATGGCGACACCGGCGCGATCCGGCCCCCGACCACCGCCGACTATATCCGCTACGTCAAGGTCGTGAGCGGCCTGCCGCATCTCGCGTCCCAGAGCACCGCGTTCATCCCGGCCGACGTCCCGAGCGGTATCTCGGATTCCTATCGTCTCTTCCTGAGTCTGCGCTACGGCGCGAAACCGGTCGTCACCGGGGCGTTCACGATTGAGGCGTTTCACGTCATGAAGGACCTTCAGGTCGCGGTGCGCGGGACCGAGCAGGCGCTCGCCGACAAGCCTCTCACGATTTTCTCGTGCTGTCCGACCGCACCGATCAAGTGGAGCGACGTGACGAGCCAGAACGTGATCGATTGCGCCCGGTATGCTGTCCCGGTCGAGTTCGTCTCGATGCCGCTCGCGGGGTTCATGTCTCCGGTGACGCTCGTAGGGTCGCTGGTGCAGCACACGGCCGAGACGCTGAGCGGTGCGGTCATCAGCCAGATTGCACGGCCGGGCACACCGGTGCTCTGGGGCGGCTCGCCGGCGATTTTCGATGTCCGGTACGAAACGACACCCATGGGAGCGATCGAGACGATGATGATGGACTGCGCGTACAGCGAGATCGGTCACTTCCTCGGGCTGCCGACGCAGGCCTACATTTCGCTGAGCGACGCGAAGCAGCTCGACGCGCAGGCCGGGCTCGAGACCGGGATCGGGGCGACGCTCGCCGCGCTCTCCGGCATCAACAGCGTCTCCGGTCCCGGCATGCTGGACTTCGAGAGTTGCCAGAGCCTGGAGAAGCTCGTCGTAGACAACGAAATCTGCGGCATGACGAAGCGGCTGGTCCGCGGCATCGAGCCGCGCGAGGATTTTCCGTCGCGGGCCATCTTCGAGGAGCTGATGCGCGAGAAACACCTGCTCATCGCGAAGCATACCCGTCGTCACCTGCGCGAGGAGATCGCGTTGCCTGGTCCGGTGATCGATCGCGCGAACCATGCCCGATGGCTCGAAGAAGGGGCGTTGTCGCTCGGGGCGCGGGCGCGGCAGGAGGTGGCCCGGCTCGTCGCGGCCTACGAGCCGCCGGGGCTCAGCGCGGACGTGGCGGGCGAGCTGACGCGGATCATGCAGTTCGAGGCGCGGCGTCACGGGATGGACGCCCTGCCGGAGCGCGCGGCATGAGGCGTCGCGGCGCCTCGAGACGCGGGAGACAGCCATGACCATCCTGACGGACATTGCCGAAGGCCTGGAGCGCGGTGAAGACGACCGTGTCGGCCAGCTGGTGCGCGACGCGCTCGCGCGGCAGACGCCCGCGCTGGAGATCCTCAACGACGGGCTCCTCGCCGGGATGGCGCGAGTCGGCGAACAGTTCCGGCTGCGCGAGATCTTCCTGCCAGACGTGCTGCTGGCGGCACGGGCCATGTACGCAGGTCTCGATCTCCTCAAGCCGCTGCTGGCGCAGGACGGCATGCCCTCGGCCGGGCGCGTCGTCCTTGGAACCGTCAAGGGCGACCTCCACGACATCGGCAAGAATCTCGTTGGCATCATGCTTCAGGGCGCTGGCTTCGAGGTCATCGATCTGGGCCACGATGTGACGGCCGAGCGTTTCGTGGACACCGCCCAGGCGCGGGGCGCGTCGGTCATCGGCCTCTCGGCCCTGCTGACGACGACGATGACCGGAATGAAGGACGTCGTGGATCTCGTGCGGGCGCGCGGGCTCGCCGGACGCGTTCGTGTCATCGTCGGCGGCGCGCCGGTATCGGAGTCGTGGGCGCGGGAAATCGGCGCTGACGCGTACGGGTACGATGCAGCCAATGCCGTGGACCGTGTTCGCGCGCTGGTGACGTGAGATTGCGGGCCCTCCTCGATCGGCTGAAGGCCGGCGACATCGTCGTCGGCGACGGAGCATGGGGGACCCTGCTGATGGCGCGCGGTCTGAAGCCGGGCGAGCCGCCGGAATCGCTCAACCTGACGCGGAGCGACGCCATCGAGGAGATTGCCCGGCAGTACCTGGACGCGGGCTCCGAGATCATCACCACCAATACCTTCGGCGGATCGCCGGCGCGTCTCCGGCAGTACGGGCTCGACGGGGAGACCGAGGCGATCAACCGCGCGGCGGTTGAGGCCGCCAGGCGTGCCGCCGCCGATCGGGCGTACGTCTCCGCGTCGGTCGGCCCTTGTGGACATGTGCTCGCGCCGTACGGAGACGCGAATCCGACGGACGTCGCCGCCGGATTCGAGCGTCAGATCCGCGCGCTCGCCGCCGCCGGCGTCGATCTCATCTGCATCGAGACGATGACCGATCTGCACGAGGCCACCCTGGCGGTGCACGCGGCGCGGACGGCCGCGCCGGGGGTTCCGGTCATGGCGACAATGACGTTCGAACAGACGCGCCGGGGGCTCTTCACCGTCATGGGCGTGTCGGTCGAGCAGGCGGCGCGCGGGCTGACCGAGGCGGGCGCAGACATCGTGGGATCGAACTGCGGCAACGGCATCGAGATCATGATCGAGATCGCGCGCGCGTTTCGCGCGTGCACGGACCGCCCCATCGCGATTCAAGCCAACGCGGGCATGCCGGAACAGCAGGGCACCACGCTCGTGTATCGGGAAACACCTGACTTCATGGCGGGGAAGGCCGCCGCGCTCCTCGATTCTGGAGTCTCGCTCATCGGCGGCTGTTGCGGCACGACGCCTGACCATATCCGGGCGATTCGGCGAGTGGTGGATCGCAGGGCCACACGCCTCTGAATACCGGCCGCGCCGCGACCGTCCGGGCGGAAGACAAGGGCCCAACCCGGGGCTCCAGACGGGGCGTGTTCTTGATCGCCATGGCACCCCGAGGTCGCGGAGTTCGTATAAGGAAGTATGGTGAAGTTTCTCCTCTGGCTGATCCTGCTGGTGGTCTCCTGGCCGCTCGCGCTGCTGGCGCTGGTGCTCTACCCGCTCGTCTGGGTGCTGCTGCTTCCGTTCCGCCTGGTTGGCATCGTGGTGGACGGCGCGTTCGAGTTCCTTGCAGCACTCGTCCGCCTGCCGGCGCGAGCGCTGGGCTCACGGCCATAGGCAGGCGCCGCCGGGAGGCATGAGCCAGCTCTACCCCAGTCGCAGCATCCCGTTGTAGGTGTTGCGATGCCTGCGGTTTGCCCCTAGAATCGCCGCTCACCATCATCGCCAGGACTTGCATGCTCCCGTGAGGACCGGCGTCGGGTCGCCGGCGGTGGAGGACACCTTTCATGGCCTGCAGAATCCCACGTCTCGTCGCTCTCCTGGGAATGCTGACGCTGAGTGCCGCGCCAGCCTTCTCACAGGCGTCGTCCGGCGTCGACATGCTCACCGTGACCGTCCGCGACAACTGGGGTGTCATTCCCGGCGCGGTGATCCGAGCCGCACACCGTGAGACGCAGACGGTAGTCCGGACAGTGACCGACGGCAGGGGCGTTGGCGTGCTCACAGGCTTGCGCCCTGGCACGCACGACCTTCGCGTCGAGTTCGGCGGCTTCGCCGATCACGTCCAGGAGATCACCGTAGCCGAAGGACAGAGCCGGACGCTGGACGTCACCCTGACGTTGCCGCAGTTCTCCACGACCATCACAGTCTCGACGGCCAATCGCCGGGAAGAAGTCCTGCTCAACATGGCGGAGCCCACCACGCTGATTGACAAAGGGCAGATCGATGATACGGGGGCTCGCACCGCCAGGGACGTGCTCGTCGAACAGGCCGGCTCCGGCGTCACGGTGCACGCCGGCGGCGGTCAGGGGCACGTTTCCATCAACGGGATTCCGAACAGCGGCGTCCTGGTGTTGATGGACGGCCGGCGCGTGATCGGGCGCGACGGCATCGGCAATTTCAACCTCGAGGATCTGGATCTCACGGGCGTGGAACGGATCGAGGTCGTGAAAGGCGCCGGCTCCGCGTTGTACGGCTCGGACGCGCTCGGCGGCGTGGTCAACATCATCAGCAAGAAGAGCTCTCAGCCCGGCCTGACCAACACGTTCACCTTCACCGGAGGATCCTACTCCGACGTTCGCGCCTCCGATACGCTGGGATACCGGGTTACACGCGGCGGCGCGACCCTCGCGGCGGGCTACCGGACGTTCGACGGATACGACCTCTCCGAGTCGAACCCGCAGACGATCGGCCAGCCGGAGAGCACCTTCAAGAACGTCGCGCTGAACTCGGACTACCGCTTCGCCGATCGACTCGTGACGCGGCTATTCGTGCAACGGATCGACCGGAACATCCGCAACTACTTCTTCTCTGGCGCGACGCAGCTGGGCGGTGTGTACAACAACCCGCGCGACATCACGCGGCTGACGGTCTCGCCGGAAGCTGATGTTCTCGTCAGGCCGAACACGACGTTCACCGTCAGCTACGCCTACGGCAAGTACGATCGCCAGGAGAAGCAGATCTACCCGTCGACGACGATCGACGTCCCGTGGCAGGAATGGAACAGGGAGCTCAAGCTCGTCGGACGGCATCAATGGAACCTGTTCCGACGCGAACACAACCTGCAGGGTGGTTTCGAGCGACGTGACGAGAAGATGGATCGCCCCAATCTCCGGCTGCCCGGGACGACGAGCCGCACGACGACCCGCGACGTCAACACGTTCTGGCTGCAGCAGGAATTCAACGTCACCGGGCGCCTGACGGTGACCGGCGGTTTCCGGTACGACGACTACAGTGACTTCGGCCAGGAGGTCAGCCCCAAGGTGGGGGCAGTCTACGCGCTGACGGACGTGCAGCGGATACGCGCGACCTTCGGCCACGGGTTCCGCGCCCCCAGTTTCGGCGAGCTGTACTTGTACACGCCGCCGAGCTTCGTCGGTAATCCCGACCTCGAGCCCGAGATCTCCAACACGGTCACGGTCGGGTACACGGCCGCGAATGCCCGGGTCCAGGCGGCGGTCGACGTCTTTCACGCGCAAATCGAGAACGGCATCACGTTCGACCTCTCGCGGCTGCCGTTCACCTACACGAATCTCACCGAGACGTCGTCGTTCGGCACGAACACGTCGTTCGCGATCAATCTACCGTATGGCTTCAGCCCGTCGGTGGCGTACACCTTCGTGCAGCGTGAGGATGCGAACGGCGCCGTCATCGGTGGCCTGCCGAGGCACACGACCTTCCTCAAGCTGCTCTGGACGAATGCGCGCCTCGGCTTGCGAGCGAATCTGCGCGCGCAGATGCTCGACCGCACCGTCTCCTCGACCGATGGCAGCTATGTGCCCGCCTACCGGATCTGGCACCTGCAGGGGTCGAAAAAGCTGAGGGCGAAAGGGGCTTACGGGATTAATGTGTTCGCGCAGATCGACAACCTGTCGAACAGGAAGGACATCCTTCGCCGCAACCGCGAAGGCGAGCCGATCGCCGGTGATTTCCAGGTGTGGCTGGCCCCGCGCACGTTCCTTGCCGGCATCACGGTCGACATGGACTGGGCGCAGAGCAAGTGAGGCGACACCAGCGCCGTTGCGGTGAGGCAGACCGCTGGTGAGAGGCTCAGGCCGGTCGCCTCGACGCCGGGGAGGCGACGCCTTTGACGATCAGCCACAGCGCCAGCGCCACCTCGAACAGCAATATTGGCAACCACATGAACCATGTGACCGGGTCGCCGAGCACTCCGGCGAGCTGCAGAGGAAGGCACACGACGACGAGGATCGACGCAAGCACGCCGAGCCACGCAAGCGCGACGGGGATCATCCGGCCGCGGAGGAGGAGCCACGAGAAGAGCGTGCTGCCCAGGGCGAAAAAGGTCGCGCTTGGAATGGCGCTCCACTCTTCAGTCTTCAGAAGGAATGCGCCGAGCGCGGGCGCGCCCCCCACGTCGGGTGCGTTGCCATCTGCTGCCGTCGCGAGCCAGAGAAGCCCGAGCGTCTTCGACACGTCCATGCCAGCGATGCCTTCGGCGACGCGACAGATCATGGCCAGCATGGCCAGATCGGGATCCTGCTCGCGCGTGATCGCGTAAAGGGTCACGGCCAGCACAAGGGCCGAAAGGTTCATGAATGGAATGAGCAGGACCGCGAGACGCACGTCCGTCGCGTGCTGGGCCATGGTTGCGAGTTGCGCGGCAAACCCCTCTCCGCTGGTCGCCCGGGCGTTCAGGACCATGCTCGTGATGCCGACCGCGATGTAGAAAAGGAACGTGAATCCGGCGATCCTTGCATTCGTCGTGCGAGTCATGATTGGCTGTAGTAGTAGAGAGTCTACGCCCTTAGACGTAGGCCGTCTACAGCTTGTTCCCGGCTGACGGGACTCGTCAGGGAGTCCTTCCCAGCATGTCGACCGCCGCACGGACCCCTTGTGCCAGCTTCGCCGCCGGCCCCGTGCCGTAGTAGTGCAGGAAGATGACCACCGGCTGCACGTCCGTCATGTGGTGGTGAATCGCGACGACATCGAGGCCGTTGCCGCGTAGCGCCTTCAGCACTGGCGTCACCTCGTGTTCGAGCATGGCAACATCCCCCGCCACCATGGCATCGGCATCGGTGCCCGCGAACGCCGCCCAGGTGTTCAATCCCATTCGCGCGTTGATGGCGGCACCGTGCTCGCGCACGGTGATATCGGGTCGGCCGATCGTGATCTTGTAGACCGGTCCGCTGTGCTCGCCGTCGTGCCCGATGATCTTCGCGAGCACGGCGCTGTTCAACGACGCTGTTGATGCCCCCGCCACCGGTGCTGGCGACGCCGCAGCGCGTCTCGCCGATTGGTCGATGAGATCAATGGCCGGCTTCACGCGACGGGTCAGCTCCGCAGCGCTCCCCGTGCCGTGCACGTGCATGTAGAAGATCCGAGGCTGTTCCCGGAAGAAGTGATTGTGCAGCGCGGTGACGTCGAGGCCATCGTTCAGGACGGCAGACATCACCGGGTTCACCTCGTCTTCTGTCAGGACGAGGTCGCCCATCAGTACCTCGGCGCCATCGTTCCCCTTCGTCAGCGCGATCCAACCGCCGAACCCGAACGGCGTCGGTGCCGGCCTCTGATTGATCGTGACTCGCAGATCGTTCCGGGGGATGTTCACCTTCAGCACGCCCTCTTTGAAATCGCCCCCCTTCCCGAGCGCAGTGAGGACCGCCTTGTACTCGCCCGGCACCTCCTGCGCGCTCACCAATCCGGGCCAGAGCAGGCAGGCCGCGACCGGTAGACCCATCGCAGCGCTTCTCAACCAGACCATGGCATATCCCCCGTACCGAGATTGACCACCGCAACACTTTACTTATACTCTGAAACGAGTGTTACAAGGTCAAGTGCAGGGGCGCTCATCCATGACATCCACGGCCAAAGCTCAGCTCGAGGTCCGCGCTGCCCCTCGAGCACCCGCGTCCGGCCGGCGTTGGCTGCTGTTTGTCCACCAGCTGCCTTCCACACCCTCGAATCTGCGCGTGCGCACGTGGCGGCGCCTGCAACAGCTCGGTGCCCTGCCGATCAAGCAGGCCGTCTATGTCCTGCCGGACACGCGCGATACCCGCGAGGACTTCGAATGGCTGAAGGCGGAAATCAAGGCGGCCGGCGGCGACGCGAGCGTGTTTGCCGCGGACAACGTCGATTCGTGGTCGGACGATGCGCTGGTCGAGGATTTCAGGCGGGCGCGGCAGGACGCGTACGCCGCGCTCGCGCGCGAGATCGAACGAGTGAGCGGACGGATCGCAGCCACACGGCGGCCCCGCGGAACGCGCGCGCCGGCCGTGCGACGCCGCGTCGAAGTGTTCAGGGAACGCTTGAACGCGATTGAGCACATCGATTTCTTCGGGAGCGCCGGTCGCGATCGCGTCGCGACAGTGCTTCGGCAGCTCGAGGAGAAAGCTTCCGGCTCACGGCGTCGCACCGAACGGCCACGGACGGCAGGCAACGACGATGCGCAGAACTACGCGAATCGGCTGTGGGTGACGCGGCCGCGTCCGGGTGTCGATCGCATGGCCTCCGCATGGCTGATCAGGCGCTTCGTGGACCCGCGGGCGCGCTTCGGCTTCGCGGCAGACCGTGAATCGGTGCCCCACACCGCACTCCCGTTCGACATGTTCGGCGTCGAGTTCAGTCATCAGGGGGAGGGATGCACGTTCGAGACGCTCTGTAACGTCTTCGCGATTCACGAACCGGCGGTCGCCCGCATTGCGTCGATCGTGCACGACCTCGACCTGAAGGATGGGCGCTTCGGTGCCCTGGAGGCGCCGACCGTCGGGACTGTCATCGAGGGCTTGCAGCTCTCGGTTCCGGATGACGACGCGCTGCTGGCGGAGGGCATGGCGCTCTTTGAGTCGCTGTACCGCGCGTTCGAACTGTCTGAGCGGTCCGCCGGTCCCAGACCCGTGGCACGGTCGCGCACGCGTGCGCCGTCTCGTCGAGGGACCGCTGTCACCCGTCGGCGACGCGCTCGATAACCCGGCTCACGAGGTGCTCATGCTGTCAATCGTGCCGCGCGGGCCGGAGGTCACCTCGAAGGCTGAGGGGTTCCTGGAGCGGCACCACGCGACGGAGCTTGCTGCGAACGGGCTCGTTCGCCTCTGCGCCGCGGGGTTCGTGGCGTACTGCAGCTATGCCATCTGCCGGACACCGTTGCTACCGCTCTTCGCGAGTGATCTCGGTGCGGGTCCGTCGGTCATCGGGTTCGTGATGGGGGCGTCGACGCTGACGGGGGTGTTCCTCAAGCTTCCGGCCGGCGCGTGGTCCGACATCCTGGGACGACGGCCGTTGCTGGTGTTCGGCGCGCTCGTCTTCGCGACCTTACCCTTCACCTATCTTGGCGTCTCGACGCTGGCAGCGCTCATCCTGCTCCGGTTCGTACACGGCAGCGCGACGGCCATCTTCGGGCCGGTCGCGACCGCCAGCCTCTCGGATATCGCGCCACCGTCCACGCGTGGCACCTGGCTGAGCACGTATGCCACCGCTCAAGGCGCCGGTCAGGCGCTTGGACCGGTCCTGGCGGGATATCTGATTGCAGCCGGGCGCTTCGATCTGGCGTTTCTCGCAGCCGGTGTCCTCGGGCTCGCGGCTCCGTTGATCGTGGCCGGCTGGCGAAGCGGGTCCACAGCGCCTCCGACCAGCGCTCGCTGGAAGCAGTTCAAGGCGGGCATCGGAGAAGTGGCTCGTCATCGCCTGGTCCTCGTGACGAGTGGCGCGCAGGCGGCGCAATTCGTCCTCAACGGTACGCTCAATGCCTTTCTCCCGCTGTACGGCCGTGACGTCGTCGGGCTCTCAACCCCGCAGCTCGGATGGCTCTTCGGCGTGCAGACAGTGACGACGCTCGCGATCCGGCCGCTGATTGGATTCGTGTCCGATCGCGCCG
>DATHTE010000137.1:0-14779 GCA_035463475.1 Vicinamibacterales bacterium
GAGGGACCGCCGAGGGAGAGCGAGCGGGGGTGGGGCCCCGCGAGCACTGGAAGAAGCTGACATGAGCAGATCGTTAAAGAAAGGACCCTTCGTCGACGTGCCGCTCCTCGAGACGATCGAGGTGATGAACCGCAGCGGCGAGAAGAAGGTCATCAAGACCTGGTCGCGTCGTTCCACGGTGATCCCGGAGTTTGTCGGGCACACGCTGGCGGTGCACAACGGGAAGAAGTTCATCCCGGTGTACATCACCGAGAACAAGGTCGGCCACAAGCTCGGCGAGTTTGCAGCGACGCGCCAGTTCAAGGGGCACACGACGAAGGCGGAGAAAGCGGCCGCGACCGCGCCGGCACCCGGTGCGCCGGCTGGTGGCGGGGGCGCCGCGGCGCCCGCGCCGAAGGCAGGTGCGTGATGATCCAGGCGCACGCCACGGCCAAGTACATCCGCACCTCGCCGCAAAAGGCGAAGCTCGTGCTTGACCTGATTCGCGGCCGCAACGTCAACGAGGCGCTCGCGACGCTGCGCTTCGCGCGGAAGACGATCGCCCGCGACATCGAAAAGGTGCTGCGTTCGGCGATCGCGAACGCGCAGAACAAGGACGGCTTCAGCGGCGACGTGGATCGGCTTTACGTCGCCGCGTGCTACGCGGGCTCCGGCCCCTCGCTCAAGCGGGTGCGGCCCGCGCCGATGGGACGCGCGTTCCGCGTCGTCAAGCGCACCGCGCACCTGACGGTGGCGGTGTCGGAGCGTCCGGAGCCGCGGCGCGTGGCGCCCGCGGCGGGTGCGGAGAAGGGCGGGAAGCGGCGCGCGGCACCCAAGCGGGCGAGCGCGGCGAAAGGAACGCCGGTCGAGAAGAAGGCAAAAGGCAAGACCGCGGCCGCGCGCTAGGCTGCGTGCACGCGGACGCGAGGAAGCGGAGCGGGCGAGGGGCCCCGCGAAGCGACCGAGCTTGGCGGGGTGCAGGGGCCCCCGCCATCCAAGCGAAAGAGGCATAACGTGGGTCAGAAGGTCCATCCGTACGGGTTCCGGCTCGGCTTCAACAAGACCTGGCGCTCCCGCTGGTACGCCGACCGTGACTACGCGAAGCTGCTGCACGAGGATCTTCGGCTCAAGCGCGAGCTGAAGAAGCGCTTCTCGCACGCCGGCGTGTCGCGCATCGACGTCGAGCGCGCTGCCAACAAGCTGAAGATCGACATCCACACCTCGCGCCCGGGCATCATCATCGGCCGCAAGGGGACGGAGGTCGACAAGCTGAAGCAGGAGATCCAGAAGCGGACCAGCCGCGAGGTGTTCATCAACATCCTGGAGATCCAGAAGCCGGAGCTCGAGGCGCAGCTCATCGCCGAATCGGTGGCGATGCAGCTCGAGAAGCGTGTCGCGTTCCGTCGCGCGATGCGCAAGGCGGTCGAGTCTGCGCTGCGGTTTGGCGCGCGCGGGATCAAGGTTCGCGTGAGCGGCCGGTTGAACGGCGCCGAAATCGCGCGCTCCGAGTGGTACCTGCACGGCCAGCTGCCGCTGCAGACGCTCCGCGCCGACATCGACTACGGGTTTGCCGAGGCGTTCACCACGTACGGCGCCATCGGCGTGAAGGTCTGGCTCTACAAGGGGGAGCGGCTGACGCCGCGCATCGGGCGCGAAGAGGACTATCGGGCTCCGCGCCGGGGAGCGAGAGCGTAGAGGTGATTTGGTGATTTGGTGATTTGGCGATTTGGCGATTAGGCAGTCGTCCGCAAGATCACCAACTCACCAAGTAACCAAATCACCAAATTCCAGGTGCACTGATGTTGATGCCGAAGAAGGTCAAGTTCAGGAAGCAGCAGCGCGGCCGTATGAGCGGCAAGGCGTGGCGCGGCTCCGACGTGTCGTTCGGCGACTACGGGCTGAAGGCGCTCGAGCCCGCCTGGGTCACGGACCGGCAGATCGAGGCGGCCCGCGTCGCGATGACCCGCTTCATCAAGCGAGGCGGCAAGATCTGGATCCGCGTGTTCCCGGACAAGCCGATCACGAAGAAGCCGCAGGAAACGCGCATGGGCAAGGGGAAGGGCGCCCCCGAGCAGTGGGTGGCCGTGGTCAAGCCGGGCCGGATTCTCTTCGAGATGGAAGGCGTCACCGAGTCGGAAGCGCGTGAAGCGATGCGGCTGGCGGCGGCGAAGCTGTCGATCAAGACACGGTTTGCGACGCGCTTCGCCGAGGAGAAGGTCGTATGAAGGCAGCGGAACTGCGCGACCTGGGCAGCGACGAGCTGCAGCAGCGCGTGCGCGAGATGGAAGACCAGCTCTTCAAGCTGCGGATGCAGAAATCGATGGGGCAGGTCGAGGCGGCTTACAAGGTGGCGTCGGTGCGCCGCGATCTTGCGCGCGTCAAGACGGTCCTCCGCGAGAAGCAGCAGGGATAGGCGGTCATGGCAGCGAAGGCAGAAGTGTTCGGGCGCGTCGTCAGCGACAAGATGGACCGGACGGTCGTCGTCGCGGTCGAGCGCAAGGTGCGCGACGACGTCTACGGCAAGGCGGTGCGCCGCACGTCGAAGTTCCTGGCGCACGACGAGGGGAACGCCGCGAAGATCGGCGACATGGTCGCGATCGTCGAGAGCCGGCCGCTCAGCCGCCGCAAGCGGTGGGTGGTGACGCGCGTCGTCGAGAAGGCGCAGGGAGTGTAGTGCCCAGGCGTCAGGCTTCAGCGTTCAGGCTTCCGGGAGATCGTCTTGAAGCCTGAAGCCCGAAGCCTGAAGCCCAGCGGAGAACAGTCATGATTCAGATGCGTTCCATCCTCGACGTCGCCGACAACTCGGGCGCGCGGAAGATCAGCGTGATCAACCCGATCGGCGGATCGACCGGGCGCTACGCGCGTCTGGGGGACATCATCACCGCGTCGGTGAAGGAAGCGACGCCGGACTCGAACGTCAAGAAGGGGCAGGTGGTCAAGGCGGTGGTCGTGCGCACGCGCAAGGAGCAGCGGCGTCGCGACGGCAGCTACATCCGGTTCGACCGGAACGCCGCGGTGCTCATCAACGATCAGCGCGAGCCGATTGGCACGCGCGTGTTCGGGCCGGTGGCGCGCGAGCTGCGCGAGCGGCGGTTCATGAAGATCGTGTCGCTGGCGCCTGAGGTTCTGTAAATGTCTCGTCTAGCCACACCCATCCGGAAGAACGACACGGTGGTCGTCCAGAGCGGACGCGACCGAGGGAAGCGCGGCCGCGTGCTCCGGATTCTGCCGGACAAGAATCGCGTGATCGTCGAAGGCGTGAACATGATCAAGCGCCACACGCGCCCGAACCCCGCCAAGAACATCAAGGGGGGAATCGTCGAGCGCGAGGCGTCACTCCACGCCTCCAACGTGCAGCTCGTCTGCCCCGAGTGCAGTGAAACGACGCGCGTCGGGCGGCGGACACTGGAAGACGGCCGCAAGGTGCGCGTGTGCCGCAAGTGCCAGGGAGTGATTGACCGATGAGCCGGCTGAAGGATCGCTACATGAAGGACGTCGTGCCGGCCCTGCGCAAGCAGTTCGGGTACAAGAACCCGATGGCCGTCCCGAAAGTCGAGAAGGTCGTCATCAACATGGGGCTCGGCGAGGCGACGCAGAACGTCAAGATCATCGACGCCGGCGTCGACGAACTGGGTCGCGTGACGGGGCAGAAGCCCGTGGTGACGCGCGCGAAGAAGTCCATCGCGCAGTTCAAGGTCCGCAAGGGCATGCCGATTGGCGCGATGGTGACCCTGCGCGGCGAGCGGATGTACGAGTTCCTGGACCGCCTGATCTCGATCGCGCTGCCGCGCGTCCGCGACTTCAAGGGGGTCTCCGCGCGCGGCTTCGACGGCCGCGGCAACTACACGCTGGGGTTGAAGGACCAGCTGATTTTCCCCGAGATCGACTACCTGAAGGTGGACAAGGCCCGGGGGATGAACATCTCGGTCGTCACGACCGCGAAGACCGACGAGGAAGCCCGCACGCTGCTGAAGCTGATGGGCATGCCGTTTCGGCAGAACTAGCTGGCGCTCAGCTATCAGCTCTCAGCGGTCCGTTCGGGCACGGAAAGCTGACGGCTGACGGCTGACAGCAGAGTGAATCGATATGGCTACAACAGCAAAGATCGCGAAGGAATTGAAGCCACGCAAGTTCGGCATCCGCCACCGCAACCGGTGCCGGCTGTGCGGACGGCCCCGCGCGTATATCAGGAAGTTCGACCTCTGCCGCCTGTGCTTCCGCAAGCTGGCGCTGGAGGGAGAGATCGCCGGGGTCACCAAGAGTAGTTGGTAGGACCACTGGACAAGGTTCTGAACGTATGACTGACCCGATTGCTGACATGCTCGCGCGGATTCGCAACGCGACGCTCGCGCGCCACTCGCGCGTGGACATCCCGGCGTCGAAGCTCAAAGTCGAGATCGCCCGGATCCTGGAACTCGAAGGCTACATCCAGGGCTACAAGATGCTCGAGGCGGAGCCGGGCGCGCGACCGCAGCCGCTGCTTCGCATCATTCTCAAGTACGGCCCGCGCGGCGAGCGCGTCATCTCCGGGCTGCAGCGCGTGAGCCGTCCCGGGCGCCGCGTCTATCTCGGCCGCGACAACGTGCCGGCCGTCCTCGGCGGACTTGGCACGAGCATCCTGACGACGTCGCGCGGAGTGATGACCGGCCGCGAGGCCGTCAAGGCCGGCGTAGGCGGCGAGGTGCTCTGCAACATCTGGTAGAGGCCGCAGGCCCGAGGTCAGAGGCCAGCCATTGGCCTGTGGCCTCCGGCCTCTGGCAACTGGCCGCTGGCCCATGGCCTCCGGCCTCTGAGGTTTGACATGTCCCGTATCGGAAACAAAACGATCGTGCTGCCGAAGGGCGTGAAGGTGAACGTTGCCGCCGACGCGGTCGAGGTGCAGGGCCCCAAGGGGAAGCTGCGCCAGCCGCTGCCGCCCGGCGTGCGCTTCGAGCTGCAGGACGACCATCTGCACGCGCGCACGGTCGAGGACAATCCAGAGCTGAAGAAGTTCCACGGCCTGGCGCGAAGTCTGGTCGCCAACGCCGTCAAGGGCGTGACCGAGGGGTTCCAGAAGGACCTCGACATCGTCGGCGTAGGCTACCGCGCCGAGGTGAAGGGCAAGCAGGTCGTGTTCGCGCTCGGGTACTCGCACCCGGTGGTGTTCGACATCCCGGAGGGGATCAACATCAACGTCGACAAGCAGACACACATCACCGTGACCGGCATCGACCGGCAGCTCGTCGGACAGGTCGCGGCGAACATTCGGCGGCTCCGGAAGCCGGACCCGTACAAGCAGAAGGGGGTCCGCTACACCGGCGAGCACCTGAAGAAGAAGGTCGGAAAGACGGGCGCATAAGTGATTTGGTGATTTGGTCATTTGGTGATCTGGTGATCTGGTGATCTGGTGACGTCGGTGAGCAACCAGATCACCAAATCACCAAATAACCAAATCACCAGATTCGAGATTCAGCGATGAAGATCAAGACAACGAAGGACCGGCGCGAGCGGATCCGGCTGCGGCAGCGCAAGCGGATCATGGGCACGGCCGAGCGGCCGCGCCTCGCGGTGTTCCGCAGCCAGTCGCACATTTACGTGCAGGTGATCGACGACCTCTCCGGCCGGACGCTGGCGTCGGCGGCGTCGACCGAGCCTGCCGTGAAGGGCAAGGCGCCGAAGGGGACGCGCGGCGGCAACACAACCGGCGCGCAGGCGATCGGCAAGCTGATCGCGGAGCGGCTCATCGAGAAGGGCATCAAGCAGGTGGTGTTCGACCGCGGCGGGTTCCTGTACCACGGTCGGGTGCGCGCGGTCGCGGAGGCGGCGCGCGAGGCGGGACTGCAGTTCTAGGCTTCAGGACTCAGGCGTCAGGCTTCAGGGACGGTCCTGAAGCCTGACGCCTGAAGCCTGAACACCGACAAGAGACAGGTAATGGTGAAGACACGCGAAAAGATCGACGCCTCGCAGCTCGACCTGAAGGACACGGTGGTTTCCATCAGCCGCGTCACGAAGGTCGTCAAGGGAGGCAAAAACCTCAGCTTCAGCGCTCTCGTCGTGATCGGCGACGGCCACGGCGTGGTGGGCTTCGGCATCGGCAAGGCTAAGGAGGTGCCCTCGGCGATCAAGAAGGGCATCGAGGCGGCGAAGAAGTCGCTCATCCGTGTGCCGCTGCAGGGGACCACGATCCCGCACCCGATCCTCGGCCACTTCGGCGCTGGGCGGGTGCTGCTGAAGCCGGCGCCGGACGGCACCGGCATCATCGCCGGCGGCGCGGTCCGCGCAGTGGTGGAATCGGCGGGCGTCCAGAACGTGCTCACCAAGTCGCTCGGCTCGGCGAACCCGCACAACGTGGTGCGCGCGACCTTCCAGGGGCTCGCCGAGCTGAAGGAGCCGTCGCTCGTCGCGCGGCTGCGCGGACGCGAGCTCGAGCCGGCGGGCGCGCGGGGGTGATGATGGCGAAGCAGCAGCGGCAGCCTGGCGGGAAGAGCCCCGGGCGCGTCAAGGTGAAACAGATTCGCAGCACGATCGGCTTCAACAAGAAGCAGGCGCTGGTCGTCGAGAGCATGGGGCTGCGCCGCATCGGGCACACGGTGGAACTCGCCGACACGCCTGAGACGCGCGGCATGATCCACAAGGTGAGGCACCTGGTGGAGGTCGTCGAATAGATTTGGTGATTTGGCAATTTGGTGATTTGGCGATCTAATCCAGATCACCAAATCACCAAATCACAAAATCGCCAATTGCGAGTTGTGAGCAACGCTATGGACCTGAGTAATCTCCGCCCCCCCAAGGGGGCGAAACACGCGAAGAAGCGGGTGGGACGCGGGCAGGGCTCGGGCAGCGGAAAGACCGCGGCCCGCGGCCACAAGGGGGCGCAGTCGCGCTCCGGTTACAAGCGTAAGCGCGGCTTCGAAGGGGGCCAGATGCCGCTGCACCGGCGCGTGCCGAAGCGCGGCTTCCACAACTTGTTCCGCGACGAGTACGCCGTGGTGAACCTGGACACGCTCGCCGAGCAGTTCGACGCGGGGACGGAGGTCACCGTGGACCTGCTTCGCGACCGCGGGCTGGTCCGTCACAGCGCCAGGAAGATCAAGGTGCTTGCGCGAGGGGACATTTCGAAGGCGCTGACGGTGCGGGCGCACCGGTTCAGCGGGAAGGCCGCCGAGAAGATCGTGGCGGCCGGGGGGAAGGCCGAGGTGCTCGGTACCGTTCAGGAGGGCGCGCCCTCCGGACGCGCGTAGGGCGGGGAATATGGACAGTCTCAAGAACCTCTGGCAGGTCGAGGATCTTCGCAAGCGGATTCTGTTCACGCTGCTCATCCTGGGTGTGTACCGCATCGGGAACTTCATCCCGACGCCGGGCGTCAACCCCCAGGCGCTGGCCGAGCTCGCCAACCAGCTCTCGAACACGCTGTTCGGGCTGTACGACATGTTCTCGGGAGGGAACCTGTCGAAGGTGACGATCTTCGCGCTGGGCATCATGCCCTACATCAGCGCGTCGATCATCCTGCAGCTGCTGACCGTCGTCTGGCCGTACCTGGAGCGGCTGTCGAAAGAGGGTGAGCTCGGCCGCCGCAAGATCACGCAGTACACCCGCTACGGCACGATCCTCCTGAGCATCGTGCAGTCGCTGGGCATCGCGATCTTCCTCGAGAAGCAGACGAACATCGCGGGCGGGCTGCCGCTGGTGTCCGACCCGGGCTGGATGTTCCGGTTCCTGACGGTGCTCACGCTGACGACCGGCACCTGCTTCATCATGTGGCTCGGCGAGCAAATCACCGAGCGCGGCATCGGCAACGGGATGTCGCTCATCATCTACGCCGGGATCGTCGTCGGTTTTCCGAGCGCGGTGTACACGACTGCGCAGCAGCTGCAGACGGGGCAGATGAACCTCCTCCGCCTCGTGCTGCTGGCGCTGATGATGGTCCTCGTGGTCGCGGCGATCGTCTTCGTCGAGCGGGGCCATCGCCGCGTCACCGTGCAGTACGCCAAGCGTGTTGTCGGACGGCGCATGTACGGGGGCTCGAGCACGCACATCCCGCTGAAGGTGAACACGGGCGGCGTCATTCCGGTGATCTTCGCCTCGTCCATCCTGGCGTTCCCGATGACGCTCGCGCCGGCGTTCGCCGAGGGGAGCTGGTTCCGGGCGGCGACCGACCAGATCCAGTGGGGTATGCCGCTCTACAACCTGCTCTACGTCGCCGGGATCATCTTCTTCGCGTACTTTTACACGGCGATCATCTTCAACCCGGATGACGTCGCGGAGAACATGCGCAAGTACGGCGGCTTCATCCCGGGCATCCGGCCGGGCAAGCGGACCGCGGAGCACATCGACACGATCCTGACGCGCATCACGCTGGTCGGCGCGGTTTACCTTGCGCTCATCGCGCTGCTGCCGGAAGTGCTGATCGCCGGCTTCCGGGTCGAGCCGATCCCGTTTATCGGGGAGCAGCTCGACGCGCTGCTGCCGCGGTTCATCACCGAGGGGATGGGCGTCACGTTCTACTTCGGCGGCACGTCCACGCTGATCGTCGTCGGCGTGGCGATGGACACGGTGCAGCAGGTCGAGTCGCAGCTGATCATGCGGCACTACGACGGATTCATGCGACGGACCCGGATCCGCGGGCGGCGGGGCTGACCGCCGCGCCGGTGGAGAACGAATCGATGTCGCTCAACCTCATCATGCTGGGGCCCCCGGGCGCCGGCAAGGGGACGCAGGCGGAGCGCCTCGCACGGGAGCAGGGCATCCCGCGGATTTCGACGGGAGACATCCTCCGCGACGCGGTTTCGGAGGGCACGGAGCTGGGTGCCGTCGCGCGCCGGGCGATCGACGCCGGGCAGCTGGTGAGCGACGACGTGATGATCGGGATCGTGCGCGAGCGTCTCTCGCGGCCGGACGTCGCGCGCGGGTTCGTCCTCGACGGCTTCCCGCGCACGGTTTGCCAGGCGCAGGCGCTCGACGGCCTGATGGCGGGCAGGGACCCGCTGCTCGTGATCGAGATCCAGGTCCCGGTCGAGCAGCTGGTGCGGCGCACGGCGCGGCGGCGCGTCTGCAGCCGCTGCGGCTTGACGACCTCGATGGACGGGTCGGCGACCTGCGCGCGCTGCGGCGGCGAGCTGGTCTCGCGCAGCGACGACGGGGAAGCGGTGGTGCGGGCGCGAATGGAGGTCTACGAGCGGCAGACACGCCCGCTGGTCGAGTACTACCGGAACCGCCCGACATTCCGGGTGGTGAACGGGAACCAGGCGCCCGACGCCGTCGCGGCGGACCTGCGCGCGGCGGTCGTGGCCGCCCGGACGGCCGCGAGGACGCCCCCGCGGGCGGCGGCAGACGAAGCCGCGGGGCACCTGTGATCGTCTGTCGGTCCGCCGCGGAGCTGCAGCGAATGCGCGCGGCGAACGCGATCGTGGCGGAGGTCCTGGCCGAGCTTGCGTCGCACGCGCAGCCCGGCGTCACGACCGCGGAACTGGATAGGGTCGCGGAGGAGCGCGTGCGGGAGGCCGGGGCCGTCCCCGCGTTCAAGGGATACCGCGGGTATCCCGCGACGCTGTGCGCGTCGGTGAACGAGGAGGTCGTTCACGGCATTCCTTCGCCGAAGCGCTGGCTGAACGAGGGAGACATCGTCTCGCTCGACATGGGCGTGCTGGTGGACGGGTTCTACGGCGATTCGGCGGTGACGGTCGGGGTCGGGCGAATCAGCGACGACGCGTCGACGCTCCTGCGTATCACCGAGGAGGCGCTGTACGAAGGGATTGGCGCGGCGCGCGTGGGCGGCCGGCTCTCGGACATCGGCCACGCGATCCAGCGCTGGGTCGAGCGGCACGGGCTGTCGGTGGTCCGCGAGTTCGTCGGGCACGGGATCGGGACGAAGCTCCACGAGGAGCCGCAGATCCCCAACTACGGGCAGCCGGGCCGTGGCCCGAGGCTGGCCGAAGGGATGGTGCTCGCGATCGAGCCGATGGTGAACCTGGGTCGCGCGGGCGTGAAGGTGCTGCCGGACGGCTGGACCGCGGTGACCCGCGACGGGAGCCTGTCGGCGCACTTCGAGCACACGATCGCGATCACCGCGGACGGACCGACGATCCTGACGGCGCGCGCCGACGGGTCGGTGCGGCGCGTGGCGGCGGAAGCGCGCCCCTGAGTGGCCGGGAAGACTGAGGTCGAGGGGATTGTCCGCGAGCAGCTCGAGTACGCGCTCTACCGCGTCGAAGTGGACGGGCGCCACGAAGTGATCGCGCACGCCCCCGGCGGCGCGCACCGCAATTTCGTGCGGCTGCTCGTCGGGGACCGGGTACGGGTGGAGCTGTCACCCCGCGACGCGAAGCGCGGGCGTATCGTGAGGAAGTTGTAGTGGCCGGTGGCCAGTGGCCACGGGCGGGCAGGACTTATGAAGGTAAGGGCATCCGTCAAGCGCATCTGCGCGAACTGCAAGATCGTCCGGCGGCGCGGCGTCGTCCGGGTGATCTGCACGAACCAGAAGCACAAGCAACGGCAGGGATAGAGAGCTATGGCACGAATCGCAGGCGTCGATCTCCCGCGGACGAAGCGCGTTGAAATCGGCCTCACGTACATCTACGGCATCGGCCGCAAGCGCTCGAACGACATCCTGGATGCGGCGGGCGTGAGCCCCGACATCCGCGTCAAGGACCTCTCCGAGGACGACGTGCGCAAGATCAGCCGCGTCATCGAGGAGCAGGGTGGCGTCGAAGGGGACCTCCGCAAGGAAGTCTCCATGAACATCAAGCGCCTGATGGAGATCGGCAGTTTCCGCGGGCTGCGGCACCGTCGCAACCTCCCGGTACGCGGCCAGCGCACGCGCACGAACGCGCGGACGCGCAAGGGACCGCGGCGCGGCGCCGTCGCGAAGAAGAAGACGGTGTAGTAATCAGAGGTTAGAGGCCAGAGGCCAGAGGCCAGGGGCCAGGGGCCGGAGACGAGATGAACCACGCGGGTTCCGCTGACCTCCGGCCTCCGACCTCTGGCCTCTAGAAGAGACAGGAAATGGCAAAGACAGAACCCCAGGCCGACGCGGCCGTCACACCGGAAGGCGGAAAGAAGCCGGCCGGGAAGCGCAAGAAGACGTTCAAGAAGCGTGGCGAGAAGCGCGTGGTGCACCACGGCTTCGCGATGATCCAGGCGTCGTTCAACAACACGATCATCACGATCACCGATCCGGACGGGTCGGTCATTGCATGGTCGAGCGCCGGCGCGATCGGGTTCAAGGGGTCGCGCAAGGGGACGCCGTTCGCGGCGACGCAGGCGGCGATCGCGGCGGGCAACGCCGCGAAGACGTTCGGGCTGCGCAGCGTGGAAGTGCGCGTCAAAGGTCCGGGCGCGGGCCGCGAGTCGGCGATCCGGGCGTTGCAGACGGTCGGCATCGACGTCAAGTCCATTCGGGACGTGACGCCGATTCCGCACAACGGGTGCCGGCCGCCAAAACGCCGAAGGGTGTAAAGGCAACGCTGAATGCCGAATGCCGGATGCGAATGGCTTTCGGGTTCGGCCTCGGGCATCAACGAAGGACAAGGACTAGGAATGGCAAGGTATATCGGCCCTGTGTGCCGGCTGTGCCGGCGTGAAGCCATGAAGCTCTTCCTGAAGGGGGAGCGGTGCTATACGGAGAAGTGCGCGATCGAGAAGCGCAACCTCCCGCCCGGCCAGCACGGGAAGGCGCGGAAGGCGAAGCTGGTGGGCTACGGCCTGCAGCTGCGCGAAAAGCAGAAGGTCAAGCGCATCTACGGGGTGCTCGAGAACCAGTTCCGCCGCTATTTCGAGACGGCGGAGCGGACCCGTGGCATCACCGGCGAGACGCTGCTGCAGTTGCTGGAGCGCCGCCTCGATAACGTCATCTACCGGCTCGGGCTGGCGACGTCGCGGCCGCAGGCGCGGCAGCTTGTCCGCCACGGGCACTTCATGGTCAACGGCAAGAAGGTCGACGTGCCGTCCTACTCCGTCAAGGCAGGGGACGTGATCAGCGTCAAGGGCCCGAGCGCCCAGGCCACCGTCCTCGCCCACGCGATGGAGGAGGTCAAGGGGCGCGGCATTCCCGCCTGGCTCGAGTTCGACTCGACCAGGATGGCCGGGCGCGTGGTGTCACTCCCGACGCGCGAGCAGATCAACCTGCCCGTGCAGGAACAGCTGATCGTGGAGCTGTACTCGAAGTAAACGGCCAGTCGTCAGTGGACAGAGGTCAGAGGCCGGCGCGCACGGCGCGCTTGCGAGGAGCGGAGCGGGGCGAAGGGGCCCCGCGAGCGACGAGCCGGGGTCCGGGGCAGAGCCCCGGCTAAAGTAAGAGAGGATCCAGAACATGTTGTGGAAAGGTTTCCAGCGGCCCAAGCGGCTGGAGGTTGAGCGCGAGACCCTGACGGACCGCTTCGGGCGGTTTTACGCGCAGCCGTTCGAGCGCGGCTTCGGAACGACGATTGGCAACGGCTTGCGGCGCGTGCTGCTCTCGTCGATCGAAGGGGCCGCCGTGACGGCCGTGAAGATCGAGGGCGTGCTGCACGAGTTCTCCCCGATCCCGGGCGTGGTGGAGGACGCGACCGACATCATCCTGAATCTCAAGCAGGTGCCGCTCAAGATGCACGTCGATCACACCAAGACGCTGCACGTGCGGGTCGAGAAGGCGGGCGAGGTGCGCGCGCGCGACATCCAGGCGGACGCCGACGTCGAGATCCTCGAGCCCGACGCCCACATCGCGACGGTCAGCGAGGGAGGCCGGCTCATCATGGAGCTGCGCGTCAAGCGCGGCCGCGGCTACGTGGCGGCCGACAAGAACTTCGACGAGGACCTCGGGATCGGCTGGATTCCGATCGACTCGGTCCACTCGCCGCTGAAGAAGGTCAACTATCTCGTCGAGGCGGCGCGCCTCGGGCAGACCACCGACTACGACAAGCTCACGCTGGACGTCTGGACGAACGGGGCGATCACGCCGCGCGACGCCGTGTCGCAGGCGGCGCGCCTGGTGCGCGATCACCTGAGCATCTTCATCAACGTCGAGGAGGCGGACGAGACCACCGGCGAAGCGGCGGCGGAGCAGCCGCGCACGGTCCTCAACGAGAACCTCGACAAGAGCGTCGAGGAGCTCGAGCTGTCGGTGCGGTCGTACAACTGCCTCAAGAACGCGAACATCCGCACGATCCGCGAGCTGGTGCAGAAGACCGAGGGAGAGATGCTGAAGACCAAAAACTTCGGCCGCAAGTCCCTCAACGAGATCAAGGAGATCCTGACCAGCATGGGCCTGAGCCTCGGCATGAAGCTCGATCAGCCCACGCACGCGCAGGAATAGAAGGTGGGGTCAGACCCCATTTTTACGTTTTGCGTAAGTTGTCGGATTCGTCGCCGCGGCGACTTACGTAAAACGTAAAAATGGGGTCTGACCCCATCTAGCAAGGATTCACCGACATGCGTCACAGGGTGGGATACCGAAAGCTCGGACGGGTGACCGAGCACCGCATCGCGATGCTGCGGAACCAGGCGCAGGCACTCATCCGCCACGAGCGGATTGAGACCACCGTCCCCCGCGCGAAGGAGCTGCGCCCGTTTGTCGAACGGCTGATCACGATCGCGAAGCGCGGCCTGGCCGCCGGCGACGGCGGCCGCACGGTCACGGCGCGTCGCCTGGTCGCCCGCGACATCCACGACAGCGATATCGTCGGCAAGCTGTTCGAGACGATCGCGCCGCGCTTTGCCGATCGTCCGGGCGGCTACACGCGGCTCATGAAGCTCGGATACCGGCGCGGCGACAGCGCGGAGATCGCGCAGGTGGAGCTCGTCGGCAGCGAGTACAACCCGAAGACCGACGAAACGGCGCGCGAGGAGACCGCGAAGCCGAAGGCCAAGGGGATGGGCGGCCGCCTGAAGGCCGCGGCCGCGCGCCTGCGCGGCAGCCGGAAAGACAAGGCCGAGGAAAGCGCCGATGCCGCCGAGGAGGCGCAGGCCACGCAGGCCAAGGCCGCCAAGGCCAAGAAGGCCGGCCCGCGCGGCAAGGCGAAGACCGGCGGCGCGAAGCGCGGACAGTAACTGGCTTCAGGCTTCAGGGTTCGGAGTCTGGGGTTCAGGATCCAGGCTGAAACACGAGCCCCGCGGAAGAACCGCGGGGCTTTTTTCTGCGCGCACGAAAAAAGGCCCCGCACTGGATTTCGCGGTGCGGGGCTCTCACGTTTCCTGAACCCTGACGCCTGCGTCAGACTTCCTCCGCCGCCTCCTGGCCCTTCTCCGCCTTCGCCGCGGCGATGATCTTGCCGTGCAGGTGGCCGGGCACTTCCTCGTAGTGCGAGAACTCCATGTGATACGAGCCGCGCCCGCCAGTCACCGAGGTGAGGTACTGCTCGTAGGTCAGCATCTCGGCCATCGGCACCTGGGCCCGCACGATCGTCATCGACCCGCGCTGGTCCATCCCCTGCACGCGCCCGCGGCGCCCGTTGATGTCGCCCATCAGGTCGCCCGCGTAATCGCTCGGCGCGTACACCTCGACGTTCATGATCGGCTCGAGCAGCGTCGGCCGCGCGCGCGACATCGCGTCCTTGAACGCCAGCGAGCCGGCCATCTTGAATGACAGCTCGTTCGAGTCCACGGGGTGGAACTGGCCGTCGGTCAGGCGCACGCGGAAGTCCACGACCGGGTAGCCCGCCAGGAACCCCCGCATTCGCGAGTCCTGGATCCCTTTCTCGACCGCCGGGATGAACTGCCTCGGGATTGCGCCGCCGAAGATGTCGTCCACGAACTCGAAGTCCGCCCCGCGCGGCAGCGGCTCGACGGTGATCTTGCAGTCGCCGAACTGCCCGTGCCCGCCGGTCTGCTTCTTGTGGCGGCCGTGCGC
>DATHTE010000138.1:0-26920 GCA_035463475.1 Vicinamibacterales bacterium
CTGCTCGGTGCGGCCGGGGCGGCGATCGTCGCGCGCGCGGCGCAGGGCCACCACGACCTTACCCGCGCGCGGATGTGGACCGATCGCGCTCTCCGCAGCTGGCGTCGTCCTGACATCGTCGGCGACGCGTCGGAAGAGTCGTTCCCCGCGAGCGACGCGCCGTCCTGGACGCCCACGGCCGGTGCGAAAACCAATAGATAAGGTGGCCCGCATGAACATGGAGATGACCTGGCCTGAGGATCGTGACCTGTCCGAGCGCAGGACCAATGTCGGCACCAGGGAGCGGTGGGCCTCCGCCGCGATCGGAACAGGGCTGCTGCTCGCGGGCGCGACGCGCCGCGACCGCGCAGGCCTGCTCGCCGCGCTCGCCGGCGGCGCGCTGGTGTTCCGCGGCGCGTCCGGGTACTGCCCCGTGAGCGACGCGATCGGCAGGAACTCGGCAACCGAGAGCACGCGGGTCGCCCTCGGCGGGCGGGGCGGCGTGCACGTCAAGGAGTCGATCACCATCGACCGGCCCGTGTCCGAGCTCTACGCCTTCTGGCGCGAATTCGACAACCTCCCGCGCTTCATGAAACACCTGGAGTCGGTCCAGGTGACCGGCCGCGATCGGTCGCACTGGGTGGCGCGCGCGCCCGCAGGCATGCGTGTCGAGTGGGACGCCGAGACGATCAACGAGGTCGAGAACCAGGTGATCGGTTGGCGGTCGCTGCCCGGCTCACGCGTCACGAGCGCCGGCTCCGTGAACTTCGACGACGCGGGTCCCGACCGGGGCACGCGCATCACCGTGCACCTTCAGTACGAGCCCCCGGGCGGCAAGCTCGGCGCGTGGTTCGCGAAGCTGTTCGGTGAAGAGCCGTCACAACAGATCCGCGAGGATCTCCGCCGGCTCAAGCGGCTGCTTGAGGCGGGAGAGATCCCGACGACCGAAGGACAACCGAGCGGGCGCGACAGCGAGCGCCTGCACTCGCGGAGGACAGCGTGAAGGCACTCTGCTGGCACGGAAAAGACGACGTCCGGATCGACCGTGTCCCGGACCCTGAGATTCTCAACCCGCGCGATGCCATCGTGAAAATCACGTCCACCGCGATCTGCGGATCCGACCTGCACCTGTTGAACGGCTACATTCCGACGCTGCGCTCTGGGGATATCCTCGGGCACGAGTTCATGGGCGAAGTCGTGGACGTGGGCGCCGGCGCGAAGGACAGGCTGAAGATCGGCGACCGCGTGGTCGTGCCGTTCACGATTGCCTGCGGCAGGTGCTTCTTCTGCAAGCGGGACCTCTGGTCGCTCTGCGACAACTCGAACCCCAACAGCTGGATCGCCGAAGCGGCCTACGGCACGTCGCCGTGCGGCATCTTCGGCTACTCGCACATGCTCGGCGGCTACGCCGGCGGCCAGGCGGAGTACGCCCGCGTGCCGTTCGCGGACGTGGGGCCGCTCAGGGTCCCCTCGACGCTGGGCGACGAGCAGGTGCTCTTCCTCTCTGACATCTTCCCGACGGGGTTCATGGCGGCCGAGAACTGTGCGATCGAGCCCGGCGACACCGTCGCGGTCTGGGGTTGCGGCCCGGTCGGGCAGTTCGCGATCAAGAGTGCGTACCTGCTGGGCGCGCAGCGTGTCATCGCGATCGACCGCGAGCCAGAGCGGCTGCAGATGGCGGCGGCGGACGGGAAAGCGGTGACGCTGAACTACGAGAGCGCCGACGTCTTCGAAGCCATCATGGACCTCACCGGCGGGATGGGCGCTGACGCGTGCATCGACGCGGTGGGCATGGAAGCGCACGGCGCGACGCTGGACTACTGGTACGACCGCGTCAAAACCGCGGCATTCATGGCGACCGACCGGCCGGCGGCGCTGCGCCAGGCGATTCACTGCTGCCGGAAGGGCGGCGTCGTGTCCATCCCCGGCGTGTACGGCGGTTTCCTCGACAAGATCCCCCTCGGCGCGGCGTTCAACAAAGGGCTGACGCTGAAGATGGGGCAGACGCACGTGCAGCGCTACATGCCGAGGCTGCTGCGCCTCGTGGAGGAAGGCAGGATCGACCCGACTTTCGTGGTCACACACCGCCTGCCGCTCGACGCGGCCCCGGACGCCTACAGGACGTTCCGGGAGAAGAAGGACGGGTGCATCAAGGTCGTACTGAAACCCTGAACCCTACTCACTCACCCTCTCGTTATTCTGCAGGGCCGCGGCCCGCGTGAGCGCGGTCAGCGGCGAGCGCGTGAGCAGTGTCTCGCTATCGCGCCCTTCCCTCACGCGGTCGCCGTCCGGCCCGGTGGGAGATGGCAGCAGCCAGTTCGCGAGCGTCATCAGGCGCATCACGAGGCCGGGCGCGATCCCGTGCAATGCGAACGCGAGCCGGGCTTGCGGCGTGAAGGTCAGCTCGGGGTCACCGTAGCGGCACGCTTCGATGATCTTCGCCGCTGCGCGCTCGGCGCTGATGCTGACGAGCGGCAGCGAATCGGAGATCGTGAACCACGTGTTCTCCGCCTCGTGCTTCCCTTTCATGCCGGCGCGCAGCGGCGAGCCGGTCCGCATCAAGCCCGGCGACACCGTCGTGACGAGGATGTTCTCGCGGACCAGCTCGGCGCGCAGCGACTCCGACAGCCCCACGAGGGCGAACTTGCTGGCGGAATACGGCGCGAGGTGCGGTACCGCGACGCGCCCGCCAATCGAGGCGATGTTGACGATGCGGCCGCCGCGAGCGGCGAGATGCGGCCGCGCGGCCAGGATAGTGTGCAGCGGGCCCCAGAAGTGCACCGCCATCGCCTGCTGAAAGTCCTCGTACTGCATGTGCTGCACGGGACCGACCTGGATGATCCCGGCGTTGTTGATGAGGACGTCGACCCCCCCGAAGCGCTCAACGACCTGGCGCACGGCGTCGAACGCCTGTTCTCGCACCCCGACGTCGGCGGCGACGGTGAGCACGTCGGCGCCTGCCTCGCGCAGCTTCGCCGCGGCCGCCTCCAGATCGTCGGCGGTGCGCGCCACAAGTGCGAGCCGCGCCCCTTTTTCGGCGAGCTGCCGCGCGAGGACGAAACCAAGCCCGCGTGAGCCGCCCGTGATGAGGACGACGCGGTCGCGGAAGTCGAGGGCGCGCCGGCGCCGCGCGGCCTCCCACGCGATGATTGCCGCGCCCACACCGAGCGCCGCCGCCGCGATCGCCGTCTGCCTGCCTGTCTGCTCCGCCACGGTGCCTCCGTCCTGCGTTCCTACGAAGAAGTCCCGCGTTCGATGGAGAAGAGATGCCCCGGAGTGAGAGGTGGCATCAGCCGAACTTCAACCGCTGGACGGGACCGTCGGGCTCTGAAGGACGCCGGGATTCGAGATGGGGCCCGACCAGGTGTCGCGCCAGGGCGGCCGCATTTCGAGGAGCGTGGCCACCGACGTCATTGTTGAAGTACGCGTACACGTCCAGGCCGTGCCCCATCTGCGCGTCGAGCCATTCCGCCCAGTCGTCCAGCTGCGCCGGCGAGTAACTGCCCGCATACTTTGCGCTCGCGCCGTGAAACCGTACGTAGACGAACGGGCCGACGACAACCCGCGGCGTCGCCGAGCCCGCCATGTCGTGCAGGCAGAGCGCGACACCAGACCGGGACAGCAGCTCGAACGTCCGATCCGTGTACCAGGCCGGCTCGCGGAACTCGATTGCCTGCCGCACGTCGCGCGGAATCGCGCGCAGGAACGCCTCGAGCCGCTCATGGTCAGGCTTCCAGCGGGGCGGGAGCTGGTACAGCACGGGGCCGAGGTGGGGCCCCAGCTCGCGAGCGCGGTCGAACAGCAACGCCAGGGGATCGGCCGGATCCTTCAGCTTCCTCATATGGGTGAGGTACCGGCTGGCCTTCACCGCGTAGACGAACCCAGCAGGCGCCTGCAGCCGCCAGCTCTTCATCGTCTGTTTCTGCGGAAGGCGGTAGAAGCTGTTGTTGATCTCGACCGTGTCGAACGCGCCGGCATAATGTTGGAACCACCGCTGGCGCGGGAGTCCTTCGGGATAGAAGTCTCCCTTCCAGTGCTTGTATTCCCACCCCGAGCACCCAACGCGCGTGCGAGGACCGTTTCGAGCCATGCTGGTCGCAGGATGAGTGCAAGAACCGTTTCGCCGCCCTGGCTGAGGTGTCTCCTGGTCGGTCTTGCGGCCGTGTGCCTGGCGGTCGCCGGTCGAGCTGAACCGGCGAGGCCGTTCCGCGAGATCGTGCTCGGCGCGTCGCTGTTCCGCGCCGCGTGGGCTTACAAGCACGACCGGCCCTGGCTGGAGTCCCAGCTCGACCTGCTGGCGCGCCACAAGTTCGACGCCATCCGCGCGCTCGGAGTCGTCGGCGATCCGGCCCGGCCGGACTACTGGGACGGCCGCGAGATCGACTGGCGGTGGGACGACTACGACGCGACGATCGCCGGCCTGACAGACCTCGCGCACGACAAGTACGGGATCCGCGTGCAGTGGACGATCTTCGCGGACGCGCAGGCCTCGATCCCGTCAGAGGACGATCGCGCGAAGCTGATCGAACGCTTCATCGACATGGCCCGCGGACGCGAGCGGAAGATCCTCGCGTTCGAGATCGCGAACGAGTTCTACCAGAACGGCTTCGAGGGTGAGGAGGGGCTCCGGCAGCTCCGCCGTTTTTCCGCGCGGCTGAACGAGGAAACCAGCGTGCCGGTCGCGATCTCGTCGCACGCCCAGGGGCTCTGCGGCGTGTACGATGCGCGGACCGCGGATTTCGCCACGGTGCACTTCGATCGCTCGGCGGAGGCCGCGCGCTGGTCGCCCGTCAGTCGGCCGTGGCGCATCGAGCGCCGGCAACCGCCGCTCGCCGCCTGTTCCTCGTTGCCCGAGCCGGTGAGCAACAATGAGCCCACCGGGCCAGGCGCATCGGTCGCGTCGAACGGAGACGCGCTCGCCATCGTCATGGCGGCGGTCAACACGTATCTGGCCGGGATTCCCGTCTACATCTTCCACAGCGGGCCTGGAGTCCGCGACGACCCGTTGCACCCGAAAGGACTCCGCCCGCGGAGCATCGAGCAGCTCCCAGGCGCAGACGCGACCCTCCGCGGCCTCGCCGCGGCGCGGGGGTACGTGCCGCCGGACGTCATCACGTGGAAATCTGTCGGCGGGGCGGATGCGGACTACCCGTTCGGCGGAACCGAAGGCGCGCAGGTGTCGCTCGGCGCGATCAAGGACCGGCGCTTCATTGCGGCGGTTTCCGGGTTCGACGGTGAGCGGCCCCTGGTCGCGCGCGGCCAGATGCTCGCACGGAGCATCGACCCGCTGACGGGCAAAACCGTGCAGGAACGCCGACTCTCGAAGGGGGACGCGCTGGTGGTGGCCGGGCCGGCGGCGATCGTGACAGGTACAATGATTGACGGGACGCTCCGATGATCATCGCACGCGATCGGTATCTCGACGACTCGTCGCAGTATCACCTGTCGGTTTCGCTCGCGACGCGCACGGGCGCGATGCACAGCCTTCTGTCCAACCTCCCGGACACCGATCGGCAGGAGATCGGCGACATCCTGGTGCGCGCGCTGGACGAGATCGAGCGGCGTCTCAAGCCTGCCCTGCCCGCCCGGGTCGCCCAGGCGAGCGCGACCTGAGTGATCAACCGCAGGGGACGCAGGGATCGCGCTCCAACCGCGTTCCGCGGCCGGAGCCACGCCACAACCACGATCAGTGTCGGCTGGTCGCCTCCGGGTCCTCTGCGTCCTCCGCGGTTCTACCTACAGGTTGAGACAGACCACGCGGGGTTCCGTCATCTCGAGCAGCGAATGCCGGATTCCCTCGCGACCGATGCCGCTCAACTTCGTCCCCCCGAACGGCATCACGTCGAGACGGTAGTCGGTCGAGTCGTTGACGATGACCGCGCCAGCCTGCAGGCGCCGGACGGCCTCGAACGCGTCGCGCAGGCTCTCGGTGAAGATGGCGGCGTGGATGCCGTACTCGACGTCGTTGGCGCGAGCGATCGCCTCGTCCAGCGTTCCGACCGGACAGAGCGACACCACCGGCCCGTACACCTCCTGGCGATCGACGCGCGCCCCCGCGGGGACATTCTCGAGCACGGTCGGCCAGACCAGCGCCCTGTCCCGGCGGCCGCCCGCGAGCACGCGCGCCCCGCCGGCCCGAGCCTCCTCGACCCAGGCCTCGACGCGCGCCGCCTGCGCCTCGGTGATCATCGGGCAGACGTCCGTCCGATCGTCGGTCGATGCCCCCGCGTTCAGCGTCCGCACGTGCGCGACGAAGGCATCTCGAAACCGTTCGTACACGGGTTGCAGGCCGAAGACGCGCTGCACGCCGAGGCAGTTCTGTCCCGCCTGCGCGAACGCGCCAGCCGCGATCGCCGGCACCGCCTTCGCGAGGTCCGCGTCTGCGTTGACGATGACCGGCGAGTTCGAACCGAGTTCCATCATCAGCTTCTTGATCCCCGTGAGGCGCGTGATGCGCTCGCCGGTCTCGATGCCTCCGGTGAACGCGACCATCCGGACGCGCCGGTCCGAGACGAGCGCGTCGCCGATGGCGGAGCCGCGGCCGGTGATCACGGCGAGCCGCCCGTCCGGCAGGCCGGCCTCGCGCAGGTGGCCGGCAAGGCGCACCGCCGACAGCGGCGTGAGCGAGGCGGGCTTGAGCACGACCGCGTTGCCGGCGGCCAGCGCCGGGCCGATCTTGTGGGCGGCGATGGCGAGCGGGTCGTTGAACGGCGTGATCGCGGCGATGACACCCAGCGGGACACGGAAGAAGTAGCCGGCGCGGTTCTCCGAGCCCACCCGGCTGTCGAACGGCAGGGTCTCACCGGCGAGCCGGCGCCCCTCTTCGGCGGAGAGCCGCAGGATGTTCGCGGCCCGCGGGGGCTCGCGGCGCGCCTCGCGGATCGCCTTGCTGCCCTCGCGCGCGATGGTACCGGCGTAGTCGTCGGCATGGCGGTCCACGAGCGCCGCGGCGCGCATCAGGACGTCGTAGCGTTCGTGCGAGGGCCAATCGGCGAGCGCCGCCGCGGCGGCGGCGCCGACCGCGCGGTCCACCTCCTCGACGGTGGCGTCCGGCACCGTGCCGGCCACCTCGCCGCTGTAGGCGTTGCGGACCTCGATCGAGGTCGCGGTCGTCACACCTTCGCCTCGCGCTCGCCGTTGGGGAACACGAGCGGTGGCGGCTCGGTCTCGATCAGGTACTCGAACTCCTTGCGGAACTGGTCGATGGACATGTGGGCGGTCGCGGCAAACTTCGCGAGCTCGTGCGGATCCTCGAAGTCGTCGCGGCGCAGGCGAATCATGTAGCGCCTCGCGATCGCGTAGCGCTCGGAGCGGATGTCCACGAGGCGCACGCGGGTCCGCCCCGTCTGGGCGTCGATCATCTGGGAGAACGGGATCGGCGTGAAGTGGCCGCCCTGCATCGAGATCATCGCGTCGCGCCCCCCCGACATCAGGTACTTCGCGCTGCAATACCCGAGGTCCCGTGTGTATTCCATGTCGTACGGGATCGGATCGGCGCACCGCAGCTCGTAGCCGATGTTCTTCGCCACGATCGTCGTCTTGAGGCCCACCTCCTTCAGTCGGGCGGTCACCTTGCTCTTCAGGATTTCCCCCATGTTGACTTCGGCGATCCGCAGGTGACCGTGCTCGTCGCGCTCCACCTCGTGCAGGTTCTTGACGTCGTCCGGATGAACGTCCAGCACGAGCCCCTCGGCGACGATCGCGACGCCGTCGCGCCGTCCGTAGCTCAGACGTTTCAGGATCGCGCCGGCGATCGTGTCCACGATGGTGTTCATGCGAATCGGTTTGGTGAACTCCTCCGGGATCAGCGTCAGCGTGGCCCCGACCGCCTTGCCGATCCCGAGGGCGAGGTGTCCGGCCTTCCGTCCCATCGTGATGACGAAGTACCAGCGGGAGGTCGTCTTGGCGTCCACCATCAGGTTCTTGACGATCTCGACGCCGTGGTGCCGCGCCGTCTGGAACCCGAACGTGTCCATGTAGGCGGGCAGGTCCAGGTCGTTGTCGATCGTCTTCGGGACGTGCACGACGCGGATACGCCCGTCGGACTTCTCCGACAGCTTCAGCGCGCTGAACGCGGTGTCGTCGCCGCCGATCGTGATGAGCTGCGAGACGTTCAAGCGCAGCAGCGAGATCACGGTGTTCTCGAGGTGCTGCGGGTTACGCGTGGGGTTCGCCCGCGAGATGCCGATGTGGGATCCGCCGCGGAAGTGGATGCGGCTGACCGCGTCGATGGACAGCGGCGTGACGTGGTCGATGTCCCCCTGCATCACCCACTCAAACCCGTCACGGATGCCGATGACGTCGATCCCTTCTACCTGCGCGCGGATCGTCGCGGCCCCGATGACGCTGTTGATGCCGGGAGCGGGCCCGCCCCCGACCAGAATGGCGACGTTTTTGTGATGCTCCATGTCCGATTAGAATGCCCGCATGACAACGGACGAGATAGTGGCGCTGTCGCGCCGCCACACGCTCTTCGAGTGGTCGGCGCAGGGCTCAGTTGATCCTATTCCAGTTGCAGGCGCGAAGGGCTCCTGGTTCTGGACGCCGGACGGACGCCGGTTCCTGGACTTCAACAGCCAGTTGATGTGCGTGAACATCGGCCACGGGCACCCCCGCGTCGTCCGCGCCATCCAGGAGCAGGCCGCGGCGCTGCCCTACGCGAGCCCGTTCATGGCGACGGAGCCCCGCGCGAGGCTCGGCGAGAAGCTCGCGGCCATCTGCCCGGGCGACATCGACGTCTTCTTCTTCACCAACGGCGGCGCCGAAGCGAACGAGAACGCGATCAAGCTGGCGCGCGCCGTGACGGGCCGCCACAAGATCCTGGCGCGATATCGCTCGTATCACGGCGCGACCGCCGGCAGCCTGATGCTCACCGGCGATCCCCGGCGCTGGTTTGGCGAGCCCGGCATGCCGGGCGTGATCCACGTCCCGCATCCCTATCGCGGGCTCGCGCGCGGGTGGGACCCTGTCGATCGGGCGCTCGCAGACCTCGAGGAGATCATCCAGCTCGAAGGGGCGCACACCATCGCCGCGTTCGTCCTCGAGCCGGTGACCGGCACCAACGGCCTGCTCGTCCCGCCGGACGGCTACCTGCAGGGCGTCCGCGAGATCTGCACGAGACACGGGATCCTCATGGTGGCCGATGAGGTCATGTCGGGCTTTGGGCGGACCGGCGAGTGGTTCGCGGTCGATCACTGGAAGGTCGTGCCGGACCTGATGACCATCGCCAAGGGACTGACCAGCGCGTACGTCCCGCTCGGAGCGGTCGGCATGCGGCGCGCCATCGCCGACCATTTCCGCGATCGCCCGTTTTCGAGCGGCTTGACCTACAACAGCCACCCGCTCGCGTGCGCCGCCGCCTGCGCCACGATTGACGTGTACACGGAGGACGGGCTGATCGAGAACGCGCGGAAGATGGGGGCGATCCTGAAGGACCTGCTCGGCGCCCTGCAGCGGAAGCACCCCTGCGTCGGCGACACGCGCTCGATCGGGCTGTTCGGGATCGTCGAGCTGGTCAAGGATCGGAAAACGATGGAGCCGCTCGCGCCGTTCAACGGCACGTCGGAGCCGATGCAGGCGATCGGGCGGTTCTTCCGGGAGAACGGGCTCTACACGTTCGTGCGGTGGAACACGTTCTTCACCAATCCGCCGCTGTGCATCACCGAGGACGAGCTCCGGCAGGGGTTCGACATCATCGACCGCGCGCTGGCAGCGCGAGCGTAACCGCCGCCGCCCCGATCGACGCGAGGATGCCGCAGAGGGCCGGCGTGAACATCCCGTAGCCGGCGCCGGACGTGGCGGCGTGCACCGCGATCATCGCGGCTTCGCCCGCGACGATCGCGGCTATCGCCTCGCGGACTCCCGCGCGCCGCACGTACAGTCCCATCAGCAGCGGCACGAAGAGCGTCACGACCAGGACCGTATAGAAGATCTCCAGCGTGCGGATGATGCTCCCGAACGCGATCGCGAGGACGACCCCGAGCACGCCCCCGCCGGCGGCGGAGAGCCGCGCAACGCGGAGCACCTGTTCTTCCGTGGCCCCCGGCGCGAGGAAGCGCCGGTAGAGGTCCTGCGACGTCGCGGTCGCCAGCATGAAGAGGATGGCATCCGCCGTGCTCACTTCGGCGGAGAACAGCGCCGCGAGGCCGAGCGCGCCGACGTGCGTCGGCAGGTCGGCCCGCAGCAGCGTCGGCAGGGCGAGCTCGTGGTTCGGCAGGTCCGGGTGCAGCACGCGCGAGACCATACCGAGCAGCGGCGGCGCGAATGCGAAGAGCAGGAGCACCACGGCGTTCAGCGCCGTGCCCCACCGGACCGCGCTGCCGTCGCGCGCGCCGTAGATCTTCTGCAGCAGGCCGGGCGACACGATGAATGCCGGCGCGAGCATCGCGAGATACCCCCACCCGGAGCGGCTGCTGCCGGTGAAATCCCAGTAGGCCGGCCCCGGCAGCGAGGCGTGCAAGCCGGAGAGGCCGCCCACGTGCGCGAGGCCCAGCGGCAGCGCTACGGCAAACCCGAGGAGCAGCACCGCGAGCTGCACCACGTTGACGGCCGCCGACGTGAGCAGCCCGCCCGCCGTGAAGTACGTCGTCATCACGAGGCCGCCGATGATCGTGCCCACGATCGGATCGATCCCGGCGACCACGTTCAACACGAGCGACAGGGCGACCAGCTGGCCGGCCAGGATGAAGAGCGTTCCCGCCATGAGCAGGACGCTGACGATGAACCGGACGGAGCGGCCGTAGCGCCAGTCGAGGAAATCCCCCACGGTGCGGAAGTCGCGCTCCTCGGCGAGCGTCCGGATCTTCGGGCCGACCCAGAACGCCAGCACCAGCGACCCGATCCCCGCCGATCCGACCCACCACCACGCGCTCAGGCCGTTGTCGTAGCCGAGGCGCGCGGCGCCGACGGTGGAACCCGCGCCGATGTTCGCCGCGAGCAGCGTGGACAGCAGCAGCCCGGGGCCGAGCGCGCGTCCCGCGACGAAGAAATGCTGCGCCGTGCGCACGCGGCGGCCGATCCACAGGCCCAGCGCCACCAGGAGCGCGGAATACACCAGGAGCAGCACGAGGTACGTCATGAACGCCAGCCGATGCTAGCATGGGCTCGTGACCACCCGCGTGCTCGCCGCCGCTGTCGCCCTGTTCGTGAATCTGCCGCCTGGCGCGTGGCAGGTTTCCGCGACCGCGAACCGTACGCTCACCGCCGTGGCCGGCGTGAAGGTCGGACACCACACCATGGCCGGCCGTCCCACCGGCTGCACGGTGATCCTGTTCGATCCGGCTGCGGTCGCGAGCGTTGACGTGCGCGGGGGCGCGCCCGCGACGCGCGAAACGGATCTTCTTCAACCGCAGAACCTGGTCCAGCGGATCAACGCAATCGTCCTGTCAGGCGGAAGCGCCTTCGGCCTGGACGCCGCGTCGGGCGTGATGCGATATCTCGAGGAGCACGGCAAGGGCTACTCGACGGCGACGGGTCCGGTGCCGATCGTGCCCGCCGCGAGCCTGATCGATCTGTGGTTTGGCGGCGATGCGAAGATCAGGCCGAACGCGGACTGCGGGTATCGCGCGGCGCAGGCGGCAGCCAGCGGCCCGGTGCCCGAAGGGAACGTGGGCGCCGGCGCGGGGGCCACGGTCGGGAAGTTGTTCGGCACCTCGCGCGCGATGAAGGCGGGGATCGGGTCGGCCGCGCTCTCGCTCCCGAACGGCCTCATCGTCGGGGCCGTGGTCGCGGTGAATGCCGCGGGGGACGTCATCGATCCCGCAACCGGGCGCGTCGTGGCTGGCGCGCGCACGGCGGATGGCAAGGCGCTGGCCGACTCGCGCGCGCGCATCAGGGCGGGCGAAGTGCGGCTCCCCCCCGGCGAGCGCGACCACACAACGATCGGCGTCGTCGCCACCAACGCGCGGCTGACGAAGGCGGAAGCGCAGAAGGTCGCACAGATGGCGCACGACGGTTACGCGCGCGCGATCGCGCCGGTCCACACGCCGTACGACGGCGACACGATCTTCGCCGCGGCGACCGGGACCTGGGAGGGAGAGCCGAACCTGGTCATCGTCGGCGCCCTTGCCGCGGATGCGATGGCCGAAGCGATTGTCCGCGCGGCCACCCAGGCGACGGGACTGGGAGGAGTCCCAGCAAGTCGAGACCTGAGGCAGTAGCCGCGTCTGACCTCGCAAAAGAAACCGCGGTTGCCTTTCCTCCGCGTCCTCGGCGGTTTACTTCCCGCCCTCGACGACGACGAACGCTATGCCGAGCTGGGCCGCCTGAGCGTTGAGCGCGGCGACATCCGTCGTGAGGAACTGCCTCACGCGCGCTTCCCACGCGTCCAGCTCGCGCTTGTGCTCCGCGAACACTTCGCGCGCTCCCTGCGTCGGCGCGCCGTCGCCGTCGGTGACGAAGTCGAGCAGCGGGCTCAGGCGCGAGTACAGCTTCGCGCCTCCCTTCATCGCCAGGATGTCGTAGACCACCTCGGCGCGCGGGTTGTGGATCTCTTCCTCGAACGTGTCGATCCGCGCAAGCGCACCCTCGGAGCCCTTGAGCAACGGCGCGGCCGCGTTGATGCTCCGGAGCGCCCCCACGCGCCCCTGCAGTTGCTCCTTGACAACCCGCAGGCGGTTCACGTTCGCCGTAATCCGGCTGAAGGCGTCCCGCACCTCCAGGGCGAAGGCGAGCTGCGCCTCGAGATCCGCCTGCGATGCGCGCGAGCGCGGATCCGGCTTCACGATGAGCGGCGTGGTGAGCGTTTTTCCGTCCACGGTGAGCTTCACGGTGTAGGTGCCCGGCACGGCCACCGGCCCGTTGAGGGGGTTGCCCCAGTCGATCTTCGCGTTCTTGATCAGGTCCGCGCCACTCCACCGCAGGTCCCACACGGCCCGCTGCACGCCGGATTCCACCTTCAGCTCCGGCTTGGGCGCCTCTTCGTTGTCGTCGGCACCCATCGCCGGGCGCGCGACGCTGCTCAGCGTGCGAACGAGCCTGTCGCGCGCGTCGCGGATCTCCAGCGCCACTTCTTTTGCCTTGTCCTTGAGGTAGTACGTGATGACGGCGCCGCGCGGCGGGTTCTGCCCGGCGGCGCGATCGCGCTCCCCGCTTGCGTAGTACCAGCGGACGGCGTCGCGGGGCTGGAACAGCCGGGCGCCCGACAGCGGCTGTGATGGCGGCATCTCGCGGACGGGCGTCAGGTCGTCCAGGATCCAGATCGACCGCCCGTGCGTACCGAGGACGAGATCGTCGTCTTTCACCACGAGATCGTGCACGGCGACGGTCGGCAGGTTCAGCTGCAGCGAGTGCCAGCTCACGCCGTCGTCGGTCGAATACATCACGCCGCGCTCGGTCCCGAGGTACAACTGGCCGCGCTTCTTCGGATCCTCGCGCACGGCATGCAGGTAGACATCCTGCGGGAGCTTCGCGTCGAGACGCTTCCACGTCGCCCCGTAGTCGGCCGTCTTGAACAGGTACGGACGCATGTCGTCCAGCCGATGCGCGTCGACGGCCACGTACGCGGTGCCCGCGTCGAACGGCGACGGCTCGATGATGCTGACGGTTCCCCACTCGGGCATGCCGTTCATGGCTGCGGTGACGTTCTTCCACGTCCGTCCGCCATCGCGCGTGATGTGCACGAGGCCGTCGTCGGTCCCGGCCCAGATCAGGTCCTTCTGCCTCGGAGATTCCGCCGCCGCGAAGATGGTGCCGTAGGTCTCGACGCCGGTGTTGTCGCCGGTGATCGGGCCGCCGGACCACTGCTGCTTCGACTCGTCATCGCGGGTCAAATCGGGGCTGATGGCCGTCCAGGTCTGTCCATCATCCGTCGTCTTGAACAACACGTTCCCGGCGTGGTAGACCGCCTTCGCATCGTGCGGCGAGACGTGGATCGGCGCCGTCCACTGGAACCGGTACTTGACATCGGCGCCGCCATGACCGGACGGGTTCTCCGGGTAGGCGCTGATGTTGCGCGCCTGGCGCGTGCGATGGTCGTAGCGCGAGATGTATCCCAGGTACTCCCCCGCGTATACGACGTCCGGGTCGGACCAGTCGGACACCACATGGCCCGCCTCGCCGCCGCCGACTGAGTACCACTCGCCGGGGTTGATCCCGCCGCTCGTCAGGCTGTTGCTCGGACCCTGCGCGGTCCCCAGATCCTGCTGCGCGCCTGCGACCCGGTATGGCACGCGCGTGTCCACGGACACGTGGTAGAACTGGCCGATCGGCAGCGCGGGCGCGTGCCACGTCTCCCCGCCGTCGATCGACACGTCCACCCCGCCGTCGTTCGCCACGATGATCCGCTTCGGATCCTCCGGGTCGATCCAAGCGTCGTGGTAATCGCCGTGGTGCGGCCCGCGAATGTATTTCAGCGACGCGCCGCCGTCGATCGTCCGCAGCAGCGGCACCTGCGGGAACCAGACGTCGTCCGGGTTCGTGGGGTTGATCGTCAGCGTCATGTAGTACCAGGCGCGCTGCCGGAGCGCGCGGTCCTTCGTCGCCAGCCTCCAGGTCTCGCCGCCGTCGTCAGACCGGAAGAGCCCTCCGTGTTCCGCTTCGATGAGCGCGTACACGCGACGCCCGTCGGAGGGGGCGACGGCGACGCCGACCTTGCCCCAGATCCCGTCGGGCAGGCCGTTGCCGGTGAGTGATTTCCAGGTGTCCCCGCCGTCGCGCGAAACGTACAGCCCGCTGCCGGGACCGCCGCTCACGAGCTCCCAGGGCCTGCGGCGCGCCTGCCAGAACCCGGCGAACAGGATGTTCGGGTTGGACGGGTCCATCGCGACGTCAGACGCGCCGGTGTCGCGGTCCTTCTTGAGGACCTGCTGCCACGTCTTTCCGCCGTCCTTCGTCCGGTAGACGCCGCGCTCCTCGTTCGGGCCGAACGCGTGCCCGAAGACGGCGGCAAACGCGATGTCCGGGTTGCGCGGGTGCACGACCATCGTGCCGATCTGCCCTTCCTGTTTCCAGACGTGCGTCCAGGTCTTCCCGGCGTCGATGGACTTGTAGATGCCGTTGCCGGCCGCGACGTTGCCGCGGATGTTCGCTTCCCCCGAGCCGACGTACACGATGTTGGGATCTGACGGTGAGACCGCGATCGACCCGATCGAAGAGATCGGCTGATCGTCGAACACCGGCTTGAACGTGACGCCGCCATCGGTCGATTTCCAGACGCCGCCGGACGCGGTGGCCGCGTAGTACACCGACGGATCGCCTGGGACGCCGGCGACGCGTGAGACGCGGCCTCCCTGCGCGGGGCCGACGTTGCGGTACTTCAACTCCTGGAACACGTCGTCGCGCCGTGAAGTATCGGGGCTCGGCTGCGACGTGGGTGTTTGCGCCGCGGTCGCGGCGGCGGCAAGACAGATCGCGGACAGGACGGCTGCGAGTCGGGCACGAATCGTCACGGGGCTCACCTCGGAGGGCGCCATGATATGCGACTGTGCAGGAGCAGCACATAGGGTGCTCTGGAACAGGACACATTGAACACGCTCCCGCGGGGCGGGGCGCGACGCGCCGTGGAAAAAGCGCGTTGCGGCAATGGTTTGCGACCACGATCGCCGCGGTGTCGCTCTGGCTCCGTAATTGCTCCTCGCTTCGCCGTGCCGCAGCGAGAACCCGTCCGATCACTTCCACCAAGTCCATCGCCCGCCAGCGGGCATTCCAGCCCGGCGCCCCTCCGCGCCGTGGAACTGAGGCCGGGCGTGCAGCGGCTGGCGCCGCGGGGTCACCGGGCGCTCGGCGGCCTTCTCGTGCAACGCGGGCTGGTCACCGACGCGCAGCTCGAAGCCGCGATCGTGGAGCAGAAGAAGACCGGCCGCCGCCTGGGCCAGGTGCTCGTGGACCGCGGCCTGGTGAGTGCCGAGGTGCTGCTCGAGGTGCTGAGCGAGCAGCTCGGTGTGCCGACCGTGCGCATCAACGCCTACACGGTGAACCCGGATGCGATCGCGGCCCTTCCCGAGAAGGTGGCGCGGCGCCACATGGCATTCCCGCTCCGCAAGGTCGGGAGCACGCTGGTCGTCGCGCTTCCGACGCCCAAGGACCTGACCACCCTCGACGATCTCCGCTTCGCGTCCGGCTGCGAGATCCAGACGGTGCTCGCGCTCGAGGACGAGATCGTTGCCGCGCTCCATCGGTACTACACTGATGACTGGCTCCCGGACTTCTCGCAGGAGCAGTCGGACGCGGTCGTCATCGATTCACCGGCGGCGCAGCTCCTCATGCGCGATGAAGCGGCGGAGCGATCCGCCGTCGCGGTGGTCGAGCGCGTCATCGCGCGCGCGGCGGGAGACGGCGCGAGCGACATCCACTTCGAGCGGCGCCCGGACGAGTTCCACATCCGATTCCGCGTGGACGGCACGTTCCGCGATATCGCCGTGCTGCCCTCGTCGCTGGCGCCCGCCGTAGTGGCGCGCGTGAAGGTGCTCTCGGGCATGGACATCGCCGAGCACCGGCTGCCGCAGGATGGCCGATTCAGCGCGACGGTCGGCGACCAGCGGCTCGACATGCGCAGTTCGACTTACCCCACCGTGCACGGGGAGAAGGCCGTGCTGCGCCTCCTCGACAGCAGCAGGCTGCGCCTGCAGCTCGATCGGATCGGCATGAGCGGCACGACGCTCGAGACGGTCCGCGAGCTGATTCATCGTCCCGAGGGCATCCTGCTCATCACGGGCCCGACCGGCAGCGGCAAGACGTCCACGCTCTACGCCGCGCTCAGCGAGCTGGTGCAGACCGGGAAGAACATCGTGACCATCGAGGACCCGGTCGAGTACTCGATCCCCGGCGTGAACCAGGGGCAGACCAACGACAAGGCGGGCTTCACGTTCGCGCGCGGCCTGCGCTCGATCCTTCGGCAGGATCCCGACGTCATCATGGTGGGCGAGATCCGCGATACCGAGACGCTGGAAACGGCGATCGAAGCATCGCTCACCGGGCATCTCGTGCTCTCGACGCTGCACACGAACAGCGCCGTGGCGACGATCGCGCGGCTGATGGAGATGGGGCTCGAGCCGTACCTGCTCGCGTCGAGCCTGCTCGGCGTCGTGGCGCAGCGGCTGGTGCGGCGGATCTGCGACACGTGCCGCATGGAGGTGAAGACGCCGACAGCGCTGCGGAACCTGTTCCGCAGCGGCGAGCCGGTGTCGTACTTCCGCGGGCGCGGCTGCAACGATTGCCGCGGCACGGGCTTCCGCGGGCGCGCCGGGATCTTCGAACTGCTCCAGATGACCGAGGCGATCGCCGAACTGGTGCTCGCCCGCGCGCCGGACAGCCGCTTGCACGAGGCGGCGCGCCGCCAGGGCATGGTGACGCTGCGCGAAGAGTGCCTCGCCCTGGTCAGCCGCGGCGCGACCACGCTCGAGGAAGTGCTGCGCGTGACGCAGGAACGTCGCGAGGTGCTCCGGGCCAGCGACTGACGTGCCGCGCGCCGCACCGCGCACCCCCACCGCATCATGCACCCGCCGACGACCGTGCTGCTTCGCGGCCGCACGCGTTACAATGGTCGCGGTCTTTCGCCTTCATAGTTTCTGTTGATACCAGCGTCGTGCCGGTTTTCCGGCAGCGGCGCGCGCGAGGAGATCCGCCATGAGCCGCCACGCCGAACCCGTTGCCGCCGGAGCATTGGTGCTGGGCGCAGCCGCGCTGATCGTGTCCGCGTCACTGACCGCCGGACAAGTCAGGCCCTCGAGCCCCGAGACCGCGCAGCACATGCGGGAGCACTACACGAAGGTGCTCGACGTCGAGATGGCGGTCATTCGCGGCGACCTCGAGGGGGCCCACGCATCCGCCATGTGGCTCGCGGCGCACGAGTCCTCCAAGGAGCTGGACAAGGGATCGGCTGCGCACATCGCGGCGATGCGCCAGGCGGCGCGGCAGGCCGCTGACGCGACGGATCTGACCGCCGCGGCGACCGCCACGGCCTCCATGATGGCCGCGTGCGGCGATTGCCATCGCGGCGCGGGCGTCGTCCCTCCGGTGCAACTGCCCGCGCGGCCGGAGGTTGGTGGCACGGTCGGTCACATGCTCGCGCACCAGCGGGCGGTGGACCAGATGGCGGCCGGCCTGATCATCCCGTCGAACGCCTCCTGGAAGCAGGGGGCAGAGGCGTTGAAAGCGGCGCCGCTCAGGGCGGCCGAGCTGCCCCGCGATCCCAAACTGACCCGCGAGGTCGCCGCGGCGGAGGACCGCGTCCACGTGCTGGCAGATCAGGCCGCGGCGGCGGCCGAAGAGCAGACGCGCGTGAAGGCGTACGCGCAGATCATCTCCAGTTGCGCGCAGTGCCACAGCCTCCACGGCCGTATCTGGGGCCCCGGGATTGCGAAGTAGGAGAAACCTGAATGGGGTCTGACCCCGTTCCCCGTTCTTGACACCTGCCGCCGGGCGGACCAGCATGAGCGTTCTCGAAGGAGGCCGCCATGCCTGCCGCCGCCCGGCGCCTGCTCTGTTCCACCGCGCTCAGCCTGTCGGTCGCGTCGCTCGTGGCGCAGAGCGCACGTCCCGCCGATCCCCCCGTTCCCCTGGGAACCACGAAAGGCCTGCGCGCCACGAGACTGGTCATCCAGAACGCGATGGTAATCAGCGGGCGCGGCGAGCCATCCACCAACCGCGCCATGCCACCGGAAGGGCCCGTGGACATCGTCATCGAAGATGGCGTGATCCAGAACATCATTCCGCTCGACCCGGTCAACACGCGCAGCCGCCGGAGCCGCGACCGCGCCGCGGGCGATCGCGTCATCGACTCGACGGGCATGTTCGTCATCCCGGGACTGATCGAGATGCACGCGCACCTGCCTGGAAAGTCCAGCCCGCTCGGCGAGCGCGGTCTCGAGTACGCGTACCGCCTCTACCTGGGACACGGTGTCACGACGGTGCGCGACGCCGGCACGGGCGCGGGGCTCGAGACGATGACCGCGCAGCGGCGCGCGAGCGAGGCGAACGAGATCGTCGCGCCGAGGCTGGTGCTCTGCCAGCGCTGGCCGCTGCCGCTCGGCGCGTGGGACCAGGGCAACACGCCAGACAAGGCGCGCGCGATGGTCCGCCGCTTCAAGGAACTCGGCGCCGATTGCGTCAAAGTCAGCAAGAGCCCCGGGCAGTACCCAGACGTGCTCGAAGCGATTGTCCAGGAGGGGCGCGCCCACGGCATGCGCGTGATGGTCGATTTGAAGGTCTCCGAGACGAGCGCGCTCGTGGCCTCGAATCTCGGCGTCGCGAGCATCGAGCATTTCTACGGCCTGCCCGAGTCCGCGCTCGAGGGAAGCCAGAGCTTTCCGCCCGACTACAACTACTGGGATGAGCTCGATCGGTTCCGATGGGCCGGGCATCTCTGGGCCGAAGCGGACAGCCGTCACCCCGAGCGCATCATCGCGCTGCTCGACACCATGATCCGGAACGGCACCAACTGGGACCCGACGATGGCCGCGTACGAGATGAACCGCGACTTCGCGCGCGCGTTGACGCAGCCGTTCTTCGAAACGCTGATTCCCGCCGGCGTGTCCTGGACGCCGGACGAATCGGTCCACGCGCGATACCACCGCGAGTGGAAGACGTCCGACGAAGTGGAGTGGCGCCGCTTCTTCGCAATCTGGATGAAGTACATCCACGAGTTCTCCCGGCGCGGCGGCCTGCTCACCGCGGGCAGCGACGAAGGGGACATCGGCGGCATCGGCATGGTCCGCGAGCTGGAGCTGCTGCAGGAAGCCGGCCTGCGCCCGCTGGACATCATCAAGGTCGCGACCACGAACGCGGCGAGAGCGCTCGGCTTCGAACGCCACTGCGGCGTGCGCGTCGGATGTGCCGCGGACCTGGCTGTCGTGAACGGCAATCCCGTTGACAACTTCAAGGTCCTGTACGGCAGGGGCTACGGCTTCTACGGGATCGCGCCGCGCGGGAAGCGCGAGCAACTCGGGGGCGTGAAGTGGACGATCAAGGGCGGGGTCGTTTTCGACGCCCAGGCGCTGCTCCGCGAGGCCGAGTGGTACGTGGAGGAAACCCGGCGGCGCCCCGCGACCGAGTAGCGACGCGCGCCGAGGATCGTCTCGGCGATCACAGGCTTGTGTGCCGCTGGCGCCGGACGGGGCCGGCGGAGGCGGTAAGTTGTTGATGCTCCGCCCGCAACGCCGTGTGCCGCCCCGGCACACGGCTTGCCCCTTTCTGCCCAACGGCCCCCCACCAAACGAGAGGACGACCATGAAAACCGTCGCCGCCGTCGCGGGGTTCGCCCTGGTGTGGCTGGGTGGAGCGTCGTCGGCGCAGCCGGTTCCGGGGGAACGCGCGCGCGTCATCGTGGAGCTGCGATTGTCCGTGCCGCACGCTCCGGAGGGAACCCTGGGCAGCGCTGAGGCCGTTGGCGCGCAGCGCGCCCGAATCGCGCGCGCGCGGGGGGCACTGCTCGCGAAACTCGCGCCGGGCACGCGCCGCGTCGTCCGCACGTTCCGGACGGTCCCGTTCGTGGCGCTCGAAGTGGACGCCGCGGCGGTCGCCGCGCTCCGTGCGCTCACGTCCGACGTGGTGCGTGTGTTCGATGACGAGCTGATGCGTCCCGTGCTGTCGAACAGCGTCCCGCTGGTGCAGGGAGACCAGGCGTGGGGAGTAGGCTACGACGGCGCCGGCACGGCGATCGCCGTGCTCGACACGGGCGTGGACGCGGCGCACCCCGCGTTCGGCGGGCGCGTCGTCGAGGAGGCGTGCTACTCGAGCACGGTGGCCGGCACCAGCCAAACGTTCTGCCCGAACGGCCTCGACGAGCAGACGGGTGCCGGGGCCGCCGCCCCCTGCCCCTTGAGCGGATGCCTGCATGGGACACACGTGGCGGGAATCGCGGCCGGGGACGGGGCCGCAGCCGGCGAGCCGTACACCGGCGTGGCGCCGCGGGCGTCGATCGTCGCCGTGCAGGTGTTCTCGCGCATCACGAACGTGATCAGCTGCGGCGGCGCCGCCCCGTGCGCGGCGGCCTATAGCTCTGACGTGATTGCCGGCCTCGAGCGTATCTACACGCTTGCGGGGCAGTACGAGATCGCGGCTGTCAACTTGAGTCTGGGGGGCAGCCAGTTCAGCGCGCCATGCGACAACCAGCCGTACAAGCCGGCGATCGACAACCTGCGATCGATCGGGATCGCGACCGTCGTTGCGGCGGGGAACAGCGGATCGCCATCATCGTTGTCCAGCCCGGCGTGCGTCTCCTCGGCCGTCAGCGTGGGGGCCACCACGCAGAACGACACCGTCTCGTGGTTCTCCAACGTCGCGTCGTTCCTTTCGCTGCTCGCTCCCGGGGAGGCGATCGTGTCGTCGGTGCCCGGCGGGAGTTACGCCGCGATGAGCGGCACGTCGATGGCCGCGCCGCACGTCACCGGCGCGTGGTCCGTCATCAGGCAGGCGACGCCGGACGCGAGCGTCGCCACCGTGCTCGACGCGCTCCAGGACACGGGACTGCCGGTCGCGGACACGAGAACGTTCGGGACGGCGACGGTCCCGCGCATCCGCATCTTCGAGGCGGTCGCGTCGCTCACGCCGGTGACCAGCCCCGCGCCGAACGCAATCGGACTGACGCCCTTGCGCGCGCGCGCAGGATCTCCATCGATGACGCTCACGGTCACGGGCGAGGGATTCAACGCGCTTTCGGTGGTTGAGTGGAATGGATCGCCGCGGCCCACCAGGGCGCTCGCCGCAACACGCATCGAGGCGACGATTGCCGCGCCCGACCTCAGCTCGCCCGGATCCGCGGAGATCCGCGTGACGACCCCGGCGCCGGGGGGCGGCACTTCCGCCGCGCTGACGTTCACGATCGATCCGCCGCCCGTGCTGACGATCAGCGCGCCGGTGGTGGGTCCGGGCGGCTCCGAGACGGTGACGCTCATTGGCGGGCTCGGCGGCGCGAGCGACTGGCTCGCGCTCGCGGCGGCCGGCGCACCGGACGGCAGCTACGTGCAGCGGACCGACGTTGGCGCCGGCGTGACGGACCGAAACTGGACCGTGCGCATGCCGACGACCGCCGGCACGTACGAATTCCGGCTCTTCGCGAGCGGCACGCGCGTGGCGACGAGCGCGCCGGTGACCGTCGATCCAGCCCTCGAACCGGATCCGCCCGTGCTCACGGTGAGCACGAGCACCGCCGCGCCTGGTGGCAGCGTCACGGTCACGCTCGTCAACGGCTTCGGCGGAAGCGGCGACTGGCTGGCACTCGCGGCGGTCGCGGCGCCGAACACCAGCTATCTGCAGTACACCTACGTGGGCACGGGCGTCATCACGCGGACCTGGACGGTGACCATGCCGTCCGCGCCCGGCGCGTATGAGTTCCGGCTCTTTACCGCGCACTCGTACACGCGCGTGGCGACGAGCCCACCGGTCCACATTCCCGCCGGCGTGCCGGTCCTCACGGGGGTGTCGCCGGCCGGGATCGGCACCGGCGCGGGCGCATTCACGCTGACGGCACACGGTAACGGGTTCAGCAGCGCCTCGGTCGTGCTCTGGAACGGCGCCGCGCGCTCGACGACCTTCGTCAGCGCCACGCAGCTGCAGGCGTCAATCGCGGCGGCAGATGTCGCCGCGTCCGGTACGGCGCAGATCGCGGTCATGACCCCGCCTCCGGGAGGCGGAACGTCTGCGTCCGTGCCTTTCACGATCGCGCCGGCGGTGCTCACGGTCAGCACGACCAGCGTCACGTCCGGCTCGCCGCTCACCGTGACGCTCGCGAACGGGTTCGGCGGCAGCAAGGACTGGCTCGCGCTGGCGAGGACGGGATCGCCCGACACGAGCTATGTTCAGTACACCTACGTGGGCGCCGGCGTCACCTCGCGGACGTGGACGGTGAACGCGCCCCAGACTGCCGGCACGTACGAGTTCCGGCTGTTCCGCAACAACACCTACGCGCGCGCCGCAACGAGCCCGCCGGTGACGGTGATTCCCGGACCGAATCCCGTGCCCGTGATCGCGGCGCTCTCGCCGTCGCGCGCCGTCGCGGGATCCTCGTCGCTCGCGGTGCAGGTGACCGGCACGGGCTTCGTCCCCGGCTCGATCGCCCGCTGGAACGGCGCCGACCGGCCGACGATGTTCGTCGCCTCCTCGATCCTCCGGATGACGCTCGGCGCTATCGATCTCGCCTCAATCGGGACGGGGCAGGTGACGGTCTTCTCGCCCGCGCCGGGCGGCGGCACCTCCGCTGCCCTGCCCTTCACGATCGTGGACCCGCCGACCCTGACGGTCGATCGGACCACGGTCGCACCCGGGTCGCCTGTCACCGTGACCTTGACGGGAGGACTTGGAGGATCGCGAGACTGGCTGTCTTTCGCCAGCGTCGGCGCGCCGAATTTCAATTACGTGCAGTACACCTACGTGGGTACCGGCGTGACGACGCGGACGTGGACGATTGTCGCCCCTGCGACCTCCGGCACGTACGAGTTCAGGCTGTTCCTGGACAACTCGTACACGCGGGCAGCCACGAGCGCCCCGGTGACAGTCGTGCCGTAAGTGAGACAGTCACGCATAGTCCCACTTCCGAGAAGAAGTGGGACAGTCACACTTAATCCCGAGAATGGGAATAAGTGTGACTGTCCCCGCAAGCCGCCGTAGAATACGCGGGCCCGGCCGCGCATGCTGAAGTACGACCTGCACACCCTCCGCTATCCGGCCCCGTTCTTCGACCTCGCCTGAGCGGCATGAGCCAGCCCCCGGCTCCCACGCTGTCGCGCGAAGCGGGCCTTCCGAGCCTCATCGCCATCGCCGTCAACGGCGTCGTCGGTTCCGGGATCTTCGTGCTGCCCGCGACCGTCGCGGCCCTAATGGGCCCGTCGAGTCCTACGGCGCACGTCGTGGCGGCAACGGTCACCGCCATCATCGTGCTCTGCTTCGCCGAGGCCGGCAGCCGCTTCGACGAGACGGGAGGCCCGTACATCTACGCGCGCGAGGCGTTCGGCTCGTTCGTCGGGTTCGAGGTGGGCTGGATGTTCTTCCTCTCCCGGCTGGCCGCGGCCGCCGCGATTGGGAACGCCCTCGTCTCGTACGCGGCGTACTTCCTGCCGGACCTGGGGGCCGGCTTCCCGCGCGTGGCGCTGCTCACGATCGTACTGGGCGGGTTCGCGGCGGCGAACGTGGCCGGTGTGCGCTACGGCGCGGCGATCGTCAACGTGTTCACGATCGCCAAGCTCGGCCCGCTCCTGCTGTTCGTCGCGGCGGGATGGTGGCTGACGCGGCCGGAGGCGTACAGGCTGTTCGACCTCGCGCATGCGGCGCCGCTTCGCGAGGCGAGCCTGCTGCTGATCTTCGCGTTCGGCGGGTTCGAGAACGCCGCGGTGCCTGCCGGCGAGGCGAAGCTGCCACGGCGCCACGTGCCGATCGCGCTGGTTGCGGCCATCGCCCTGACCGCCGTCCTGTATGTGCTGATCCAGATTGTCGCGATAGCCGCGCTGCCCTCGATCGCCGAGAGCGAGACGCCGCTCGCCTCGGCAGCCGCGGCCTTCCTCGGAGCGCCGGGCGCCGCGATCCTGACGCTCGGCGCGGTCATCTCTACCGCGGGCAGCGTCAGCGCATTGTCGCTGGTCGGGCCGCGGATCCTGTACGCGCTCGGCGCCGGACGCCAGATGCCGGCCGCGCTCGCGCGCGTCCATCCCTCTTTCCGCACGCCGCACGTCGCCATCGTCGTGTTTGCCGCCTGCGCGTGGGCGGTCGCGATCGCGGGCAGCTTCGCCGAGCTGGCGGCCATCAGCGCAATCGCACGCCTCGTCTTCAGCGCGACTACCTGCCTCGCGGTGCCGGTGTTGCGGCGCCGCGGCGATCGGCCCGCGCGGTTCCTGCTTCCCGGCGGGCCGGTGATCCCGCTGCTCGGCGCCGCCGTCGCGGTATGGCTGCTGACGGCGATCAGCGCGCGCCAGGCCGTCGCCGGCCTGCTGGCGGCGGGCACCGGCGCGCTGCTGTACCTGCTGTTCGCGAGACCGAAGGCGTAGTGCTGCGGCCTCTTACCCGTGACCTCTGGCCACTGGCCTCTGACCTCTGGCCTCTGGCCTCTGGCCTCTGGCCTCTGGCCTCTGGCCTCTGGCCTCTGGCCTCTGGCCGTGATCACGAAATCGGCTTCAGATTCCGCGCCAGCAACGCGTCGTGCCGCGAGCCGGCGCGCGCCTTCGCCGTGTGCACGCGAGCCGCCGATGGATCGCGGCGTGCGACCATCAGCGCGGCGGCGTACTCGAGCGCCGGATCGGTGCGGACCGACAGGATCTCGCGCATCTGCGCGTACCCGTCCGCGTCTCCGATCACGCGCCGGACGACGTCCGATCGCAGGCCGAAGCGGTAGTCCTGCCCGAGCGTGCCGATCTGGCGCAGCGTCTCGACGAAATAGGCGGCGTCGAACCGGGCAAGCGCGTTGGTCTTCGTCAGCTTTCCGCCTTCACCCGCGCGCTCAGTCAGCGTGGCGAGCAGTCGCGCCGCCACCGCCTCGTCGGCGCTCGCGTAGAGCGCCGCCCGCCGCAGCGTTTCCATCCGGGCGATCACCGGCGTTTCCGGCGTGAGCAGCGCCTGGGTGTCGGCCACCAGGTTGCGAATGTCGTAGTCGGACCGAGGACCCATCCATCCATGGCGGGAGTCCCACGGCAGCGAAGGCGAGCCGTTGGTATCGAAGGGCTCGCAAAGGAGCGGCGGACCAGCGGATGCCGGACCGGCGCCAGCGAGAGCGGCAAGGAGCGTGACGAGCGTGGCAGACGAGCGAATCCAGCGGACGGCCATCGGGACCTCCTCCCAATGCGGTTCAGTGATCAGGACGCACGGGAGAAGGGACCGTTAGCGGCGACGCCCGAATTCCAGACCGAGCGGCTCGTCCTTGACCCTCGCAGGCCAGCATGCTGGAATTGCGAGACCACGGCCCTGCGGCATTCGTGCCTCCTGTAGTGCCCGGCACACTCGCACCCACGGCGCTGAACGGCCGGGGCCGCCTGGCAGGTCAACAGGACACTGGTGGGTCACCAGGAAAGGGGAGTACTTGGCGAATCGGTTCCGGCGGATCACCTCGGCCGTGGCTTCGGTCGCGCTTCTGCCCGCGGCATGTGGCGGCGGCAGGGGCAGTCTCACCGGGCCGCAGCCCGCCGACGTCACCGATCGCACCGTCACGATTACCGCGTCGGGGGTTTCCCCCGCTTCGCTGACCGTGCCTGCGGGATCGCGGGTAACGTTCGTCAACCGAGATTCGCGCCGCCACAACATGACCTCCGACCCGCATCCGGATCACAGCGACTGCCCGGAGATCAATACGGTGGGGAGCCTGCAGCCGGGAGAGTCACGCGAGACCGGCAACCTCGTGTCCGTGCGCACGTGCGGCTTCCACGACCACGATCAGCCCACGAACGACGCGCTCAGAGGGCGCATCGTGGTTCAGTAGAACGGCGGGCCGCTGCGATCAGAGAAAGGCCGGGGCGCCTGCCGTGAAGTCGCCCTTCAAGATCTGGTTCGAGTCGGCGCCCAGCCATGCGTCGATCACCTTCGCATAGACCGATCGGAAGTCGGTCTCGTAGCGCACGTCGGCTCCGCCGTTTTCGAGCGTCGGGTTGTCGGGCGTCGGGTTCAGGCTGGCGGCCGTCCCGTAGATGCCGCCGCGCACCCCTCCGCCGAGTGCCATCATGACCGCCGCCGCGCCGTGGTCGGTCCCCTGGCTTCCATTTTCGGTGATTCGGCGGCCGAACTCTGAGAACTGCAGGATCAATGTGTCCTGCAGCAGGCGCTGGTTGGTGAGATCGCTGTAGAACGCAAACAGGCCGTCGTCGAGCGTCCGCATCAGCGTGGCGTAGGTGCCGTTCAGCGTGTTCTGGCCCGCGTGGGTGTCGAATCCACCGGTCTGGACCCAGAACACCCGCGTGCCGATGCCGCCTGCCAGCGCGCCGGCGATCGCGGCGAGCGCCTGGCCGAAGCCGGTGTTCGGATACGTCACGGTGGACCGGTAACCCGCGACCGATGCGACGCGGTCGAGGGTCGCGAGCGCCGCGCGCGCCCC
>DATHTE010000139.1:0-7268 GCA_035463475.1 Vicinamibacterales bacterium
CGGGTTCGAGGGGTCTGCGTCGGCGGGGACGGTCTGCCAGGTCTCGGCGGTCCCGGTGATCGGGTCTTCCGGCACCTTCCGCAGGTAGCCCTCCCCCACGAGCGTGTCGAGGCCGGTGGGGTACTTGCCCTTGTCAGCGTAATACTGGTCGATCGCGTCGCGCATCCGGAAGAGATCTTCCCTCAGCACGGCCTCTTTCGACGACTGCACCGAGTTGCGGTAGTTCACGAGCGCAAGGCTCGCCAGGATCGTGATGAGCGCGATCACGATCAGCAGCTCAATGAGTGTCCAGCCGGAGGAATCCCTGCGCATGAATCCTGTCATTTGGCGATTTGGTCATTTGGCGATTCGGTCATTTGGCGATTTGGCTATCTCGCGCGACCGCTGTCTGCTCGTCACCAGATCACCAAACTGCCAAATCACCAAATTCCCGCCTGCTACCACTCCCGGTACTTCGTCCCGTCGAGCGCCGTTCCCTCCGACAGCGAGTACACGTCGTAGACGTTCTGCCCGCCCCACGAGAGCGAGTCGGGTTCGTCCTGGTAGGCGCGCTTGCCCCACTCGGTGGTGCCGGTCATGGGATCGATCGGAACGCGCCGCAGGAAACGCAGCTTCCGCCCGCTCGCGTCGTTGGCGACCCGGATCCCTTCGACGAGCTGGTCGAGGTCCTTCGGATATCCTTCGCTGCCGCTGCCGACGTCGATCGACGCGATCAGGCCAGCATCCACGGCGTCCTTGAACTTGTCGATCGCGAGGCGCATCTCGCGCAGCGACCGGCGGAGCTCCATCTCGCGCTGCCGCTGGACGGTGACGCGCGCGAGCGGCATCGCCGCCGAGGCGATGATGAGCAGGATCGCGGTGACGATCAGCAGCTCGACGAACGTATAGCCGCGCGTGTCCTTCAGTCTCACCGTTATCTCACCGTCACGGTGACCGGCGCGAAGCTCAGAGGAATCACGGCGCCGTCAGGCGTCGTGGCGGTGCCGCTGAGCGTGTACGTCACGGTCCCCGGGGCAATCGCGTCGAACAGCACGGCGGCGAGCAGCCCGGAGCCGGACGCGCCGGTCGCGTCGTTGGTGCGGGTGATGGCCACGTCCACGCGCCCCGCGCCGGGATCGATGCGCGGCGTGAACGCGGGAGTCGCGCCCCCCTGCCGCATGAACGTGCCCTCCTGGACCGTGCGCGCGCGCACGACCGCCGGGTTGAACGTGAGCGTCAGCGTCACCGTCGAGAGCCGCGACACGCCGTTGATCGAGATCGGCACCGTGTAGGGCCCGCCGCCCACGCGGAACTCCGTCCCGGGCGGTGTCACGATCAGCTGCGCGGTCCGCGGCTGCGTGGCCGGCGCCGCGGGCTGCGTCACGGGGGCGGCCGGCTCGGTCGGCGCGGCGGGCTGCGGCACTTCCGGCACCGGGGCGATCGGCTGCGCCGGGGCGGCCGGCGGCTGTTGCTGCGGGGGAGGAAGCTGTCCGGGCACCGGCGACGTTCCCGGCGGCACCGTCGGGCGCACCGGTTGCGGCACGCCGGGCGGCGCGGCGCCCGCCTGCGGTCCCGCCGGCACTCCTGGCGCGGCACCCGGCTGGCTCAAGCCGACGGGAGTCTGTCCGGCCTCGGCGCCTGGCGCGGCGGCGGGCGGTTCCGGCTCCTGCGGCGCGATCAGCTGCGGCGCGCCGCTCAGCCCGATGCGCTGCTGGGTGCCGATGTAGATCGGTCCGAGATCTTCCGCGGTCAACTCGTGCGTCCGCACGATGTGCGGCGTCAGCAGCATGACGATGTCGGTCTCTTCGGCCGTCCGGTCGTTGCCCGAGAAGATCTCCCGGATGCCCGGCACGCTGTTCAGGCCCGGCAGTCCCTGCCTCGATCGAAAACTGTTCTCGCGAATCAGGCCGGCGAGCAGGTTGGACTCTCCTTCCCGGAGCCTGAGGCGCGTGGACACCTTGCGCGAGCTGAACGAGGGCACCGTCTGCCCGGCCACGTTGACGTCCGCGCCGCGCGCGCTGTTCTCGACCGCCAGCTCGAGGACGATCTCCCCCTCGTAGGTCACGCGCGGCGTCATCTCGATGTTGACGCCGACGCTGCGGTACGTGAACGACGACTGCGGGATCGTGGCGAACCCGCCCGCCGCCGCAGCACCGAACACCGTCGACAGCACCGGAATCTCCTCGCCCAGGTTGAGCGTCAGCTTGCCCCCTTCCGCGCCGCGGAGCTGCGGCTTGGCGAGCACGCGGCTGTGCGAGTCGCTCTCGAGGAACCTGACGACCGCCGACGGCACGGTCATGTAGAAGTCCGTCGTGCTGACGCCGCCGCTGATCGTGTTGAGGTTGAACGGCCTCGGCCCGGTGGTCGTCGCGCCGGTGCCCGTGCCCGTCCCGGTTCCCGGCGGCCCTTCGGGCGAGAACAGCATGTTCAGGCTGTAGTCACTGAGGTTGATCCCGTACTGCTTCACGCGGTTCCGGTTCACCTCGAGGATCTCGACATCGATGACGATCTCCGCGCGCGGCTTGTCGTTCGCGCGGATGACGCGCTCGATGACGTCCATCATCGGGACGGTGGCGCGCACGGTGATCGTGTTCGCCGTCTTGTTCATCATGACGACCGGCTGCGTGCCGGCCTGCGCGACGCGCACCACCTGGTTGAGCACCTGCATCACGTCGGTGGCCTCGGCGTGCGACAGGTAGAAGGTGCGGATCGCGAGCTCGTCGTACTGCGCGTGCTTGGTCGCCACGTCCGGGATGACGATGATCGTGCGCGGGTTGAGGACCTTGTAGTACAGGCCGTTGGACGCGAGGATCTGGTCGAGCGCCTGCTCGAGCGTGACGCCGTCGAGGTTCACCGTGATCGCGCGGCCGACGATCGAGTCGGCCTGCGAGTCGTACATCGCGTTGATCCCCGCGGCGCTCGTGATCGTGTTGATGACGTCGCGCAGCGCGGCGTTGGTGAACGAGAACTTGAGCGGGTCGCGCGACGCGGGATTGAGAATAGGCGGCGCCGACGTGGCGCGCGCCAGCTCGCGCAGCTGATCGATCCGCGGCTTCGGGCGCGACGCCTCGACGCGCTCGCGGATGACGCGTTCCAGCTCCGCCGCCTTCGAGGCCGCGAGCCGGTTCGACGAGTCGTATTCCAGGGCCCGGCGGTACTCGCGCAGCGCGATGTCGAGCTGATCGCTTTCCTCCATCTCGCGGGCGCGCGTGATGTGCTCGCGCGCGGCGTTCTGCATCGCGCGCTCGAGCTGGATCTTGTACTCGGGGCGGTCGGGCGCTTCCTGCACCGCGCGGCGGTAGTGGACCACCGCGGCGTCCCAGTCGCCCAGCCGCGAGGCCTCCTCGCCGCGCCGGAACGCGCGCCCGGCCGCGCACGCCGTCAGGGTCACGGCCACGAGCGCCAGCGCAATCAGCGATCCCGATCGTCGTCGCACTGTCTACCTCACTGTCCCGACAGGCGGATGGTCTGCGGCGGGCCGCCGTCGACGTACTCCAGCACGATCGACTCGACACCGATGCGGACGATCCGATAGCGCCCGTCGATAATCTGTCCCGCCCGGCCGTGGAAGACGCGCTTCCCGTCGCTGAGCGCGGCAACGCGCCCCGCGGCCGGCGATTCGATGATCCCGATGAACTTCAACGGGATCGGCGGTGGCGGCGGCGGGGCGGGCGGCGCCGCCGGCACCACGGGCTCGGTCACCGGCGGCCGGACCACGCGTGGCGGGGCGTCGTCCGGATCCGGCTGCGCCGATCGCCGGCGCTCGAACCGGAACGGATTCCGCTCAATCGCTTCCGGCTCGGTTCCCTTGCTCGTGAGCGCTTCCAGTTTCACGTCGAGCGCCCGCGGGTCATCCGGACTCGCCTGGCGCCGCGCGCCCGGCGCGGGCCTCCCCTGAGCGTTCGACGTTCGGGCGCCCGGCCCGGCCGGCGCGGCGGTGCCGCGGCCGAACTGCCAGAATACGACACCGGCGAGGACAATCACGAGCGCTCCGAGGAGTACCCACTGTCGCCGCGACGTCGGCCGCGCGGCGTCAGTCGCCATCGGCCGGCGTCCGGTAATAGGTTGCCAGGTCCAGGGAAATCTGCAGCGCCCCCTGCTCGGCGCTGGCGAGCGACACGTTCTCGATGATCGTGAACTCCGGCGCCGTCTCGACGAGGAACAGGAAGCGGCGGATCGCCTGGTAGTCTCCCTGGAGATCGACCGTCATGCGGAGGCGCGAGAGCGTGCTGTTCCGCAGCTCCTCCTGCACGAACCGGTTGCGCCCGGGCTCCAGCCCCGCCTCGCGTGCGAGGCGCGCCAGGCGCAGATACGTGATGCGGCGCGCGGCCGCCTGATCGCCCGGCAGCACTTCCGCGTAGAACTTCTTCAGCTCGAGGTCCGCGCGGTCCTTGCCCTCGAGCGTCGCGCGGACCGCCGCGTGCTCGCGCTGGGCCGCCACCCGCGACGCGCGCGCGTTGGCGGCACGCTCTTCGGCGCCGGCCGCGCGCCTCGACAGCGGATAGACGGCGGCGGCGTAGAGCACGACGTTCGCGGCGAGCGCGATGAAGAGCGGCATGATGACGCGCCGCTTCTCCGCGATCACGCGGCGGACGGGGATCATCGCGGCGTCGGGGCCGCCGCCCCGCCTCCCGCCGGGGTCACGCCGGCCGGGCCCGGCGGCACGTACCCCGCCCGCAGCTCCAGCCGGTGCAGCCCCTCCTCGGTCACGTCCTCGTTGCGCGGGAGCACGTCGTGGAACGCGTGCGTCGCCTCGAGCTGCTCCATGAACGCGTCGATGTCCTCGGCGCCGCGCCCCAGCACCGTCATGTCCACCACCGTGGCGCCCGCCTCGACCGACGGGCTCACCGAGGCGAGCATCACGTTCTCCGGCAGCGTCCGCTCGATCAGGTTGAAGAACTCCGTCCACGAGAACGTCCGCTGATCGATCAGGGCGTTGGCCTCGCGCGCGCCGGCCATGACGCTCTGCAGCTCGTCCTGGTTGATGCGCGCCCGGAGCGCCGCCGCCTCTTTCCGGAGCCGCGCGGCCGTCTCTTCGTCGCGCCGGATCTCGCTGCCGAGCGCCGTGTTGTGCGACGAGAGCGACACGATGCGGTAGACGTTGAACGCGGTCAGCGCGAGCACGAGCGCCGCGAACGCCGCGATCGCGACGTGCGCCGCGCGCTCGTTGTAGAACGGCCGGGTGGCGAGATTGCCGCGGATCACGCCCCCTCCCGCATCAGCGCGCCGACCGGCGACGCCAACGCCTCGAGAAGCTCCGGCCCGGCCGCGATCCGGTCGCGCAGCGCGGCGGCCGCGCGCGGGTCGATGGTCTCCACCGGCACGCCGAAGCGCGCCTCGATGGCGCGGCGGGCGTCCGCCGCCGCCGCAACCGAACGGCCCGAGACGACCACGCGCGCGAAACGTCCGCCGCCGAGCCGGTCCTCGTGGTACATGGCGGTCTGGTGCACGAGGTCCTCGACCGTCTCGTCGGGCGGCGTCGTCCGGTTGCGGAAGAAGATGAGGCGATCTCCGCGCACGATGCCGATCGAGGCGTCGCCCGCGGTGCGATGCACGAGGAGCCAGTCCCCCTCGGGCGGCGCGCCCGACGCGAGCACCGCGTTGATCAGGTTGAAGGTCGCCAGATCGACGATGCCGGCGTGCAGGCCGGCGCGCGTGCAGAGCGCCTCGTACTCCTCCACGACGTCGCGGCGCGCGAGGGTGACGACGAACTCGTTCTGGGCGCCGCGCTCCCAGGACATCTGCGCCGCGTCGATGGTAAACGGCACCGACTTGCGGACCTGCCAGCGGAGCAGCTGCTCGAGGTCGGCGGCGGACCCGGGCACGGTTTCGAAGGGCACGATGGACACCCGCGCAATCGCGTCGGGCACGACCAGCACGGCGCGCGTGCCGCGGATGCCGCTGCGCTCGAGGGCGCGGCGGAGCGCGTCTCCCGCCCCGTTCGCGTCCTGCACGTTCCTGCCGTTGAGCGTCGGGGTCACGACCCCGGGGGGCAGCGGCTCGACCGCATAGCCATCGACCACCGCGCCGTCTCCGGTCCGCTCGATTGAGACGACAGCGACGCGATCGGCGGCGATCTCGACCGCGACCGCCGGCGGCGGCGCCTTGAAGAAGCTGCTCCGGGTCCGAGCGCCGGAACTCATTCGACGAACGTCACCTTGTTGATCTCGCGCAGCGTCGTCGTGCCATTGAGCGCCCGCTCCACGGCCGACTCGCGCAGGAAGCGCATGCCTTCCTCGCGTGCGACTTTCTTGATTTCAGAGGTCGGGCGGCTCTCCAGAATCATCTCACGGATGGGGTCCGTCAGGTCGAGCAGCTCGCAGATGGCGGTGCGCCCCTTGAAGCCCGTGCCGCCGCACTCGATGCAGCCCGCTCCCTCGTAGAACACCTTCTGGTCCGCGAGCGCCGGGTCGAGCGCCGATTCCAGCAGCATCGCGCGCGTCACCGTGGCCGGCCGCTTGCACTGCGCACAGATCGTCCGCACCAGCCGCTGCGCGAGCACGCAGTTCAGCGCGGACACGAACTGGTAAGGCTCGACCCCCATGTTCAGGAAACGTCCCAGCACGTCCACGACGTTGTTCGCGTGGACGGTGGTGAAGACCAGGTGGCCGGTGAGCGCCGAGTTGATCGCGATCTGCGCCGTCTCGTTGTCGCGGATCTCGCCGACCATGATCTTGTCCGGGTCGTGGCGGAGGATGGAACGCAGCCCTCGCGCGAACGTCAGTCCCTTCTTCTCGTTGATCGGGATCTGCGTGATGCCGCGGATCTGGTACTCGACCGGGTCCTCGATCGTGATGATCTTGTCTTCCGGCGTCTTGATCTCCGAGAGCGCGGCGTAGAGCGTCGTCGTCTTGCCGCTGCCGGTGGGGCCGGTCACGAGCACCATCCCGTACGGCTCCGCGATGTACTTGCGGAAGCGCTTCAGCTCCACCTCGGGGAACCCGAGGATGTCCAGCCGCAGCTCCTTGAACTGCTCGCTGATGGACTCCTTGTCGAGGATGCGGATGACGGCGTCCTCGCCGTGAACGCTCGGCATGATCGAGACGCGGAAGTCGATCGTCTTCCCCGGCAGGCGCAGCTTGAAGCGGCCGTCCTGCGGGACGCGCTTCTCCGCGATATCGAGCTCGGCCATGACCTTCACGCGCGAGATGATCGTGCTGTGGAAGCGCTTGTCGATCGGCCGCATCGCGGGCTGCAGCACGCCGTCGATGCGGTATTTCACGTAGACCGCGTCGTCTTGCGTCTCGATGTGAATGTCGCTCGCGCGCCGCTGGATCGCCGAGTAAATC
>DATHTE010000140.1:0-8306 GCA_035463475.1 Vicinamibacterales bacterium
GCGTGCCCAGACGAGCACGTTCATGCGAAATGCTCTCCCGTAGCCTGCGACCACACTGCCGATCCGACCGTAGCCATAAATCCCGAGCGTCTTGTCGCGGAGCGTGCCGCCAACGCCGATCTGCCACGTGCCGGCCTGGAGAGCGGCCATCTGCTGCGGGATCTGCCGGGCCGCGGCCAGAATCAGCCCCCAGGTCAACTCGGCAGCCGCATAGGACGGCGTACCGGGGTGCTGGCTCGATGACACGATCACGCCGCGCCGCGTGCAGGCGTCGATGTCGATGTGCGGATAGACGCTCCGCTGACTAATGAGCTTCAGCTTGTCCAGGCGTTCGAGCAGCGGAGCCCCAATCTTGGTCCGCTCGCGGATTAGGACCAGGATCTCAGTGTCTCTCAGCCGTTCTGCGAGCGTCTCGACATCCCGGGCGCGGTCGTTCCACACGGTGACTTGGTGGTCTGCAAGCTTCTGAAAACAGGGCAGGGTGCGCAGCGTATCGTGATAATCGTCGAGAATGGCAATTCTCATCGTGGTACCGCCTTGCGCCGATCGAGAAGGGCGCGGCCTGGCCTCAAACTCCGCGCGCCCCGCACGATCGGTTCCAGGCGCAGCCGCCGCGTGTTGACGAAGTCTCCCTGAAATCGCGGGGACGCGGATCGACGCCGGGTGTCGACGCCGATCCAAACTGGGTGGGGCCTCGAATTATTCCACGTAACAGTTGTGGAGGACCTGCCAGATCCCACCTCCGCCAGCCGCGCCCACGCGGTTGAAGACCGCGGCTCGAGCTCAGTGGCGCGCTCGAGCAGCGCCCGCGCCTGCTCGAAGTTCTCGCGCGTGAAACGGGAGCTCGGTCCCGAACCGAGTGGGCACGGTGAATCTCAGGCGTGATTTCGCAATTACTCCGCCGCGGGTAGCAACAATGTAGCGATCACCGGGAGAGTCGTCCTCCCATCACCGGCCGCGGCCGGCCACGCGCGGCAGTTCCTCCCGGAGGACCCGCCGAAGCGTCGCCTCGAGCGGCTTGCGTTTCGTTGCCACGTACTCGCGGAGCGCCGTGTTGACAAGCGTCTGATAGCTGCCGCCGGCTCGAGCTCCACGGAAAAGTCGAACAGGAACGTCGCGTGCGGCGAAGCCAGTCCCCACTTTCCTTCGAGCAGCGTACAGCTCCGGAAGGTCAGGATCGGCATTCCTCCACAATTCGAGGAATCGGCGGTACTGCTCGCGCGCGCCGGCTGCGTTACCGGTGCGCTCCAGCAGTTGGGCCAATTCGAGTACGTATCGCGGCTCCAGAACTGCCGTCCACTTCTGTCCTGCATGAGGGGTGAGGAGCTGCCGGTAGCTTCCAATGGCACCCTGTAGATCGCCACGCGCTGCCTGCGCGCGCGCCCGGCCGTCGCGAAACGGCAGGTTGTTGAAAAAGACGTTCGACCAGTGCCCTATTGGCACATTGAAGGGCGGTTCACCTCTGGAGAATGCCGCTTCAGCCGGCAATGGCCGGCCGAGTGCGAGCGCATGCTCGCCTTCGAGGCATCGATAGAGCCACCTGTGATACGCGGACCGCGGATCGTAGGTCTGCCGCTGTCGTTCGAGATAGACGGCCGCCAGGTCGGTTCTCCCCGCTCTCAGCTCGGTGATGCCGGCCAGCAGCAGGGCGGTCATGATCACATCCGCGCGCGAGGCCTGCGTTGGAAGAAACACTGGAATGGCGCTCGCGGTGCGTTCGGCGAGGGCGACGAGCTGCTGCGTTCGGACATAGTTTTTGCGTTCGAGCGCCAGCCATGCGCCAAGCAACTGAAAGTTCGCCTGGACCAGTGGATCCTGAAATCTGGCGGCAAGCCGTTCACCCTCGGCGAGCTGCGCCTCGGCGTGACGGTATCGTCCCACTCGTGACAATGCGAAGGCAGTCCGGAACACGTTATCGGTGACGGGCAGGCCGGCGGCTCTCCGAATCGCATTCTCTTCCGCAAGCGCTGAGAGCGCTTCATCGTAGCGGCCGAGCGTACCGAACGTCCACGCCCGCCCCTTGTAGGAAGGGCTGAACGAGGCATCGAGCGCCAGCGCGCGAGCGTAGGTTTCCAGCGCCTTCTCTCCATCTCCGTGCACCAGATACGCTTCTGCGAGGCTGTCGTAGGGATTCGGCTCGTTCGGAGCGGCCTTCACGTTCGTTTCGAATTCGCGAAACGCCTCGGGATACCAGCCTAGGATCAGAAAGCCGTACCCGAGGTCGTTGCGGAGAAAAGCGGAATTCGGAAGCGCCGCCAACCCCCGCCTGAGGGTGGACATGTATCTGTCGATGTCGGTCCAGATATGGGTGTAGGCGAGCCGCTGATAGGCCAGTTCCTCGTCTGGATATTCCGTGACGAGCGTCTCCAGCAACTTGATGGACTTGTCCACGTTGCCGGCGCGCGCCGCTGCGTCAGCCTCGGTCATCAGCCGCAGCCGTTCGGGAAGGCGGTTGAGAAGGGGGTTGAGCTGTTGGCGATATCGCTCCGCCGCCGCCGCGTCACCCTCGCGGCTCGTCGCCACCGAGAGGTAATAGATGGCCAGGGCGAACGACGGGTCCAGCCGCACCGCCTGTTCGAGCAGCCGGCGAGCATCGCCGCGCCGAACGTTGAACAGGGCATCGCGCCCTTCGGTATAGAAGCGATAGGCTTCAAGATCGCTCGACGTAACGGCAGCCACTGCGGGGGCCGGAGCGTCAGCGCCGACATTCAAGCTGCGGCGGATCCGGCCGGTCAGATCGTCTACCAGCGGAAACACGTCGGCGCCTCTGACGCTGTGAGCCGCAACCAATCGGCCACTTGCAGCGTCTTGCACGCGAACGTCGATGCGGATGTCGCTTCCCACTCTGAAGATGCTGCCGGCCACGAGTGCGCCAGCACCCGAACGCCGGCCCACTTCGAGCATCTGGCCGCGACCGAGCTTCTCGACGCTTCCCTGCCCCAGACTCTCCAGTATCTCGTCGATTCGTTCGCTGCTGACCACGTCAAGCCCCGGAGTCTGCGCCAGGCCCGTCAGCAACATGCTGGGGACGCCGTGCGCGAGCCAGGCGAGGTCCGCCGCGTCGCCAAGACTCTCGAACGTCATCACGGCGACGGCAGGGCGTCCGGATGCTCCGATGCCCGACGGAGGCCGCGTGGTCCCCTGCCGCAGCCAGTAGCCCACGCTCGCGGCCAATGCGACGAAAAGCACGCCGATTGACACGACGATGTAGCGCCTGCGCGCCGGGGTCGATCGCGCCGATGAGCGGTCCGCCGGCACGTCGTTCGACGCAGCATCGATCGATACCGATTCCAGCGCGGCGCGCACCTCTGCGGCGTGCTGATATCGGTCTGAAGGCTCTTTAGCCAGGCACCGCCGGATAACCATCCCGAGCGACGGCGGGATGCGCGCCGGGAGGGCGTCCGGCGGCTCATGAAGGATTGCAGAACTCATCTCGAATGCCGTCGCCCCCGCGAATGGCCGCAAGCCGGCTACCATCTCGTAGAGCAGGACGCCGAGGGCCCAGACGTCCGAACGGGCGTCGGCGCTCTGGCCGCGCAACAGCTCCGGCGCGATGTAGGGGAGCGTTCCCGCGATCCTGCCTGCGTCGGCAAGCGATGCGCGCGACAGCGACAGTTCCGACAGCGTGCCGTCGTTCAGCCGCTCGGCAAGCCCGAAGTCCAGGACCTTGGCGCGGCCCTGCCGCGTGACGACCACATTTGCGCTTTTCAGATCACGGTGGACGATGCCTTGCTCGTGCGCGTACGTCAGCGCGTCCGCAACCTGGATGCCGTACCGCAGCGCCGCATCGAGAGGCAATCCAGCCGCAATCAGATCGTCGAGCCGCGATCCCTCCACCAGCTCCATCACGATGTACGCGCGCCCGTCGAACTCTCCGACCTCGTGAATCGTGCAGATGTGCGGATGATTGAGCTGCGAGGCGTGCTGCGCTTCGCGGCGCAGGCGGGCCTGCGCCGCCTCGTCGGCCCTGAGCACCACTTTCAGCGCGACGGTACGGCCGAGCGCCGTATCGCGCGCCTCGTAGACTGCGCCCATACCGCCGGCTCCGATCAGGCGACCAACGTAGTAATGATGAACCGTCTGTCCGGTCAGCGTCTCGAGGGGTTCCGAGACGGACGCCTGCGCGATCGGCAAACCGTCGATGAAGCTTCCGGCGCTTTCGTGAGCACGCAAGAGGCGGCAGACTTCGTCGCGCAGCTCCGCGTCATCGGCGCACGCGGCATCCACGAAGGCGGAGCGCGCCTCGGATGGGCAGGCGAGCGCCCCGTTGAAGATCTCTTTCACGTGGACCCAGCGGTCGCCCGTCATGGCCGGCGGTAAGGCGGATTGGCCCGAGGATATCCCGCGTACCGGACGACTTCAAGTTCGCGTCAGGGATTAGTGCCGGGTACAACGCGTTAGTCGTTGAAGCCCCTTACTGCTGGCCGCGGGCAGAATCCTGGAGCTCGGCGTAAAGCCAGGCGCGCGCCATCGTCCAGTCGCGGCTGACGGTGGCCGCCGAGATGCCGAGCACCTCCGCGATCTCGTCGATCGTCATTCCGCCGAAGAATTTGAGCTCCACGACTCGACTTTGCTGGGGATCGAGGCTGGCAAGACGCGCGAGCGCTTCATCGAGCGCCAGCATAGTCACGTCGGGAGTCCCGCCGACGAGGAGGGCTTCGTCGAGCGAAAGCACGCGCTCGCCGGCTTCGCGCTTGACGGCGGCGCGCGCCCGCGCATGGTCGACCAGGATCCGCCGCATGAGCTGCGCGGCCACGCCGAAGAAATGCGCGCGGTTCCGCCACTGCACCCGGCGCTGATCGATGAGCTTGATGTAGGCCTCGTTGACGAGCGCCGTGGCCTGCAGTGTGTGATCCGGCCGCTCGCGCCGGAGGTAACGCGCCGCCATCTGTCGCAGTTCACGATGGACCAGCGGAACGAGCCGGTCGAGCGCGTCTCGCTGCCCGTCGCTCCACCTTTCGAGCAACTGCGTGACCGATAAAGAGGACGGCTCCATGGGCGCGACGTGAGCATAAGCATGTTCGTCGCGGCGCTCAAGTTGCGTGTCGCGCCGGGCGCCTCCCTCCCCCGTTTGGCGCGTTTTCCTCGATGAGGGAGTCTGCCCGCGATTTCCGCGTTATCAAGCAGACCCGGCCATCGGTTCGACACGGAGGTTGAACATGTCACGCAAAGTCTGCATCCTCGTTTTCCTGGCCGTTCTGCTCGGACAATCGCCCCGGCCCGAGGCGCTCCTCCTTCTTGACGAGACCAGCTTCGGGACCGCTGTGCATTTCAATTTGATTCCTGCGACCTGCTGCGCTGGTCTGCCGTCCGTGGCCATCATCCAGGACGGTGCGGGAACGAGCTCCGACATTCAAGCCGGCCTGGACGGCAGCGCGCAGGGCCAAGCCGTCGTCGCCGGTGTCGCCGTTCCCAAGGTTGGAATACAGGCGATCACGACCGCCAGGCGGTCCGTGGGCGCGATCGCCGCGACCGGAGCGCATGTGACCGGTCTGCAGGGGTCCAATCCTCTCATCGCTGGAGACATCACGATCGAGGGGACCATCGTTGGATGGAACCATTTCGTTCAGCTGTTTGTCACCGACTATCTGGGTCATTTTCTTGGAGCACTTCGCATCTCGGGAAAAAGACTGTTTACGGATCCAGACACGGGCCTGCCGCTGGAGACTCCGATCGATGTCGAGTGGTTCAATTGGGACTACTGTCCGAATCCGCTCGCGCCCAATCCGAACAACCTGTTCTGTCCTCAGCCCTACGTCAGCCTCTACGGCGTGTGGGGCGGAGAAGCGATCCTGCCCTTTCACTTCCCCGGTATTCCGAATAACGGCGTCATTGTCGAACTGCATGGCGACGTCTATCCGTTCGGCCAGGAAGAGCGCATCGATTTCCTCAATACCGCCAGCGTGTCATTCTCACCGCCGCCCGGCGTGATTCTCACCCTGGCGACCGGGCAGACGTTCGGCGCGCCGGTGTTGCCGGTCGCTAATGCCGGAGCGGATCAGACGAGGGCCGAGGGAACACTCGTGACGCTCGATGGGACAGGCAGCAGCGATCCACATGGCGGCACGTTGAGCTATTCGTGGGCGCAGGTCGAGGGCCCCGCGGTCGTGCTCTCCGATCCCACCAGCGCGACGCCAACGTTCATCGCACCATTCGTCGATCCGGGCGGCGCGACGCTGCTGTTCGAGCTGACGGCGACCGACACGTCGGGTGCCAGCGCCACGGACCAGGTCGCCGTCCTCGTGCAAAACGTCAACGATCCACCAGCATGTGCGGCGGCGCGCGCGAGCCAGACCTGGCTCTGGCCTCCCGACCACAGGTTGGTGCCGATCGCGATTAGCGGCGTCAGCGATCCCGACAATACTCCGGTCGCGATCGCGATCACGGGTATCGCGCAGGACGAGCCGGTCGACGGCCAGGGCGATGGCGATACCAGTCCGGATGCCGCGAACCTGGGCAGCACAGTTCTGCTGCGCGCCGAGCGAACCGGATGGGGAGACGGGCGCGTTTACCACGTCTACTTCACGGCCGACGACGGAGGCGGCGGGACGTGCAGCGGTCGGGTCGTCGTGGGCGTGCCGCACAGCGCCAGGCGGCCGGCGATCGATGATGGTCCGGCGTACGATTCGACTCGGCGCTGAGGCCCCCGCTGAGCCCGATGAGGAGCGAGCCCGTTCACTCCGCGTCGCCACGGCATCAGGTCTACCGGGATTGTGACGTAGGCGACCGCATCGAAGGAGAAGCGATTATGACCATCACAGCCCGACACGCGCTGATTACGGGCGCCTCGCGCGGCATCGGCCGCGGCATCGCGCTAAAGCTCGCCGACCATGGCGTGCGCGTCGCGATCAACTATGTGCGTAACGAAACCGCCGCGAAAGCGACGCTCGAGCAGGTCAGGACCCGCGGCGCCGACGGCTTCATCGTCCAGGCCGACGTTTGCCAGCCGGCGGAAATCGAGCGGCTGTTCAGGCAAGTCCGCGACGAGTTCGGCAGCCTGGACATCTTCGTAGCCGGCGCGCGCACCGACGTCGGCACCTTCTACGAGCCGGCGATGTCGATCAGCCTCGACAAATGGGACACGGCGATGAATTCACAGGGAAAAGCGTTCCTTGTCGGTGTGCGTGAGGCGGAAAAGCTCATGCCGGCAGGCGGCCGTGTGATTGCCATCACGTATGCGCCCGGCGGCCGATACGGCAGCTGGCAGTCGTGGGTCGGCATGGGCGCTGCGAAGTCCGCGCTCGAAGTGCTGTGCCGTTACTTCGCAGTGGCGCTCGCTCCTCGCGGGATCACGGTGAACGCCATCAGTCCCGGCTGGATCGAGGACAGCGTGCTCAACACACTGCCGGATCCGGTCGTTCAGATGATCCGGGATCACCACCAGAGCGGGTGGACGCCGATGCGTCGGCTGGGTACGCCCGCGGATATCGGCAATGCCGTCTCGTTGCTTTGCTCGAAAGAAGCCGACTGGATAACGGGGCAATTGATTGCCGTCGACGGGGGGGCTGGCCTGATGGACCCCGCGCTGCCGCTCGCGATCCAACAACCGGAGCTGCAGCCGGCATGAATCAGTCCAGCGTGCGCGAAAAAAAGGAGGGGGCACCATGCACATGTCCAGACGACAGCCAAGTCATTCCGTGAGCCAGAGCCAAGGGGCTCGCCGAGATGTTGGCGGGCAACTCGCAGTTGCGAGCCAAGCCCCGGGGCGACCATCGTCTCGCACGTACACGCCGCCGAGCAGCGAGATCGCACGATCGCCGACGAGCCGCCCAGGCGACGCCGGTCGCACGCGGTCTGGTTCTACGGGGCGGTGACGACGACGGCACTGCACACACGGCCGCCGCTTCGTCGGTACGCGTGCGGAATCGTCGAATCGAAGTAGATGGCGTCGCCCGCCTCGAGCGCATGCTCCTCGCCGTTCATGTGCACGCTCAGGATGCCCTGGATCACGTAGATGAACTCGACGCCCACATGGTCGTGGGGCCGTAGCTTGTCCCGCGCTGCCGGAAGGAACTCAGCGTAATAGCAGTTGAAGCGCCGCTCGGTAGCCGGGTAATCGAGCGACGCGAACCGATAGGCCGCCTCGCGAACGCCAGGGCGCTCAGGCAACTCCACGCGCTGGCTCTTCCTCGTCACCGCGACGAGCGGCTTTTCACGCGCGCCAACGAAGAAGAACTCCAGGCCGACACCAAAGACGAGCGCGATGCGAAGGAGGGTCGGCAGTGTGGGGAAGAGACGTCCGCGCTCGATTTTCGAGAGCAGCGCCGGCGACAGCCCGGTGTGCTTTCCAAGGTCGACAAGGCCAA
>DATHTE010000141.1:0-61063 GCA_035463475.1 Vicinamibacterales bacterium
ACTTGCTCGCCGCGTCGGCGTTGACCATCCCGTGGCCGAACGCCTGGCGCGATCCGATCTTCTCCGCGGTCTCCCTCAGGAACGACCGCACCTCTCCGGGCGTCCATTCCGGATGCAGCGCGCGCACGACGGCGGCAGCCGCCGCGACGTGCGGCGATGCCATCGACGTGCCGATGTAGGCCGCGTAACCTGGCAGTCCGATGTAGGGGCCGCTCTCGAAGATGTAGGCGGACCAGATGAATTGCTCGGCGTACGTACCCGGCGCACAATCGGGTGGAGCTACCTGTCCGCAATCGCCACCGGGCGCCGCGATGTCGGTCGCGCCACCATAGTCCGAATAGTACGCCAGCACGTCCGAGCCCGGCGCCGCATTGAATTGGCCGCCCTCGAGCACCAGGTTGTTGCTGCCGGTCGCCGACGTCGAGAACACCGTCGGCAGGTCCGCTGGGAGGAATCCGAGCGTGCCGTTCGAGTTCAGCGCCGCGTTTCCGGCCGCCGCGACCACTACCATGCCCATCCGGTTCGCGAACTTCATCACGCGGTCCCACGCGAGCAGCGCGGCGTTGTCGTACCGGCGGTCGAAGACGCTGCCCAGGCTCAGGTTGATGACAGTGTACCCCTTGTTCGCCGCGTCGATGATGGCCTTGAAGATCGACCCGTCGAACGCGCCCACGTCGTCGATGACCTCTTCATCCTCATTCGTGAACCGGTATCGATCGAAGACCTTGTAGGCCGCGACGCGCACCCCCGGCGCCACACCTACAACAGATCCGCTCCCGAACTTCGCGGCGATCGTGCCGGCCACGTGCGTGCCGTGCGCCACGTAATAGGTCGCCGCATCGTCACAGCCGTCTGAGGGATACCACACCGGGTGGGCGTCGAAGTCGATCAGCTTCGAGTAGATCGGATACGCCGGGTTGTCGCCGACTATCTCCTGGCAGTAGTTCGTGGCGACCATGTCCACGATCTGTCCGCTGAGATCGCGGTGCGTATCCATCACGCCAGTGTCGAGCACCGCCACGGTCGCGAGGTTCTGCACTTCGAGCGGGACGCGGGCCCACATCGCCGGCGCGCCGATGCGCCGCACGTTCCACTGGAGCCAGTACCGCCGATCGTCGGAGGTCGGTTCGCCGAACGATTCGACCTCGCTCCCGCCGCGCACGACCTGCGGCAGCGTGTAGAACTTCTCGAGACCGACGGCGAGCACGGCGGCGTCAGCGCGGAGCCTTTTGGCGAATGCCGCGTTCCCGGAGGCGATGAGCACGCCGACATCGTCGAGGGTCCTGCCGACGACTCCGCCGGCGGCCGCCACCCTGGCTCCCGCGTCGGCGGGCAGCGTCGCCGAGCGGAACACCACGGTCCAACGGCCGTCGCGCAGGCGTGGCGCCGCTTCGCCCGCAAGGACGGGCGCGGCGACCGTACACGCGCACACGAATGCAGTGAATGCAGTGATCAATCGGAATGGTTTCATGAATGCCCCTTTGCCTGGAGCGGCTGGTTTGTGCCGTCCACCAGCTTGACAGTCAGCAGCTATGCGGGATACGCACACGACCACGTGGATGAGTCATGAAATTGATGTTCCAACGAAGACTCGCGCCAGGAGCGATCGCGGCCGGAGACGTTCGCGCGCACGGCGACGAATGTCGCCGTTTTGGCGACATACGGGACGGCGCGGCATCGTTCATCCGCCTCCGCGGCCGGTGCCGAAGAGGGGGGAGGCGATAGACTGTTGGATGGATGGCGGTTCGCGACGAGCGCTGGCGCGGCGGAGTCTCCCCGAGTGAGCGCCTGCTGATGCAGCAGGCGCTCACGCGCGCCAGCGGCGCCGAGCCGATCCCGGGCAACCGCGCGTGGCTGCTCTGCGACGCGCGCGAGAACTATCCCGCCTGGCTCGACGCGATCCGTGCGGCCCGCCGTTGGATCCACTTCGAAACCTACATCATCCACGACGACGAGGTCGGGCTGCAGTTCGCCGAGGCGCTTGCATCGCGCGCGCGCGACGGCGTCAGGGTGCGCGTGCTCTACGACTGGTGGGGGACGTTCAAGCTGCGCCCGCGCCGCTTTTGGCGCGTCCTGCGCGACGCGGGGGCCGACGTCCGCTGCTTCAACCCACCGCGTCTCGACAGCCCGCTCGCCTGGATGAGCCGCGACCACCGCAAGCTGATCGCCGTGGACGGCCACGTCGCGTTCGTCACAGGTCTGTGCGTCGGCAACTGCTGGGTGGGAGATCCCGAGCGGCAGATCGAGCCGTGGCGTGATACCGGGCTCGAGCTTGCGGGACCCGCGGTTGGTGAGGTCGAGCACGCATTCGCGACGATGTGGGCCGAGGCCGGGGAGGCGCTGCCCGAGGACGAATGCCCGGTCGTCGAAGCGATCCCTCCTGCGGGCGACCTCGAGATGCGTGTGATCGCTACCGTCCCCTCGAGCGCGGGACTCTACCGGCTCGATCATCTCGTCGCCGCGTCGGCCCGCGAGCGGCTGTGGATCACCGACGCGTACTTCATCGCCACCACGCCGTACGTGCAGGCGTTGCGCGCGGCCGCGGCCGACGGGGTGGACGTGCGAGTGCTCGTGCCCGGATCGTCGGACGTGCCCGGGCTGCGCGCGGTGTCCATCTCCGCATACCGGCCGCTGCTCGAGTCCGGGGTGCGCGTGTTCGAGTGGAACGGATCGATGCTCCACGCGAAGACGGCTGTCGCCGACGGCCGCTGGGCGCGCGTGGGTTCCACAAACCTGAACCCGTTCAGCTGGCTGGGAAACTGGGAGCTCGACGTCGCGGTCGAGGACGAGACGTTTGCCGGCGCGCTCGAGAGCCAGTACGAAGCGGACCTCGAACGCTCGACCGAGGTCGTGCTGACGCCGCGGCAGCGTGTGAAAGCGCTCCACCCGCCGGCACTTCAAGGCATGCGGCGTTCTCGCCGCTGGCGACGGAGGCGGGGGAGCGCGGGTCGGGCTACCGCGGGGGCGATCGGCATCGGCAGCGCCGTCGGCGCCGCCATGCGCAACCGCCGCGGCTTCGGTCCCTCCGAGGCGCGGTTGCTTGGCCCGATAGCGCTGGTCCTCATTCTGCTCGCCGCGGCGGCGGTGAAGTGGCCGCGATTGATCGCCTGGCCGTTCGCGATCCTCGTCGGATGGTGGGGCGTCTCGCTGCTCGCACGGGCCGCCCGGCTCTATCTCGAGGGACGGGATCGCCGGAAGCAGGCGCGCACCCGGGATCCACGCGACATCGACACGGTGTAGAAATCACCGCAGAGAACGCGGAGATCACACGCGGGCGGCAGTGGCCCCGAGATGGGCGCCGGGGCTCCGTGGGTCTCGCCACAGTGCCGGATTTCCGTCAATCCCCGCCAGAATTCTCCAGTTCGGGCCGAATGTCCGCGGTTTGCGGACGGCCCGCGGTTCGCAACGAGCCGGCGACGGGGCCGTGCCCCCATCGACATCGATATCTATGCCGGTAACCTATCCCGTCGAGTTCGAGTCCGACGTCGTCCTGCGCGACGGATCCACGCTGCGCCTGCGGCCTGTCCGGCCGGAGGACGAGGGGGCGCTCCTGCAGTTCTTCGAATCGCTGTCCCCCGAGAGCCTCTACTTTCGGTTCATGGCGGTGCCCCGCATCGACGTGCATCGGGTCCGCGCGCTGAGCAACGTGGACTACGAGAACGAGTTCGCGCTCGTCGGCGAGTCGCAGCGCGGGATCGTGGCGCTCGCGGGCTTCTACAGGGCCGCGCCCGGGGCCGAGCGCGCCGAGGTGGCGTTCGCCATCGCTGACCACTTCCAGGGGCGCGGCATCGGCACGCGGATGCTCGAGCGCCTCGCCGACATCGCGCGCGCCCGGGGCGTGCGCACCTTCAACGCCTACGTGCTCGGCGAGAACCGCCGGATGATGGAGGTCTTCCTCGACAGCGGCTATGCTGTGCAGCGCCACGTGGACGGCGGCGTGTACCACGTCGTGCTTTCGCTCGAGCAGACCGCCGAATACGAGCAGCGCGCGGCCGAGCGATCGCAGAGCGCCGCGGTCGCCTCCATGAAGGCGTTCTTCGAGCCACGCGGCGTGGCCGTGGTCGGCGCGAACCGCGCGCGCGGCAAGATCGGCGCCGAGGTCCTGCACAACCTCAAGACGTGCGGGTTCACCGGCGGCATCTACCCGGTCAACCCTTACGCCTCGGACATCGAAGGACTGCGGAGCTATCCGAGCGTCGCGAGCGTCCCGGCTCCGGTTGACCTCGCGGTGGTCTGTCTCCCGGCGGCCGAGGTCCTCGACGCGGTGGACGACTGCATCGACAAAGGGGTGCGCGGGATCGTCGTGATCAGCGCCGGGTTCGGCGAAGCGGGCGCGGCGGGGAAGGAGCGGCAGACGCGGCTGCTCGAGAAGATCCGCGCGGCCGGCATCCGCATGATCGGCCCGAACTGCATGGGCATCCTGAACACCGACCCGGCGGTGAACCTCAACGCGACCTTTGCGCAGGTGTCGCCGCCGCCGGGGCGCGTGGCGATGTCAACGCAGAGCGGGGCGCTCGGGGTTGCGATCCTCGACGCGGCGCGCAGGCTGAACATCGGCATCTCGAGCTTCGTGTCGATCGGCAACAAGCCGGACGTGTCGGGCAACGACCTCCTTCAGTACTGGGACGACGACCCGCGGACCGACGTCATCCTGCTGTACCTCGAGAGTTTCGGCAACCCGAAGAAATTCAGCCAGATTGCCCGGCGGATCTCGCAGCGCAAGCCGATCGTGGCGGTGAAGGCGGGACGCTCCCGCGCCGGCGAGCGCGCCGCCTCGTCGCATACCGGCGCCCTCGCCACGAGCGACGCCGTGGTGGACGCGCTGTGCCGGCAGGCCGGCGTCATCCGGACGACGACGCTCGACGAGATGTTCGACGTCGCCGCGCTGCTCGCGAACCAGCCGTTGCCGCGCGGCCGGCGGGTCGCGATCCTCTCGAACGCCGGCGGCCCCGGGATTCTCGCGGCCGATGCGTGCGAGGCGAACGGTCTCGAACTGCCGGTCCTCGACGAAAAGACCAAGGCCGCGCTGCGGCTGTTCCTGCCCGAGGCGGCGAGCGTGGGGAACCCGGTCGACATGCTCGCGTCGGCGCCGGCCGAGCACTTCAAGCGCGCGCTCGATCTGCTCCTCGCGGATCCGAACGTGGACGCGGCGATGGCGATCTTCATCCCGCCGCTCGTGACCGAGGGGGAGGCGGTGGCGCGCGCGATCGTCAGCGCGGCCAGGGAGTCCACCAAGCCGGTGCTGGCGACGTTCATGGAAATCGACGGCGCACCCACGGTGCTGACGCCCGTGCCGTGCTACCCCTTCCCGGAGTCGGCGGCGATCGCGCTAGCGCGCGTTGCGGCGTTCGCCGAGTGGCGGGCGCGCGACGCGGGCTCGGTGCCCACCTTCGCCGACATCGACCGCAATGCCGTGCGCGCCGTCGCCACGCGGGCGCTCGCGCGCGGGGGCGGATGGCTCACTCCGCCAGAGGTCTCGGCGTTGCTGACGGCGGCCGGCCTCACGCCCGCCGTCTCTCGCGTGGTGACGACGAAGGAGGCCGCGCTCGCGGCGGCGGCGGAGATCGGCTTCCCGGTGGTGATGAAAGCGATCAGCGCGTCCATCGTGCACAAGTCGGACGCGGGCGCCGTCAGGCTCGGCGTCGCCTCGGCCGAGGAGGCGAGCGAGGTCTACGGGGAGTTTGCTGCCAAGTTCGGCGTCGACCTTGCGGGCGTGCTCGTGCAGGAGATGGTGACCGGCGGCGTCGAGATGTTCGTGGGCGCGCTGCACGACCCGTCGTTCGGTCCCGTGCTGGCGTGCGGGAGCGGCGGCGTCCTCGTGGACCTGCTGCGCGACTCCGTGTTCCGGCTGCACCCGCTCAGCGACGCCGACGCGACCGACATGCTGCAGGAAGTGCGCGGCGCGAAGCTGCTGCGCGGCTACCGCGGCGCCCCGCCGGTGGACGAGCCCGCGCTGCGCGACGCGCTGCTGCGCGTCTCGGCGCTCCTCGAGATCTGCCCCGAGATCCAGGAACTCGACATCAATCCCGTCAAGGTGCTGTCGGCCGGCGCGCGGATCCTCGACGCGCGCATCCGGATCGAAAAGCGGCCGGGACAGGTGTCGAGGCGGATCGTTTACTAGGGTTTCAGTTTCTCTCCACAGGCAGTGACACGGTGACCGCCGTGCCGCCGTCGGACGGCATCTCCACGTCAATCTTCCCGCGGTGCAGTTCGACGACCCGCCGCGCCGTGGGCAGCCCCAGTCCGGTGCCGCGGTGCTTGGTGGTGAAGAAGGGCTCGAAGATGCGCTCGCGGACCTCCGGCGGGATGCCGGGCCCGTGGTCGCGGATCGTGACGTGGCACCAGCCGTCGCGCTGATTCAGCATCACCTCCACCCGTCCCGCTCCGCCGACCGCCTGCGCGGCATTGAGGAGCAGGTTCATGAAGACGGTCTGGAGCTGCTCGGTGTCCGCCTCGACGACCGGGTCCTCCCCGCCGAGCGACGTTTCGATCCGCGCGAACGCGGGGTCCTTCTTGAGCAGCTCGACGGTGCTGGCGAGCAGCGCGCCGAGCGCGACCTTGTCCGCCCGCGGCGCGCGCGGGCGCGCGAAGAGAAGCAGGTCCTGCACGATGTTGTTGAGCGAATCGACGCGCGCGAGGATGTCGCCGATCACCGAGCGATCGCGGCTGTCGGGCGGCATGCGCGTGGCGATAATCTGCAGCGCGCCGCGGATGCCCGCGAGCGGGTTCTTCACCTCGTGCGCGACGACGGCCGCCATCTCGCCGAGCCGCGTCAGCGCCGCCTGCTCGCGCATCCGTTCTTCCTGGCGCTTCCGCTCGGTGATGTCCGAGCGGATCGCCATGTACTGGTAGGGCTTCCCGCGCTCGTCGAGGAACGGCACGATGGTGGTGTCCACCCAGTAGGGGCTGCCGTCCTTCGCCCGGTTCTTGATCTCGCCGCGCCAGACCTGCCCGCGGGCGATCGTCCGCCACAGGTCGCGGATGAACTCCTTCGAGTGGTAGCCGGAGTTGATGATCCGGTGGTCCTGGCCGAGCAACTCTCCGCGCGAGTACTTCGAGATCTCGCAGAACTTGTCGTTCGCGTAGGTGATCCGGCCGTGCACGTCGGTGATGGCGACGATCGCGGCCTGGTCGATCGCGTACTTGATGTCCTGCAGGTCCTTGATCGAACGGCGCAGCGCCGCCTCCGCCACGCGCGTGGGCGTGGTGTCCTCGCCCGATCCGATCGTCCCGATGACCTGTCCCGCGGCGTCGCGCACGATGGCGCGATGCCAGTGGATTATGCGCTCGTCGCCGCGGCGCGTCAGCACCGGGTAGTCGATGGCCTCGACGGATGGATCGCCGCGCAGGAACTTCTTGTGGGTCTCGCGGACCCCGTCTCGCACGCGCTCGGGCACGAACGTGTCGAACCAGTCGCGCCCCGTCAGGTCCTCGCCGGTCACGTGCAGCAACTGGCGCGCCTTGCGATTGAGCAGGAGGATGCGCTGGCGCCGATCGAGCACGACGATCATGACGCCGGCAACGTCGAGGTACAGCTGCGCCCGCTGCGTGCGCTCGGCAAGCGCGTCAAGCGTGGCGCGGCGCTGCACGACGAGCAGCGCCGTCACCCACAACGCGGTCACCACCATCAGGCGGTTCGTGAACGCGATGGGCAGGTCCCCGCCGAGCGGCGACAACGGGACGTCCATCCACGTCAGCGCCGTCGCACCGGCGGCCGCGACCAGCGCGAAATACGGCTGGGGCGTCCACATGCCCACGAGGATCGGGCCGACGTAGAGAATCGCCACAACGGTCCCCAGCGGCTGGGTCAGATCAAGCAGGAAAATCGCCACACCGGTGGCAAGACCGATCAGCGGCAGCAGCGATCGACGGAATGTCATCGCGCGTCAGATCCCGTGGCGCAGAACTTGTAAGGAGACGAGCGAGTCAGGTTTCACATCCATGGTACCGGTTTCAGTTCCGCACCGCAACGAGCCCGCGTTTCCGGGGGCCGATCGCCCGGGCGCGCCGCCGTCGCGGCCCCAGAAGGAACGGGGAAATTTCGGCGCCGAGCACGGAAAAATCCGCAGCCGCCGGATCCTCGTCGTCGACGACGAGCTGTTGATCCGCTGGTCGTTGAACGAAGGGCTCGCCCGGGTCGGCTTCGAGGTTCTGGAGGCGGAGGACGCGCGGGGGGCGCTGGCGCGCTTCGGCCCCGACGCGCCCCACATCGACGCGGTCGTGCTGGACCTGCGGCTCCCGGACAGCGCGGATCTGGGCCTGCTCCGGCGCATCCGCGAGCTGTCCCCCGAAACACCGGTCATCATGATGACCGCGTACGGCAGCCTCGAGACCACCGAAGACGCGCTCCGCCTCGGCGCCTGGGCGGTCGTCAGCAAGCCCTTCGACCTCCACCGCATGGTGACGATGGTCGAGGACGCCGTCGCCGAACCCTGAACCCTAGACCCTGACCTCGGACCCGTATAATCAGACAATGTCCCAGGCCACGGTCCTCGTCGTGGATGACGAGGCGCTCGTCCGGTGGTCGCTCAACGAGCGGCTCACGCAGGATGGTCATCACGTCATCGAAGCCGGCACCGGGCGAGAAGCGCTGGAGCGCGCCGCGGAGGGGATCGATCTCGCGCTGCTGGACTACAGGCTTCCGGACTCCGACGGCATCGCGATTCTCGCGCGCCTGAAAGAGCGCGACCGCGATCTGCCCGTGATTCTGCTGACCGCGCACTCCACGATCGAGCTGGCGGTCGAGGCCATGAAGGCCGGCGCCTATCACTACGCCAACAAGCCGTTCAACCTCGACGAAGTCTCGATGCTCGTGGACAAGGCGCTCGAGACGACGCGGCTGCGGCGTGAAGTGCGGGCGCTGCGGGCGAGCGAAGGGGCGCCGTACTCGATCGACAGCCTCGTGGGCGCCTCGCCGAGGGCGGCGGGGCTCAAGGCGCTCATCGCGAAGGTGGCCGCGAGCCGCGCCTCCACGGTGCTCCTGACGGGCGAGAGCGGCACCGGCAAGGACCTCGCGGCGAAGATCATCCACTACAACAGCGATCGCGCCGGGCGGCCGTTCATGAACATCACCTGCTCGGCGCTCCCCGAAACGCTCCTCGAATCGGAGCTGTTCGGCCACGAGCGGGGCGCGTTCACCGACGCGCGGCAGCAGAAGACCGGCCTGCTGGAATCGGCCGACGGCGGCACGGTGTTCCTCGACGAGATCGGCGAGATGATGCCCGCGCTGCAGTCGAAGCTGCTGCGGTTCCTCGAGGAGCGTATGTTCCGGCGCGTCGGCGGCTCGGCGGACATCCGCGTGGACGTGCGGGTCATCGCGGCGACGAACCGCGATCTCGAGGAGGCCGTCAAGGAGGGAAAGTTCCGCGAGGACCTGTACTATCGCCTGAACGTCATGCGCCTCGAGCTGCCCCCGTTGCGCGAGCGCCGCGGGGACGTGCCCGTGCTCACGGCGTACTTCGTGGATCGGTTCAACACCGAGTTCCGCAAGAACGTGAAGGGGGTGACGCGCGCGGCCGAGGAGCTGCTGGCGCGCTACACGTGGCCGGGCAACATCCGCGAGCTGCGCAACGCCGTCGAACGCGCGATGCTGCTCGCCGAGGGAGAGCGTCTGGACGAATCCGACTTCGCGCTGCTCTCCGGCAAGCGCCAGGTCGAAGCGGGGTTCGAGCTGCCGGCCGACGGCGTGGATCTCGAAACGCTGGAGCGCGATCTCGTCAAGCAGGCGCTGCGCCGGACCGGCGGCAACCAGACCAAGGCGGCCGCCCTGCTCGGGCTGAACCGCGATCAAATCCGCTATCGGATCGAGAAGTTCGGGCTGGAAAAAGGCGCGTAATTTCCCCGGGAGCACTGGGGAATATTCCGCAGTTCGCAGCCTGGTTGCTGCTGCAAGACGCGCGTCACACGCCAATTCCTTAGAAAACCGTTGAAAACTTCCATGGCATGGTCGTTGCTGCCGGAAAGTCGGCAGCAATCATAAAAGAGGGGACTAATGATGGTTTCTCGCGATCGCGTGGAAACGGTGCTGCAGCGGATTCGCCCGCTGCTCCAGGCAGATGGGGGGGACATCGAGCTGATTGGCGTGGAGGGGAACAACGCGCGGGTGCGGCTCACCGGCATGTGCGCCGGCTGCCCGAGCGCCCACATGACGCTCTACCTGGGCGTCGAGATGGCGCTGCGGGAGGAAATCCGCGAGTTCGAACAGCTCGAGGTCGTGTAGGAGGGGGAGTCCTTGCGCAACAGCAACTTCTCACCGGAATCCGTCGTCGTCGGCCACAGCGCGCGGATGCGCGCCGTGTTCGATTTCGTCCGCGTCATCGCGGACAGTCACAGCAACGTACTCATAACCGGCGAGAGCGGAACGGGGAAGGAAGTCATCGCCAACCTCGTTCATCATTCCAGCCCTCGCCGGCATCAGCCCTTCGTCGCGGTGAGCTGCGCGCTGTTCTCAGAGAACCTGATCGAGACCGAGCTTTTCGGCCACGAGCGCGGCGCGTTCACCGGCGCGATCAAGGACAAGCCCGGCCGCTTCGAGCTGGCCCAGGGCGGCACGATCTTCCTCGACGACATCGACGACGTGCCCCTCTCGATGCAGGTGAAGCTCCTGCGCGTCATCCAGAACCGCGTCGTCGAGCGTGTCGGCGGCACGCGCGCGACCGCCGTCAACGTGCGGATCATCACCGGCAGCAAGAAGGACCTGAAGCAGCTCGTCGCCGAGGGCAAGTTCCGCGAGGACCTGTACTACCGGCTCAACGTGCTGCCGATCAACCTCCCGCCGCTGCGCGATCGTCGCGAGGACATCCCGGCGCTGATGGATCACTTCTTCAAGCGGTTCTTCCGCCAGCGCGGCGAGACGGCGCCGGAAATCTCGCCGATGGTGAAGAACATCTTCGCGCGCTACGACTGGCCCGGCAACGTCCGCGAGCTGGAGAACGCGTGCGAGCGCATGGCGCAGACCTGCACGTGCGGCACGATCCGCGTGGGCTGCATGGGAGCCCAGGTACTGTTCCAGGTGGGCCCCGAGGCGCTGCACACTCCGCCGTCAACCGACGCCGACGGCCTGCCGGCCGGCATCTCGCTCGACGATCGGCTGCGCGAGGTGGAAACCAGCCTGATCGCCTGGGCGCTGAAGGTGAGCAAGAGCAACAAGTCGCGCGCCGCCGAACTACTCAACATCAAGCGTTCGACGCTCGGCGACCGGATCGCGCGCTGCGGCCTCCACATGCCGGAGGAGGTATCCGCCGCCGATTCGACACCCGCCCCGCCGCTGGCAGCGGCGGTGTAAATCGGCTGCGGTTGCCTCGGAAGACTGCGGATTCGGATTCGGCAGGGAATCCGACTCCGCAGTAACCGAACCGGACTGATCCTGACCTCTGACCCCCTCGGTCCTCTCGACCCAGTCGTACCTCTCACACCACCTCCGGAACACTTCGCACGCGTCCTAGGCGCTCGTCGCCGCGCTCATTCACGCACAGGCAACCGTTCAACGATCGCGCACGAAGGCGCTCGGGGTTTCGCCCGATGACGGGAATATACTGAGCGGGAGTACTCGGAGCGATCACGGAGAGCCGCCATCCCTGACGCATCACGCGACCATCGCCTGCTGATTGTCAGCAACCGCCTTCCCGTGACGGCGCGCGTGCGCGAGGGCCGCGCCACGCTGATTCCTTCCTCCGGCGGGCTGGCCACGGGTCTGGGCGAGTACCACGTGGCGACCGACTCGCGCTGGATTGGCTGGCCCGGCGATATGTCCCGGCTGAGCGCCACGCATCGCGCCGAGCTCGCGCAACAGCTCGAGCAACGCCGGATTGTCGCCGTACCGCTCACGCCCCAGCAGGTCCACGCGTTTTACGAACGCTTCGCGAACGGCGTCGTCTGGCCGCTGTTTCATTATCTGCTCGATCGCATCCCGCTCGACTCGCGCGGCTGGGAGACGTACCGGGAGGTGAACCGCCTCTTCGCCGACGCGGCCGCGACGCAGTACCGCGACGGCGACCTCGTCTGGATCCACGATTATCAGTTGATGCTCGTGCCCGGGCTCCTCCGGGCGCGCCTGCCGCACGCGCGGATCGGGTTCTTCCTCCACATCCCGTTTCCGTCGTACGAGGTCTTCCGGACGCTGCCCTGGCGGCGCGAGCTGCTCGAGGGGCTGATCGGCGCGGATCTGGTGGCGTTCCACACGCTCTCCTACGCGCGCCATTTCGCGAACGCGCTGCGGCGGGTGCTGGGGCTGGACCCGCAGGTGGACCGCGTCGAGATCGCCGCGCGCGAGGTGCGCATCCGGGCGTTTCCGATGGGCATCGACCCGGCGCGGTTCGAGCGGCTCGCGGCCGACCCGCGCGTGGAGGCCGAGATGGCGGCGATCCGGGAATCGGCCGGCGGCCGGCGTCTCGTGTTGGGGATCGATCGCCTCGACTACACCAAAGGGATTCCGCGACGGCTGCTCGCCTTCGAGCGCCTCCTCGGCGCTGATGCGGGGATCAGAGACGAGGTGCGGCTGATTCAGGTGACGGTCCCTTCCCGCTCCGGGGTCGAACCGTACCAGGCGTTTCGCCGGCACCTCGACGAGCTGGTGGGTCGCATCAACGGCGCGCACGCCACGCCGCGATCGGTCCCGGTCCACTACATGTTCCGGTCGATCCCGCCGCACCAGCTCGTGGCGCTCTATCGCGCCGCCGATGTGATGCTCGTCACCGCGCTGCGGGACGGCATGAACCTGGTAGCAAAGGAATTCGTCGCCTCGCGCACGGACGATGACGGCGTGCTGGTGTTGAGCGAGTTCGCGGGGGCGGCGGAAGAGCTGTCCGAGGCGGTGTTGATCAACCCTTACGACATCGACGCGGTCGCGGAGGGTATTCGACGCGCGCTCGCGATGTCGCCGGAAGAACGCGTCGCGCGCATGCGCGCGCTGCGGCAGCGCGTCCGGGCGCGGACGGTGCACCAGTGGGCAGCCGCGTTCATCGACGAGCTGAAGCGCCCGGGTCGCGCCGCCGCGGCCGCGCACCCCCCGCCGCCGCCGACGCCACTGGACGAGCTGATCGCGCGCGTCTGCGCGACGCGCGGGCCCGTGCTGCTCGTGGACTACGACGGCACGCTCGTGCCGCTCGCGAGCCTGCCGGATCTCGCCCGCGCCGACCGCGACCTGATTGATCTCCTGCGGCGCGTCTCGGCCGCGGGCGTGCGCGTGCACATCGTCAGCGGGCGGCCGCGGGAAGATCTGATCGCGTGGTTCGGCGGGATCGACGTGGCGCTTTGGGCCGAGCACGGGGCGTGGCACCGGCCGCTCGGACGCGACGCCTGGCACGCCACTGTGACGATCGACCGCGGCTGGATCGACCGGATCCGGCCGATCCTCGAACAGTTCGTCGCGCGCACGCCGGGGGCGCTCGTCGAGGAGAAGAACAGCTCGATCGCGTGGCACTACCGCACGGCGGACCGCGAGTTCGGCCCACGCCAGGCGCGCGAGCTGCGGTTGCTGCTCCTCGAGGTCCTGCAGGACCAGCCGTTGGAGGTCCTCGAGGGCAGCAAAGTCATCGAGGTGAGATCGCGCGGCATCAACAAGGGGCGCGTCGTCGAGCGTGTGCTCGCTTCGGGGGTGGACCCCGCCGCGCTCGTCGCGGTCGGAGACGACGAGACCGACGAAGAGATGTTCCAGGCCATGCCGCCGGAGTCCACCGCGGTGCACGTCGGGATTGGACCGAGCGTGGCGCCGTTCCGGCTGCCCGATCCCGCCGCGGTCCGCGCCCTGCTCGAGGCCATCGCCGCCAGGGCCTCCCGGCAGTGGTCGTGACCGCCCTCTTCCCACGTACGCGCGTCCTCGTCTGGATGGTCGCCGCGCGCTGCGGTTCTCACCGGACAATCGCGGCTATATCTTCGCGCTCGCGCAGGTGCTGCTCGCGGCGCAGACGCCGGAGCTCCGAGCGCTCATCGGCGGTCAAGGGCACCTCGGGCTTCGGACGCGCGGCGTCGAGCCACAGGCGCAGCGTGCGGGGGGACACCAACTTCCCCTTTTGCTTGTTTCGATCTACAGAGTCCTCAGAACGTAAACCCCACCTTCGCTCCGAAGAAGCCGATCGTGTACGTGTCGCCGTCCCCGATGACGAGCAGCGCCCGAGCCTCTGGGCGCACGTAGATGTGCTTCGTCGCGTTGAACGTGACACCGCCGCCGAAGACCGCGGCCGGATCGGTGAATCGCCGCGTCGTCAGCGCTGCATCTGCCGGATCGACCAGGCCCATGCGCCGCGCGTAGAAGGGCGGGATCTGCGTGAGGTTCAGCGGGACCTGTGGCGCCCACTCCGGGCGGGTGCCGGACAGCGGACCCCACATCGAGCCCGGTCCCGCACCATAGGGGCGGCCGTTCATCATGCCGTACTGCCTCCAGGGCATCCCGGCGACCTGCCCGAACAGCTCGCGGTGGCCCATGTTGAAGTTGGCGCGATACGCAGCGGCGCCAAACACCACCTGTGGCACGAACCGGCTGTCGCGCGGGGTGAGCGCGATTTGCACTCGACCTTCAAACACGTAGGCGTCCACCCCCGGGCCCCGATCGGCGTAGGTAGCCTCGAGCTCCGCGGCGACGCGCGGTGTCAGCGCGAGGCTGAACGAGGCGCCCAGCGCACCACCCGCACGGTCCCCGGTTCCGAGTCCTCCTGTCAGCCCGACGGAGAACCGCGGGTCGGCGCCCGCCTGGGCAGCCGCGGAGACAGCGGTGGTAAGTACGATCGCGAGCGCCAGAACGCCCTTTCGCATGGTCCGTCCTCCGGCAAAGATCTGCCTGTTCGAGCGGGAACGGGGCGGACCGAGCAAGAACCGCACCGCCCGAAACAGCGGGTACAGTCCCCGTTTTTGGCCGCTCTCGCAGAAATGGTGGCTGTCTTCGACTTCTTTGCCGGGAATCCGGCGCGTGGGGACAGCCCGACGACTATTGCCGGGCTCTCAGCCGAGGAAGAGCGACGCTAGCTTGTTCTGCAGCGGGTCGACGCGGCTCATCGCGCGCAGGAGACGCAGGCTCGCCACGCGAGTCGGCCGACGGTGCCACAGGCGCGCCAGCGCCTCGTGGACGCGCTTGACCCGCAGCCAGTCGAGCGTTTTTGCGGGACGATAGCCAGGCGTGAGAATGCCGCGCGCGACTTCTTCGCCGCTCACGAGCGCGGGGTAGATACCTTCCCCGGTCAACGCCGAGGCCAGGCCGGCCGCGTCGCCGGCGAGCCAGACGCCGTTGCCAAAGGACAGGCCTCGGAAGTCGGTCTCGATCGTGGCCGCCTCGAACGCCGTGCCCGAGGGGTCCACGCCCATCGAGCCGAGCCGCCGCTCCAGGTACGGCCGGACTTCTGACGGCTTTAGCAATGACGTCGGCCCGCCGGCGCCGAACGACACGTAGTCGCTGTGCGGAAACACCCAGAAGTAGCCGGGGCCGAGCGCGGCGGAGTCGAACGTCACCTGAAGGTCGTCCGCCATCGCGCCACGCACGTTGAACTCGCCGGCGAAGACGTCCCGGCGGATTGGCAGACCGAGCGCGCGCCTGACGCGCGACGCGGATCCGTCGGCGCCGATCAGGTTCTTGTACCTGATCGCGCGGCCGTTCACTCGCAGCGTCCGGTCGGTGAGGTTCAGATCGGTCGCCGACGACCCCGTGACGATCGCCGCGCCCGCTCGCCGCGTCCAGCACGCCTGATAGCGGCCGAGGATCGCGCGCGCGATCGTCCGCACCGCTCCGCGCGCCGGGTTGAGACGGATGTGCGGCTCGCCGAGGAACGAGATCTCTGCGGTGGTCGTGCGTCCTTCATGCGGCGGCAGCCCCAGCGCCTCGAGCTCCTGCACCGCCTTCATGGTGAGGCCCCCGGCGCAAGTCTTCGGGCCGATCTGCTCGTTGCGCTCGATGACCAGCACGTCCCGCCCGGCTTCGGCGAGCACCTGGGCCGCGCGCAGCCCGGCAGGCCCGGCGCCAACGACCACCGTTTCGATCAGCTCCATGGTTCCGAGTATTTTATGGTCACTGCCGCCCGTGCTGACGTCCTTCTTCTTGTCTTTCGTGATCGCTCAACAAGTTGTGCCGCTCGCGCCGTTGGTGCGGGCCTCGCGCGAGGCCCTGGACGAGCTTGCACGCGTCGAGCCGGTGCGCGAGGAGATTACCGTCAGCGCCACGCGTACGGACCGCCGCCTCGAGGACGAGCCGGTGCGAGTCGAAGTCCTCGATCGGGACGAGATTGAAGAGAAGATGCTCATGACGCCCTCCGACATCGTCATGATGCTGAACGAGATGGGAGGGATGCGAGTGCAGGCCACGTCCCCTTCGCTTGGCGCCGCCAGCGTCCGCATCCAGGGAATGCCCGGCCGGTACACGCGGGTCCTGTCGGACGGCCTGCCGTTGTACGGCGAGCAGGTGGGCGCGCTCGGGCTGCTGCAGATCCCGCCGATGGACTTGGGCCAGGTGGAGGTCATCAAAGGCGTGGCGTCGTCGCTTTATGGCGCGGGCGCGATGGGCGGCGTGATCAATCTCGTGTCGCGCCGGCCGGCACCGGAGACGCAGCGCGAGCTGCTCGTGAACCGCTCGATGCGGGGCGCCACGGACATCGTCGCGTGGCAGTCGGGGCCCTTGCGCGGCAGGTGGGGGCTGACGTTGCTCGGCTCGGGACACTGGCAGGCGAGAAACGACGTGGACGGCGATGACTGGGCCGACCTGCCGTCGTACGCGCGCGCCGTGCTCCGGCCGCGCCTGTTCTACGACTCGGGCGGCGGACGGACGTTGTTCGCCACGCTCGGGCTCACGGTGGAGGAACGCGATGGGGGAGCGGCGTTTCACGAGGAGACGCTCGGCACGCGGCGCATCGACGCCGGCATGTCCGTCCAGACACTTTGGCGCCGCTTCGTGCTCACGGCGCGCTCGGCGTTTGCGCAGCAGCGCCACCGGCACGTGTTCGGCGACGCCCTCGAGCGCGATCGTCACGACACCGCGTTCGGCGAGCTGGCGATCCGTGGCACCGCGGGCAGGCATACGTGGGTCGCAGGCGCCGCCGTGGAGCGCGATGCATATCGGCCGCGCGACCTGCCGGTGTTCGAGCACGCCTTCGTCGTGCCCGGCATGTTCGCGCAGGACGACTTCTCGCTCGCGCGCTGGCTGGCGATCAGCGGGAGCGTACGCGCGGACGCGCACAGCGAGTACGGCGGCTTCCTGAGCCCGCGCGTGTCGGTGCTGATACGAGCGGGGCGATGGAGCAGCCGCGTGTCGGCGGGCATCGGGTTCCTCGGACCATCGGCTCTGACCGAGGAAACCGAAGCGACGGGGCTCACCAGGCTGCGCATCCCCGTGCCGCTTCGGGCCGAACGTGGACGCAGCGCCTCATTCGATCTCACACGGACCGACGGGCCGCTTTCGTACACGCTGACGCTCTTCGGTTCGCGCGTCGCCAGTCCGGTGACGATCCGCCGTGCGAGCGGCCTCACGCTCGTGAACGCGGCGGAGCCTTCCTCCACCGTCGGCATGGAGCTGCTCGGCACGCTCAGGCGCGAGCCGTTCGCTGTGACGGCGAGCTACACCTTCGTCGAGGCGCGCCGGTTCGAGGAGACGGGATACCAGGACGCGCCGCTCACGCCGCGGCACAGCGCAGGGCTGGTCGGCATGTGGGAGCGGGAGGATGTCGGGCGGTTCGGGCTCGAGTGGTATTACACGGGGAAGCAACCCCTCGAGGAGAACCCCTACCGCGAGCGCAGCGTGCCGTATGTCATTGTTGGACTGCTGGGGGAATGGCAGCTCGGGCGCCTCCGGTTGTTCGTGAACGGCGAGAACCTCACCGGTGTGCGTCAGACGCGCTGGGATTCGCTGCTCCGGCCGACGCGCGCCGCGGACGGTCGCTGGACGGTGGACGCGTGGGCGCCGTTGGAAGGGCGCAACGTGAACGCCGGAGTGCGGCTGCGCTTCTAATCGCGTCAGCCGCCCATCGTCACGTCCTGCCCGCAGTACCAGGCGAGCGCCTCGCGCGCCTCCTCGAGCCGCATGTCGGGCCAGAGCGTGTCGATCGTGCAGAAGTCGGCGTACGCGCACTGAATCGGCAGAAATCCCGAGAGGCGCCGGCGACCGCCCCAGCGGACGACGAGATCGACGCGCGAGACGCCGCGCGAACCGAGGACGTTCAGAAATGCCGGTCGGCCGCGTCCGGGCCCGCGAGGCGCGGCGCATGCCTGCGCGAGGTCCCATTCCCAGCCGTAGTTGACGAGCAGATTGAACCGGATGTCACCCGGGCTGCGCGTCTGCGAAAACGGACGCAGCGCGTCCGGGAACAGCTCCGATCGGGTGTCGCCCACCGCGAGGAGCGCGACGCCTGCATCGAGCGCGGCGAGGGCGAACTCCGCGCACGCCTCGCGGAAGCACGCCACCTGGTCCGACGGGCGGCGGACGTTTTCCTTGGTGAACCCGTACGCTGAGACTTCCTCGACGCCGAGTTCGCGGCACATATCGATGAGGCGGAGACCCGGCTCGATGCCTGCCGCGTAGCCAGCACGCTTCTGCAGCCCGCGGGCGACCGCCCATCGCCGATTGCCGTCCGGTATGAACCCGATGTGACGAGGTATGCGGCCGAGCTGCGTGTGAATCGCCATTCCCGGCCCCTGTCCAAGGTTCGTGCCGGACTGAGGTGCGCACGGTGAGTTAGAGTGGCGTCATGGCGGGTTTCACTCGCGCATTCCTCGGACTCGTCGTCATCGCAGCGCTCCTGGCGTCTGTTTTGTTTCTGCTCATTCGTGGGCGCGGGTTCAGCGCGCGGGAGGAACCGGGCGGCATCGAAGCAGCTGTTGCGCTTCGATTACGCTCGGTGATGACGCCGCGCTCGGCGCGGGACCTGCGTAACCCGGTCGCGCCGACGCCGGAGGCCATCCGCGCCGCCCTCGAGCACTACGCGGATCACTGCGCCGTCTGTCACGCCAATGACGGCAGCGGAAACACAGACATGGGGCGCGGACTGTATCCCAGGCCGCCGGACCTGCGGCTCCCGCGGACGCAGTCGCTGGCTGACGGCGAGTTGTTCTACATCATCGAGGAGGGCATCCGCTTCACTGGCATGCCCGGGTGGGGAAATGGCACCGCCGAGGGAGAAACCGCGAGCTGGCAACTCGTGCAGTTCATTCGGCACCTGCCGCGGCTCAGCGAGGGCGAGCGCCAGGCGATGGAGCAGTTGAACCCGAGGAGCCCGGATGAGATCCGGCAGGAGATTGAAGAGGAGCGGTTCCTGTCCGGTCGGGACGCACCGAACCGCCGGCCGCCGCCGCACCGGCACTGAACGCGATGTCCACGACAGACGGGGGAGCACGGGAACGAAGGAGACGAATATGAAGGTGACGACACGAGTGGCGAGCGCCGCTCTCGTGGCGCTGATGTTTTCTGCCGTCGCGGCGGCGCACGAAGGGCACGATCACAAGATCATGGGCACCGTGACGGCGGTTCAGTCCAATCGGCTTGAAGTCAAGGCCGTGAAGGACGGCACGCTCTCGGCTGTTGCCGTCAACGAGAAGACGAAGATCGTTCGCGACAAGGCGATCCTGACGATGTCGGACGTCAAGGTCGGCGACCGTGTCGTCGTCACGGCCTCGCAGGCGAAGGATAGCGCGGGCAAGCCAGTGCTCGTCGCGAAAGAGATCAGGCTCGGCCATTAAATGGGGTCAGACCCCATTTTTACGTTTTCCGTAAGCCGCATGGGGTCTGAGACCCCATTTACCTGATATTCCCCTTCGCGTCGACGCGCGCGTATACGTACGTCTTCCCCGTGTTCTGAAACGCGATCACTTCGTACGCTTCAGGGGTCGGCGATTCCATCCCCGGCGAGCCGGCCGGCATCTCGGGGACTGCGATCCCGGCGATCTTCGGGCGCTCGCGCAGCAGCCGCTTGACCACGGCGGCCGGGACGTGACCCTCCACGACGTACCCGCCAACCAGCGCCGTGTGGCACGATCGGAGCGTCTGGGGGACACGTTTGCGCTCCGCCACCGCCTCCAGGTCCGGAACCTGGTGGTTCTCAACCGTAAAACCCGCGTCCTGCAGGTGCTTGACCCACCTGCCGCAGCACGGTCAACCGGGCGCCTGGAAGACGTCCACGCGCACGGGTGCCGGCGCGACGCCGCGCTGCCCGCCCCCCGCAACGGCCGGGCTGCCCGCGAACAGCGTCGCGGCGGCCAGCAGCGTCATCAAGCTCTTCATGAATGCGATCTCCTCATCGGCTCGATTGTATCTTGATGGCGGCAGTATGCTTGACAGCATGCACACACCCTATCGACGCACGCACGCTCTGCTCGTGGGCGCGGCGCTGCTGGCCGCAACGGCCTGGCTCGGCGGCCAGTCGCAGCAGCCGGGAACGCAGCAGCCGCACCAGCACGGAACCTCGACGCAGACCCCTCAGGCCGACGCCGGCATGATGGCCAAGTGCCAGGCGATGATGGCCGAACACAAGCAGGCGATGGCGGACCAGCAGAAGGCGGACGAGAGCCTCGACGCGCTGGTCGCGACGATGAACCGAGCGTCCGGTCAGCAGAAAGCGGACGCGGTCGCGGCGGTCGTGACCGAGATGGTCACCCAGCGCAAAGCCATGCACCAGCGGATGCTGAAGATGCAAATGGGGATGATGGCCCACATGGCCGAGCACATGCAGAGCGGCGGCTCCGCGATGTGCCCGATGATGAAGCCCTGACGAGCGCCTCAGGCGCCCGTTTTCGCCTTCGTCTCGTCGATCAGGCGCCGCACTCGATCGGCCTCGGGGTACGACGGGTTCGTCGCGAGGAGCTTCTCCCACGCGGCCACCGCCCCCTTGTGATCGTTCTTGCCCTGCGTCTTGACGATGCCGATGTTGAAGAGCGTCTGGGCGTGGGTCGAGTCGATGGCGAGCGACTTCTCGAACTGCGCGAGGGCCGCGTCGGCGTCACCCGTGTACCACAACGCCGTGGCCAGGTCGGTGCTGACACCCACGTTCTTCGGCTCGACCGCGAGCGCCTGCCGGTAGTAGCCGATGGCCTCGGCCCACCGTCCCGCATCGTAGAGGCGATTCCCGAGCTCCGTGGCCGCGCGCGCGTTCCTCGGGTTGTCCCTGAGCGCGTCCCGGAAGGGCTGCAGGTCTTGGTCGGTTACCGCGGGCGCGCTCGGCGCCGGCGTCGTCGTCGTTCCCACGACGGGCGCGGGGGCCGCGGCGGTGCCGTTCACCCCCTGCTGCGTGGCAATCAGATAACCGACGATGATGCCGAAGAGAATTCCTGCGACGCCGCTCACGAGAGCGAGTGCCGAGGTGGGGTTGCTGCGTGCGGACGACGGCTGCGAATGGTTGCGATTGGCCATGACGGGTTGTTCTGGATAAGAAAAAGCCCGCAGCCGTGACGCTCTGACGCGTAGGGATCAGGCGCGGCGTTTGACTCGGACCGATGAGGCCACAGAGCGCCGACGCGTTGACCGCACCTACGTCGGCAAAGCGACGGAGGAGACGGCTGCGGGACAGCTAACGCCCTTTCCGATTGCAGCTTGCGTGCCGGACGACGTTCTGCCGCTCGGCGCTCGGAACTCCTTGAAATCTCACGGTCGGCCGGGCGATTTGTCATTCACCGTCCGGCCGAGGCGCGGGAATTTCCGCACACTGCGCCGAAAAATCAGCACCCGCCAGCCGCGCGTCCGGCTACGGTCCTCCCGAAAGGCCGACGCGGCGAGGGTTGCCTGGAGGCGGCCTCTACTTCGCCTTGTGGACCAGCGGCTTCATCGCCGTGAAGAAGAAGCCGCGGAACCGCGGGCTCTTGTCGTTGTGGCACTGCACGCACACGGCTTCGGCCGGTTTCTTCGCGAACTTCACCGGGGTGCCCGCCTTCGCCGTTTCGGCATGTTCGCGACCGGCGCCATGGCAGGCCTCGCACTGCACGCCGGCGTTCAGCACCTTGCCGTTCTCCGAAATCGGTTTGAGGCTGCCGGTCAGATGGCAGCCGACGCACTCCTTCTCCTGATCGGCGGCGCTCAAGTGCATCAACGCCGTCTTGTGACGCGTCTTCGCCCAGGCGTCGTAAATCTCCGAATGACAGTCCTTGCACGCGGCGTCCCACACGTAGCCCGACGTGTCGGCGGGGACGGCCGGTTGCGCGTACGTGAACGTGCCGCTGGCTACCCATGCGACGAGCAGCATCAAAAGCGACATCGAATGCTCCTTCCAGAGGGGTGTGCAGAAATGTCGAGCAATTTCAGTTCCAGTGATTTCGCACCGGCGCGCCGACAAAGCGGGCCTCGGCGCGCCTTTCCGCGACGGAAAGCCGCGCCGCTGCCGGGATTCCGGCAACCGCGCGAGCGCTTCGGTGTGTGACCGATTGCGGGAAACCTCCGGCAGGGCGCGTTTTCCGCGAGATTTCGCGGCTCCCGGAGGGGTGCCGAGGGCTGGCACCGCCCTTGGATTCCGATCCGGCGCATTAGTCCCACCGGCGTCGGCGGCGAATAGCTTTTGCCGTCAAACGCGGCTGCGGCGAGCCCGCCTGGTTTCATCCAGCCGCCGTCGGCGCCGAGCTCAGTTCGACGTGGCCGGCTGCATTCCTCGATGCGGCCGGCCTTTTCCTTTTTCATCGCCAGGACGACTGAAATGGACTGCTACCTCCACCCACGCGTCGCGGCCGTTGGCGTCTGCTCGTTCTGCGGCAGGGGGGCCTGTCGTGACTGCGTGGCCGCCGATGCGCCGCGCGTGATTTGCCGCGCGTGCGCGGGGAACCCGGCCCTGCACGGGTTCGAGTACCGCTCCTCGATGGAGATCGCGGGCCTGCCGCTCATCCACGTCTGCACCGGGGCGGATCCGGTCACCATGCGGCGGCGCGTGGCCAAGGGGGTCATTGCCATCGGCGATATCGCCGTCGGCGGCCTCGCGTTCGGCGGCGTGTCGTTCGGGCTCGTGACGTTCGGCGGCCTGTCGATCGGGCTGCTCGGCGCAGTCGGGGGTGCGGCGCTCGGCCTCGGCGTCTCGCTGGGCGGCCTCGCCGTCGGCTCGGTGGGCGTCGGCGGCGCCGCCGTGGGCTACTCGCACGCGATTGGCGGTGCGGCGTTCGCGCCCCACGCGATCAGCGCGACCCGCTGCGACCCGGAAACCGCCGCCCTGGTCGCGCGGTGGGTGGGCGAATCAAAGCTGCCGCCGCCCTGCCGGTGAGCGGGTTCAGGGTTCAGGACGCCGCCACGCATTCGGCCTTCGGCATTGCTCCTCAGATGTGGTATGCCTGCGTCCGCCCTTTCCAGATCCGATAGATGTTGACCAGGTACAGGATCACGAGCGCCATCCCGAACACGTAGATCCAGAGCGCGATGCGCATGCTGCCGGGGGGCGACGAAGCGTTGTAGATATCGAGACCCGGGTGTGGTGAACCGGACAGCGCGGGGAGCAGCCTCGGGAAGAGCCCTGCCGCGACCGACGCGAGAACGCCGGCGATGAGCCCGGCGCTGCCCACGAACGCCCCGCGCGCGTTGTCGCGGGTCCACGCGCGGCGCATGTATGCGGCCGCCCAGACTGCCAGCACCGGAAACACGAACAGCACGGGCCAGCGCAGGAAGTTCTGCGCGAATCCCGGGCGCACCATGAAGGAGGCGGCCACCATTGCGACGAGGAGCGCGATTGTGGCCCACCACAGCGGTCCCACCGCGCGGCGCGCGCGCAACTGCACAGGTCCGCCGGTCTTCAACCCGAGCCACGTGGCGCCGTGGAGCGACAACGTGGCGAGCGACAGCAGCCCGCCGAGCACCGCGAACGGGTTCAGCATGAGCGCGAACGATCCCTGGAACTCCCCGCGAGCGTCGAGCGGCACCCCGCGCAACACGTTGCCCACCGCGACGCCGAACAGCACCGCGAGGAGTGCGCTGGCGAGGAAGAACACCACGTCCCAGATCTCGTGCCACAGCCGGCTCGCTACCTGGTGACGGAACTCGATGCTGATGCCGCGCAGCAGCAGCAGCCAGAGCACGAGCATCAGCGCCAGGTAGAACCCGCTGAAGCTGGCGGCGTACACGTGCGGGAACGCCACGATCATCGAGCCCCCGGCCGCGAGGAGCCACACCTCGTTGCCGTTCCACACCGGCCCGATCGAGTCGATCGCGTGGCCGCGCTCCGTCGCGTCGCGCCCCACGAACAGGTGCAGCGCGCCGACACCGAGATCGAACCCGTCGAGGACGGCATATCCGGCGAGCATGAACGCGAGAACGATGAACCAGAGCTCGTGAATCACGCGTGCGCCTCCCTTGGCCCTTCGTGCACGATCTTCAAGAAGAGGAAGACGTAGAGCAGGGCGAGCAGGGCGTACAGCCCCATGAACCCCAGCAGCGTGAACATCGTCATGCCGCCGCTCACGTTGGTGGATGTCGCCTCCGCGGTCCGGTGGAGCCCGTACACCACCCACGGCTGACGGCCGACTTCAGCGACCATCCATCCGGCCTGGTTCGCGATGTACGGAAACGGCATCGCGAGCATCAGCACCCAGAGCCACAGCCGGTTCGTGAACAGTCGCCCTCGCCGGAGCAGCACGGCTGCGACGGCGAGGACCGCGATGAAGATGGTGCCGAGGCCCACCATGATGCGGTACGCGTAGTAGACGAGCTCGACGGGCGGGCGCCGATCCTCTGGGATGTCGTTGAGGCCGACGACCCGCGCGCGGAAGTCGCCGTAGGCGAGATAGCTCAGGAGCCGCGGCACGTAGATCGGATCGAGTAGCTCGCGCTTCTCCGTGTCCGGCATGCCGATGATCGCCAGCGGGGCCCCCTCCTGCGTCCGGAAGACCCCTTCCATCGCCGCCATCTTCTCGGGTTGGTAGCGCGCGATGTTCTCGCCGTGGAGCGAGCCGGTCGGGAACAGCGACACGAGCGAGAAGATCAGGCCGATCGCGACCCCCACCCGCAGCGACGTCCGCCCCAGCTCGGCGCGTAAAGCGCCGGCGCGCTCCGACTCGGATCCGGCCGAGAGCACGTGGTAGGCGCCGATCCCGGCCATCACCATGGAGGCCGTGATCATCGAACCCGAGATGACGTGCGGGTACTGCCATCGAACGTACGGGTTGGTCAGCAGCGCCCAGAGGCTCGTCAGCTCCGCGCGGCCGTTGACCACCTCGAAGCCGACCGGATGCTGCATCCACGCGTTGGTGGCGACGATGAAATAGCCGGACAAAACGGCGCCCAGGCCCACCATCACCGCCGAGAACCAGTGGAGCAGCGGGTTCACGCGGCGCTCGCCGAAGAGGAACACGCCGAGGAATGAGGACTCGGCGAAGAAGGCGAACACCCCCTCCATGAACAGCGTCTGTCCGACGACCGGCCCCGCGTAATGGGAGAAGCGGGCCCAGTTGGTGCCGAACTGGAACTCCATCGGGATGCCGGTCACCACGCCGGCGGCAAACGTGATCGCGAAGATGCGCGCCCAGAAGCGCGCCGCGTCGCCGTACTCGTCGCGGGCCTTGACGATCTGCAGGGTCTTGAGGACGGCGATCAGCACCCCCAGCCCCATCGTCAAGACGGGGAAGAGGTAGTGGAACATGATAGTGAACGCGAACTGGAAGCGTGCCGCGTCTATCGCATCGTTCATGAAACGGCCTCGGTCACGTCGGAATCGACGGGATCCATCGAACGCAGACAGGCGGTCGTCGCCGCGGCAAGGCGCTCCGCGTCGGCGATACAGGCGTTGATGGAAGGGCCGCGGAAGGCGTTGCCGGCGAGGAACAGGCCGGGCCACGCGGCGAGGCGCCGGTCGATATCCGCCAGGCGATCGAGGTGACCGATAGTGTACTGCGGAATGCCCAGTGGGTGGCGAATGACTTTGCTGAACTCGGGCCGCAGCCGCAGCCGCATGGCAAGCCGCAACTCGTGTAGGGCCGTGGCGAGCAGGTCTTCATCGGACAGCGAAAGGACCCCGGGGTCGTGGGCCCCGCCAATCATCACGCGGATCAGCGCGCGCCCGCGCGGGGCGCGGTGCGGGTACACGCTCGAGTCCCACAGCGCGCCGAGCATGCGCAGCCCTTCACCGCGGGGGACGAGAAAGCCGAAGCCGTCCAGCGGCCCGCGGGTCCGTGCCACCTCCGCCTCGTCGTAGCCGAGGGAGACCACGGCGAGCGGCGCCGAGGGAATCTGATCCAGGGCCGCGGCGATGCTGTACGAAAACGGCTTCACCAGGCGTGCGCTGACCGGGGCCGCGCAGGCAAGCACGACGACGTCCGCGGCCAGCGGTCCGGCCGTGGTTTGCAGTACCCACTCGTCGGCCGTCCGATGGAGGGCGGTCACCTCCGTGTTCAGCCGGAGCGACGCGCCGAGTTGTGCCGCGAGCGCGTCCACGAGTTCCTGCGCGCCGCCGGCGAACGAGGTGAGCGTGCCGGTCGGCCCGGTGTCCACGCGCGTCCTGCGCTCGCGCATCTTGGCGACCATCGCCTTGAAGAGGCCGCCGTACTGGGCCTCCATGTCCGCCATCTTCGCGAAGCAGGCGCGCAGCGACAGCTCGCGCGCGTTTCCCGCAAAAATGCCCGACACCATCGGGTCCACCAGCACGTCGGCGGCCTCGCGGCCGATTCGCCTCGCGGCGAACGCATGAATGGTCTCGTCCTCCTCGGTCGCGCGCCCGGCCCACGGCTCGGCGAGGATGCGCAGCTTGCCGCGCCATGACAGCAAACCGCTGCCCAGGAACGAGCCCGGGCCCGTAGGGACTTCGTGGAGGTGCCCGCCGCGGTAGATGAACCGGCGTCGCGCCTCGTCCGAACTGCGGACCAGCCGGCCGTTGAGGCCGAGCGCATCCACCAACTGGAATGTCTCGGGAACGTTGTCGAGGAACCCGTTGGGGCCCCATTCGACCAGATAGCCGTCGATCGCCTCGGTGCGGATGTTCCCGCCCGCTCGGCCGCTGCGCTCGAGGACGATGATCTCCGCCGCGGACGTGGGAAGCCGGCGCATGAGCGCGAAGCCGAGCGAGAGCCCGGCGATGCCGCCGCCGGCGATGACGATCCGCCTCATGCCTGATCTCCGCCGGGACCCCACGCCGCGCCCGCCAGCGCGGCAGGCGGTCGCCTCTCGTCGTGCGCCTGGTCGCCGGCGACACCCGCCGCGCGCTCCACCTGCCGCGCGAGCGACTCTACGAACAGCGGGTGCGTGTTGAGGGCCTCGGGGCGGCAGTACTCGACGATGCCTCGGCTGCGCGCGAGGTCGCCGAACAACTGGTCGATCTCGTACAGCGTCTCGATGTGGTCGGACACGAACGAGAGCGGCACGACCAGCAGGTGCTTCACGCCGTCGGCCGCCAACTCCTCGATGGTCTCTTCCGTGCCAGGTCCAATCCAGCGAACCGGCCCGGTACGCGACTGGTACGCGAGCATCTGGCGATTCGGCAGCTTCAACCTTTCGACCAGCCCGCGCCGCGTCGCCTCGATGTGCCCGACGTAGGGATCGCCGGCGTCCACGAACTTCTGCGGCAGGCCGTGCGCGCTGAACAGGATCACGCCTTTCCGGCGCCCCTCGGGCGTCATTGCCTCGTAGGCGTTTCTCACTCGATCCGCCATGGCGTCGAGATAGAGCGGATCGTCCGCATAGCTGTGCAGGTGCGTGATGTGGAAGCCGTGCGGGCGCCACCGCGATTCGGCGAGCGCACGGTTGAAGTCCGCCTGCGAGGACCCTGTCGTCGCCCGCGAGTAGTGCGGGTACAAAGGCAGCGTGATCACGCGGCGGATGCCGCGGTCGGCCATCGTGTGGATCGCGTCCCCGGCGGACGGGCGCGTGTAGCGGAAGGCGGTGAGGACGGCAAAACGGAGACGGTCCCCGTTGTGCCCGTGGTTAAGCCTCTCCTCCAGCGCTGCCGCCTGTGCCCGGGTCAGCGCGAGCTGAGGCGAGCCGCCGCCGATCGCCGCGTAATTGCGACGGACCGACGCCCGGCGCGCCCGGGCGATGGCGCGGGCGAACAGCGGCTGCACGACCCGCCCGAGTGGCAGCTCGATAATCGCGCGGTCGGAGAACACGTTGACGAGGAACGGCTCGACCGCGTCGAGGTTCTCCGGTCCGCCCATGTTGAAGAGCACGACGCCGGTGGTCTGCTTGATCACGCCGTCACACTGTCCGCGAAAACACCGGTTTGGCCGCGTGGCGCTGCAGATACGGGTCGAACGCCATGCAGATGTTCCGGACGAACCGTCGTCCGGGCGGGAGCACTTCGACGCCTTCGCGGCCGATTCGGACGAACCCGAACGCTTCGGGGCCGTCGGGGGCCCGGAGCCGCTCGAGCTCCGGCGCGAAATGGGTCGCGAAGTCGATGCTGGAGCGACGGCCGATATCGCGCGCGTCCACGACGAAGTTGCACATCAACTGCGTGATGACGTGGCGCCGCAGTTTGTCTTCTTCCGTCAACACGAGCCCCCGCTCGGTCGGCAGCCGGCCCGCGTCGATGCACGCGTAGTACGTGCTCAGCTTCTTTGTGTTCTGCGCGTAGGCGCCGCGCACATCGCCGATCGACGTGACCCCGAAGCCAATCTGATCGGGGGCGGGGCGCGTGGTGTACCCCATGAAGTTCCGGTGCAACACTCTCGCCGCCGACGCGCTTGCCAGTTCGTCCCCAGGGACGGCGAAGTGGTCCATGCCGATCTGTTGGTACCCGGCGCCGACGAAGGTCTCCAGCGCTTCGGAAAACAGCTCGAACTTTAACTCGGCTGGCGGCAGGTCCTTCGGTTCGATCCGCTTCTGGTTCCCCTTGATCCAGGGCACGTGCGCGTACGAATAGACGGCGAGGCGGTCCGGCCGCAGCTCCACGACGGAGTCGAGCGTGCGCGCGAAGCTGTCGAGCGTCTGCTGCGGCAGCCCGTACACGAGATCGAAGTTGATCGACTGGAAACCGGCTTCCCTCGCGGCCGCGTAAAGCTCGCGCGTGCCCGCTTCGGTCTGGTGCCGCCCGATCGCGTCCTGCACGACGGGCGAGAAATCCTGCACGCCGACCGACAGGCGGTTGAACCCGAGGCGCCGCAGCACGTCGAGCTGCTCGTGCGTGGTGACGCGCGGGTCCACCTCGATCGCCTGCTCGGCATCCGGCGCGAGGTCGAAATGCCGAACGACCTGCGCCTGCAGCGCCTCCATCTGGGACGGCTCCAGGTAGGTGGGCGTTCCGCCGCCCCAGTGATACTGGACGACACGGCGCCGCCCGCCGAGCCGCGCGGCCACCATTTCCAGCTCGCAGTGCAGGTACTCGAGGTACCGCGCCGCGACATACCGCTTCTCGGTGATGATGACCGAGCAGCCGCAGAACGAGCACCGCGCCTGGCAGAACGGCAGGTGCACGTACAGCGAGAGCGGCTCGTCGGCGGCCCCGGCCGCCTCGTCCAGCTTTGCCAAGTACTCCCGCTCGCCAAACGCGTTGGTGAACTCGACGGCCGTCGGGTACGACGTGTAACGCGGCCCCGGGCGATCGAACAGCCGTATGAGTTGCGCGGTGGTCAGCGCGGTCCCCGTCTGCATGCCCCCGGGGGCATCAAAGGACGTGCCGCGCCTCTTTCCGCACGGATTCGGGGGTTTCGCGGCGCGTCGCATCCCCCTGACGGATTTCCGGCAGACCCCCGATTCGACCCGGAAAAATGCGCCCGAATCGGCATGGCACTACTGTTGCGGATGCTCGTCGCGTGCAAGCCACATTCTCGCCTGACGAGGTCGTCACCGGGCGCAGCCCGCGGATGCGGGCGGTCTTTGATTTCGTGCGCGTCATCGCGGACGGCGAGAGCAACGTGCTGATCACCGGAGAGACCGGCACGGGCAAGGAACTGATCGCCAACCTGATTCATCACCACAGCCGCCGCCGCGGCCGGCCGTTCGTGCCCGTGAGCTGCGCGATCCTGACCGAGACGCTGATCGAGGCGGAGCTGTTCGGCCACGAGCGGGGGGCGTTCACCGGCGCCATCAAGGATCGCCCCGGCAGGTTCGAGCTGGCGAACGGCGGCACCATCTTTCTCGACGACGTCGACGACGTGCCCCAGGCGGTGCAGGTGAAGCTCCTGCGCGTGCTCCAGAACCGCACCGTCGAGCGCGTCGGCAGCACGCGCGCGATCGACGTGGACGTGCGCGTCATCACCGGCTCCAAGCGCAACCTCCGCCGCCTCGTGGACGAGGGGAGGTTCCGCGAGGACCTGTACTACCGGCTCAACGTCGTGTCGCTCGACCTTCCGCCCCTGCGCGAGCGTCCGGAGGACATCACCGAGCTGTCGTCGCATTTCCTGGAGCGCTTCTTCCGCGAGCGCGGCGAGCGCCCGCGGTCGCTGTCCGCGATGGTAGAGCGCGCGTTCCACGGCTACCCATGGCCCGGGAACGTCCGCGAGCTGGAGAACGCGTGCGAGCGCATCGCGCAGATCTGCCGGTGCGAACAGGTGAAGTTCGGCTGCGTGCCCGCCTCGGTGTTGTTCCACGCACGTCTGAGCGGGGAAGTCCCGATGTGCGATACGCAGGCGCCCGTGACCCCGGTGTCGCTCGACGACCGGCTGCGCGAGGTCGAGACGCGGCTGATCATCTGGGCGCTCAAACTGAGTCACGGCAACAAGTCGAAGGCTGCCGAGCTGCTGCACGTGAAGAGGTCCACGCTCGGCGACCGCATCCGCAAGTTGAACCTCGACCACCTGGAGTCGGCGGAGTAGCCACCGCGATGGCAACCAACACCACGGCTGTGGACAAGAAATCGCTCCTCAAGCTCACCGTCGCGGGGCCGGAGCACGAACCGCTCCCGCCCGAGATCGTCGCCCGGCTGTTCGGCGAACAGGCCGTCGGCGCGGCGCGTCTCGAGCGCCTCGCGCGCTGGTCACGACTGATCGCGAGCTGCGGGCAGGCGCCGGTCGCGATCGTCACTTACCAGGGCGCGGGCGGCGAATTCCGTGCGCCGGACTTCGGTCTCGACGTGAAGGGCTGTTGCGATGTCGAGGCCGTGGTGTCGGCCATGGCGCACGGGCTGGAGGTCGCCTGCCTGGCGGCCGGCGCCCGTCGAGTCGTCGTCATGCCGCCGCGCGGCGGCGAGCACGCGCTCATGCGCGCCGGGTTCGTCGCCATCCACGAAGGCTGCGCCGGCAGCTGGATGGAGAAGACGCTAGCGTAGGCAGAAGCAATTTGGTGATTTGGTGATTTGGTGAGCTGAACTTCCGCACCAGATCGCCAAATCGCCAAATCACCAAATCACTCCTAGTACACCGTCGCGGCGAGGCCTGCCGCGCGTGCCTGGGCGGCGATCGCCTCCAGTTCCTCCGGCGCGATCCTCTGTAGCGAGCTCCACGCCGGCGCCCGATCGATCGTGTACACGTGCACGCCAGCCGGGCCGATCACCTTCAGCGCGCCGATCCAGCGTTCCACCGCGTCATGGGTCGTGTTGTCGATGCGCCCCGACGCGTCGCGCGTGAACAGCGACTGGATGATCGCGTGTGGCAGCCTCCGGAGCCCCTCCAGGATCAGCGGCAGCCCACTCTTCGCGCCGTTGAGGCGCGCGAACAGTCCTGAGTCCGCCGTGTCGAGTTTGAGGTACGCGTCTTCGACGCGCGCGAGCGCGTCGGCGATTCCCGGGCGCGCGATCGTGCCCGAGTTGGACAGCACGGCGATCCGGGCGGCGGGAAGCTCCGCGTCGCGAACGGCGCGGAGCCGCTCGACGATGTCGGCGAACGAGGGGTGGAGTGTGGGCTCGCCGCTTCCAGCGAGCGTGATGCGGTCAATCGACTTGCCCCCGGCCACGGCGGATCGCAACGCGCCGCGCACGGCGTCGGCTATCCTCTCTGGCGCCGGCCAGTCGCGCGGGGCGACGGCGTGTTCCCCTTCGCGCGTCCAGCCGTACTGGCAGTACGCGCAGTTGAAGTTGCAGATCTTGCGGCCGGGGGGAAACACGTTCACCCCCAGCGACCAGCCGAGCCGGCGGGACCGCACCGGCCCGTATACGAGGTCAGCCTGCAGCGGAAGCAACGGCATGGACATGAGTCTTAATGCAATTCTAGAGCTTACCGTGAAAACCTCCTGTTTCTCACGTTCGGCTGAAGCCGGTGCCGGGGAGCCGGCATGACGAGACGGGCGACGCTGCTGGCGACGCTCGGCCTCGTCGTGGGAGCGGCGGTGGGCCTGGGCGCCTACACCTTCATCTACGCCCAGGGGGGCTCCTACCTCACCAACGACCCGGCGGCCTGCATGAACTGCCACGTCATGCGCGAGCAGTACGACGGATGGGTGACGTCGAGCCACCGGGCGGTGGCCGTCTGCAACGACTGCCACACGCCCCCGGGGCCCGTGGCGAAATACGTCACGAAGGCCCAGAACGGCTTCTGGCACTCGTTCGCGTTCACGACCGGGCGGTTTCCGGATGAAATCCAGATCACGGCCCGCAACCACGGCGTCACGGAGCAGGCCTGCCGCAAGTGCCACGAGGTCGTGGTGCAGCAGATTGACGCGGCGCATCCGTCGAAGAGCGAGAAGGACGAGTTGTCCTGCGTCCAGTGCCACCGCTCGGTGGGTCACATTGATTGAGGGACCGCATGGTTGACGAGACACGACCGGGAAGACCCCCTAGCGCGACGCGAGTCATCGCCATTGGCGTGACGGTCGGCGTCGTGGCCGCGCTCGCGCTCACCGCGCTGCTGGTGAACATCATCGAGCGCAAGCAGGAAGCGCGAAACCCGTTCTACCGCGTCCGGGAGTTGACCGATACGACCGAAGACCCGGCGCTGTGGGGGCAGAATTTCCCGCAGCAGTACGATGCCTACAGGCGCACGGTGGACCAGGTGCGCACGCGCTTCGGTGGCAGCGAGGCGGTGCCGCACACGCCGACGTACGTGGATCCCCGGTCGGTCGTCGCGCAGTCGAGGCTCGAGGAGGATCCCCGGTTGAAGGTGATCTGGGCCGGCTATGCCTTCTCGAAGGATTTCCGCGAGGAGCGCGGGCACGCCTACATGCTGGAGGACCAGATCTTCACCGAGCGGCAGATCGCCGCAAAGCAGCCGGGCACGTGCCTGCACTGTCACGCGTCCGTGTACGTGCCGTACAGGACGGCGGGTCGCGGCGATCTGATCAAAGGCTTCGAGACGCTGAACCAGATGCCCTACAAGGAGGCGGTGAAACTGGTGAAGCATCCCGTCTCGTGCATCGACTGCCACGATCCCCAATCGATGCAGTTGCGGGTCACGCGTCCGGGCTTCATGGAAGGCATCCGCGCGCTGAAGGTGTCACAAGGCGTTGCGAACTACGACGTCAACCGGATGGCCACGCGGCAGGAGATGCGCGCCTACGTCTGCGGCCAGTGCCATGTGGAGTACTACTTCAAGGGTGAGCAGAAGCGGCTGACGTATCCCTGGGCAAAGGGACTGAAGGTGGACGACATCCTCGCCTACTACGAGGAAGCGCAGTTCAGCGACTGGACGCACGCCGATACGGGGGCCGGCGTGCTGAAGGCGCAGCATCCCGAGTTCGAGATGTGGAACCAGGGGATCCACGCGCGCTCCGGGGTGGCATGCGCCGACTGCCACATGCCATATCAGCGCGTCGGCGGGCTGAAGATCAGCGACCATCACGTGCGCAGCCCGGTGCTGAACATCAACCGCGCGTGCCAGACGTGCCACCGCTGGCCCGAGGAAGAATTGAAGGCGCGTGTCGAGCTGATCCAGGAGCGCGTGTTCGGGCTGCGCGGCCGCGCGATGGACGCGCTCGTGGCCCTCATCGGCGACATCAAGGCGGCGCGGGCGGCTGGAGCACGCGACGCCGACCTCGATGCCGCGCGAAAGTTCCAGCGCAACGCGCAGTTCCGGCTGGATTTCGTGGAGGCGGAGAACTCGACCGGCTTTCATGCCCCGCAGGAGGCGGCGCGGATTCTCGCCGAGTCGATTGACTACGCGCGACAGGGGCAAATCGCGCTGCTCCGTCGCACCACGCGCCGCGCTGTGACGGCGGGGACCGGGGGTGGAAAGTGACCGGCGCAGCGCGGTCGATCTGCGGCTGCGGCCGCGCTCGCGGGAGGGCACCCTGTCCCGAGCGCCACGGCTCAGTTCAACGTCAGCCGGCACCCTTGTTGCTCTCCGAACAGACGCTTCGGAGGGCACCGATGAGCCGTTACTCACCGCGACCCAGGCCCGGATGGTGGCTGAGCGCCGTGCTGGCGCTGTGGGCCGTCGCCGCGTTTGCCGTGTCGCAGCCGTCGGCGCGCGCGTCGCGCCGGGATGCAACCGCGTCACAGCAGAGCACGACCCCGCAGCAACAAGAACAGCAGCAGCAAAAACAGCAGCCGAGCGCCACACCCTCCGCCGGCGAGTTCGCGGGCGAAGACACGTGCCTCACCTGTCACGACGACAAGCGGGGCTACCACGACAGCCCGCACGGCATCGCCGCCAACCCGCGGTCGCCGCGCGCCGGGCAGGGCTGCGAATCGTGTCACGGCCCCGGCAAGGCGCACGCCGACGCCGGCGGTGATCCCAACCTGATCCAGAACCCGCCGAAGATGCAGCCGCGCGAGGCGAGCGACACGTGCCTCACGTGCCACACCCGCGGCGCGCACGTAGCCTGGGAAGGAAGCGCGCACGACGTGCGTCAGCTGTCCTGCACGACGTGCCACAGCGTGCATGCCTTCAAGTCAGAGCGCGCCCAGCTGCAGACCGCCGACGAGACCGAGCTGTGCGCCAGGTGCCATCGCGACAAGATTGCCAAGATGGACCGATCCGGGCATATGCCGCTGCGCGAGGGCAAGATGGAGTGTTCCTCCTGCCATAACCCGCACGGCTCCTCCACGAACGTCCGTCTGCTGCGGGCGGGGAATTCGATCCCGGAGAGCTGCGTCTCGTGCCACACGGACAAACGCGGGCCATACCTGTACGAGCACGCGCCGGTGCGAGAGAACTGTGCGACCTGTCACGACCCGCACGGCTCGTCGAACGAGCGGATGCTGGTCGCCAAGCAGCCGCTCCTCTGCCAGCGGTGCCACATCCACACGCGGCACCCGGCGACGATTTACGACAACCTGGTCGTGAACACGAGCAACCGCCTCTACGCGCGGTCCTGCGCGACGTGCCACTCTCAGGTTCACGGCTCCAACCACCCGTCCGGCGGGACGTTCCTGCGCTAGAGGAGGGGACATGAGCAACCGCATGTGCACGTGCCTCGCACTCCTCCTCAGCGTGGCGCCCGCCGCGGCGCAGACCACGCCCCCGTCCCCGCCGGCACGCTCGCCGCAGGAGCCGCAGATCGCCGCACCCGTTCAGGGTTGGATGGACTTCGGCGTGCGCTTCACCGACGTGAACGGAGATCCGGCGCGGTTCCAGCGCTATCGCGATCTCGGCGACGGGCTGTTCCTCGAGCGGTTCCGCCAGGAGGGCGAGCGGAACGGCTGGCTGTTCTCCGCGGCCGCCGATCACGTCGGGCGGCGCGACCAGCGGTACTTCGTGCGCGCCGAGCGCCCCGGGCGCTTTGCCTTCTCCTTCGAGTGGGACCAGATCCCGCTGCTCATCAGCGAAGACACGCGCACGCTCTACGACGACGAGGAGGACGGTGACCTGGAGATGGATGACGGCATCCAGGCCGCCACGGGAGGGCAGGTGACGCGGCTCATTCCGTTCCTCGGCGACGCGCGGCAGTTCCGGTCAGGAAGCCGGCGCGACACCGCGCGCGTGCGGGCATGGTTCGCGCCGCGCGAGGACACCGACATCCGCTTCGGCCTCACGTCGGCGCGGCGCGAAGGGAACATGCCTTTCGGGGCGGGATTCGGCTTCGGCCTCGCCGTCGAGGTGCCCGCGACGATCGACCATCGGACCACCGATCTGACGACCGACATCGAGTGGTCGAACAACAACGCGATGGTCGGCGGCGGCTACAACGCGTCCTGGTTCCAGAACGACGTCCCGGCGCTCGTGTGGGATCACCCGCTGGTGCTCGTCGATCGATCCAACGCATCGTCCCAGGGACGGATGCCGTTGTGGCCCGACAGCACGTACCACGTGGTCAACGCGCGCGGCTCCGTCCGGCTGCCCGGACGCAGCCGGCTGGCGGCGTTTCTCTCCCTCGGCACGGTGCGTCAGGACGAACAACTCCTGCCGCACACCATCAACCCGGCCATCACCCCCGTCATACCGCTCGAGCGCCAGAGGGCGGAGGCAGAGGCGCGAACGACGGGCGCCAATGTCACGTTCACCGCCAGACCGTGGCGTCGGGTGGCGCTCGACGCGCGCTACCGGTTGTCGGACTACGACAACCGGACTCCGCATTTCCCGCTCGCCGGGCGCGTGAACTACGACTCGAGCGCGTCCCGGACCGCGTCGGAAGGGCCCGAGCCCTTCAGCACGAAGCGCCACAACACCGAGGTCGAAGTGACCTTCATGCCCGCCGGCCTCCCGACGTTCCGAGCCGGCTGGCGCGGGGAGTATGCGGACCGCACGTTCCGGATTTTCGAGACCACGAGCGAAAACCTGCTCCGCCTCTCGGTGGACGCGCTCGGGCACGCGCGCTTCTCGGTGCGGGCGCTCTATGAGCTCGGCGCGCGCGACGCCGACGGCTTCGACGTCCACCTGCTCGAGGCGGTCAACGAACAGCCCGGCATGCGCCACTACGACGTGGCCGCGCGCGACCGCCAGCGGATCACCGTACAGGCCACGGCGATCCCGATCGGCTGGCTGGGGTTGAACACGTCCATCGCCGTCGGCAAGGACGACTACGCCGACGACGGACAGTTCGGCCTGCGCGACAACACCCATCACATCTACACGGCCGGCTTCACGCTGACACCGTCCGACCGCGCGAACGTGGACGTGAGTTATGGCTTCGAAGGCTACGACGCCTTCCAGACCTCGCGGCAGGCGAGCAACGCCGGGGAGTTCGTGGACCCGCGGCGCGACTGGGGAACGGACCAGGACGATCGCGTGCACACCCTGATGGCGAGCCTGAACCTCGTGCGTCCCTTCCGGAACACGGACATCACCTTCGCGTACGACTACAGTCGGGCGCGCGCGACCTACGTGTACGAGGTCGGCGTGGTCACGGACCGCACGCTTCCCGAGGACTCGCCGCCGATCTCGACGATCACGCCGCCGGACCAGCTTCCGCCCGTGCGGAACGAATGGCAGCGCGCCACCGCCGACGTGAAGTACTACTTCACGAACCGGATCGCCGTGGGCGCAAGCTACTGGTACGACGATTACGAGGTGGAAGACTTCGCGCTCGCCAATCCGCGGATCGCCGTCAACGACCTGCCGGGCGCGGTGCTGCTCGGGTACCGATACCGGCCCTACACGGCGCACACGGGATGGATCAGGGTGATGGTGAATTGGTGAGGCCCTAGAGTTCTCCCTTCGCCTCCGCCAGCGCGAGCTGCTCGTCGGTCGCCTCGACGAACTCTCCTTCCCACTTGGAGATCACGACCGTCGCGAGGCAGTTGCCGATCACGTTGACCGACGTGCGCCCCATGTCCATCAGGTGATCCACCCCGAGCACGAGCGCCACCCCTTCCATCGGCAGCCCGAACTGCGCGACCGTGCCCGCGAGAATCACGAGCGCCGCGCGCGGCACCCCGGCGACGCCCTTGCTGGTCAGCATCAGCGTCAGCATCATCGTGATCTGCTGTCCGATCGTCAGCTCGATCCCGGCGGCCTGGGCGATGAAGATCGACGCCATCGAGAGATACAGCGTCGTCCCGTCGAGATTGAACGTGTAGCCGAGCGGCAGCACGAAGGAGACGATCTTGCGCGGGCATCCCAGCCGCTCCATCGTCTCCATCGCGCGGGGCAGCGCCGCTTCGCTGGAGGTCGTCGTGAAGGCGATGACCGCCGGCTCCTCCGCGGCCTTGATGAACTTCCGGATGGGGACGCGGAACATGATCGCGATCGGCAGCAGGACCAGCAGCAGGAAGACGATGAGGGCGCCGTACAAGGTTAAGAGCAGCGCTCCGAGCTTGACGAGCACAGTCAGTCCGCCTCGCCCGACGGTGTAGGCGATCGCGGCGCCCACGCCGATCGGCGCGTACTTCATGACGATGTTGGTGAACTTGAACATCGTTTCCGCCAGCGACTCGCAGAAGTCGATGATCGGCCGTCCGCGCTCACCGACCATCCCGAGCGCCAGCGCGAAGACGATGCTGAAGACGACGATCTGCAGCAGCTCACCGTCCGCCATCGCGCGGATGATGGACTCGGGCACGGTGTGCAGCAGGATCCCCTGCCAGGTCTGGGGCGGTGCGGCGACCGGGCCGGCCGCTGCGGCCGCGGGATCGGGGGCGAGCGTCAGCCCCGCCCCGGGCTTGAGCCAGTTCACGGCGACGAGACCGATCAGGAGCGCGATCGTCGTGACCGCCTCGAAGTAGATGACCGAGCGCAGCCCGATGCGGCCGACCGCCTTGGCGTGTCCCGCTCCCGCGATGCCCGCGACGAGCGTCGCGAAGACGAGCGGCGCGATGATCATCTTGATCATCCGGATGAAGATCTGGCCGAAGGGCCGGACCACGTCCGCCCAGGACTGGTCATATCGGCTGATGAGCCACCCGACGACGATGCCGAGGGCGAGGCCGATGAAGATCTGCTGCGTGAGCGTGAGATGGAACCGTGACGGGCGTTCCGCCCGGGTCGCGTCAGGGGACATGAGGGGCGATTATGACAGAAGGCAGAAGACGTTCTGCCTTCTACCTTCTACCTTCTACCTTCTACCTTCTACCTTCTGTTCTCTGCCTTCTGCAAGAGTTCCCTGACGTTCTTCCTCGCGCGGGCGCTGGCGCGCGCGCTCATGGGCGGAGCGCCTCCATGCCGGCAGAGCTCTATGGTGCGCCGCAGGCTTTCCGAGAACGTACCGCAGCGCTCGCAGCCGGCGAGATGCCGCGCGAGCGCGCGACGTTCGGCTTGGGAGAGATCCCCTTCGACCCCTCGCGCCATCCGCACCAGAAGCTCCCGGCACTCCGACCGGCCGTGCGCGTGTTTCATAGTCCTTCCAGCTCGCGCCGAAGCTGCAGCCGCGCGCGGTGCAGCCGCGTCTTGACGTTGTCCTCCGAGATGCCCATCACCTGGGCGACCTCGCGCGTCGACAGTCCCTCCACGTCGCGCAGGAAGACGACCATCCGGAACGCCGGCGGCAGCGCGGCCAGGGCGCGGCGAAGGCGCGTCCGGGTCCGCCCATCTGCCAGCAACTGCTCGGGCGACCGGGCGGCCGAGGCCAGCGGAAACTCGCCATCGGGCATCAGCTCGTCGAGCGAGAGCAACCGCCCCGGCTCGTGAACCCGCCTGCGCCGCCCGATCAGACAGGCGTTCTTGACCGTCCGATACAGCCAGCTGCGAAACGCCCTTGGCTCGCGTATCTCCGCCGCGTGCCGGTAGACGTTCACGAGCGCGTCCTGCATGGCATCCTCGGCGTCCGCGGCCCCCGCGCCGCAAATCACGCGGCTGAAGCGATAGGCGATCTCCTGCGCCCGCATCAGGAGTTGCTCGATGGCCGCTTCGTCCCCTTTTCGGACCCCGGCCACCAGCGCGGCGTCGTCTGCCTGACGATCAAGATGCAACTTCCGTCGTTTGGTCACAAAACGCCCATCTGTCACGTCCCGGCCGGGTCGTGCATCTCTCCCAAAGATGCGGATTCGGACCGTCGTCGTTCTCATCATTCTGACAGCAGTTGCCCCGGCCGCGCTCGCGCAGGAACGTCTGCCGCTCGCCGAGGCCGTGGCGCGGACGCTGCGCGGGAATCCCGCGTTGAAGGCAGTACGGGAAGGGCAGCGGGTGGCTGCCGCCGGGGTGGACCAGGCCAGGGCCGGCTGGCTCCCGCGCGTGGATTACGTCGAGGCCTGGCAGCGGAGCAACCAGCCCGTCTTCGTCTTCGGCTCGCTGCTCGCGCAATCGCGCTTCGGCGCGGCGAACTTCGCCCTCGACGCGCTGAACAACCCTGACGCGGTCACCAACACGCGCGGCGCGCTCAGCGTGCAGCAGACGCTGTTCGATCCGGCGCAGCGCGCGCGAGTGCGCGCGGCGGCGGCGGGGCGCGACCTCGCGAGCCTCTCGGCGACCGCGCTCGAGCGCGAGCTGGCGCTGGGCACCGCCCGCGCGTACGGGCAGGTGCTGGTCGCCGCCGCCAGCCGGCGCGCCGCCCAGGCCGCCGTGGACGCGGCGGAGCAGGATCGCGCACGCGCCGAACACCGGCGCGAGGCAGGCCTGGCCACTGACGCCGACGTGCTCGCGTTCCAGGTCCACGCCGCCGGAATGCAGGCCAGGCGTGCCCAGGCGGCGGGTGACGAGAGCGTCGCGCGCGCCGCGCTCAACGATCTAATCGGCGCGCCGCTGGACTCGACATTCACGCTCGATGACGTCGCGCCCCCGACGGCGCCGCCGGCCGCTGCCGTTGCCGATCTGGAGCGCGAAGCGCTCGAGAAGCGCGAGCAGCTGCGGCAGGCCGCGGTGCAGGAGCAGGCGGCCGCGGCGAACCAGGCGATCGCCCGGGCCGCGTTCCTGCCGCAGGCGGGCTTCCAGGGCGGGTACGAGTTCGACGGCCGGGACTGGTCCGGCCGGCAGACGTGGTGGGCGGCCGGCGTCGAGGTGCGGTGGAACCTGTTCAATGGCTTCGGCGACCGCGCGCGTCTCGCGGGCGCCACCGCCGCTGTCGCGCAGGCGCGCGCGAACCGGGAGCGGGTCGAGAACGCGATTCGCCTCGAGGTGCGTTCCGCTGCCGCGCAGCTCGACGCCGCGCGCGCGCGCGAGGCTGCGGGACGGACTGCCGTCACGCAGGCGCGCGAGGCGCAGCGGATCATCCGCGAGCGTTACGAGGCCGGGTTCACCGGCGTCACCGATGTTCTCCGGGCGGCCAACGCGCTGCTCGAGGCCGAGCTGCAGGAACAATCAGCCCGCGTGGACGCGTTCGTGGCCGAACGGACGCTCGAGTGGGCAGTGGGACGTTGAACATGAAACAGGTTGCGTCGTTCGCAGTGGTGGCCGCGCTGAGCGTGGCATGTGGAGGGGCCCACGAGTCCTCTCGGGCGGCCGAAGGGCCGGCGGTGCCGGTGCGCGCCGCCGCGGCGGAGATGCAGGAGATTGCCGAGCGCATCGAGGTCGGCGGCGCGGTGAAGTCGCGCACGGTGGCGGTCCTCACGAGCCGGATCGTCGGCCAGCTGCGCGAGATCGCGGTGCTGCCCGGCGCGCGCGTGCGGCGCGGCGCGCTGCTCGCCGTGCTCGACGGCCGCGAGATGGACGCGAACCGCGATCGTGCCGAAGCGATGCTCGCCGCGGCGACGCAGTCGCAGGCCGCGGCAGAGGCCGAGCGGGCCGCCGCGGAGGCGGGCCTGAAGCTCGCTGCCGCGACCCACGCGCGCGTGGCGCGCCTGCGCGAGCGGCAGTCGGCCACAGCGCAGGAATTCGATGAAGCGCAGGCCGCGCTGAGCGGCGCCGAGGCGCGGGCGACCGGGGCCGCCGCGGCGGCCATGGCCGCGCGCTCGAACGTGGCCGGCGCCCGATCCGCGATGGAGGGTGCGCGCATCGCAGCCGCCTACAGCCGGATCCTCGCGCCGTTCGACGGCGTCGTGACCGAGCGCCACCTGGACGAGGGGACGATGACCATGCCCGGCACGCCGGTCGTGACGATGGAGGAGAGCGGCGAGTTCGAGGTGGAAGTGAGGCTCGACGAAGCGCGCGCGGCACGTGTGGACTGGAAGGAGTCTCCGCGCGTGACGCTCGCGGCGGCTGACGGTACGGACGTGACCGTTACGGGTCGCGTGGTGGAGCGCGCCGTCGCCCTCGATGCCGCGCACACGGTCGTGATCAAGGTCGCGCTGCCGCCGGACGCGGAGCTCCGCACCGGAATGTTCGCGCGAGTTGCGCTCGGTGGCGCGAGGCGCCGGGCGCTGACCGTACCGGCTGACGCGCTCGTCGCCCGCGGACAGCTCGATGCGGTCTTCGTCGTGGACGGGGATCGCGCGAAGTATCGCGTGATCGAGGCGGGGCAGCGGACGGATGACAACGTCGAGGTCCGCGCGGGGCTCGCGGCCGGGGAGCGGGTCGTGCGTGGCGCTCCGCCCGCGCTCGCCGACGGCACGCGCGTCACCACCGCGGCGGCGCCCGCCAGGAGCAGCAAATGAACCGGCCGACGGGACTCGCGGGCCGGCTCGCGGCCGCGTTCGTGCACTCCAAGCTGACGCCGCTCACGATCGTCGGCTCGCTCGCGCTCGGTGCGCTGGCGGTGGTCGCCCTGCCGCGCGAGGAAGAGCCGCAAATCGTCGTCCCGATGATTGACGTGTTCGTCTCGATGCCCGGCGCGTCACCGGCCGAGGTCGAGCAGCGCGTCACCAAGCCGCTCGAAAAGCTCCTCTGGGAGATCCCCGGGGTCGAGTACCTGTACTCCACGTCGAGCCCCGGGCAATCGCTCGTCATCGTGCGCTTCCTCGTCGGCGAGGACGAAGAGCGCGCACTGGTCCGCCTGAACCAGAAGATCTCCGCGAACCTCGACATCATCCCGCACGGCGTGATGGCGCCGCTCGTCAAGCCCCGCTCGATCGACGACGTGCCGGTGATGGCGCTGACCCTGTGGGGCGAGCGCTACGACGACCGGCAGCTGCGCCGCTTTGCTGCGGAGATTCGTGACTCGGTGAAGACGATCGCCGACGTCTCGGAGGTCGCGATCATCGGCGGGCGGCCGCGCCAGGTCACCTTGACGCTCGATCCGGCACGCCTCGCGGCCTACGGCGTGGATCCCCTCCAGGTGCAGCGCGCGATCGGATCGGCAAACGCCCGGTCCGCCTCCACCGTCGCGGTCCAGGGTGGCCGCGAGATCGTGGATGCCGGGCACTGGCTGGATCGCGTCGAGCGCGTCGGGGACGTGGTGGTCGCGAACGTCAACGGCCGCGCCGTGCTCGTACGCGACGTTGCTGACGTGGGGGAAGGGGCCGCCGAACCGACCTCGTACGTGACGTACCGTGGGCGTGATGGCCGGACGTGGCCGGCGGTGACGGTGGCGATCTCCAAGCGCAAGGGGACCAATGCCATCGACATCACGCACCAGGTGGAGCAGAAGATCGAAACGGTCCGCGGGAGCGTGCTGCCCACCGATCTGCAGGTCGAGCACACCCGCAACTACGGCGAGACCGCGTCAGAGAAGTCCAACGAGCTGCTCTGGCACATGCTTCTCGCGGTGCTGTCCGTCTCGGCGCTGATCTGGCTCGCGCTGGGGCGGCGCGAGGCGGGCGTCGTGCTGATCGCGATCCCGGTAACGCTCGCGCTGACGCTCGCGGTGTTCTATCTCTACGGCTACACCCTGAACCGCATCACGCTGTTCGCCCTCATCTTCTCGATCGGCATCCTCGTGGACGACGCGATCGTCGTCGTGGAGAACGTCGTGCGGCACGCCCGGATGGGCGGCGGCGCGAGCATGGCCGCCATCGCGATCCGCGCGGTGGACGAAGTGGGCAACCCCACTATCCTCGCCACCCTGACGGTCGTCGCGGCGATCCTGCCGATGGCGTTCGTCGGCGGGATGATGGGCCCCTACATGCGGCCGATCCCGGTTGGCGCCACGGCCGCGATGATCTTCTCGCTCATCGTCGCCTTCATCGTCACCCCCTGGGCGGCCGTCCGCATGCTGCCGCGCCGCGGCGGCCATCACCACGAGGGGGAAGACCGGCTCACGGCGCTCTATCGGCTCGTGATGTCCCCGCTGATTGCCAGCCGCCGGCTCGCGCTGATCTTCCTCGCCGGGATTGCCGGGCTGCTGCTGCTCGCGACCGCGCTCGTGCCCCTTGGCCTCGTCACCGTGAAGATGCTGCCGTTCGACAACAAGAGCGAGTTCCAGGTGATGGTGGACATGCCGGAAGGCACGCCGCTCGAAGACACCGCGCGCGTGACCGCCGCGCTTGCCGACACGGTCGCCACCGATCCCGCGGTGACCAGCGTGGTCACCTACGCGGGCACGAGCGCGCCCTACAACTTCAACGGGCTCGTGCGGCACTACTTCCTGCGGCAGGCGCCGCACCAGGGGGACCTGCAGGTCAACCTGCTGCCGAAAGACGAGCGCTCGGAGCAGAGCCATGCGATCGCCAAGCGCGTGCGGGAGCGAATCGCACCGATGGCGGCGCGTTTCGGCGCGCGCGTGCAGGTGACCGAGGTCCCGCCCGGGCCGCCGGTGCTGCAGACGCTCGTCGCCGAGGTCTACGGGCCGGATTCGGCCCGCCGCGTCGAGCTCGCGAGGCAGGTACGCGGCATCTTCGAGGCGACGCCGGGCGTGGTTGACGTGGACTGGTACGTCGAGGACGCGCAGCGCAAGCGGCGCCTCGACGTGGACGCGGAGCGCGCCGCGGCCGCCGGTGTGAGCGCGGACGCGGTCGCCGCCGTCGTCCGGATGGCCAACGCCGGCGCGCCGGCGGGGCTGCTGCACGACGAGCGCTCGCTCGAGGACGTACCGATCGTTCTGCGCATGCCGCGCGAGCTTCGCGGGGCGACCGAGGCGCTCCGCGCGTTGCGCATCGTGAGCCCGGCCTCGGGGCGGTCGATCGCGCTCGGCGACGTGACGCGCGAGACCTCCACGCTCGAGCAGTCGTCGATCTACCACAAGAACCTGCAGCCGGTGACGTACGTGATCGGCGACATCGCGGGGGCGCAGGAAAGCCCCGTTTACGCCGTGTTGCAGATGCGCGGGCCGCTCACCGACCTGCCGATGCCGGAAGGCTACGCCTTCGACCTATACAGCGCGCGGCAGCCGTTCGACACCACGCGGTACGCGATGAAGTGGGACGGCGAGTGGCACATCACGTACGAGGTGTTCCGGGACCTCGGCCTCGCGTTCGCCGCGGTGCTGGTGCTGATTTACATCCTCGTGGTGGGCTGGTTCCAGTCGTTCCGCACGCCGCTCACCATCATGGCCGCGATCCCGTTCTCGCTGGTCGGCATCCTGCCGGCGCATGCGCTGATGGGGGCGTTCTTCACCGCGACGTCGATGATCGGCTTCATCGCGGGCGCGGGCATCGTCGTGCGCAACTCGATCATCCTGGTCGATTTCATCGAGCTGCGGCTGCAGGACGGCATGTCGCTCGAACAGGCGGTCATCGATGCCGGCGCCGTGCGGTTCCGGCCCATGGCGCTCACGGCGGCCGCGGTCATCGTCGGCGCGGGCGTCATCCTGTTCGATCCGATCTTCCAGGGGCTCGCCATCTCGCTGATGGCCGGCGAGGTCGCCTCGCTGCTCCTGTCTCGCATGGCCGTGCCGATTCTCTATTACCTGGGCAACCGCAGGCAGGCAGCCGTCGGCCCGGAACCGTCGCTCGCGACAGCTGAGGCGTGACATGAGCTCCATGACCTGGTCCTATCCACCGCGCCGCATCCTGGTTCCCGTCGACTTCGGCGAGGCGTCGGGGCGCGCCCTCGCCGTCGCCGTGCGAATCGCCCGCGAGTTCGGCAGCGCGCTCGAGATCCTGCACGTCGAAGTGCTCGAAGCGCCGCCGTACTTCACGCACGAGCAGGTGAAGGCCCTCGAGGCGCAGCGCGTCGCCGCGCGCGCCGCCGCGCAGCGGTATCTCGCCAGGTTCGCTGAAAAGCACGGCGCCGGCGGCGCGACCCTGACGATCGCCGACGGGACGCCGGCCAGCGTCATCCTGCAGCGGGCGGCCGGCGCCGACGCCATCGTGATGGGCACCAACGAGCGGAGCCTCGCGTCGCGGCTATGGATGGGTTCGGTGGCCGAACGCGTGAGCCGCGAGACTGCCATCCCGGTGGTCATCGTGCGCACGTCCGACCCGCTCGACGTCGCGCCCCACCTGGACGCGCTGGGCGCCGAGGCGAAACGCCGCAAAGTCGAACTGTGAAACGAGGAGGAGAGAGCATGATAGAACGGTATCTTCGGTTGATCGGGGGGTTCTTCGTCGTGGCCAGCGTGCTGCTGGGCATGTTCGCCCACCCGTACTTCCTGTGGTTCACGGTCTTTGTCGGCCTGAACCTGTTTCAGTCGGGCCTCACGGACTGGTGCCCGATGATGGTGATTCTGAGGAGAGCATGCAGGAAACCAGTTACGGTCTGAAGATCGAGCTGCCGCTGTCCTACGAGGACGCGGTCGAGCGGACGACCGCCGCGCTCAAGGACCATGGGTTTGGCGTCCTGACGACGATCGACGTCAAGGCGACGCTCAAGGCGAAGCTCGATCGGGAGTTCCGGAAGTACACGATCCTCGGCGCGTGCAACCCGCCGCTGGCGAGCCGCGCGCTCGATGCGGACATCGACGTCGGGCTGCTGCTGCCGTGCAACGTCATCGTGTACGACGCCGCCCCTGGGCGCAGCGTCGTCGCCGCGATGGCGCCGAAGATCATGGTGCAGGTCGCGCCGCGCAACGCCGCGCTCGAAACGGTCGCCTCGGAGGCCGACGGCAAGCTCCGCGCGGCGCTGAGGACCCTCGAAACGGCTCGCTGAGTAACTATCTCGTCTACTTCTCGACGTGCGGCGACGCGCCCGCCACCGCCTCGTGCAGCGCTTCCACGTAGTGGATGAACTCCGTGTACGCGTGCACGAACTCGCGTCCGGCGGCGACGCTCGCGTCGGCCTGCTTGCGCAAATGCTGCAGATGCACGAAACGCTCGCGCAGCGCACGCGCCATCTCATCGCGCATCGCGGCAACCAGCTCGGCATCGGATCCGCTCTCGACCGAGCGGTCGGCTGCTGCGATCCCAGGCGGCACAGGCGTGTCGGGCGCCTTCAGTCCCGTGAACGGCGCCCCTTCTCCTTCCCGGTGGATGCGGACGAGGGTCTCGAAGAACCAGGTATCGGCGAGTTGCTGCGCGCGCGGACCGAGGCGCCGAACAGCCAGGGTCTGATCGAACGCGGCGCGGATCTCGGGCTCGCGCGACGGCTGGACCCACCTGAGCGTCGGTGTGACATCGGCTTTCTCCAGGGCGGCGCGCGCGGCGGCAACCACCGGGCCGTTGAGCGAGTCGCAATGCGCGCCGGCGACCGCAGGTGCCAGGAAGAACAGAGCACACGCGATCCCGCCGGTCAGAGACGATCGAACCCGCGACATGAGGACACCTCTCGGAAGAGTGAAAACGGATGCTGCCATTCTCGCGCACATCTGACCTGGTCGCCTTCGGCATTCGGCCTTCGGTATTGCCCTGGTGATGCCTGCCGGATTTTCGGCATTGAATGAGACTGAATCGCAATTTGCGCCTGTTTCGGTCGGGTATCCGGCTTGCCACACGCAGCGGTGAATGGCCTGTCCACACAGCGTGGGGCGCGGAAGCCGGGTGCAGCCGCTCATCACCCTTCGGGCGCGGCCCCTGCGTATCGCGCTCGTCGGCAACCCGAACGTCGGCAAGAGCGTCATCTTCGGCTGGCTGACAGGCCGCTACGCCACCGTTTCGAACTACCCGGGCACGACGGTCTCCTTGACGCGCGGCCGCGCGCTCGTGGGCGCCGAGGTCTGCGACCTCATCGATACACCGGGCGTCAACACCCTCGAAGGCAACGTCAGCGAAGACGAGCTCATCACGCGTCGCATCCTCGAAGGAGACGACGCGGACCTGCTGGTGCAGGTCGCCGACGCGCGCAATCTCCGGCGCGCGCTGATGCTGACCTCGCAGCTCGCGCAATTCGGCAAGCCGATGATCCTGGTCCTGAACCTCGTGGACGAGGCGCGCGCGCGCGGCGTCCAGGTGGATGCCTCGACGCTCGGCGCCGAGCTCGGCATCCCGGTCATCGAAACAGTGGCAGTCGAAGGGCGCGGGCTCGACGACCTGCGGGCCGCGCTCGGCGATGCCGAGGCCTTGTCGGCCGCGCCGGCATCGAACCACGCCGCGTGGGCGCACGAGATGACCGAGCGCCATCGGCGCATCCGCCGGCACTCGGCGGGCCGCTGGCAGGAAGCGTTCGCGCGCGCCGTCCGGCAGCCGATTACGGGCATTCCGATCCTCCTCGCCGTGCTTTACGTCACGTACCTCTTCGTGGGCGTCTTCGGCGCGCAGACGCTCGTGGCGCTCCTCGAGGAAAGGCTCTTCGGCGCGTGGATCAATCCGCTCGCGGTGTCGCTGGCGGGAGGGATCCCCTGGACGATCGCGCGTGACTTCCTGGTCGGCGACTACGGCCTGATCACGATGGGCATGACGTACGCGTTCGGCATCGTCCTGCCCGTGGTCTCGACGTTCTTTCTGATCTTCGGGTTTCTCGAAGACACCGGCTACATTCCGCGGCTCGCCATCTTCTGCGATCGGCTGTTCCGCGCGATGGGGCTGAACGGCAAAGCCGTCCTGCCGATGGTGCTGGGGCTCGGCTGCGACACGATGGCGACGATGACGACCAGGATTCTCGGGACGCCGAAGGAGCGGCTGATTGCCATCCTGCTGCTGGCGCTCGGCGTCCCGTGTTCGGCGCAGCTCGCCACGATCCTCGGCATCCTGGGTGGCATCTCCTTCTTCGCGCTCGGCACGCTCTTCGGCATCGTCATCCTGCAGATGATCGTCGTGGGATGGCTCGCCGCGCGCGTGCTGCCCGGCGATCGGACTGAGTTCATCATGGAGCTGCCGCCGATCAGGCTCCCGCGCGCGCGCAACCTGCTGACCAAGACGGCGCTGCGAATCCGCTGGTATCTCGGCGAGGCGGTGCCGCTGTTCCTTGCGGGCACCGCGCTGCTGTTCACGCTGGACCGCGCCGGCGTGCTCGCGTGGGTGTCACGCGCGGCCGAGCCGATCGTGACCGGCTGGCTCGGGCTGCCGGGACGCGCGGCCGAGGTCTTCATCATGGGCTTCCTGCGGCGCGATTACGGCGCCGCGGGGCTCTTCACGCTCGTGAACCACGGCGCCCTGTCGGCCACGCAGTCCGTCGTGGCGCTCACCGTGATGACGCTCTTCGTGCCGTGCGTGGCCAACCTGCTGATGATTGTCAAGGAGCGCGGGCCGAAGGTCGCCTTCGCCATCCTCACGTTCGTGACCGCCGTCGCGGTTGGCACCGGCGCGGGGTTGAACTATCTTCTCGGTATCCTGCATGTCTCCTTCTGACCGCCATCATCGGCCGCTTGCCGCGATGCGCGTGGGCGAGGTCGGAGTGATCGTCGAGGTGCTACGCGATCCGAACGGCCGCGCGGACCGCCTCGAGGCGCTGGGGGTGACGCCGGGCGCGCCCGTCCGCGTCCTCCAGACGTTCCCCGGCATCGTGTTCGAGTGCGATCAGACGGAGGTTGCCGTCGAGCGCGCCGTGGCCCGGGTCATCATCGTGGGCCCGCCGCGCCCCGTCGGAACGGCGTTGACCTTCCGGGTTTCCGCCCCGATCTGAGCCTCCACCGCTCAGCACTCAGCCTGTTTGCCCCCTGTTCCACGGCACTTCTATTGCCTCTCCGTTGGTTACCACCCGAAAAGATGCCGGAGTTCCGGCGGGGAGGTCTTATGAAGTGGCTGGTTGTGGCGGCGGCCGTGTTCGCCGTCGGATGCAGCTCGGTGAAGCCCCTGCCGATTGTCGTGGGCGATCGGTGCTACAGGTGCCAGCGGCCGATCGACGACCTGAAGTTTGCCGCGGAGATGATCGACGAAGGGGGGCATGCCTTCAAGTTCCGCACGGCCGGTTGCCTGGCCAAGTACCTGGCGGAGCACAAGGGGGAGCACACCAAGGGGCTGTTCGTGACCGACTACGCCACGGGCAAGTTCATCGCGACCTCGCGGGCGCACCTCGTGCCGATCGTCGTGAACAGGGCGAGCCTCGAGAAGGACTACGCATCGTTCAGCTCGGCGAGCGACGCGGAGGCACTGGCGAAGAAGGAAGGCAGCGGCGCGACCATGGCATGGGATGCCGTTGTCGCCGCGGCCGCAACGCCGTAACGGTGAGAAATTGCGTGGCGCGAGCCGTGAGGCTCGCGCCACGGCGCGTCCGTCGCTGCTAGGCGGGAGCGAACAGCTTCAGGATTTCGTTCCTCTTGAGCGCCTTCGGCGCCAGTTCCTCGTGGCGCTGACGGGCGAGCCCCTCCATCGTGGGCTCCGGCACTTCCCGGCGGTAGAAGACCCCCGTGTACAACTTGCTGCCGTAGTCCTCGGCGAGCGCGTAGGCCTTCAGCTTGTCTGACGGATCGTGCCCCAGCGCCTTCAGGTCCTGCATCGCAGCCTTCTGCTGCTTGAGCTGCGCTTCCACCTGGCCGTAGGTGACGCACGGCGACTGCACGTTGACGAACGCGAAACCAGGGTAGCGAATCGCCTGCTCGATGAGCGTCGCGAGCCCCGCCATGTCCGCGGGCGTGCCCTGCGCGACAAACCCCGCGCCGTACGCGAGCACGGAGAGGAGCGGATTGATCGGCGCCTCGAGGCTGCCGTACGGCGACGTGACGGACTGCAGGCCGCGCGGCGACGTGGGGGAGAGTTGCCCCTTCGTCAACCCGTAGATCTGGTTGTCCATCACGATGTAGGTCAGGTCGATGTTGCGGCGCGCCACGTGCGCGACGTGCCCGCCGCCAATCGAGAAGCCGTCGCCGTCCCCGCCTGCCGCGATCACGAGCAGGTTGGGGTTGGCGAGCTTGATGCCCTGCGCGATCGGCAGCGGCCGGCCGTGGATGCTGTTGAAGCCGTACGCCGTCGTGTAGCCGGGAATGCGGCTGGAGCAGCCGATCCCCGACACGAACGCGATCTGGTGCGGCGGGCGCCCCACGGCTGCCAGCGCGCGCTGGATCGCGGACAGCACGCCGAAGTCGCCGCACCCGGGGCACCAGATGGGCTTGAGGTCGCTCTTGTAGTCCTTCGCCTGATACGTCGCCTGCATCGTCACTCCACCGGAGCGGCTTCGGGCACGCGGCCGCGCTGCAGCTCCACCGCCAGTTGCTTGAGTCGGGCGACCAGCTCCTCGGGGCTGATCGGCACCGCGCTGGGACGCGCGAACGGCTCGATGCCCTTCGGCACGTCCACGAACATCTTGAGCAGACGCCAGAGCTGCCCCTGGTACGACTGCTCGACCACCAGCCCGCCCTGGACCGATGCGAAGAAGGCGGCGTACACCTCCTCGGGAACGGGGTAAATCAGCTTCGGCACGAGCAGCTTCACCCGCAGCCCCTCGCGCCGCGCGAGTTCCAGTGCTTCCCGCGCGATGCCGGCCACGCTGCCCCAGCTCACGAGCGCGAGCGGGGCGCCGGGCTGGCCGTATTCGATGAAGAGATCGCGCCGGCGCTTCAAGGGTTCGAGCTTGCGCGCCCGCTTCGCGGTCATCTCCGCGTGGACCGAGCCGGTGGCCGTCGGGGCGCCGGTCTGCGTGTGCTCGATGCCCGAGGCCAGGTAGTTGCCGCCCGGCATGCCCGGCTCGCTGATCGGGCTCACACCGGAGTCCGTGAGGCGGAACCGCACGTACGGCGAGAGCTGATCGGGAGTCGGCCGCTGCCGCTCGACGATCGGGAACGCGTCCACGTTGAACGGATCGACGGTCTCCTTCCGCTGACCGATGTCGCCGTCCGACAGGATGATGACGGGCGTCTGGTATTTCTCGGCGATGTTGAACGCCTCGATCGTGATGCCGAAGATGTCGCTGACATCCACCGGCGCGAGCACCGGCCGGACCGCGTCGCCGTGCGCCGAGAAGACGGCCTGGAACAGGTCCGACTGCTCGCTCTTGGTCGGGATGCCGGTCGAGGGCCCGCCGCGCTGCACGTTGACCGCGACGAGCGGCAGCTCGGCGATCGTGGCCAGCCCCAGCATCTCGCTCTTGAGCGACATGCCCGGGCCGGAGGTGGCCGTCATGGCCTTGCGCCCGGCGAACGACGCGCCGATCGCGGCGCCGATGCCGGCGATCTCGTCTTCGGCCTGCAAGACGGTCCCGCCGTACTTGAACAGCTCCTTGGACAGGAACTGCATGATCTCGGTGGACGGCGTGATCGGGTACCCGCCGAAGAACTTGCACCCGGCAGCGATCGCGCCGGCGCCGCACATGGCGTTGCCGTCCGCGATCAGGCGCTTCGTGGCGTTCGGCGAAGGGGGCGCGAGCGTCGCGCCCTGCGTCAGCGGATGCTCCCGCGCGTAGAGGACGCCCGCGTTGAACGCCATCTCGTTCTTCAGGACGGTCTCTTCGCCCTTCGCCGCGAAGCGCTTCTTCAGTCCCGCGAGAATGCCCTGCGCGGGCAGGCTGAACCATCCCGAGAGCAGGCCGAGCACGATCGTGTTCTTCGCGCGCTCGTGCCCGACCGTGTCGCGCGCCATTTGATCGATCGGGACGGCGATCACCTCGGCCGGGGTGATGCCGGTGAGCGGGATGCGATCCGGCGCGACGCCGGTCCGGCTCTCGTACACGACAACGGTCCGGCCGCCGACCGGCAGTTCGGAGCCGAAGCGGAGAAAGTCGTCCCAGTTCAGGGCGACCGCGACATCGAGCGCGCCGCCGAGGCTCAACACCGGGGTCGTCGACATGCGCAGGCGAAACGACGACTCGCCGCCGCGGATCTGCGAGCCGAAGCTCTTCGTCATTCGCGCGTAGTAGCCTTCGATCGCCGCGGCGGCGATCAGGGCCTCGCCCGCCGCAATGACGCCGTCGCCGCCGGCGCCAGCCATTCCAATCACCAAGTCGTTGCGCATCAACTGTTGTCCGAAAGGAGGTCCGGTACGCGGGACGGCCCGGGTTCGGTCCGGCCCGGGACCTGGTAAAACGCTCAACCGCGGAGCGTGGCGTCGGCCGGAATGCAGTAGGGGGACGGAGGAGTCCGAACGCGCCACGACTCCGCGGTTGATTCTGTCAAAACTCACCCGGCCCTTTCGCAAAGCGCTGGCCAGCCTCAAAACAGTCGTAAAACACGCGGAATTCCAGCATTCCAGCGGCGTCATGCCGGGAATCCGGCAGCCCGCTCGCCCGCGGCGCGTCACGCCACGCGCTCGGCGAACGCGCTGACGAGGTGTCGCGTGAGTCGACGTGCGTACGCCGGCGGACGCTGCAGGCGCCTGCGCTCGTCGCGCCAAGCCGACGTGGAGCGAGCATTATTCCGACCTCGCCCGGCGTCATCGACGCGCAGCGCGGCCGGGAATCCGGCAGCGTTCGGCCGTGGCGCGGCAGCGTGCGCGTGACCCCGCGTTTCACGGGACTTTTTTGCACTTTCCACGACACGAGGCGTGGCACCCTCCTTGCCACCTTGCGAAACGGTGGCGACCTCCGTGATCGAGGGGCGGCGCATTCAAATTCGCGGCACGGTGCAGGGTGTCGGCTTCCGCCCGTGGGTCTACCGGCTCGCGCGCGAGCTGAGCGTGCGCGGCCGCGTGCTCAACGACGCCTCGGGCGTGGTGATCGACGCGTTCGCGCCCGGCGAGGCGCTCGAGCGCTTCGTGCGTCGGCTGCGCGAGTCCGCGCCTCCCGCGGCGGTGATCAGCTCGCTCGAGTGCCGCCCGATTCCGGCCGAACCGGTCGGCGACTTCGCGATCCTCGAAAGCCGCGGCGGCGCCGATCGCCGCGTCTCGATTCCCGCGGACCTGGCCACGTGCGGCGACTGCGCGCGCGAGATCCGCGACCCGGCCAACCGCCGGCACCGCTATCCGTTCACGAACTGCACGAACTGCGGTCCGCGCTTCACCATCGCGCACGACGTGCCCTACGACCGGGCGCGCACGTCGATGAGCGGCTTCCCGATGTGCCCCGCCTGCCGCCGCGAGTACGAGGATCCGTCCGACCGTCGGTTCCATGCGCAGCCCAACGCCTGTCCCGCCTGCGGTCCGACGCTGACGGCCGTTGCGGCCGACGGCGAGCCGATCGAGCACGAGGATCCGATCGCCCTCGCGGCGCGGCTGATCGAGGCAGGGCTGATCGTCGCCGTGAAGGGCATCGGCGGCTTCCACCTGGCCTGCGATGCGACGTCTGAGATGGCCGTGCTGCGGCTGCGGCGCCGAAAGCGCCGCGACGAGAAGCCATTTGCCGTGATGGCGCGGGACCTGGATGCGGCGGAGCAGTTGGCCGTGCTCGGTCCGTCGGAGCGCGCGCTCCTGCTGTCCTCGGAGCGGCCGATCGTGCTCGCGGAACGGCGGCGCAGTGCGCCGCTCGCGGAGGCGGTCGCGCCAGGCAACCCGCTGGTCGGCGTCCTGCTGCCGTACTCGCCCCTGCACCACCTGCTGATGCGCGAAGTGACCGCGCCGCTCGTCATGACATCCGGCAATCTCAGCGACGAGCCGCTGGCCTTCCGGAACGACGAGGCGCGCGAGCGGCTCGCGGAGGTGGCCGACCTGTTCCTCATGCACGACCGGCCGATCGTGACGCGGTGCGACGATTCCGTGGTCCGGGTAATCGGCGGCGCGCCGGTGGTGCTGCGCCGGTCGCGCGGCTACGTCCCGCGCCCGATTACGGTGTCCCGGCCCTTTGCCGCGCCGGTGCTGGCCTGCGGCGCGCTGCTGAAGAACACGTTCTGCTTCGGCATCGGCGACCGCGCCTATCTCGGTCCCCACATCGGCGACCTCGAGAACCTCGAGACGTTCGAGTCGTTCCGCGAGTCGATAGAGCGGATGCAGCGCTTCCTCGGCGTCGAGCCCGAGATCATCGCGCATGACCTCCACCCCGACTACTTCTCGACGCGCTACGCGCTCGCCCGGCCGGAAGCGAAGAAGATTGGCGTCCAGCACCACCACGCGCACGTGGTGAGCGCGCTCGCGGAACACGGCGTGAAAGGGCCGGTGTTCGGCGTGGCCTACGACGGTACCGGGTACGGCACCGACGGCGCCTCTTGGGGAGGCGAGCTGCTGCTGGCGGATCCTTCCGGGTTCCAGCGCCTCGCCACGTTCCGTCCGATCGCCCTGCCGGGCGGCGACCGCGCCATCAAGGAGCCGTGGCGGATCGCGATCGCGGCGCTCGAGGACGCGTTCCACGGCGAGCCCCCGGTGCGCGACCTTCCGCTGTTTCGTTCGATCCGCGACGAGGACGTCGCCGTGGTCCGGCGCATGCTGGCGTCCGGACTGAACGCGCCGCCGGCGCACGGGATCGGGCGCTACTTCGATGCGCTTGCGGCGATCGGCCTCGATCGCGCGCGCGCCAGCTTCGAGGGGCAGCTTGCGCTCGAATGGAACATGGCCGCCGCGCGGGCGCTGCCGCGCGAGCGCGGCCGGTATCCCTTCGAAATCGTCCGGGACGCGACGCCGTGGGTCGTGGACCTGCGGCCCATGGTGCGCGACGCGGTGTACGAGCTGATCGGCGGCGAAGAACCGGCCCTGGTGGCGGCTCGCTTTCACAACACGCTGTCGGCAGCCACGGCGCAACTGGTGCGGCAGGCCTCGACGCTGTTCGGCAGCCGGAGCGTCGTGCTGACCGGCGGCTGCTTCCAGAACGCAGAACTGGCCGAGCTGGTGGTCGCGGAGCTGACGCCCGCGTTTCGCGTGCTCCTGCACCGGCAGGTGCCGCCCGGCGACGGCGGCCTCGCGCTTGGGCAGGCGATCGTTGCTGGGGTCAGGTCTGACCCCAAGGAGCCCTTATGTGTCTCGGCGTGCCCGGCAGGATCCTGAGCGTGAACGGTCTCGTGGCGGTCGTTGATTTCTGGGGCGTCACCCGCGAGGTGCGCCTGGAACTCGTCGACCAGCCGGTCGCAGCCGGCGACTACATCCTCAACCACGTCGGTTACGCGATCCGCCGCATTCCGGAAGAAGACATCCAGGAGACGCTCGCGCTGTACGAGGAACTGCTTCGACACGCGGAAGGCAACGATCTCATGGCGGACGACGTGCGGTCGGAGATGGGAGCGATGAGCGCCGTGCGGCCGGGAGCGGACGATGCCGACCGCTGACGCCCCGCTCGCGCGCCTGCAATTCCGCGACCCCGCACGCGCGGCCGCCCTCGTGCGCGCGCTTCACCGCGTGACGACGGAGATCGGCCGCGAGCCGGTTGCCGTCATGCACGTCTGCGGATCGCACGAGCAGGCGATCGCGCGCTTCGGCCTGCGCGCGGTCTTTCCCAAGGCGCTCGACGTCATCATGGGGCCCGGCTGCCCCGTCTGCATCACCGACCTGCCGGAGGTGGACGAAGCGGTGGCGCTCGCGCGCAAGGGCGTCCGCATCGCCACGTACGCCGACATGCTGAAGGTGCGCGGCTCCGCGCTGTCGCTCGCCGACGCCCAGGCGGAGGGGGGGCGCGTCGAGGTCGTCTACAGCATCGCGCAGGCGGTGGAGCTCGCGCGCAAGACGCCCGAGGAGCTCGTGTTCTTTGCCACCGGGTTCGAGACCACCGCCGTCGCGACGGCCGCCGTCGTCCTGTCGGATCCGCCGCGGAACTTCTCGGTGCTCTCGGCGCACAAGTACATCCCGCCGGTGATGGAGATCGTCTCAGAGATGCCCGAGACCCGCATCGAAGGGTTCCTCGCCGCCGGACACGCCGCGACGATCACCGGGTGGGGAATCTACGAGGCGTTCGTCGCGCGCCACCGCAAGCCAGTCGTTGTCGCGGGGTTCGAGCCGCTCGACGTCCTGGCGGGCCTGGTGCGCCTCGTCGAACTCGTCCGCGACGGCGAGCCGCGCGTCGCCAACATGTATCCCCGCTGCGTGACGAAGGAAGGCAATCTCGCCGCCCAGACGCAACTGTGGCGCGTGTTCCGCCCGATCGGCGGGCGCTGGCGCGGGATCGCGCACGTGCCGAACGGCAACCTGCGGCTCCGCGACGAGTGGGCGCACGTCGACACGCGGCGACGCTTCACGATCGACGTCGCCGCCCTCTGGGACACCGCGCCGCCCGCGCTCGTGCAGCAGTGCATCTGCGGCAACATCATGGCGGGCATTGCCTCGCCGCGCGACTGCCGTCTGTTCGGCCGCGAGTGCGTGCCGGACTCCGCCGTGGGCGCCTGCATGGTCAGCAGCGAAGGGACCTGCAGGATCTGGCACCAGTACGGCGGCCATCCAGACCTCGCGAGGCTCGCATGAAAACCACCGCGCTCGACGATCGCATCACCTTGAAGCACGGCGCCGGCGGACGCGCCATGCGCTCCCTCATCCAGCACGTCCTGCTCGAGGGCATCCCGTCCGGCGAGTGGCTCGGCGCCGACCAGATGGACGACGGCGCGGCGATCCGGGTTGGCGATCAGTGGCTCGTGCTGACCACGGATTCTCACGTCGTGCAGCCGGCGTTCTTTCCCGGTGGCGACATCGGGCGGCTTGCCGTCTGCGGCACGGTGAACGACCTCGCCGTGATGGGGGCCGTCGAGCCGCTCGGGTTGACCTGCGCCGTGGTGCTCGAGGAGGGGTTCGCACGCGAGGCCCTGCTTCGCGTGCACGCCTCGATGCGGGACGCCTGCGTCGAGGCGGGGACGACGATTGTCACCGGCGACACCAAGGTGATGAGACGCGGCGAGGTGGACGGCATCGTGCTGAACACGACCGGCGTTGCGCTGACGCGCACGCTGGTGCGCGACTCCGGCCTGAAGCCGGGCGATCGGATCGTCGTAAGTGGCACCATCGGCGACCATGGGCTCGCCGTGATGGCCGCGCGCCACGCGCTGGGGATCGAGGGCACGCTGCGGTCCGACGTCGCGCCGGTGAACGGGCTCGTGCGCGCGGCGATGGCCGCGGCCGATAGGGCGGTCACCGCGATGAAGGACCCCACGCGCGGCGGCCTCGCCAGCGCGCTGCACGAAATGGCCGAGAAAGCGCACGTCGGCATCCTGCTGGAGGAAGCGGCCCTGCCGATTTCCGAGCCGGTGCGCGGCGCCGCGGAGCTGCTCGGGATCGACCCCCTCCACGTCGCGAACGAAGGCAAGGTCGTCTTCGGCGTGCGGCCCGACGCGGCCGAGGCGGTCGTGCGCGCGCTCCGCACGCACCCGCTCGGCCGCGACGCCGCTGTGGTCGGGACGTGTGTCGTGGAACGTCCCGGCTTGCTCGTGCTGGATACGGGTTTCGGCCGGCGCCTCGTCGCTGAGCCCGAAGGGGAGCCGCTGCCGCGGATTTGTTGACGCCATCGAGGAAACCCATGAGCCACATTGTCATCACGCGCGACGAGGCGATCGGCACGATCACCATCGAGCGCCCGGCGCGCTTCAATTCGCTCGACGTCGAGACGGCTCGCGACCTGCGTTGCGCGGCACTCCAGCTCGCGCGCGACACCGACATCCGGGTCGTCATCCTCAGAGGGACGGGAGGCGTGTTCTGCAGCGGCGCCGACCTGAAGTACATTCGGGCGGGCGGTGCCCAGGAGGATCTCGCGTACCTCACGCCCGAGGCGCGGGCCGTGCCAGCGGGATACGGTGAGGTGTTCAAGCAGATCCTCGAGTACATCCACAGCACGATCAGCGAGATCCGGCGCGCGCCGAAACCGTTCGTCGCCGCCGTGGATGGCATTGCCGCGGCCGGCGGCTTCGGGCTCGCCATGTCGTGCGACGTCGTCCTCGCCTCGGCGCGCTCGACCTTCGAATGGGCCTACTCGAAAACGGGGCTCACCGGCGCCGAGAGCTCGACGTTCCTGCTGCCGCGCCTCATCGGGCTGCGCCGCTCCCTCGAGCTGGTGCTGCTGAACCCGCGGCTGTACTCCTGGCGCGCCCGCGACCTCGGGCTCGTGACCCGCGTGTTCCCGGACGCCGCGTTCGAAGAGTGCGTCATGGACATCGCGCGGCAGCTCGCCGCGGGCCCAACGAAAGCGTTCGGCATCGCCAAGACGCTGATGAACCAGGCCGCCGGGATCGACCGGCTCGACTACCACCTCGACCAGGAGCTGGAGCAGCTGAGCCGGATTGCCAGCGAGCCGGACTTCGCCGCGGGGCTCGACGCGTTCTTCCAGAAGAAGGAGCCAACGTTCAGCGGGCGCTGACCGTGCACGAATACTCGATCGTGTCGTCGCTGCTCGGGCGCGTGGAGGACGCGGTGAAAGGCTACCGCGTCAACGCGGTGCGCAGCCTGACGGTGCGCGTGGGCGAGTTGTCGGGCGTGGACGCCGGGCTGCTCCGGACGGCCTACGAATTGTGCGCGCCGGGCACCCTGCTCAACAGCGCGGAGCTGCGCATCACCGAGGTGGCGGCCAGATGGGGCTGTCCGCGCTGCAACCGCGATGTGCCCAGGGGGGAGCGCCTCGCATGCGCGGCCTGCGGCGCCGGCGCGCGCCTCCTCGAAGGGGACGAGATCATGCTCGAGAGGATCGAGCTGGAGGTCGACGATGTGTGAAACCTGCGGCTGCGGCGATCCGCACCTCGTGTCGGTGGACGTGCAGGAGCGCGTGCTGTCGGAGAACGACCGGCAGGCGGTGCACAATCGCGAGCACTTCGCGGCCGCGGGAGTCACGGTGCTCAACCTGATGGGTTCCCCCGGCGCCGGAAAGACCGCGGTGCTCGAAGCGACCGCGCGGCGGCTCGGCGGGCGCCGGCAACTGGGCGCCATTGCGGGGGACCTCGCGACCGACCACGATGCTGCCCGTCTCGAACGCGCCGGCGTGCCCGCGCGCTCGATTTCGACGGGCAGCGCGTGCCACTTGGACGCGGCGATGGTCCACCGCGCGCTGCACCACATGAACTGGAGCGGCCTCGACTACCTGTTCATCGAGAATGTCGGGAACCTGGTGTGCCCCGCCGTCTACGACCTCGGCGAGCACGCGAACGTCGTCGCGCTCTCGGTGACGGAAGGAGAGGACAAGCCGCTCAAGTATCCGGTGATGTTCAAGAAGGTCGACCTGGTGCTGCTGACCAAGGTCGATCTCCTGCCGCACCTGCCCGGCATCTCCGTCGATCGCATCTGGGACGCGCTGCAACACGTGATGCCCGGCCCGAGGATGCTGCGCCTCTCCGCGACAACGGGCGAGGGAATCGACGAATGGGTCGGCTGGCTGGAGGAGAGGAGGGCGGGGCGTCTCGGTTCTACTTCACCACCCCCACCGCGTCCCTCCGGTCTTCGGTGACCAGCTCGGGGTGCTCCGACCGGAACTGCCGGGTGAGATGGCAGTCGAAGCACACCGGCGCGAACTCGTCCAGGTGCGCGACGAGTTCCTCCGGTGGCAGCGCGACGAAGTCGAACGTGCGTCCGTCCGGCGCGCGCAGCGCCGGCTGCTGCGCGTGGGTGAACAGCGAGATCGCCTTGCCGCAGTAGACGCACGTCTTACCCGCGTACCACCGGGCCAGAATCGACCGCACCAGGCAGTCGTGCGGCGCCGCCGCGATCTCGCTCAGGCAGTCCTGCGCGCAGTCGGCGCGCTCGGGCCACCGCGAACACTGCTCCAGGCGCAGCTCCGCGCGGTCCCAGGCGGCGCCCACGGCGGCATGCGCGGCATCGATGCGCACCGCCGCGGGCCGCTGGGTTTCCGGACAGTGGACGACGCGCGTCCCGTGATAGCGGAAGTAGGCGCGGAGCGCCATCGCGACGAAGAACGCCGCGACCCCGACGAGCACCAGGACGACGTACAGAGTGCCTGCTGACATGGGGACCTCCCCTGCCGCGTCAGACCTTGACGGTTTCCGCCGCGGTCGTCTCGTACAGTTTCGCGAGCTGCTCGTACATCTTCCACCGCAGCGTCACGTCACGCTGCGCCAGCTCGGCGAGATGCTCGGCGGCCGCGCGATCGGCTGACACGAGCATCTTGTAGCGTGTCTCCTGGTACGCGTAATCGGTGAACGAGATCTTCGGCGGCTTCGAGTCGAGCGACAGCGGGTTCTTCCCCTGCTGCGCCAGGCGCGGGTCGAACCGGTAGAGCGGCCAGTGGCCGCACGCGACCGCGTTCGCCTGCTGCTTGAGACCCTTGCTGATGTCGATCCCGTGCGCGATGCAGTGCCCGTAGGAGATGATGAGCGACGGTCCGTCGTACGACTCCGCCTCGACGAATGCCTTCACCGTCTGCGCGTCGCTCGCGCCCATCGCCACCGACGCCACGTAGATGTTCCCGTAGGTCATGGCGAGCAGGCCGAGGTCCTTCTTCGCGGCCGGCTTGCCGCCGGCGGCGAACTTCGCCACCGCCGCGCGCGGCGTGGCCTTCGACATCTGGCCGCCCGTGTTCGAGTACACCTCGGTGTCGAGGACCAGCACGTTGACGTTCTTGCCGGACGCGAGGACGTGGTCGAGCCCGCCGTAGCCGATGTCGTAGGCCCAGCCGTCGCCGCCGACGATCCACACGCTCTTCGTCACCAGCGCGTCGGCCACGCTGAGGAGCTCGCGCGCCTCCGTCGTGTCGAGGGTGGCGAGGCGAGCCATGAGCCGAGCGACGCACGCACGCTGCGCGGCGATGCCGGCGTCGTCCAACGGCACGTCCGCGAGGAGTGGCTCCGCGAGGTCGGCGACGGCGCCGCCGAGACGGCCGAGCAGCTCCCTCG
>DATHTE010000142.1:0-4032 GCA_035463475.1 Vicinamibacterales bacterium
GCCAGCGGTGGATTATCGGCTCCCCGGTGGATTGAGCTGGGACGAACTGACATCGATGCTGACACTGGCGTTCACGGGCGGTCGCGTCGGTTTGGAAGTGACGACTTACACCCCGTTTTGTGACCCCGCTCGGATAGTACCGGCGTGAGATCCCATCGAGGTATGGTGCGCCGCCAGCATTAACGCCGTGCGCCACGAGGACTGCGATTCATGTACGGGCCGGGCGCGACGCCCGACCGCTGGAGTGGAGGAGTGATCATCATGGCACCACGAATCGACGTCACGCAGTACCTGGATGCTCTGAAGGCCATGTACGGCCTGGAGCGGATCGCGCGCGAGCGCGGCATCGACCGGAGGCTGCTGCACCTGATCAAGACGCGCGTGTCGCAGATCAACGGCTGCGCGTACTGCATCGACATGCACACGAAGGATGCGCGTGCGGAAGGCGAGACCGAGCAGCGCCTGTACGGCCTGTCGGCGTGGCAGGAGACGCCCTTCTACACGCCCCGCGAGCGTGCCGCGCTGGAATGGGCCGAGACGCTGACGCTGATTGCGTCCCACCACGTCCCCGACGAGCTCTACGCCCGCACACGTGAGCACTTCACCGAAGCGGAGCTGGTCGGCCTGACGTTCGCCGTCATCGCCATCAACGGCTGGAACCGCCTTTCGATACCGTTCCGCGCCGAGGTAGGCTCCTATCAGCCAGGCACCGCCGAGGCCGCGACGGCTGTGGTCGCGTCAGCCTGATCCGCTTACCGCGGCTAGACGGCGGTCGATGTCGTCATAGGCGGCGCCGCGGTCGGCGTTGCCCGGCGCTACGGGACCCAGCCGGGCAGCTCCGATGCCTGCCGAATCCAACTCGCCCGCGAGCTCCTCGTCGAGCTGGTCGTCCTCGTGGATGTCGAGGTAGACCCACGGACGGAGCCGACGCCGCCGCCATTCCGGGTACAGGTCGTCAGCGTCGGTCGCGAGCGATTCTGCTGCGGGAATGGGATTCCCGTCGAACCACTGCCGCCATTCACGAGGTCGAGGGCGTCGATATCGTCATTCTGCCCGAGCTGTGGCTCGGCCTCGACGAGCACCTGAAAGGACCCTACCCGGGACTGGTCGAGTGGATCCGCGCACGCTACGATGCCGGCGCATGCGTCTACCGGGCGTGTTCCGGCGCACTGATGCTGGCAGAGAAGCGTCGGAGCGCCGCCGGTTGTACGGCCGACTGCGGGAATTCGGGAACCACGCGTCTTGGCGGATCGTAGTCCCCAGGGGATCCAACCTCAATCCTGGAGACCCCGGTGGACATACTTCGACAGGATCTCCGCCTCGCGCTTCGGCTCCTCTGGAAGGACCGGGCGTTCGCTCTCACCACGATTCTGACCCTGAGCCTGTGCATCGGCGCCAACAGCGCCATCTTCACAGTCGTTCGCTCGGTTCTTCTCCGGCCGCTGCCCTATCCGGAATCGGACCGCCTCGTCTTCATGTTCGATGCCTTTCCGGGTGCGGGTGTGGAACGGGCCGGCACGTCTGTCCCCAACTACATCGATCGTCGTACGCTCACCGACGTCCTCGAGTCGGTGGCGCTCTACCAGTTCGGCGGATTCCGCGTGGGCGAAGGCACCGGCGCCGAAGGTGTCACCTCGCTGCGCGTGACGCCTTCCTTCTTCACGGTGTTGCGAACGCGCGCGGCGCGCGGTCGCCTCTTCACCGAGCAGGAAGGCACCGTCGGGCACGAACGCGTCGCCGTCCTCAGCTATGCGTTCGCGCAGCGCCAGCCCGGCGGGCTGGACGGCATCGTCGGTCGCGAGCTTCGACTCGACACGACGAAGTACACGGTGGTTGGCGTGCTCCCGGCGGAGTTCACCTTCCTCGACCCGGACGTGCGTGTGTGGGTGCCGCTGGCGTTCACGGATGAACAGCGGGCCGACGATCGCCGGTACAGCCAGAACCACCAGGCAATCGGAAGACTGGCCGAGGGAGCGACGCTGCGCCAGGCGCAGGAGCGGCTCCATGCGATGAACGCCGAATACATCGAGCGTGCGGGCTCGTTGAAGCACCTGCTCGTCAACGCCGGCTATCGCACGGTCGTGGCCCCATTCGGCGCGGACCTCGTGCGAACCATCCGCGGGGCGCTCCAGATGCTGTGGGGCGGTGTGCTGTTCGTGCTCCTTATCGCGGCGGTGAACATCACCAACCTCTCGCTGACCAGGGCGAGCGGACGGCTGCGAGAACTCGCGACACGACACGCCCTCGGCGCCCCACGTGCCCGCATCGTCCGGCAGCTCGTCACCGAAACGACCGTGCTGATGATCGTGGGAGGCGTGTGTGGTCTCGCCGTGGGTTATTGGAGCCTCGGCACGCTTCCCTCGCTTGGCCTCGCCGAGATTCCGCGGGCGCACGAGATCCAGATGGATGCGGTCGTCGTGGTGTTCACGCTGAGCCTGGCGCTCGTGCTCGGCGTGGTCATCGGCGCCGTGCCCGCCATGCATATCGCGGGGATGAACCCCAGCAGCGTGCTCCGCGACGACAACCGTGCTGGAACGGCGGGACGTCGCGCGAAGTACGTCCGACGGGGACTCGTGGTCGCGGAAGTCGCGCTCGCCTTCGTGCTGCTCATCGGCGCCGGCTTGTTGCTCGCGAGCTTCCGACAGCTTCTGCGAATCGATCCTGGCTTCGTGGCTGCGCAGGTGCTGACCGGGCGTGTCGCCCCGCTTGCGGCACGATACCCGGACAACGCGGCGCTCAGGTCGTACACGGATCGCGCGCTCGAACGCATACGAGCGTTGCCGGGCGTGGCGGCGGCAGGCGTCAGCAGCTATCTCCCCTTCGGCCGGGACGGCAGCAGCAGCGTCATCATTCCCGAGGGACGGGTCATGACGCCCGGCGAGTCGCTCGTCTCGCCCAACCAACTCTACGTGACGCCCGGGTATCTCGAGGCGCTTCGCGTCCCGCTCGTTCGCGGCCGATTGTTCACCGACGGTGATGCACCGCCTGCGCCGCCGGTCGTCATCATCGACGAACAGTTGGCAGACAGGTTCTGGCCGAACGCCGATCCCATTGGCCGCCGAATGTACCTGCCGCGCAGCCCGGAGGAAGTCGCGAAGCCGACGCCCGATACCACGTGGATGCGCGTCGTGGGCGTCGTGAAGAGCGTCAAGCTGAGAGGGCTCGTCGAAGGAGAGGACGCTCGCGTCGGCGCGTACTACCTGCCCTACGCATCGGATCCGACCCGCAACATCGGTTTCGCGATTCGAACGGGTGGCACCGATCCGGCCACGGTCACGAATGCCGTCAACGGCGCGCTCACCTCGATCGATCCGGAGATGCAGCTCTTCGACACGTTCGCGATGAGCGAGCGCATCGAACGATCGCTCAACCCGCGCCGGGCGCCGATGCTGCTGTCTCTGGGTTTTGGAGTGGTGGCGCTGCTGCTGGCGTCGATCGGCCTCTACGGCGTCCTGGCGTATCAGGTCGGCCAGCGCACGCGCGAGATCGGCATTCGAATGGCGCTCGGCAGCGACACGGGCCAGATCCTGAGTCTGATCCTGCGCGAGGGAATCGTGCTGGTGCTCGTCGGCCTGGCCCTCGGGATTGCGGGCGCCACCGCGTTGCGCGGATTCATCGCGTCGCAGCTGTACGGCGTCGGACCGCTCGATTCCCGCGTGGTGCTCCTCGTCACGAGCGTGCTCGCCATCGCCTCGCTCGTCGCGTGCATCGGACCTGCTCGACGCGCCGCGCGAGTCGATCCGGTGATCGCGTTGCAATCATGACCTGCCGGCCGGCTCCGCGTTCATCCAGCGAGCCGTGGAGCTCGACACCACGTGAACGCGATATGCTGCTCGAATGAACGCGCGGGTCATTGCCGCAGGGCTTGCCCTCGCGACGCTCGGCTGTGATGACTCCGCCGGGCCTTCGAATCCGAACGGTCCGTCCGCTTCAGGGACGGCGGCGATTCGCCTCGTGTTCGTGGGTCCCACGGCAAGAAGACCCGATCTGCCGACGTCGGTGCAGGGCTGTGTCGCCGGTGTGGGCGCGACC
>DATHTE010000143.1:0-3392 GCA_035463475.1 Vicinamibacterales bacterium
CGATTCACCAGATCCGTCAGTTGTTGATCGCTCACGCGGTAAGGCCGTTGCTGACTGGCCACCGCCATACCGGCGCCTGCGACCGCGAACCCAACTGCAAGAAGAACCGCGTACCTTGTGATTCCTGTCATCTGCGTCCCCCTCCACCAGCGAACACCCTGGCCCGAAGATCCAAAGAGCTCAACAACGGTGTCAGCGTACCGGTTGCCTGTCTGCGCGTATGTACAGGAACGCACAGTTGGAGGGATTCCCGGGGTTCTACGGCCTGCCGTCCACTGCTTCGATGTCGATGGGGTTCCTCTATTGCGAGTGAGACTTCGAAGCCGGGCGGTCAGCCGCCGAGTGCTTCCGGGTTTCAGCGACACTGTCGGTTTTGGCTGCGGTTGCGAAGCGCTCGACCTCGTGCGCGCCGCGCGCGACGGCGTCGGCGACGTCGTCCCGGACGTCCTGACCTTTCCGGATCAGGTCGTCACGCACCTCACCTGCACGGTCTCTGACCTGCTGATACTGTTCGGACGCGCGGTGGCGGAGGCTTCTCGCCGAATCGCTGACTCGGTGGCGAAGCTCGGATGCCAACCGTGGGACGAGCCACATCGCCAGGCCAGCGCCGACGAACGTGCCCGCCAACAGCCCGATCATGAAACTGTAGTCTTGATGTTCCTGCGTGTGTGCGTTCATGTCTTGGTCTCCGCTAGCACCTTACTCCCGGGGGCGAAACGGAAGGTGTTCACAACGGCACAGCTGTCGTGGTTCTCTTGCTGCATACTCTGTTGCGGATCTCGACAGGAACAACCACTATGAAATTTCTATCCGCGTTCGCTCTCGCGCTCATGATCGCCGGTGCCGGCTGCGCCGATCGAGTCGATCTCGAGAAAGTGCCGGTCGGGACGGAAGTCGAAGTCACCCGACAGGATGGTGGCGTGGTACGCGGCACGCTCGCCGCGCGCGACGAGCGAACCGTCAAGGTCAAGGCCGGCTCGGCCAGCCGCTCGGTCCCCCGCGATCAGATCGCCGACGTGCAACTGGTGGACGAAAAGACGCCAGCCACGCTTCCGGCGATCGCGAAGTTCCGTGAGTTCACGCTCCCGGAGGGCACGAAGCTCGCCGTCCGATTGGAGTCGGCGCTCGGCTCGGACTCGAGCAGAGTTGAAGATCCCATCGAGGCGACCCTCATCGACGCGGTGGCCGTCGACGGCACCGAGGTGCTTGCGGCTGGCAGCGTCGTCAGGGGCGAGGTCGGGGCGGTGCAGTCAGCCGGGAAGGTGAAGGGGCGCGCCAGCCTGGCGCTCAGGTTCGGCTCGGTCTCCGTCGCGCGGGGCGAGGAGCGGTACCCAATCGCGGCGCGTCTCGATCTGGTGGCGCCCGCGACGAAAGGTGAAGACGCCGCCAAGATCGGCGTCCCGGCGGCCGGCGGCGCGATTATCGGCGGTCTGATCGGCGGCAAGAAGGGCGCCGCGATCGGCACGGCGATCGGCGGAGGCGCCGGTACCGCCGTGGTGCTGTCGACGCGCGGTGAGGAGATCCGGCTGCCGCGCGGCACCGCGCTGTCGCTCTCGCTCACTCAGGCCGTCGACGTTCGCGTGCCGATCAAAAAGTCCTAGCGGAAGCTAGATGCCGCCCGTGGCCCGCGTCCGCCGGCTAATCAGGTAGACTCCGCCGCCGAGAAGTACGGCGAGGAGAGTCCATAGTCCAATCTCGGGCAGTGTCGGAACACCAGCCGGCGGGAAGGGCGGCGGCGCACCGCCGGAGCCGCCTCCGGCGCCACACAAGGCGAAGCCGGCGACGTTGTTGGAATCCATCGTCACCGCACCAGTTCGCGCCAAGGCTCTGCCGATCAGGTTCGCGCCGGTATTCAGGGTGATACTCGCTTGTGCGAGGATATTTCCGACGAAACTAGTGGTCGTCCCAAGAGTCGCGGAGCTACCGACCCGCCACTGCACGGCGCAAGGGTTACCGCCATTGATGATGGTGACAGACGAGCCACTTGCCGTCGTCAGCGTGCTCCCGATCTGGAAAACCCAGACCGAATTCGGGTTGCCCAGGGCGTCGAGCGTCAGTGTTCCCGTCAACTGAGCCGACGTCGAGAAGCAATAGACGCCTGGCAGGAGCGTGAGTCCACCAAGATCCGTGCCCGTCAAGTCAAGGCCGCACGGCAGGGTTCCCAAGGTCGTGAACGCCGTGGTGAGATCACTTTGAGCATTCGCCGCCACCGCATCAGCGGCGTGTTGCGCTCCCGTGAACGTGCATGGGGGGAAGCCAGTGATCGAGGCCGCGCCATTCGGGCTCAAGCCCAGATCTCCGCTGATGGTGCCCGGACCGGTGCAGGTGACCGCTGACGCGGCCAGGACTCCAAAGGGGTTCAGATTCGCACCCAAGTACGCCTGGGCCCGTGCAGGGGAGGGAAGGGCAAAGAAGAGAAGAGCGACGGGCCAGACGCCTGCCAGCAGACGGACGCAGTTGCGCAGCATTCGGAGGCTCCTAGGTTCCAATTGACGGGTATCGCACGCGATTTTGGCAGATTATACTCTACGGATGGGCGATCGGGTTGCTGTTCAATTTTGAGCAGTTCCGTCCCGTGGCGCCCCCTGCAGTCTCGGAGGATGAAGACGCACGTCCCCCCCGCCCTCTACTCGGTGGACTTCGGCGGGTGCAACGATCTTGTCGGCCGCGCGCCGGACGAGATCATGTCCACTTTTTGCGCGGCGCTGCGGCGGGCGGGTGCGACGGTTGTGCACCAGATCTCCCATTCGTTTCCGGAGACCGGCCTCACCTGCGTTCTGATCCTCAGCGAGTCGCACGCCGTCCTGCACACGTGGCCGGAAACGGGTACGGTGAACATCGACATTTTTTCCTGCTCGACGAGGCTCAAGAGCCTCGATGCGATCGAAGAGCTGCGCCGGTCCTTCGGCGCCCAACATGTCACCGTGCAGGAGATCCCCCGTGCCGACGGACACGGCCCGCGCCCGGACCGACGCCGTTAAGTTCGCCCTTCGCGGCGTGGCGTGGAGCCTCGGCTTGTTCGGTCTGCTCCGCCTGACCTGGACCGAAGCGCATGTGTTGCTGCCGTTCACCCGCGTGCAGGGGGCGCTTGCGTCGGGACTGTTCGGCACGCCGACCTTGCCCGTTGCGGTCACGCTTGCGTGCAGCGGGGCCGACGCGCTTGCCCTGTGCCTCGGCGCCGTCCTCGCTTACCCGGTGACGTGGCGAAGGCGCCTGGTCGGCGCCGGTGGCGGCGCGGCACTGATCCTCGTCCTCAACACCCTGCGGATCGGCACTCTGGGACGGGTGGCCGCGTCGCCGGCGTGGTTCAACACGCTTCACGTTTATGTCTGGCCTGCCGTGCTCACGCTCGCGATCGCCGGCTATGTGTTCGCGTGGATGCGCCTCGCGGA
>DATHTE010000144.1:0-23347 GCA_035463475.1 Vicinamibacterales bacterium
TTGTTTTGGGGTCATCCCCTATTTTTTCGTTTTCCGTAACCGTGCTGGCCCCCGATTGGGTTTTTTGTAAAAACTAAAATTGGGGTCTGACCCCATTACAGCCCCACGATCGCTTTCTGCTGCTCCACCAGCTTCTGGATCCCCGTGTCAGCGAGCGCCAGGAGGCGATCGAGCACCTCGCGCGCGAACGGGGCGCCTTCGGCTGTCCCCTGCACCTCGATGAACTTGCCCGCGCCGGTCTTGACGACGTTCATGTCCACGTCGGCCTTGGAGTCTTCGTCGTACGCGAGGTCGAGCATCGGCTCGCCGCTCACGAGCCCCACGCTGATCGCCGCAACGTAATCGGTGAGCGGCACCGTGGTCAGCCAGCCTTCCTTCTTCAGCCGCTGCAGCGCCAGCGCGAGCGCGACGAACCCGCCGGTGATCGACGCCGTGCGCGTGCCGCCGTCCGCCTGCAGGACGTCGCAGTCAATCCAGATCGTCCGCTCGCCGAGCGCCTCCAGCTTCGTGACCGAACGCAGCGATCGGCCAATCAGCCGCTGGATCTCCTGCGTACGCCCGCCGACCTTTCCGGCCGACGACTCGCGCGTGGTCCGCGTGGAGGTGGCGCGCGGCAGCATGCCGTACTCGGCCGTCACCCAGCCCTTGCCCGCGCCGCGCAGGAAAGGGGGCACGCGGTCTTCGATGCTCGCCGTGCACAGCACCCGCGTACGACCCGCCTCGATCAAGACGGAACCCTCCGCATGGATGTTGACGTTCGGCGTGATGCGCGTCGCGCGCAGGTCCGCCGCGCTCCGGTTGTCGTTCCTCATTGCTCCGTCCATTTGAGGTTCTTGCCGAGTGGCCGACGCAGATCGACGTGGCCCGCCAGGGTGTCCACTTCCTTGCCGTCCACCAGGATCTGCACGGCGGTGACGGCGGGGAGGTTCACCGTGAGCGCGTTCACGATCGCGTACACGGTGAACAGCTCGTTGAGCGACCCACCCCCGTGCGTGGTCGCGATGTCCCGCGAGAAGTCCACGTACGCCTCGCCGCGCCCGGTAAGAAACAGCGCGCGCAGCTTCGTGCCCTGCGGGATCGCGGTCGCGTGCGGCGCGGGCGGCGGCAGCAGTGCCGCTTCGATGATCCGCCGGGCCTGGTCCGCCGGCGCGGCCGCGAAGGCGACCTCGCGCTTGGCGCTCGTGAGGCGCGAACCGTCATCTGAAATATAGAACAGCGTTGCCGTGATCTTGCGGGCTGCTTCCGGCTGAGCCAAAGCAGCGCCGGCCAGCGGCGCAGGCTCGCGCGGGCCGTACCAGCGCGGCAGCGCGATGAGCAGCAGCCATCCGATGGCAAGAGTGAGGACGACCGCGAGCGTGGTAAACAGCGGCGGGCGGCGCATCAGCGGACGGGACCGGGCTGGCTGACGGGGCTCGAGCCCGCGACGCTGTCCCGATAGCGGACGATGCTGGCGACCAGCGCCTGGACGACCTGCTGCTGGAACGCTTCCGACGTGAGCGCGCGCTCCTGCTGCGGGTTCGTGATGAACCCGAGTTCGATCAGCACGGCCGGCATGTTCGCGCCGACCAGCACGCGGAACGGCGCCTGCTGGATCGCGCGCGTGCCCATCGGCACCCGCTCGCGCAGTTCCGCTTCCACGATCTGCGCGAGGACGGCGGACTGCTCGATGTAGCGCGCCTGCGCCATCTCCCAGAGGATCAGTTGGATGTCGCGCGTCCCGCCGCCGAACACGGGCAGCAGCTCGCTCTCCGGGTGCGACGCGCGCGCCGCCTCGGCGCCATAGTCGTCGAGGCTCAGGTAGAACACCTCCGCGCCGGAGGCGGCCGGGCGCACGGACGCGTTGACGTGCAGGCTGATGAACAGGTCCGCCTTGTTGTTGTTCGCCAGCGCAGCGCGTTCGTCGAGGCTGACGGTGCGATCGGCGTCGCGCGTCAGCAGCGCGCGCACGCCGAGGCGGGCCTCGAGCGCCGCCTTCAGCCGGCGCGCCACGGCGAGCGTGATCTGCTTTTCCAGAGCGCCGTTCGGCCCCCGCGCGCCTTCTTCGTCGCCGCCATGCCCGGCATCAATCACGATCGTCCGCAGGCCTCCGGGGGCCGGCAGATCGAGCAGCGGCGGAGGCTCGGTGGGCGTCGCCGGCGACGGGGCCGGCGTCGTCGCGGACTGCGCCATCGCTTCGACGATCACACGCACGCTTCCGGCGGCACCCGGGACGTCCGACGTTCGGAAAGAGGAGAACCTCGGTCCCGGGTCGATAGCGATCGCGGTGGGAGTCTCGCCGGGGCGCACGGCCGCGACGATCTCCCCGTTTACGGCGCCGGGCAGCGTCGCGTCGAGCGCGTCCGCCTCGAAGCGCAGCACGATCCGGCCCGCTTCCTGCGAAACCGTGTGCGGGGTCGCCGGCGCGACGTCGAAGGTCACGCGCGCCAGGGCGCCGAGCGGTTCGTGCCGTGCGGCCACGCGCGGCACCCGCAGATCACCAAGGACGATAAGGCGCGAGGGCTTTCTGAGCTCGACGCGCTGCGCGGCGATGGCCGGCAGGACGCGTGCGACGAAATCGACGGGGAGATACCACGCGCGGCCGTCGCGGGCGGGAGGCGCGGGCAGAGAGAAGAGCCGGCCGGAGACCGACGCGAGCCCCTGCGAGAGCGACAGCACGACCGACTGGTTCTTTGGCGCGGCGGTCACCACCAGCCCGCCGGCGACCTGGTCCTCGCGCCACGTCAGGCCGAAAACGCGCCCCAGTTCCTCGAGCGCGAACATCTCCTGGTTCCCGATCGCCCGCACGGCCAGCGGACGCCGGCCCTCGCGCGCGACGATGGTGTAGGGGGCGGGCTGCTGCGCGGGCGCAGGCCCCTGCGCAGCCGCCGCGCAGGCGAGGGCCAGCCCCAGCAGGACGATCAGCCTGGGACTGCAGGGAATCAAGGACACCATCATACCCTGCAGGGCGGTGATGCCTCACCGCCCTCCAGAGCCGAAGACCCGCAACTCGACCCCGCCGTCCGCCGTCGGCGTCACGTACCGCTTGACCAGATGCAGCCGTGACCATTCGATCGCCACGAGCACCGGCGCTGCGTCGGTCGGAAACGGGTGGGCGAGGACTCTGACGTCCTCCGGCGCATGTTCGAGGACCGCCGCCGACTCTCGATCCACGTAGGCGAGCAGCACGGCGCCGTCCTTCAATCGATGCACTTCGAAGCTGTGGCGCGTGGGCGTCGCGAAGAGCGGCGCGTTCTCCGCAGCGGGCGCGTGCGTGAAGCCGAACACGCCGCCGGGCAGCTTGAGCAGCCCGGACCCTTCCTCCTGCGGACTGAGCGGGCGGACCCCGTGCGCGTCCCTCAGCATCGTGCGCTCCGGAACATCGGTCCCATTCACCTGTGCCATGCGGAAATTCTACGGACGCCCCCACCGTGCGCGCAACCGCGCGAATCAGGGCTCGTCCGCGGTCGGCCCGTAGATCTGCGGCACCGTCGATCCCATCGGACGCAGATACGTCGAGAGCTGCCCGCGGTGGTGGATGATGTCGAACAGCATCGTCCACGCGCTGCCGTAACCGGTGTCGGCGAAGACCTCCTTGCCCTCGTACATGAATGGCACCCGCCGCTCCCACTTGGGCCGGTCGAGCCCGCGGAGCGCGCCAGTCACCGTGTCGTGATGGCGGTCGTACGTGGCAACTATTTCTTTGATTGTCGCCGGCGGCGGCTGTTCCACCCACTCGAACGAACCGCGCTCGAGCCCTTCACCGAGCACGATTTCTTCCCGGACGATCAGCCACGCGATCTCGCGCGCCGTTCGCGACTTCGGGTCCGGCCGATACTCGGAGCCCTCGGGGATGCGTGCGATCACTTTGCGCGTCGCCGGCGCTTCCTTCTCCCAGAACTTCATGAACAGGTTGTTCTCCTCCATACCGCTCCCTCCAGGCCCAGGAGTGTAAGCGAATGAAATACGAAAGTAAAACTTGACGTCCTTTCCATTCGATGCTACCTTGTACACACAAGGTAGCTTGCTTTGGATACTCGCGACGGCGACCGCTTCGGGGCCATTCGCAAAGGGCTGCTGGAATTCCTGATCCTCCGCATCATCGCGGGCGAGAAGGTCTACGTCGCCGACATCCTCCGCCGGCTCAGCGCCACCGAGTTCGCGACCCAGGAAGGGACCCTGTACCCGCTCCTCAGCCGCATGCGCCGTGACGGGCTCGTCGACTACGAGTGGCAGGAGTCCGACGCCGGACCCCCGCGCAAGTACTACAGCCTGACCGAGAAGGGACGCGCGCAGCTTGGGGAACTGAACGCGTACTGGAAGAACATCAACGCCACGATCGAGCAGCTTGGACGGTAGCCATGCAGAAGGTGATCACGATCAACCTGAACGGGAACGCGTTCCAGCTGGACGAGAGCGGCTTCAACGCGCTCCGCGCCTATCTCGACGATGCCGCGGACCAATTGGAAGGGAACCCGGACGCCGCGGAGATCATCGCGGACCTCGAACAGGCGGTCGCGGACAAATGCGCGCGACACCTGGGAGCGCACAAGACGGTGGTCAGCGCCGCCGAGGTCGAGAAGATCATCGTGGAGATGGGGCCCGTCGAGGGCGGGCCGGAGAAGAACCAGCGCGCCGGCGCCGGCGGTGGCGCTGCGCAAGAACAGCCGAAGGGGAAGACCCGGTCGGAAGAGCGGGCGCCGAGGCGTCTCTATCAGATCCGCGAGGGCGCGATGCTGAGCGGCGTCTGCACGGGGCTGGCCGCGTATCTCAACGTCGACGTCACGATCATCCGCGTCGCGTTCGTCGTCCTCGCGCTGCTCACGAAGGGACTGTGGGTGCTTGTCTACCTCGCCCTGAGCTTCGTGATTCCCTACGCAGAGACCTCGGAGGAGCAGGCCGCCGCCCGAGGGCTGCCGTTCCGGGCGCAGGAGGTCATCGATCGCGCGAAGCAGAAGGCGGCCAAGTTCAAGGACGATGGCGACTGGCGACAGCGGTGGCGTCGCCAGCAGCAGCAGTGGTCGCAGCAGTGGCAGCGCGCGGTGCGGCAGCCGTGGCCGCCTATGGGGATGCAGCCCGCGTACGCTGCGCGTGTCTGGGCCGGCGTGCTAATGCCACTGCTTGCCCTCGCCCAGGTGGCGGCCTTCATCGCCCTCGCGATCGCGATCGTCTCGCTCGTGGACACGGGATCGGTGTTCGGTTGGGTTGTGCCGCAAGACGTGCCGCTATGGGCGAGCGTCCTGGCCCTCATAATCCTCTACCAGATCGTGACGGCGCCGATCAGCGCGGCGCGATCAGCGACACACTACGCGTACCACAAGCCGCAGGAGCCGTGGTTCGTCTTCACGAACGGCGTCCTGTCGCTCGCCGCGGCGGTGATCTTCTTCTGGCTCGCCTACACCTACCTGCCCGAGGTGCGGCAGTTCGTGCACAGCCTGCCGGCGATGTGGGAGGCGGTTTCTCACTCAGCTCGTTAATGCCGAAGGCCGAATGCCGAAACCAGTCTTCAGCGTCCGCCCCGGCCGAGCGAGCCGAGAATCCCCCGCATGAGCGAGCGCCCGATCTGGCTGCCCGCCGAGCGCATGACGCTCTTCATCATGGCTTGCGTGAGCGTGTCGGACCGGCGGCCTCCCGTCTGCCTGGGCGCGGGTTGGCCGGACGGCGCGGGCGCGGGCTCGGAACGGAACGGGCCGTCGGCCGGTGCGGGTGGCGCGACCGCGCCCTTCTGCTCGACGCGCGTCTTCAGCCGTTCGTAGGCCGACTCGCGATCGGTGAGCTGTTCGTAGTGCCCCGCCACAGGAGAGCCCTGCACGATCTGCCGGCGCTCGTCGGCCGAGACCGGCCCGATCTGGCTTTCCGGCGGATAAATCAGCGCGCGCTGCACGACGCCGGGCATGCCCTTCGTATCGAGGAATGAGAGCAGCGCCTCGCCAACGGCCAGCTCCGTGATCGCGCGCTCCACGTCGAGCGCGGCGTTCACGCGGAACGTCTCGGCCGCGGCGCGCACGGCCCGCTGGTCCCTCGGCGTGAAGGCGCGCAGCGCGTGCTGCACGCGGTTGCCGAGCTGACCCAGTACTTCGTCCGGCACGTCGAGCGGGTTCTGGGTGATGAAGTAGACGCCCACTCCCTTCGAGCGAATCAACCGCACGACTTGTTCGATCTTGTCGAGCAGCACTTTCGGCGCCTCGTCGAAGAGCAGGTGCGCCTCGTCGAAGAAGAACACGAGCCGCGGCTTTTCGGGGTCGCCGATCTCGGGGAGCCGCTCGAAGAGCTCGGCGAGCAGCCACAGCAGGAATGTCGAATAGAGCTTGGGCGAGTGGAACAGGCGATCCGCGGCCAGGATGTTGATGATGCCGCGACCCTTCGCGTCGGTCTGCAGCAGATCGTCGAGATCGAGCGCCGGCTCGCCGAACAGCCTGTCCGCCCCCTGTTCCTCGAGCGCCAGCAAGCCGCGCTGGATCGCGCCCACGCTCGCCGCCGACACGTTTCCGTACGTCGTCTTCAGCGCCTTCGCGTTGTCGGCGACGTGCTGCAGCATCGCCCGCAGGTCCTTCAGGTCGAGCAGCAGCAAGCCCTGGTCGTCGGCGACCCTGAAGACCAGCGACAGGACGCCGCTCTGCGTCTCGTTCAGCGACAGCAGCCGCCCGAGCAGCAGCGGCCCCATGTCGGAGATCGTCGCACGCACCGGATGCCCCTGCTCGCCGTAGACGTCCCAGAAGGTCACCGGGTAGGCCGCGTGGGCGAAGCCGCTCATGCCGAGCTGTTTCACGCGCGCGTCGATTTTCGGGTTGCCGCCCCCGGCGTGGCTGAGCCCGGCGAGGTCCCCCTTCACATCCGCGGCGAACACCGGGACCCCGATGCGGCTGAAGCCTTCCGCGATTCGCTGCAGGGTGACCGTCTTGCCGGTCCCGGTGGCTCCCGCGATGAGGCCGTGGCGGTTCGCCATGGCCGGAAGCAGGACAAGGTCCGATTCCGCTCTTCCGACGAGGATGGGCTCTGGCATGGGCCAGATTCTACCCGCCGCCCGAAACGTGGGACAGTCACACTTATTCCCATTCCTGGGATGAAGTGTGACTGTCCCACTTTTTGGCGCCCGATATAATTGGGCTTCCGGATGCCCGAGCCCCTGCAGGTTGCCTTCCTCGGCTGCGGCTTCATTACACGGGTGCACAGCCGGCATCTCAAGGTGCTGCGGCGGGACATCCGCTGCGGCTATGCCAGCCGGGATCGCGACCGGGCCGCGGACTACTGCCGCCGGTTCCGGGGCACGGGCACCTACGCGGATTACACCGCGGCGATCGGCGATCCGCGCGTGGATGCCGTGGTCGTCGCCGTGCCGCCGCGCTTCCATCTCGACCTCACGCTCGCCGCGCTCGCGGCCGGCAAGCACGTGCTGGTCGAGAAGCCGGCGTTCCTCCGCATGGAGGACTACCGCACGGCGGTGGAGGCGCGGAACCGCTCGGGGCGCGTGGTGCTCGTCGGCGAAAACGATCACTACAAGCCGCTCGCGTCCTGCCTGCGCCGGCTGCTCGCCGGCGGGGCGATCGGCGAGATGGTCTTCGCGCACTTCACGACGCTGGCGAAGAAGTTCAAACGCGCGGACGACTGGCGCAACGACGAAGCGATGGCGGGCGGCGACGCGTTCTTCGAGGAGGGGATCCACTGGCTGCACCTCGCGGCGAGCCTGGGGCCGCGGATCACGTCGGTGGAGGGCTTCCGGCCGTCGCTCCCGCGCGAGGATCCGGGCAGCGACACGCGCTGCAAGAGCATGATGATCGCGTTCCGCTACGATAACGGGGCCGTCGGCTCGCTGTATTACTCGCGCGAGGTCCCGTCGCTGCTGCAGGGGCTCCGGCTGTCGAAGCTCTTCGGCCGCAAGGGGATCATCACGTTCGAGTCCAACGGCCTGTTCGTGCTGGCCAGAGGGGCCGGGCTGCCGCGATTACTGTTCCCGGGCTTCAGGGACATCCGCGGCTACCAGGCGATGTACCGCGACTTCCACCGCTCGATCGCCGAAGGACGCGCTCCGGAGATGAGCCTCGAACGCGCCATGGACGATCAGCGGCTGATGGATCAGATTTACAGCAGCCTCGAGCGCGCCGGGCAGCCGGCGGTGGGTTGCTGACGGGTCTCAATGGGCACGCACCGCTACGACATCGTCATCATCGGCACGGGCGCGGGCGGGGGGACCATCGCGCACGGTTTGTCCGACGCCGACGCGAGCATCCTCATCGCGGAGCGCGGCGACTTCGTGCCGCAGGAAGAGGAGAACTGGAGCCCGGAAGCTGTGTGGAAACACCTGCGCTACCGGACGCGCGAGCGGTGGCTCGATCGGCGCGGGCGCGAGTTCCTGCCGTACACGCACTACTGCGTCGGCGGCAACACGAAGTTCTGGGGCAGCGTGCTCTACCGCCTCCGCAGGCAGGATTTCGAGGAAGTCGAGCACCTGGACGGCGTCTCTCCCGGCTGGCCAGTCGACTACGACACGCTCGCGCCGTACTACGACAGCGCGGAACGTCTCTTTCACGTCCACGGCGCGCAGGGATTCGATCCGACGGAGCCGGCCCGCGGGCCGTACCCGCACGAGCCGGTGCCGCACGCGCCCGACATGGCAGAGATCGTCGAGCGGCTGCGCGGGCTCGGGCTGCATCCCTCGCCGCTGCCGCTCGGGCTGATCAACCCGGGGCGGCCTGACGGCTGCATCCTCTGCAACACCTGCAACTCGTTCGCGTGCAAGCTGCACGCGAAGAGCGAGGCGGACGTGTGCTGCGTGCGGCACGCGATGCAGCGATCGAACGTGACGCTCTGGACGAACGCGCTCGCCCGACGGCTGCTCACCGACGCCCGCGGCCGCAGCGTGCTGGCGGTCGAGATCGAGCGCAACGGCGAATTGCAGCGCGTCGAAGCGCCGCTCTTCATCGTCTCGTGCGGCGCGGTGAACTCCGCGGCGCTGCTCCTGCGCTCCGCCAGCGCGGCGCACCCGCGCGGGCTCGCGAACTCGTCAGGCCTGGTCGGCCAGCGCTACATGGCGCACCTCGCGACGATGATGCAGGGGTTTCACCCGTTCAAGCGCAACGCCACCGTGTTCCAGAAGACGGTCGGCATCAACGACTACTACCTGCGCGGGCCCGACGACAAGTACCCGCTGGGTCAGATCCAGTCGCAGGGGCGCACGCACGGCGTCATGGCGCAGACGGCGTATCCATTCATCCCGCTCTGGGCGTACGAGCTCTGGGTGGAGCGCGGCGTCGACTGGCTCGTGATGTCCGAGGATCTGCCGCAGAACGACAACCGCGTGACAATCGAGCGTGACGGGCGCATCCGGCTGCACTACCGGCCGAACAACCTCAAGGCGCACCGGCGGCTGGTGAGCGAGGCCAAGCGCATCCTGCGGCGCCTCGGTTTCTGGCGCGTGGTCAAGCATTCGCACGGGAGCCGGAACACCACGCACCAGTGCGGGACGCTGTGCTTCGGCACCGATCCGCGCACGTCGGTGCTCGATCCGTTCTGCCGCGCGCACGACATCGAGAACCTGTTCGTCGTGGACGCCTCGTTCTTCCCCTCGTCTGCCGCGGTGAACCCGGGCCTGACGATCGCGGCGCAGGCGCTCAGGGTGGCCGATCACATCAAGGAGACGGAGCTCAGGGTGAGGAAGAGGGAAGTGGAGGCGAGCCCCGCGTGAAGGTGCGATCGTTCAGCCACACCGGCATCACGGTGTCGAGCTTCAACGCCGCGGTGAGGTTCTACTGGGAGATCTTCGGCTGCCCGGTCGTCGGCGTCGCGGACACGCCACCCGAGCGCGTGCGGACGTTCTTCGGCGTGGACGGCCAGACGCCCGCGTGCAAGATCGGCTGGATCCGCGTGCCCGGCGGCGCGGTGCTCGAGATGTTCCAGTTCCAGCCGCAGCAGCCGCCCGGCGCCGTGCCGTGGAACCGCGTCGGCCTGACGCACATCTCGTTCAACGTCAGGAACCTCCAGAGGTGGTACGACTACCTTCAGAGCAGGGGGGTCGAGTGCGTCAGCAAGCCCGAACGCTCGCCGCGCGGCCACTCGTTCTTCTTCGTCAAGGATTTCGACGGCAACCTGATTGAGCTGATGGATCTCGGCTACATGTATTACGTCCTGAACTGGCTCGGGCCGCTGGGCGGATGGCTGTTCAGGAGGGGCATGTACCGCCAGTACTATCGCTAGGCTTCAAGGTTCAGGGGCCTCGGGTTTCGTCCCGAACCCTGAACCCTTGATCAGCTTTTGCTTGCGCCGTCGCGGCCAGGTCTTCAGTTCGCGCTCGCGGCGGAGCGCGGCCGAGAGCGACTCGCACGACTCCGTGTAAACGAGTCGGACGGGGCGCCGCGATCGCGTGTATTTCGCGCCCCGACCGCAGTTGTGCGCCGCAGCCCGCGAGACGGGATCCTGTGCCCAGCCGGTGTAGAACGTGCCGTCCGAGCAACGCAGGATGTAGACGTAGTGGGGCATCCGCCCTCAGATTGTACTCCCCGCCGCCGCAGAGTTTTTCATCACAAATCACCAATTCCTCAGGACTTTGGGGCAGCAGTGCGGTATCTTCTCCCCTAATCCGCAAAAAAACCGGTTCCCCTCAAACGGAGTTGTGCGAGATGGGTTCTGATTACCTCCGCCCACCGTCTGTCACGGAGGCTGACATCCAGGACCGCTGCCTGGCGGCGCGCCAGCGGCTGGAAGGGCGGGCCGGACTCGCGTCCGACCCGGTCAAGCAGTACCACCGGCCGGCCGAGCGCTCTTTCGCCGCGAGCGAGCGCGAGAGAGTCACGATTCTCTTCGGCGGCCTGACCGCGAAGCACGAGCGGCTCATAGAGGCTGTCTTCGGATCCTGTGGGTACTCGTGCCGCGCGGTGCCCGAGGCGGACCTGGCGGCCTGTCATATCGGCAAGCAATACTGCAACAACGGCGTCTGCAACCCCGCGTACTTCACCATCGGCGCGCTCATTCGGTACCTGCAGCAGCTCGAGGCCGAGGGCCTGTCGCGGCAGGACATCATCGACAACTACGTGTTCTTCACTGCCGGGAGCTGCGGCCCGTGCCGGTTCGGGATGTACGAGTCGGAATACCGGCTGGCGCTGCGCAACGCGGGGTTCGAGGGGTTCCGCGTGCTGCTGTTCCTGCAGGAACACGGGCTCCGCGCCGACACGGGCGAGCCCGGCCTGAAGCTCACGCTGAACTTCGCGTTCGGCACCGCAAACGCCTTCGCGTTCGCTGACGCGCTCCAGGCCTTCGGCTACGAGGCGCGCCCCTACGAGACGACGCCGGGCCTCACGGAGCGCCGGCTGGGCGAGTCGGTCGAACGGCTCGCTGCGGCGCTCGCCGCGCGCCGGCCGAAGAGCGCCGCCGACCGCGTTCCCGCGTGGGTGCTTCGGCTGCCCAGGGCGCGCGCGATCGCGGGGCCGCTGCTGGCGACCTACGACCATCTCTACAGTCCGTGGACGAAAGAGATCATCCGCGTCTGCACCGAACCGCTGGACGACATCGATGTCGATCGGCTGCGCGTGAAGCCGGTCGTGAAGGTCACGGGTGAATTCTGGGCGCAGACGACGGAGGGAGACGGGAACTTCCGGATGTTCAGCTTCCTGGAGCGCGAAGGGGCGCACGTGCTGGTCGAGCCGATCGGCGGGTGGGTCCTGTACCTGCTGCAGTACGTGCGCGCGCGGCTGCGGCAGCGGCGCGGCCTCGACATCCCGCGCGACGCGTCGCGTTACCAGAGGCTTCGCGCGATCGTTCGCGAGGACACCCGGCTCACGAAGCGCAGGCTGCTCGTCGAGCTCGGCGAGTGGATGTACCGGCGCCACTACGATCGGATCCGCGCGCCGCTCGGCGCGCCGCACCCGCTGCTCGATCAGCGCGAGCTGGCACGGCTCGCCGATCCGCACTACCGGGAGCTCGCGCGCGGCGGCGAAGGGCACCTCGAGGTCGCGAAGAGCATCTACTACACGAAGCACAACGCCGCGCACATGGTCCTGAGCCTCAAGCCATTCGGCTGCATGCCGTCCACGCAGTCCGACGGCGTGCAGGCGGGCGTGATGACCAAGCTGCGCGACATGCTGTTCCTGCCGATTGAGACGGGGGCGGAAGGGGAGCTCGCGGCGCACAGCCGCGTGCAGATGGCGCTCGTCGAGGCGCGCATGCGCGCGCAGGCGGAGTTCGAGCGCGCGCTCTCGTCCACGGGGCGCCGCCTGGAGGACATCCAGGGGTTCGTGGACGCGCATCCCGAACTACGCCGCGCGACCTACTACCTCCCGCATCGCCCGGGCATCGCAGGGGTGGCCGCGAACTTCGTCCTGCACGTCGGCGACCTGATGCGCCACGGGCGGCACGCGCAGCGCGCGCAGGCCGCGACACCGGCGGCGGAAGGAGGCGCGCGATGATCAGCCGCGCCCCGTCGTACTACCTCGGCATCGACATCGGGTCCACCGCGATCAAGACGGTCGTGGTTCCCGCGTCGGGCGGCGATCCGATCTGGCAGGACTACACGCGCCACGAGAGCCGCCCCGCTCACAAGCTGCTCGACGTGCTGCGGCGGGTCGAGCGCGAGACGGAGGCCGGCCCCGGCAACTGCCACGTGTTCACCACCGGCTCGGCGGCCGGCGCCGTGGCGCCGCTCCTCGGCGCGCGCCACGTGCAGGAAGTCGCCGCGACGGTGATCGCGGTCGAGAAACGTCACGCAGACGCGCGGGCGATCGTGGAACTGGGCGGGCAGGACGCGAAGATCGTCGTCTTCGAGGAGGACGGCGGCCGCATGCGCAAGATCGTCTCGATGAACGACAAGTGCGCCGGCGGGACCGGCGCCGTGATCGACAAGATCGCGGCGAAGCTGAAGATCCCGCCCGCCGCGCTGGGCACGCTGTCGTGCGCGGGGCGCACGGCGTACCCCATCGCGGGCAAGTGCGGCGTCTTCGCCGAGACGGATATCAACAGCCTGCAGAAGCGCGGCGTCCCGGCCGAGGACCTGATGGTCTCGCTCTTCGAGGCGATCGTGCTGCAGAACCTGACGGTGCTCGCCCGCGGCCAGACGCTGATGCCGCGCGTGCTGCTGCTCGGAGGGCCGCACGCGTTCATTGCCGGCCTCCGCGACACGTGGCGGGCGCACATCGTCCGGCTGTGGCGGGAGCGTGGGGTCGCGGTGGACGAGGGGGCGGTGGGCGATCTGGTCAGCGCTCCGCCGCTCGCGGCGCACCTCGGCGCGGTCGGCGCGATCGAGCTCGGGCGCCTGGAAGCAGGAGTGCCCGCCGCGTACAGCGGCGCCGCGCGGCTCGCCGCCGCGCTCGCCGACGAGGCGCAAGCGCCGCTCCGAACGGGGACGACGGCCGTCGCGCTGAGCGGCATGCCGATGGACGAATTTCGCCGGCGCTACGATCAGCCGGCGTGGCAGCCGCCGCCGATCGCCCGCGGCTCCCGCGTGAGCGGGTTCATCGGGCTCGACGCTGGCTCCACGTCCACGAAGGCGGTGGTGCTCGCCGAGGACGGCAACGTGCTCGCCAAGTCCTACCAGCTCTCGCGCGGCAACCCGATCGAGGACGCGATCGACATGTTCCGCGCGCTGCGCGGGGCGATCGAATCCCAGGGGGCCTCGCTCGACGTGCGCGGGCTCGTCACCACGGGCTACGCCAAGGACACCTTGAAGGAGGTCTTCAGCGCGGACGCCGCGCTCGTCGAGACCGTCGCCCACGCGCAGTCGGCGCTGCAGTTGTACGACGACCCGCACGTGATCGTGGACGTCGGCGGCCAGGACATCAAGATCGTCGTGCTGCGCGACGGCCGCGTGAAGGACTTCCGCCTGAACACGCAGTGCTCCGCGGGGAACGGCTACTTCCTCCAGGCGATCGCCGGCATGTTCGGGTATCCGGTGGAGGTGTTCGCCGAAACCGCGTTCTCCGCGCGCGAGATGCCGGTGTTCAGCTACGGCTGTGTGCTGTTCCTGCAATCTGAGATCGCCGACGTGCAGCGCCGGGGCTGGCGCCCGGAGGAAGTGCTCGCGGGGCTCGCGGCTGTGCTGCCGAAAAACGTGTTCCTCTACGTCGCCAAGGCGCCGAACCTCGCGCGCCTGGGGCGCCGCTTCGTGCTCCAGGGGGGCACGCAGCGCAACCTGGCGGCCGTCAAGGCGCAGGTGGACTTCATCCGCGAGAACTTCCGCGGCCAGGACCTCGAGCCCGAGATCGTGCTCCACCGCCACGCCGGCGAAGCGGGCGCGATCGGCGCCGGGCTCGAAGCGATCCGCCTCTGGCGCGAGGGGCGCGCGACGACGTTCGTCGGCCTCGACGCCGCAGAGCGCATCAGGTTCCAGGCGCACTCGTCGGAGGCGACGCGCTGCCATTACTGCACGAACGACTGCCTCCGCACGTTCATCGACATCTGGTCGCCCTCAGCGGAGAGTCGCGTGGGGCTTCCTGACCGCGGGAGCCTTGGCGAAGGCGGTCAGGCGGACCAGGGGCCCGACGGTGGCGTCCGGCCCGAGCCGGACGCAGGGCACTCCACGCCTCCCGATCGCCGGCTCGTCATCGCCACGTGCGAGAAGGGCGCGGCGGAGGACCTGACGCAGATGCGCGGGATCAAGGCCGCGATCGATGCGGTGAAGGCGCGCACCCCGAACCTCGTGGCCGTCGCGGCGCGCGAGGTCTGGAAATCGCCGAAGGCGCCGCTCGTGTCGGATCCGCTGCCGGCACGGCGCTGGTCGCCGGCCGCGCGACGTCGCGCGGCGGAGATCGAGCGGCGCGGCGCGCTGCGCATCGGCGTGCCTCGCGTGTTCAACATGTACGCGTTCGCGCCGCTGTTCGCCGGGTACCTCGAGAGCCTCGGCGTCCCCGCGGCGAACATCGTCTATTCCGACTTTACGAAGCTGGAGATGTACCGCGACGGCGCCGGACGCGGCGCCATCGATCCCTGCTTCCCCTCGAAGGTCGCCGTCGCGCACGTGCACAACCTGCTGGTCAAGCACGCGCGGCGCTCGCTCGACGTGCTCTTCTTCCCGATGATCGACGTCCTGCCGAAGCGCTTCGCGAACACGATGGGGAGCAGCGCCTGCCCGACGGTCGCGCTCACGCCGCAGACCGTTCGAGCGTCGTTCACCCGCGAGGGGGACGCCTTCGCCGAGCGCGGCATCCGCTATCTGGATCCGCTGCTCAACCTGGAGGATCGCCGCCTGTTCGAGCGGCAGATGTTCGAAACGTGGGAGCCGCTGCTGGCGCTCTCGCGGGGGGAGAACGAGCGGGCCATCGCGGCCGGCTTCGAGGCGCTGGCGGCCTACGAAGCGCGGATTCGCCGCGCGGCGCGCGCGGCCCTCGACACTCTCGAGAGGGAGGACCGCATCGGGATCGTCCTCCTCGGACGCGTGTATCACCACGATCCGGGGCTGAACCAGGGCATTCCCGAGGACCTGCAGAAGCTCGGCTACCCGGTGTTCTCGCAGAGCACGCTTCCACTCGACGAAGACCTGCTCCAGCGCGTCTTCGGCGACGACCTGCGCGCCGGCTCGGTGAGCCACCCGCTCGACATCAGCGACGTCTGGAAGAACTCGTACTCGGAGAGCAGCAACGCGAAGCTCTGGGCCGCGAAGTTTGCGGCGCGCCACCCGAACCTCGTCGCGGTGGAGCTGTCGAACTTCAAGTGCGGCCATGACGCGACGATCTACGCGACCATCGAGCAGATCATCGAGACGTCAGGCACACCCTATTTCGGCTTCAAGGACATCGACGAGAACCGCCCGGCCGGCGCGATCAAGCTCCGGCTGGAAACGCTCGACTATGCCCTGCGCCGACTGCGGGAGCGGCTTGCGCAGCGCCGGCGCGTCGCGGAGCGCATCGAGCGCGTGCTCGCGCGCTACGAGCGCCGGCTCCGCGCGGGCGTCCCGGCCGCGCGCCCGGACACCCTCCGAACGCCACCCGATCGTCCCGCCGACTCCGGTCCGAGCCTGCCGCAGATAGAATAGACGGCGCTCGACGGAAGGAGACGACCGGCATGGATTCGTTCGTGGGTGTGCTGACGATCTTCGTGCTCGCGATGTACGTCGGATTCGCGGTGATCACGAAGGTCCCGCCCCTGCTCCACACCCCGCTGATGTCGGGCTCGAACGCGATCTCGGGCATCACGATCATCGGCGCCCTTCTCTCGGTGGCGACGCCAAACCGCCTCACGACCGCCCTGGGCTTCATCGCGGTCGTCTTCGCGACGATCAACGTCGTCGGCGGCTTCCTGGTGACGCACCGGATGCTCGGCATGTTCCGGAAGCACTGAGCGCGGACGAGGCAGCCCATGTCACCCGCGTTCATCAACGTCGCGTATCTCGTCGCTGCCGTTCTCTTCATCATGGGGCTGATCGGCCTGGCCCACCCGCGCACGGCCGTGCGCGGCAACGCGTACGGCGCGGTGGGGATGCTCATCGCGATCGTGGCGACGCTCGTTGACCGCCACGTCCTTGGCGCGGGCCTGGCCGCATGGGGGATCATCGCGGCCGGTATCGCGCTGGGCAGCCTGATTGGCGCCGTGCTCGCGCTCAAGGTCCAGATGACCGGCGTGCCGCAGATGGTCGCGCTGCTCAACGGGTTCGGCGGCGGCGCCTCCGTGCTGGTCGCCGGCGCCGCGCTCATCGACGCCCCCGAAGCGACGCTGCAGCTCACGGTCGCCACCGTGGCCTCCGCGATCATCGGCGGGGTCACCTTCTGGGGCAGCCTCGTGGCGTTCGACAAGCTGCAGGAGTGGCTGCTCCCCGGCCGCCCGATTCTCTTTCCGGGCCAGGGAACGCTCAACGTCATCCTCGGCCTCGCCTGCCTGGGCTTCGGCGCCGTGGTCGTCGTCGATCCGACCGCGATGTGGGCATTCGTCGGCGTCGTGATCGTGTCCTCGGTGCTGGGGGTCCTGCTGACGATTCCGATCGGCGGCGCCGACATGCCGGTCGCCATCGCGCTGCTGAACTCGTACTCGGGTCTTGCGGGCGCGGCCACCGGCTTCGTGCTGAACAACAACGTTCTCATCGTGGCCGGTTCGCTGGTCGGGGCCTCGGGCATCATCCTCACGCGCATCATGTGCCGGGCGATGAACCGCTCCCTCACCAACGTCCTGACGGGCGGCGGCGTGGCGTCCGGGCCGATCTCGAAGGCCGACGATGTGTACGGCGGAAGAATAAAGGCGACCTCACCGGAGGAAATCGCGATGCTGTTCGACGGCGCGCGGCGCGTCGTCGTGGTACCGGGCTACGGCCTCGCAGTGTCGCAGGCGCAACATGCCCTTCGCGATCTCACGGACCTGCTCGAGCGCAAGGGGATCACGGTGGAGTTCGCGATCCACCCCGTTGCGGGCCGGATGCCGGGGCACATGAACGTGCTCCTGGCGGAGGCGGAGATCGACTACGACAAGCTCAGGGAGATGGACGAGATCAATCCCACCATGCAGCAGGTGGACGTGGCCATCGTCATCGGGGCGAACGACGTGGTCAATCCGGTGGCGCGGACCGATCCGAAGAGCCCCATCGCCGGCATGCCGATCATCGACGTGGACAAGGCCCGCACCGTCGTCGTGGTCAAGCGCAGCCTCAGCCCGGGCTTCGCGGGGATCCCGAACCCGCTGTTCGCGGCCGACAACACGCTGATGTACTTCGCCGACGGAAAGCGCGCGATCATGGACGTGATCTCCGCGATGAAAGCGGCATAAGTCGCCGAGAAGCGCAACGGCCTGAACGAACTCCCGGCGGACAGCTGAGAGCTGACGGCTGAAGCCTAACGGTTCCGCCCGTCTGCCTTCTCTCTCGCGATGACCCGCCCGGGCCTGCCGGAGTGCAGGCGATCCGTCATGCCGGGATACGGGAGCGGATGCGCGGCGCGGATCGGCACGCCGTTGACGAACACCGTGTGAATGCCGCGCGATTGCCGGCGCGGGTGCTCGAACGTGGCGAGGTCGACCACGGCATCCGGATCGAACAGCACGAGATCCGCCTTCATGCCTGCGCGGACGACGCCTCGATCGGCGAGCCGCAGGCGCGAGGCGGGCAGCGACGTCATCTTGCGGATCGCCTCGGGCAGCGAGAGCACCTGCGACTCGCGGACGTAGCGTCCCAGCACGCGCGGGAAGGTGCCGGCGCCGCGCGGGTGACTGAAGTTGATGCCGCCATCGCTCGCGATCATCACCCAGGGCTGTCTGTAGAACGTGCGCAGATCGTCCTCCGTCATGGTGTGGCCGATCACCCCGGCATCCTCGTCCTGGACGATGCGGATGTAGAGGTCCGCCTCGCTGATCCCCTCCGCGCGGGCGATCTCGTCGAGCCGGCGGCCGACGTACTGCGGGAACTTCGGCAGCCTGGTGATCTGCACGTTGCGTCCGCCTCCCACATCGCGCAGCGCCTCTTCGACACTGGCGGGGTCCGTCCACTGCTTGTTCGGGACCAGCACCTTGAGGTTCGAGCTCCAGGCGAGGTAGGGGTACGCGTCGGCGGTCACGTCGAGGCCGCGCCTGCGAGCGTTCTCGATCATTCTCGCCACTTCAGGCGCCCTGCCCCAGACGCCGACGGTCCCGAGCTTGATGTGGGTGATCTGCACCGGCAGCCTGGCCCGTTCGCCAATCGCGATTGCCTCGCGCACGGCCTCGAGCGTGCGATCCGCCTCGTCCCGGATGTGCGAGATGTAGAAGCCGCCGTGGCGCCCGGCCACGCGCGCGAGCGCAATCACTTCGTCGGTGGATGCGTAGCTGCCGACCTCGTACTCGAGCCCGGATGACAAACCGATCGCGCCGTCGCGCATCTCCTGGTCCACGAGCGCTTCCATGCGGCGGATTTCCGCCGGCGTCGCCGTCCGGCGGAAGTCCTCGCCCATAACCTGCCGGCGCATCGTCGCATGCCCGACGAGTACAGCGACGTTCGGCGCCGGTGGGTTCGCGCGGCGCCGGGCGAGATACTCCCGAACGGGAAACGGCGAGCTGCCGTCCTGCCCGACGACGACGGTGGTGACGCCCTGCGAAATCTGCGACAGCGCGTCCGGCTCGCTCTCGAGTCCCTCGGTCGAGTGGTTGTGCGCGTCGATGAACCCGGGCGCGAGCACGAGTCCCGTGCCGTCGATCACGCGGTCGTCGGGATGCGGAGTGACCGCGCCGACCTCCTTGATCGCGTCGCCGACGATCCGCACGTCCGCACGCCGCAGCGGCGCGCCGGTGCCGTCGGCCAGCTGCGCTCCGACGATCGTCCAGGTGGCAGGCTCCCGCAGCTTCGGAACATAGTGCGCCGCGATCTCGTTGACGATGCGATCGGTCCGCGCGCCGGCGAGGTTCGCGAGGACAATCACCGTGACATCGTCGCCGAGATAACGGGCGATGTGGGCGGTGAAGCCCTGCCACGCGCCTCCATGGCGGCGCACCTCCTGTCCCGCAACTCGATCGACGACCCAACCGAAGCCGTACGGATGCCGGCGTCCGCTGTTGAGGCGCACCATCCCGTAGATGGCGTCCCAGCTTTCCGGCTTCAGGATGGCGCGCGCGCGAAGCGCGCGGTCCCAGGCGATCCAGTCACGCAGCGACAGGTAAAGCGCCCCGTCAGCCGTGGTGTTCAGTGACGGCGAGACCCAGTCCTGGTTTTGAAGGCTCTCGCCGGCGCGCCGGTACCCGGCGGCGCGATGCGGCACGATGTCCGCTTCGCTGATGACGCGGGCGGTGTTCATGCCAGCCGGCCGGAAGACACGGTCGCGCAGCAGGTCGCCGTAGAACTCCCCTGACGCCTTTCGGACGATCGCGCCGAGCAGCACGTAGCCGGTGTTGCTGTAGCTCCACTGCGCGCCGGGCGTGAACTCGAGCGGAAGGTCGTACGCGAACCGGACGAGGTCCCCCTCGCTGTAGTCGCGCCGGTAGTCGATCTTCCCGTCCGTGTATTCCGGTATGCCGGACGTGTGCGTCAGAAGATGGCGGACCGTCACGTCCTTCCACGCGGCCGGCGCATCGGGGAAGAACTGCGTGAGGGGATCGGAGAGCGACACCGCGCCGTCTTCGACGAGCAGCATGACCGCCGCCGCGGTGAACTGCTTGCCGAGCGAACCCGACTGGAAGATCGTCTCGTCGCTGACCGGGACCTCGTGTTCGACGTCGGCCAGGCCATACCCCTGCGCCTTGAGGACCTCTCCGCGTTGCACCACCGCCACCGCGACGCCAGGTATCCTCTGCGCGTCCATCGCCGTGCGGACGATTGTTTCGATCGGATCTGCGTCCGGGGCCGCGGCGAAGAGGGTGACGGACAAAACGAGCCCAACGCAGAGCAATGCGGACCTCACGAGCGTCCTCCTCTATCGCCGGCGTCCGATGAGCGAATCGGCGACCACGGTCTTCCAGTCAGCGGCCGCCCTCGACCGCGCTTGCGGGTCTCGACAATCCACGGTTCGGCGCTCTCCGGTTAGTTCATTGAGTGCCCGGTTCGCAGCGTCGCACGCACCGTGAAAACGCCCGGCGAACTCGCGCACGAGAAATCGCGCGGCTTTCGGCTTATCGAACGTGGCGATCGCGCGTGCGGCCTCGATCCGCACGGCAAACCGCGTGCTCAAGGCTGCGCGTTCGAAGTCCGGGAGAAAACGAGCGTCGCGGCGTTCGGCCAGGTGGATCAACGCTCCTCGCTGAGGGGAGGACGTGAATGGCCAGTTTCGCGGTTCCTCATCGACCTTCGCCAGGGCCTCGCGCGCCCACTCGACCCGCGTCGAGGTGCGATGCTCGGCGTACCACTCGTCCCACTCCTTCGGTCCGCGGCGGCCGCGATCGGAGGCAAACGTCAATGAGCCCAATGCGAGCGGGAGATAGCCGTGAATATCTGGTCTCCCGGGAAGGTCATATAAGCGGCGAATATCCGGAAAATCCTTCCCGGTCCCGAACCGCCTGATCCCCGCGATGGCCGCCTCTCTTATGTTCTGCCGGCGCGACTCGAGGCCGGCGATGAACCGATCGCGTATTGAACCGTCACCATGTTCCGCCAGGTAGAACAGGGCGTTTGCCCGCACGTTCTCGTCCGCATCGTCCAACGCCTCAGTCATGGCGTGCTCTGCGGAGGCGTCGCCGAGCATGCGGAGCGCGTTCGCGGCATAGGAGCGAATCGTGGGATTGCGATGCCGCAACAACTTGATCATGTCCGGCACGGCCGTTGACGCCTTCATCTCTCTCAACCAACCGATCGCCTGGATGACGAGGTTCGGATTGGCTGAAGACAAGGCGCCAACGAGCGGCGGAATCGCCTCCGCACCGCCGATCTCGTACAAGGCGCGAGCGATCACGCCCGAGATTCTGAAATTTCGTCGTTCGTCGGCCAGCGCACGGGCGAGTGCTGCAACCGCGTCCGGCCCGCCGAGCAAACCCAGGCTGGACGCACCACTCGCGCGGAGCGCATCGACCTGCTCGGCCGCGCGCTGAGCCACGCCTGGAAGCCGACGCTCGAGAACATCGATGAAGAGCGGGATGTCCGCGCGGTCGCGAAACACGCCGAGCAGCATCGCGGCATTCGCGCGGGCAGTCAGCGATCGTCCCGGGTCGAGTACGGCGGCTCGAAGTGATTCAGCAATGGCCGGACACCTGCTCGCGTGAGCCGCGAATAGAGACTGGAGCTGGTCAATCCCAAAAGAGACGCCTTCGAGTTCGCCAACGAGAAATGTCAGCAGTTCGCAGTCTCCCTTTCGCTCCATCAGCACGCGAAACTCCATCGAGACGAGCAGCGAGGTCCGTTCGTCAGGTGGCAATCTATCGACCGCCTGGGTCAATTCGCGGAGCGGAAGCGCTTCGGCGCGACGCAGCGCGGTCAGAACGCTGCTACGAGAGACCCCTGGCTGAGGGATTCGTTCGATGAGTGTCGTCACGCCGTCGCGCCCCGACAGGGCCAGGAGCTCCAATGCAAGGTTGTCCGCGCTGCGAGAGCCCAATCGCTCGCCGTGTTTCTTTGCTGGCGCAACAGCAAACCGGACTGGTTCGGACGTGATCGCTCCTTCCCAGATGCCCGCCGGCGTCCGATAAGGGTCGTAGTGCACGTAGCCGTAGTCGGGAGAGTTGATATACGTGACCCTGGCCCTGTACTCACCGGGCGGGAGCCGAAGCGGCGAACGCAGCGCAGGCGAATCGAGTGGCATGTCCCAACTCGCACCAGGCGCCAGGGCGACCAACGCGTCCGGCGTGATCACGGTCGGGATACGCCTGCTAGCCGCCTGGTGGGGGCCGTCTTCTGGCGATGCGGCGAGAGCCTCTGACGCCGCAGAGAAGGCGGGATCGGGTTGACGCGGGACGATGTAAAGGGGCTTTGTGCCTCGATTCTCGAATCTGACCGTCAGCTGGAGGTGTTCGCCGAGGACGACGGAGGGGGTTTGTGTTCGAAGCGACACCTTTAAACCATCGCGTGGGACGAAGACCTCAGCGTCCGCGAGCGGCGGTTCTTCAACTGGTCCCTGCGGCGAAGGCGCGGCCGCGTCGCGCCGAGCGAACGGGTTCATGGCGAACCACGCGCCGAGCGCGAGTACGGCAATCAGGGCATGGCCCGCTGCTCGGAGGTTCAACTGATCCACCCGCAGCCCTGGACGCCTGCCGGTTTCACCAGGCGCCACTCTCCGTCCTGTTTCTCGAGAAACAGGTCGCTTCCGTCGCCGTCGGCGCCGAGCGCCGAAGCGTGCACACGGTGCACGATCGCGCGCGTTCGACCGGTATCGAATCCCACGTCCGACAGAGCGAGATAGCCGATGTCCGCTCCCGACTGTCGGCTGCGTTTCCGAATTTCAGCGAGCGGAAGGACGACGTAAAGGGCGCGCGTCGCGGGCGGATTGCGGGGGACAATCCTCTCCGCCTGGCTCCGGCGGACGTAATCGTCGATGGCAACGCGCCATGCGTTCGATTCCTGGCCCGTCGCGCGAACACAATCACCGGGGTCATATGGGTGGCGATAGGTCTCGGCGACAACGATAACGGGTGCGCCCGCGCCGTGGCGCTCGGCCGCGGCGACAGCTGCGTAAACCGCGTGCACCTCGGGATCCTCGATCCTCTGCAGAGACCTCCGATCGGACCCGTCCGAGCGCGCGGCGCCCGCGCTCACGCCGATCAAAGCCGGGTCGGCGCCGAGGACGGTGATGGACAGCCCGAAGCCTGCCGCAAGGACGGCGAGTCTCAACGGGATCCTCCTGTTTGGGTCAGTCCAGTGTAGCCCATCTCAGCAGGTTCGCTGGCGAACGCAGCGCACAGCCGCTGATTGATGGTTGACCGCACGATTGGGCGAGGCGACATGCGGTTGTTCGGGCGAGCGCGTTTCGTGGCAAGATCCGGCCGCCCACAACCACAGGTGACCTATGCAGGCAGCCCCGATTGCCACGCAAGCCCGTCGTCTCCTCGTCGGAATCCTGGTCCTCGGTTCGGCCGGCGTTCTGGC